>DASQZT010000044.1:0-63206 GCA_035638575.1 Bryobacteraceae bacterium
ACTCTCCCTGGGCTCTTCGGCGGTGGGCCGGACAATCGGTTTCATCCAACCATACGGTAGCCTAAACCGCATCATTTGTCCAGCGAAATCTTTCAGGCGGGCGATTTCAGAGGTCTCTCAGGCTGGTAAACAAATACAAACCGGCCTCGTTCGTTAAGACTGAGGTAACTACGTTCGTCTCGAGATTGGTCAACGTGATTAACACAGCCGGGACGACCGCACCCCCGGGATCAACCACGGTTCCGGAAATTGTCGCTCGGGTTTCCTGCGCCAAGCCGATACCGGCGAGGGCAACAGCGCCCAGAAAGAATCCGATCAGCGTGCCGACTCTCATATTCACCCCTCTGCGCTTGACTCTCGCTGAGAGCATCGCACCTACGGCGATGGACTTGCCACGGTTTTAGACGATCGGCGCGACCCCTTTTACACTGCCCCAGACCGAGTGCCAGACCGCGTAATAATATATCTTGTTCGACACGCCGTCAAGGGCCACCAGGGCAAGCGACTGATTTTCCACTATGCGAAAAAAGGCGGCTTTCCAGGGCGCACAATAACCCTTGTGTTAACAATGGATTAGGGATCATCGATGAGTTCCGCATTGGGGGAGCTTCGCTGGCGGCCGATTGAAGCGAAACCTTTCACTGTATGAAACTTGTGTCCCCGACAAAAGGTTGCGGGATCATGGATGGACCCGCCTGGAGCTATACCGGCAAGTAATTTGCCAGGTCCCGCATGGCAATCGCTTTGTAGCGGTTTTCCTGAAGAAAGTTCAAGTATTCTTCGAATAACTCCGGGGGAGTCGTCACCCACGGATGCTCTTTGTCCGGGACGCCATGGACGGTAAGAACCGCGATACGGCCATTTTCCGCGGATCGAAAGAGGTCTATGACCTTGTCCCGATTGTCAGTCCTCGTGGTGAGGCTTGGAATGATATATCGGTCGTCCGTCGCGAGGTTGTAGATCCGATCCAGACCGGCGCGCGCGAACTTATACCCGCGCTCCTTCAGCACTTCCACCGCCGCGGAATTGTTGGCGTAACCGGGATAGGCGAAGCTGACCATTTTCGCAACTCCGAGTGCGTAAGCCTTCTCTTCGAGGGCCTGGAGATCCGCCAGAAACCGCGCGCGCGTCTGCCTGGTCACATTGCGGTGGGAGATCGTATGGTTACCGACTTCAAAGCCCATCTTGTGGAGAGACGCGATCTGCTCCCAACTCATGTATAGAGTCTTGTCGTCAAAATGCGGTGGAAACTCACATACGAAAAATGTGGCTCCGAATCCGTACTTCTTCAGCAGCGGCGCGACATAGGTGGCGTGAGAGACGGGCCCGTCGTCAAATGTCAACACCACCAGGCGATCCGGCACCCGCTTCTGCTGCGCGGGAGCGCGAAGACCTTCTCCCAGCGTACCCACTAACATCGCGCGCCGGCTGATGGTAAGTGCCATTTTGTCAGTCGCCGTCGGATTCACTCGGCTTTCAACCAGATATTGCGGATACGGACTTTGCCCGCGCCTTCCAGTTGGAATGCCAGTAGCCCTTTCGGGCGGAACCTGGCCGGATCCTTGTCGATGAGCATCGAAGTCACATGCCCATTGATCACATGAATTAGCATATTGCCGCGTGCGACGATCCGAATCTGGTTCCAATCTCCGGTCTTGATGTAGCCACGAATGGCGCCGTCGTCGCCAAGAGAGCCGATCACTTCCGGGTGGTCTCCGGCTTCTACAATCTGTCCCCGGTGCACGAGGAGGCCACGATCCGAGGCAATTTCGTAATACTGGCCTGCGTAGCGATTGGCGCCATCAAAGTCGAGTTGCGGCCCCGCCAGCTTATAGGGGGCGTTGTTGGGCCCGCGTCCTCCTCCTCCGCGCCCGCGCCCACCGGCGCCCTGACCGCCGTTGGCGCCAGCGGCCGCTCCGGCGCTGCCTGGATTTCCGCCGTCAGCGGCGCCCAGGGGCGGCGCTCCCGCGCGCCCCGGTCCGGGAGGGAGAGCCGGTTGCACATATCCGCGATACACGATACCGCTATTGACGAAAGCCCCCTCAGTCTTGATCTCAGCCTTGAGTTCGAAATCCGAGGGTTCCCCGCCTTTCCAGAAAATGTAAGTAGTATCAGTAACGGAAGACGGACCACCGGCGACTTCGCCGGTAATTGCGCCATCCTCCACCTTCCATACGTCGCTCCGCCCATCCCACCCATCCAGGGTGGAACCGTCGAAGAGCGAAACCCAGCCTGCATTGGCTGCCGGGCCCGGCCCCGCCTGCTGCGCGCGGATCCGGAAACCAGTGAGCGCTGCTGCCGCGGCCACGATCACAACCCCGGTCGGGAATCTCATATAAGGTTTTAGGCCAGCTTATGGAGCTTGGTCAAGCGGCCAATCTCGACCCATTCGGCCACAAAGATGTTTCCTTCGTGGTCGAAGATGGCGCCGTGCGGGGTCACGAACTGACCGGGAACGAAGCTCGCCCGGTCCTTGGTATTGCGTGACGGGTTAGGCGGGGAAGCCGGGGTCGCGTCGCCCAAATGTTCGATGATCCGGTTGTTCTTGTCGATGAGGGTCACCCGTCCCTGGAGATCGGGGATGACAACATTGCCTTTCTGCTCGTGGAAATGGCAGGGCAAGCGGAAGCCGGTGATGAAATCAATGTGGGTGCCGTCCATGGTGAACCGCTGCAACCGGTTGTTTCGGCGGTCCGCGACCGTCAGGATCGGGCTCCCCCCGCGCGTATCCACCCAGATTCCGTGGGGCTCCTTCAGTTGGCCCGGATCGGAGCCGCGCCCGCCAAAGGTATTGAGGTATTCGCCTTTATTGTTGTAGTGGTTGATGTAGTAGGAACCATAGCCATCCGCGACATATAAATCACCATTGGGCGCGATGGCAATATTGGTCGGATTATACAAGGGGAGCGCCGGTGCGGGCTTGTCCGCCGGTGTGTAGTAAGCGGGAATGTCGGGCGGTCCTTGAATCTTATACACGATCTCGCCCTTGAGCGTGGCCTTGAGCACTGTCGAGAACAGCTCCGGCTGCGGTTGCATACGGGCGTTGGCGGCATTGACGGTCAGGTACAGAAACTCCTGGCGTCCTTCCTGCTGCAGCCACATACCGTGGGCCACGCTGCGGAATTCCTTTCCCCATGAGCGAACAAACTTGCCGTTGCGATCGAATACCACCATCGAGTCCGGGCTGTCACTGTCGGCGTATACCGTGTGATGGACATAGATGTTGCCCTGAGAATCCTCCGCTACATTGTGGGTGTTGCCCCACTTGATGTGGGATGGAAGCTCGCCCCAATCGTGGATGGCCTCGTACTGGAATTCACCTTCGCCGAGAACCGGCAATCTTGTGCCCGCCTTGTCCTGAGCCCGCAGAATGAGTGGGGCGGCGAGACCGGTGCCCATAAACTCTCGACGTGTCACTTCCATTGCGATCCTCCTGGCCTGGCTTACGCGAAGAGCTCGTTGATGACCTTGCCCTTGCCGTCTTTGGTGACATAGACAGGGCGCCTCTCATTCAAGAAGTACTGGTCGGGAGCAATACCCAGCGCGTGATACATGGTGGCGTGCAAGTCCTCCACCGGAACTGGGTTCTCGATGGTCGTGCAGGGCCGCTCGTCGGCGGTCTTTCCGTACAAAAATCCCTTTTTCACGCCGCCGCCGGCCATCAGAACCGCGCCGGCGGCGGTGAAATGGCGGTGCATGCCGTAGTGCATCGGCACCTGCATCACGTCGGGAGTAGTTGCCTGGTCGCGGACTTCCTTACCGACCTTGCCTTCGGTCACCGCATCGCGGCTGAACTCACTCGCCAGTACAATCAGAGTCCGGTTCAGCAGGCCGCGCTCTTCGAGGTCGAGCACCAGTTGGGCCACCGGAGCGTCGATGCTCTGTTTCATTAAGACGGCGCGTTCGTGGCCGTCCTGATGACTGTCCCACCAGCGGAACGGAATGTATTCCGTTGTGACTTCGACATAGCGCGCACCCGCCTCCACTAAGCGGCGCGCCAGCAGGCAACCCTGGCCGAACCGGCTGGTGTTGTAAGTGTCGAAGACGTTTTTCGGCTCCAGGGACAGGTCGAACGCCTTGGCCGATTTGGAACTCAGCAGCCGGTCAGCCGCATCCTGCGACCGCAGCAACGCTTCGCGCTGGAAATCGCCGGCGAACTGATAGACCGGTTGTTTGGCCAGCAGTTGCTCGTACAGCTTGCGCCGGCTTTTGAAACGCGTATTCCCCAGATCGCTGGGCGGCCGGACCGCCGAAGCCGAGTCCTGCGGGTCCGTGATCAGGAACGGGCCATATTCCGTCCCCAGGAATCCAGCCGTATGAAAGGACTTCAAAGCCGGAGCTTCCGCCCCGATCTCCATATTCTGTCCGATCGAAATGAACGGAGGCACGGTGTCGGACCTCGGCCCCAGCGTCTTCGCAATGACCGATCCGATATGCGGCACCGCCATCGGCTGCGGCGGGATGTATCCCGTGTGCCAGTGGTATTGATGCCGGGAATGAAGGATGAACCCAAGATCCGGACCCTGAAAAGTGCGGATCAGCGAGGTGCGGTCCATCACCTTGGCGACTTTTTCCAGCCCCTGCGAGAGCTTGATGGTATCGACCGCGGTGTCGATGGAGGGGAATGTGCTCAGCACCTCCGCGGTGCGGACCCCGGGAGCGAACGGCGTGTAGCGTTTCGGGTCGAAGGTTTCGGTAGCTGCCATCCCGCCCGCCATCCACAGAACGATGATCGAATCCGCGGTCGCCGGCGTCGCGGGCGCTGCGCGAACCAACTCCGGTTCCCGGCCCACCAGCGCGGCCAGCGAGGCAGCCGCGGTGACTCCGCGGCCCATGAACCCACGCCTGCTCAGCATGCTGCCGATTCTCTTCTCTTCCGAATTCGTAAGTCTGCCGCTCATACTGGTTACCTCTAAGTCGCCTATCGAACAAATTGAAATTCGGGCGTCATGGTAACCGCCCAGAGTAAGTCCGCCAGGCCGTCCGCTGAAGGCTTGCCGGGGTGCGAGGGATCGCGCAGCGCGCCCTCCGCAATCTGCCGCTCGGCAGCCGAAGGTGCACGGCCCAGCGCGTACCAATACACCCGGTCCACTGTCTCGGGAATAGTCTTCAATACCGGCCCGGGCGGCAGTGGCGTCTCAGGCTTGGGAGGGGAGAGGCGGTCGAGGTTGGGCTTCTGATCGAAAACGAAGAATCGCGCCGAAACCGTGCCGCCACCGAACGCCGCGTTATTCACCGGGTTTTCCATCGCAGGCGCGCCTTGGAATCGCGTAAAGCCCTTTCCCGCGATGTCGTACACGACAACCGACGGAAACTTGACGCGTACTGCGTTGGTCACCGGGTCCGTGGCCCCGGATGGAATGATCGGGTTGGTATCTTCACGAAGTCCTGAAGCATCGACCGGGGTGAGGGCCGTGAGCGGCGTGGACCCGGAAGGACCCACCAACATGCCGTTCAGCCAGATCGGCGCGCCCTGGTCGGGCGAGGTAGAACCGTTGTCCTCAACGATCAGGTATAGTTTCTGGGATTTCGAAATCTCGATGTTGAAGGGCACGGGTACATTGGCCCCGCCGCGTCCACCACCGGCCTGCCGGGTCGGGTCGGTGTCCAGCGGGACTGGGGCATTATTCGCCGCCGCATCATTTGCGGGCGTTTTGGCTGCGGTGCGATTCGGAGCCACCTGCCGGCGGAACAGGCTGGCGGGCTCGGGCGGAAGTTCACCCAGCATGCGGCGAGATCCCCTCCACAGCCAGTGGGTCAGGGTTTCCCCGTTGACCAGTTCGAGCGCCTGAACGGTGGTCGCGATGGTCTCCCGGGTCGAAAAGACCTGGTCGCGGATAGGACGGCCCATCGCGCGTGTCAGGCTACTGCCGGCAATCTTCCACTCCCGTGCATACTCCCCGCCCGGGATGGTTTGAGGCTCCCCTGGCTGTAGGCCGGCCTGGCCGCCTGCTTGGCCGGCACGGCCACCGGCTTGTCCGTCGCGGCCTCCGGGCTGTCCGCCGCGGCCTCCTCCACGCCCTGTGGAGATACCGGCAGCCAGCAGACCAGCGTTGGAACCATCCAGAGGGGCACCCGAAACTTCTCCCCGAGGGCCCGGTCCATTGGCGCCAACTCCTGCACCTCCGCCGGGTCCATTGCCACGGGGCGCAGTCACGTGCCAGTCGCCGGTAATCGCGGCAATTGCATCCGCGAACTGTTCGGCCGTCAACCGCCGCAACTCGGGACCCCGGAAGGAAAACTGCTTGGGCATTTCGCCGGTGCGCGCGATCGTTGGAAGCTGGTAAGTTCTGGAACTGACAATCGTGCCGATCAGGTGTTTGAGGTCGTAGCCGCTGGCGACGAACTCGCTGGACAGCCAGTCCAGCAGTTCGGGACTCCATGGCTCACCATCCATGTCGTCCACGTTCTCCACGATTCCCCGGCCCATCAGCTTCTCCCAGATCCGGTTCACCAACGTGCGCGGCATCCGGCCGTTCCTGGGATCGGTAAAGACCGCCGCCGCGGTGGCACGCCGGTCCGCCAGGCTGTAAGAAGGCAGAGGCCGGTCCAGTTCCGGATACAGGAACGCCGCGGTGGCAAAGCCTTCCTGCGCCACATCGCAGCGATACAACTGCAGCTTCTCCTCCTTGGAGAAATAGCTTGCCAGGGCGTAGGCATCCTTCAGCTTCCATTTGCTGATAAAGCTGTCGTGGCAGGAGTTGCACTTAAAGTTGATTCCCAGGAAAATCTGCGCGGTGTTCTGCGAGGCCTGCATCGCGGGAGCCTGGCTCGCACTGACCGTCCCGCGCCAGTTCACGCCTACTAGAAAGCCGTCGGGATCGGTGTCCTTCGTCGGATTCAGCAGCTCCGTTATCATCTGGTTGTACGGCTCATTGCTTTCGAGAGCGTTGAGAAGCCAGCCCGTGATGCTCTTTCGGGCCGCAGTGTCGGAATAGTAGGCGACCCCTTCATCGTTGCGCAGCAGGTCGTTCCAATAAGAAATCCAGTTCTCCGAGTACTTGGTGTTGTCCGCCAACAGCTTGGCCACGAGTTGGCCGCGTTTATCGGGCCGGGTGTCCTTGAGGAACTCTTGCGACTGAGCCGGGTCCGGCAGCAGTCCCCAGATGTCCAGGTAGGCCCGGCGCAGGAATTCCCCGTCGCTTACCAGGGACGGCTGCCGCACCTTCTGATCCACAAGGTACCTGGCTGTAAAGCGGTCCACCGGATCGGTCCAACCTTTCCAGAGAGAATTCGGAACCGGCGGCGCACTGAGCGCCAACGGCGGATCCCACCTGGCCCTGGCGGCCGCCGAAGCGGGAGTGGCGCGCGCGCCTTGATCGATCCAACTCCGGATCAGGGCGATCTCGGAATCGGCCAAAGCGTCTCCGCCGAACGGCATCCGCGGCTGAATCGCGCCGGTGATGCGCTTGACCACCAAACTGGTCGCGCTACTGCCCGGTTTGACCGCCGCACCCGTGCGCCCGCCACTGAGGACATCCTGGTAATTGGCCAGCGAAAGCCCGCCCGATCGCTTCTCGGCGTTGTGACAGGCCAGGCACTTCTCCGCCAGGATCGCGTGCACCTGCCGGTCATAGTCGATCAGCGCGGGCGGGCTCAGCGACCAAGACCGCCCGGCGGTGAAGAAGCAGATCGATAACACTATCCAAAGAGCAGCGCCGAATGGCAACAGACGTTTACGGGAATGGTTTCGCACAGCGTCCCCCTCAGGACAGCACTCGGCCTTTCACAGATTTCACTGTTGGGAGTCTATAACGCCGGTGCGCAGGTGGTCAACCACCGTAAACTCCTGCGGGTAGCTTTCACTATGTGAAAACTTGGCTGATCTGACCAGAAAGCCATTAAGCTCTGAACTTTCAATAAAATAGGGATGGCCATCGGGAAGGATCCGGGGGTTGGGTGAGCATCGGCTGGGCGTAGGCAATTTCGCAGAGCGATAGGGAGGAGCTCTGCCGGAAGTCTTTGAACTTCTCCACCTGGCCCGCTCGCCTGGTCCCAGCCCCGGCGGCACCATTACGGACTGGAACATTGCCGCGCATACCCACGACTGGGTCCGTGCCTGCAAGGGCGGTGCTCCGGCCTGCTCCAACTTCAGCATTGCCGGGCCGTTCAACGCTTGGGTCGTCCTCGGCGCGGTGGCCTCACACTACCAGGGCAAGCTCCCGGGGTACAACGCCAGAATGCAGTTCTCGAACAATAAAGACGCCACCAGGTGGATTAAGCCCACTTTCCGAAAAGGCTGGGAGATCAAACTCTTAGGAAGCTATAATCCCCTCAGGAGATCTTCCGAAACGAGTGGGTCACCCGGCATGCGGCGGATCCGGCCAGAAAGCCGATCGCGGCCGCGACCACCAGAGAGCCGGTCAAATGCCGGCGAGCAAACCTCCGCAAGCCGGTGAAGACATCTCTCAGGTCATGATCTTCAACGTAGGAGGCCGCGGCATCCAGTCGATCCGCTGCGCTGGTAGCGAAGTTGTCGATTGCCTCGGAACCCTGGCGTCCTGTCGAGCGAACGGAGGAGGCAGCCGTATGGAGCGCGCCTCCTGTCTCATCTCGCGCTTCATCCAGTTTCCTGCCGGCGGACCGGCCCAGCTCCGACGCCGATTGCGTTAGTGTCTCAAAAGTAGTCAAGATGTTCCTCCCAAGTCTGAGGTAAAGCACGTTTGCCTCCATTGCGATCGAGAGGCGGCGCCGTTAGAGTCGCAGGACGGCGAGGTGCTGAAGCAGCCAAACCTGCACCAATGGAAGGCAGGTTTTGCACGTGGTTCGGCCCGGGAGAGTTAGATGGCAGGAGACGCACACGGCCAGAGATGCTATAGTTCAGTTGAGAAAGGCCGAAAACCACTTGCTTACACGCGCGGCTCGGAATCGCGTCGAGCCGATCCGCTGACTCCTTTCGAATAAAACATGACTCCCATGTCAGACGGTCGGCCCCGGGCCGCTGTTGTTGTCGCCCATCCGGACGACGAGACGCTCTGGTGCGGCGGCTACATCCTGACGCATCCGGAGTTTCTTTGGCGCATCGTGACCCTATGCAGGGCAGCGGATTCGGACCGCGCGCCAAGGTTCCGCCGGGTCTTGCGGCGATTGGGGGCGGAGGGTGAAATGGCGGATCTCGACGATGGACCGGACCCGGGGCCGCTGCCCGCCGGGCAGGTTCGGGAGACCACCGCCCGGCTACTGGCCGGAAACAGCTACGACCTGATTTTGACCCACGGCCCGAAGGGCGAGTACACACGGCACCGCCGGCATGCGGAGTGCTGCCAGACCGTGGTGGAGCTTTGGCGATCGGGCGGTATCGACACCAGGCGATTGTGGATGTTTGCTTACGAAGACGGAGACCGGGCGTACTTGCCCCGGGTGCGCGAGGATGCCGATCGGCGGGACGTATTGGAAGACGATGTCTGGCTGGAAAAGCGCCGGTTGATTACGGATCTGTACGGGTTCAAGATCGACAGTTGGGAAGCACAGATCACTCCGCGAGAAGAGGGGTTCTGGTGCTTTGACTCGGCACAAGCGGCGGTCAAGCGCGCGGCCGCGCCCTGGGAGCAACCATCATGAAAGTACTTGTGCTGACCGAATACCCGCCATCGGCGGCCGGACTGGCGACGCAGGGTCAGCTATTTTGCAGGGGCTTGCGCGAGATCGGCGTGGATGTCCACCCGGTACACTTCGAATCGCCCCTGGAAAAGGAATGGTACTACCGCTGGTTCGAGCCGGACGTGGTGGTCGGTATAGGGTTCTGGGGCCATGTTCCGCACCTGGTCCTCCATCCGCAACAGTTCGGGATGAAGACCGTGCCGTGGCTCCTGGCCGATGGTTACGTCGCGGCGCACCACGAGGTGCTGAACGCCCTGCCGCTGATCCTGGTTACCTCCAACTGGGTGAAGGAGACATACGTCCGGGATGGCATCCGGGGAGACAATATCGAGGTGCTGCCGGTGGGTTGCGATACGGACGGCTTCGCGCCGCGCAGCCGTGACGACCTCAAGGTGCGATCGATCCGCGAGGCTTTGGGAGTGTCCGACGACCAGCTCATGATCCTGACCGTCGGCGGCGATGCGGCGTCCAAGGGCGCCCAGGAAGTCATGCAGGCGCTGGCGCTGATCGATGCCGAGGCGCCCGACTGGAGATATGTCTGCAAAGTCTGGCCCCAGCCCCGCACGGAGAAACAGAACCTGATCGACCTCGAACTGGCGGCGCATCTGGGCATCGACAAGAAGGTCATCTACTCCACCAACGTGGTCTCGCACAATTTCATGCCCTACCTGCTGGCCGCCTGCGATATTTACGCCGCACCGTCGCGGCTGGAGGGTTTCGGAATGATTCAGGTGGAGGCTAACGCCTGCGGCAAGCCGGTGATCGCGATCCGCGCGATGGGATTCCTCGACACCTTGGTCCACGGTGAAACCGCATTCCTGGCGGAAGTGGCGGAGGAGAGGAAGATCAGTGAGGCGGCATTCGGGGAAGGCCACGGGATCGACAATAGCCATCGCATCGTATTTCCAACCCCGCGGACAGCGGAGTACCGAGCCAGCGTGGCGGACATCGCCAAGCACCTCCTGACACTCATGCAGGACAGCGGTCTGCGGCGGAGGATGGGCGAAGCGGGCCGAAAACACGTGGTCGAGTTGTTCGACTATCGCCAGGTAGCCAGGCGTTTCCTGAAGATCGTGTCCGGCCGGTTGGGAATTCATTAGACAGTGGGTGGCCACGCATATGGACGAGAAGTCGCTTGCCTCTGTAGATCGGGCCAAAGAGGCGGCCATCCGCGTCCTGCTGCACAACGCGCGGGGGCCGTTTCAAGGACTGCCGCGGACCGCCGGGTGGGGATACCCGGAACCTTACACGCGGGACCTCATGATTTCAACCCTGGGCATTCTGACGACCGGAAACGAGGAGTTGGCGGACGCGGTGCGGCGCACCCTGGCGGCGCTGGCAAGCAATCAGACGCCGCACGGCCACATTCCATCACTGGCGAACGATCCTGCCGACCGCGGCGCCAGCGATACGACTCCGCTGTTCCTCCTGGGCCTGGCACTGTACAGGAGATCGGCCAACCAGCCCGAGTTCCTCGACGAGGCAGCGCAGAAAGCGCTGAAGTGGATGCGGTACCAGAGCCCCGGCGACACGGTGATGGTATCGCAGTTACCGACCAGCGACTGGCGTGACGAGCAGTGGGTGATGGGTTATGGGCTGTACGTGAATACGCTGGTCTACGCGTATCTGGTGCTTTACGGCGAGCGCGAGTCCGCCGGTCAACTGCGCGAATTGATGAACCGCCTGGAGGTCCGCGGCGAGGAGAAGAACCCCCGTGAGCACGAGGGTCTGGTAGTGCCGTCCAAGCCTTATTACGCCCTCTACTCCTACAAGCTCTTTAACAGCGGTCGTTTCGACCTGCTGGGCAACAGCCTGGCGATCCTGACTGGAATTGCTTCGCCGGATCGGGCGCGAAACCTGGTGGCATGGGTTGAGGCCGAGTGCGAGGCCATGCGGGAACGCGGAGAGCTGGCCCTGGATTTGCCGCCCTGTTTGTTTCCGTATATCCTGCCCCAACATGCCGACTGGCGGCCGCGATACGAGCGTTTCAACCGGCCCGGCGAGTATCACAACGGGGGCGTGTGGCCGTTTGTCTGCGGCTTCTATGTGGCGGCATGTGTAGCGGCGGGGCGGATGGGGCTGGCGAGGCGGAAGCTGCTGGCGCTGACCGAACTGGTGAGGCCGTGGCACGAAAACGAGGCGGAGTGGGGGTTCAACGAATGGATTCAAGCGCAGACAGGCCGGCCCATGGGGCGGGACTGGCAGACCTGGTCGGCCGCTATGTACCTCTACGCGGCCGAATGCGTGCAGCAGGAGGGCACCCCGTTCTTCGGCGAGGTGCGCGCAGGGACTCCGTGCGCAGCGAAGTAGCGGAGCTGTGGGGGACGTCCGTACATATAACTCGCGCTTTCGACCGGGTTTGGCTCCCTATGTGCTCATAAAGTACATCATGCGGGCGAATTGGCTGTTGCTCCTGGTTTTGCTTCCGGGTTTGGACGCGCAGGTTGCCGGCGTCTGCAATCCCGCGGACCTGGTTGGGCCGTATGCGTTTCAGTTGACCGGCTCGACGGACATATCCGGGACGCCGAAACCGACTGCCAGCCTGGGCCGCATCGCCTTCGATGGGCACGGCAGCCTGAGCGGCACGGCATCCGCCACCTTCCGCGGATTACTTCTGGGGAACCCGGTGACGGGGATCTACGAGGCGAAATCGGACTGTTCGGTGATCTGGAAGCTGCAGGACGATTCCGGCGCCTTCCAGAATTTCAGCGGAATGCTTTCGGCCGACGGAACCAGCGTGCAATTCAAACAGACCGACCCGGGCGGCGCGCAGCGCGGGATCATGCAGAAGACATCCGATACGTGCTCGGCGGCGGATCTCCTGAAGAAATATTCTTTCACGGTCTCCGGCAGCACCACACCGATGCAACCGGGCGAAGTTCCGCACACGGTTTCCGCCAAGGGGACGCTCGATATCGCCGAGAACGGCAGCTTTCAGGTGGAGAGCGACTGCTCGGTACGGTTCGGATGGACGATCCCGGCTCAGGAAGGGCTGGCCGCCGGACCTTTGCCGATGACCATGCGTGGGTTTCTGGTCAACGCCGGCAAGGAAATCCTCGCCTTTCAGACCGACCCGGGCGCAATGGTGGCCGCGCGCTTCACGTCCAATATAAAGTGAGCCCCCGCGATATACGAAGGGTCAGCTTCCGCGGACCACGGCGGCGCTACTCGCGCGCCGGCCGGGAGCGGTGGCAGCAGGAATATTTTCGAACGGCGAGCGGCGTAGACTAGGAGACAATGAAGGCGGGGTTCCTGGAATTGTTTCTAGTCCGACGCCGGCATCGATGTATTCAATGCGTGTGGTTGTGTTCGGCAGTGCTGATGCTTGCATGCAATCACGCCTCCAAGACCCGGATCGAGGAGTCTGCGGCAGACCGGCTCCTGTATCCTACCCCTCACGACCGCTACGCCGATGATGCCGGGCGTTTTCTGGCTGGACTGCCTCCGCACCCCGGCAGCCCGTTGGCCGGCCTTCAAAATGAAGCGGCCTGGGCGAGACACCGGCGTGAAATGGAACGCGCCTGGAGCAGGATTGAGAATGGACCCCTGCCGGGGATGCGTGCATTCCAGAAGAACGAGCTTGGCGGACACCCGACCGCAGCTTCGCCCGTCTTTTACCCATTCAGCGGTCCGGACTCGCTGATGGTTACAGTGTTCTTCCCGCGGGCCCCTATCTATATAATGGTCGGGCTGGAGCCGGCCGGGACACTGCCGAGTCCGAAGCAACTCGGGCGGAAGAACCTCGAGAGATATCTGGCGGCGATGAGATCTACGGTGGCATCGGAACTGGGCCGGAGTTTCTTCATCACGCGCCAGATGGATCGCCAGTTTCGAGGACAGGTAACCGATGGACTTTTGCTGCCTATTCTGGAGTTGCTGGTTCGGGCAGGCCACACGATTCTGGGCTTCGGGTATGTCCGGCTGAACGAAGCCGGACAGATCGTTGAGCGCGCATCCGACTACAAGTCGCCAGACAGGATCGGCAACAAGGGCGTGGAAGTCGAGTTCCGCCAGGACGGCGACCAGTCCGTTCACAAGCTGTTCTATTTTTCGGTGAACCTGTCGGACAAGCGCCTGCAGGAGAACCATCCCTTCCTGAGCTTCATTTCCAGGCTCAAGGCGACCACCACATTTCTCAAGGCAACTTCTTACATGGTCCACAGGCCGGAGTTTTCGATGATTCGGGAGCTTGTGCTGTCGAAGAGCATAGCGGTTCTGCAGGACGACTCGGGAATCCCGTACCACTTCTACATCGCACCGCCCTGGCGGGTGCAGTTGTACGGCGAGTATGTCCGCCCTTACGGGAGCTTCCGGTGGCTGGAACAGCCGGATTTGAGGAAAGCCTACCTGACACTGGAGCCCAGGCCGCTCGCTTTCCGGATCGGTTACGGTTATGGACGAGTCGCGTCCAATCTTCTCTTTGCCACGAAGATAAAGTAAACCGGGGATGCTCGGCTCCGCTGTATCGGGACGGGTTATTTCGCCCGCTTCACCGCGGCTGCCAGGCCAGGATAGGGGTTAACGGCCTTCCCCTTCCACCACAGCCTTTCCGGTCCCAACTCGAAGATCGCAAAATGCAAGTGCGGCGTGCGCGGATCCGCATTTCCCGTCGATCCTACAAAACCGATGACGTCCCCGCGCCCGACCCGCATTCCCTCGCGCAACCCTTCCACGTACCGGTCCAGGTGCGCGTAGTAGTAGCAATACACTCCCATTTCGTCGAACTGGTATATCGTGTTGCCGCCCGGTTTGCTGAGGAACAGTTTGCGGACGGTTCCGGATACCACGGCACGCACAGGTGTCCCTCTCGGCTCCAGAATGTCGATCGCCTCATGCGGATGCCCGTTGTGAACTTCTTCGAACATATCCCGCAGATCGGCGAGGGCGAGACCGCGGATGGGCGGAGTCATCTCGAGAATGGAAGAGGTCGCGCCAACCGCGAGAAACACTGGGAAAAGCCCGGCAATGCAAACGCAGAGCCTCAAAGCTACTCCTCCAGGACGACCGGTGTGCCCCGTCGAACCATGTGCGACAGATCCGCCACATCCCAGTTTGTCATCCGGATGCAGCCAGCCGATTCACCGTGCCGGATATTCCCTGGGTCCGGCGTCCCATGGATTCCATAATGTTCTTTCGACAGGCCGATCCACGCCGCGCCGGCGGGATTGTTCGGACCCGGTGGGAGCACCGCTTTCGCTTGTTTCGGGTCCGCGTTCCAGAAGTGCTCCGGGTCGTAGTTGAACCACGGATAGTGCACAATGCCCGTAATGGTCCAATGACCGATCGGCAGCGGATCGTGCGTGTCGCCAATCGTGGCCGGATACTGCGCCAGTTCCTTGCCGCCCGCGCCGTAGGCGATTACCGTGCGTTTTGACTTCGATACCACGACGCGTAGCGCCAGGCGCACAACGCCGCGCCGCACATTTGGCACGGTGATCCGCTCCCCCGCCGTGTCCAGTTTCTTGCCGGGATTCAACTCGGCCAGAAGCTTCGGCGAGCTATGGAACCTCTCGCCCAGTCCTTCCTCCGGCGTTTCGAAGCCCAGCCACTTCATCTTCGCCTTTTCCTGGACGTCAGCCGGTAGTGGCAGGAACGGGCCTTTTTCATCCGTTTGAGCAATCGTGTAGGTCAATAGAACAGGGCCTGCGTCGGTATCGAGCAGGCGCCACATCTCGGCATCGATTGTGCCGGTGGGCTTCAGACCGTGGCTTTCCTGATATCCCTTTACCGCAATCCCGAAATCGTCACCGTAGACGCCGTCAATTTCGCCCGGCGAAAACCGGGCACGGTCCAGAAGAATCTGCGCCCGCGCGACCCTTGGCCCCGTCGCTCCCGGCCCAACGGCGCCGGTCTTGGTTGAGTCCTCTATTTCGTTCGCGGCAAGACTCCTGGGGACCGGAGCACCTACGCGATTTTTCGCTGGTCCGCCCGTGCCCGCGCCGGCCAGCGCCAGAATCGAAGCAGTCGCCGCTAGCACACAAGTCAGCCGCATACCGAACCGGGGGCACTTTGCGGGCCGTTCCCGCCAACAGTTCCTGACCGGGCGCGAAAGGCAGGAACGGCAATCTGGATCGGACCAGTCGAGCGCTGCCGCATGATTGGCTGTCGCTCGAACCTCCGGCTACCCAGGTACGTGCAAGTCTTGCCGTCGAAAACGCAAGAACTGCTGTACAACTGCTTTCCTGGCGCCCGATGGAAACTATCGGCGCGGGAAACACGCTGGAGGCGCCGGTGCGATTGTGGTGTGGTGTATGGCGTGCATCTACGAGAACTGGTGATGAAAATCCTGGGCGATCTGCGTGTGCTCCTGCTGGGCCTGGCCGCTACCAGCTGCCTACTGGGCCAGGTAGATGCGCGCGCGATCATCCGCCAGGCCGTTGCCGCGGATGAGCAAAACTGGAGGATCGCCCGGAACTACACCTTCCTGCAACGGGTGGAACTCCGGCGTCTGGACGCCGACGGAAGGGTGAAGTTATCCGAGGTGCAGACTTACGACGTCACGTTGCAGGAAGGCACGCCCTACCGGCAACTGGTCGAGAGAGACGACCGCCCGTTGCTCCCCACCGAAGAGAAGAGGGAGCGGGAAAGCCTCGCCAAGAGTATCGCCGAGCGCCGGCAAGAGACCGGGGCGGAGCGAGCCAAACGCGTGTTTGCATACGAGAGGCGCCCGGATTGGCAGCGTGAGGCCTGGCTCGAGTTGGCGGAAGCTTTCGAGTTCCGGCTGGCCGGAGAAGAGACGATGGACGGCCACAGTGTCTTTATAATCGAGGCCATGCCACGCCAGGGATACCAGCCCCGATCCCGCACCGCCAGGCTGTTTCGCTCTCTGAAAGGCAGATTCTGGGTGGACCAGCAAGACCACCAGATAGTGAAGGTGGAAGCGGAAGTCATCGATACCATTTCGGTAGGGTTCTTCCTGGTCCGCGTGGCGAAGGGATCCCGCGCGACCCTGGATCTGACCTGCGTGAGCGATGGAGTCTGGCTGCCGGATCGCCTGCAAGTATTCGCTTCGGCCCGGTTGGGACTGCTACAAGTCCTGCGCATCGAGCAGAGAGTCCACTTTAGCCGGTATAGCAGCGTTCCAGCCGATGCCTGGACGATCTACCCGGCACAAAGCCGAGACACCTGCAGCGCCACGCTGAACCCATTGGCGAAGGCGACCTCCCGATGAGCGTAGCGAGACCACCTCTACGAGAGGGCTCGGCGATGTCTGTTCGAACCCGGTTCCAGCGTATGCGAGTGCGCGCCCGGGCAGCGGTTCGGAGAATCCGCAGGACCCGGCTCGGGCGGCTCGATTGGACCGCCGGTGTCGTTCGCCTTGTCCTTTGTACAACGGCGGTTGCGGCGGTCCTCGCTACCGCGGTTTTCTATCACGTCTACTTCGATAGAAGCAATCTGCCCGATCTGGAAAGCTTCATCCGGTTTGAGTTCCCCACGATCGGACGCATTTACGATGCCAAGGGCCAGCCCCTTAAGGAGATGGCCACGGAATCCCGCCAGATCACCCGATATGAGGAAATCCCGCCCATAGTTCGCGACGCGATCCTCGCCGCGGAGGACAAGAACTTCTTTTCCCATTCTGGAGTCGACTACTCCGGATTTGCACGCGTGCTGTGCAAAATCAGGCTCGGCAATCTGATGGGCCGCCTGACGAGGATGGGGAGTCGAGATGCGGCTAACAATTCAGCGATCTTCCCGCAAGGCGGATCGACCATCACCCAACAGTTGGTGCGCGGTTATTTTCTCAAGACCATGACGGCGGAAGAGAACAGCGGCCAACTCAGGCACGGCAAACTCCTGACTCGCGTGTTGTCGAGGGTGATCGGCGCGCGAACGGTCAATATGCTGGCTCGGAAGGTGGAGGAGATCCGCCTCTCGTTGTGGGTCGAAGAACAGATGCGGAAACACTTCGGTTCCAAGCGTCGGGCCAAGGAAGAGATTCTGGCCCGGTATGCCAGCCTGGTTTACATGGGAAACGGTCAGTACGGGTTTGCAAAAGGGGCAGAGTACTATTTTGGCAGGCCTCTCGGCATGTTCACCGCGGATGACGCGGACAAGGCCGCGCTGCTGGCCGGCACCGCAAAGTCCGCCCGTTACTACGCACCCAGTGCGAGCGAGACCAAGAGAGTCTTCGAGCGCAGAAACCAAACCTTGGAGCTTATGGCCGCACGCGGCTTTATTTCTCCCGAGCACGCGCGGAGAGCCAAAGAGCGCCCGATCGAGGTGGTGGCGCAGCACAAGGACAAGACCGTCGAGGCGTCCGCGGCCGTCGACAATATCCTTGACGAACTCACAAGGCGCCGCGCCGACTGCAGCGTAACGGACCTGCGGCAGGGGCGAATCCAGGTCTACTCGACGGTGGACGCCGCGGTGCAGCAGATTGCGAACAAGGCGCTGGAGGGCGGCCTTCTGCTGTACGAGAAGCGGCACCCGAGGGCCCGCGGCCTGATCCAGGGCTCGGTAGTCGTACTGAGGAACCGCGATGCGAGCATCCTCGCCGAGACGGGCGGCCGCGAGTTCTACAAAGACCGCTCCAGCGCATATGTCGACTTCAACCGCGTCACGAAGGCCCTGCGCCAACCCGGGTCCGCCATGAAACCCATCGTCTATCTCGCCGCCTTTCGGGAAGGAACATTCAATCTCGATACGGTGGTGCCCGACGAACCCATCAGCGTCGCCAATGGCTTGGACCAGGAGGTGAAATGGATATCGAATTACGATGGTCAGTTCAAGGGCATGATCCCCCTCCGAATGGCACTGGCGGAATCCAGAAACACCGTCGCAATTTGGATTACAGAGCAAATCGGGGTCGCCAGCGTCCTGAAGACGGCGCGCAGTCTCGGGATACGGACGCCATTGCACCCATATGCCACGACGGCTTTGGGCGCTTCCGAGGTGAACCTGCTGGAGCTGGCCAATGCGTACCGCACGATCGCATCGGGCATTCTTGCCCAGCCGTATGTAATCCGCAGGATCGTACGCGATTCGGGCGAGGTAATAGCCGATAGCGGACACGAGTCATCTCCGGAGCATGTCGAGGGCGACGCGCTCTCGCTCATTCAGGAGGGCCTGCGCAGCGTGGTGCGCATGCCCACCGGCACGGCTCATGCCCTTGATTCCCGCGGGTTCCCGATCGCTGTCATGGGAAAAACGGGAACGACAAACGAGTTCCGGGACGCGCTCTTCGTGGGGTCCACTTACGGTCCTGAAGGAATCACCGTCGCCGTCCGTATAGGGTTCGACGACAACCGTTCGCTCGGGCCGGGAGAGACCGGCGGCAGGGTTGCGCTGCCGGTGTTCAAAGAAGTAGTGCTCAAGGCTTACGGCGAGAAGCTGGTGGGGCCCGTGCCCCGGTTTCCGGCTGAAATGGAACAGCATATTGACGTATTCCTGAAGAATAATGTGATGGACACGACCGCGATCACGGAGGCGATCGCGCCGTCATCGGGCAACCTTCTGTCTGCACCGGCGCGAGAGATGGCGGCACGCGTGCAGTAGCAGTGCTCATGCACGAATCACAACAGATAGCGGCTGAACACCGTGACCTTGCCGTTCACGCCCATCGTAGCGGCGCCGGGCAACACGGAAAAGAAGATCACCTGACCGGCCATGAAAGCTCCAGACAAGGCCTCGAGCACTCCAATCAGTCTTACCTGTACCCACAAAACGAGCATCCGGGATTCAGGACCGGGCATGGCGCCGGTGCGATCCCCCCCGAAGCCACAGAGCAGGACATCGCGTCTCTTGCTCATCAGCTTTGGCAAGGCAGGGGCTGTCCGGAAGGATCGCCGGAAGAAGATTGGTTTCGCGCCGTAGAAGAACTGCGATCCCGGAGTTGAGCCTTGACAGGCACGGGGATCGAGCCGGTCCATGGAACCGGGATGCTGTAGAATCAGGGGGGCATGGATCGGGGGCCGATGAGCCAGAACTCTCCGGGCGCCAAGGCCGCCCGGCGCGCATTTGTCCTGCAAGGGCGATTCCGCAGATTTTTTTCGAATCTTGGCCCAGGATTGATTACCGGCGCCGCGGATGACGACCCGTCGGGCATCTCCACGTATTCGGTCACCGGCGCCGCATTCGGCTATACGCCCTTGTGGACCGCGCTGTTCTCTTTCCCGTTGATGGCGGCGGTACAAATCATGTGTGCCCGCCTTGGCATGGTGACCGGACTGGGGCTGGCAGGCGTGATCCGGGTGCGCTATCCACGGTGGATCCTATGGAGCGCCTGTGGACTGCTGGTCATCGCCAATATCGTCAACATCGCCGCGGACCTCGGCGGCATGGCCGACGTCTCGCAGCTTCTGACTGGTGTCCGGTCTCTGTATTGGACTCCCGCGTACGCGCTCCTTCTGGTAGGCCTGCTGTTCTGGACGAGTTATCGCCTCATCGCCCGGATCTTCAAGTGGCTCACTCTGGCCTTGTTCGCCTACATCGCGGCTGCATTTCTGGCGCATCCGGACTGGTCCGCCGTTTTGCGGGCGACCCTGATTCCACGGGTGCAGTGGACCGGCGCGTATTGGGCGACGCTGGTGGGTATCCTGGGGACGACCATCTCGCCATACCTCTTCTTTTGGCAGGCCGCGCAGGAAGTAGAGGAGGACATCGCTCTGGGCAAGTCCACCGTCGAACAGCGTGAAGGCGCCTCCAACCGGGAATTACGGCGTTCCCGGAACGACGTCCTCACCGGTATGTTCTTTTCGAACCTGGTGATGTACTTCATCATTCTCACGTCGGCCGCCACGCTGCACGCGCACGGCAAGACGACGATCTCGACCGCGCGCGATGCCGCTGAGGCGCTACGGCCTTTGGCCGGCGGCGGCGCCTACTGGCTCTTCAGCCTGGGTTTGCTCGGAGCCGGCATGCTGGGAGTCCCGGTATTGGCCGGATCTTGCGCGTACGCCATCGCAGAAGCGGCCGACTGGGTTGGGTCGCTGGAGGTACATCCTCCCCTCGCGCACGGCTTCTATACTGTGATCGCCATCGCGATGGCGCTGGGCCTCGGCTTGGATTACGCAGGTCTGAACGCCGTCAAGATGCTCTTCTGGTCGGCGGTGCTCAACGGAGCACTGGCACCACCCCTGCTCGTCCTTGTGGTGCTGCTCACCAGCCGGACCGACGTAATGGGCGATCGCCGGAACGGTACCCTGCTTCGTTGGCTCGGGTGGACGTGTGCCGCTGTCATGTTGATTGCGACTGTGATTATGTTCGTGACAGCTTACGCGGCATGATGCAAGGCGACTCGCCTGACCGCGGAAAGCAGGCAACACGCACGATGCGCAATCTGCCGTTGTAGATGCTGATTTCGCAACTCGTGTGCGCCCGGGACTGCAGGGTCGTGCCCGGTCTGCCCGGTTCCCGGAGCAGGTTGACGAGGTGATGTTCGTATTTGGCATCGATCGTGCTCCTCGATCGGTGAGGATGAGGAAACATCTCTCCTCGTCGTGGCTGCCTCGCGTTCCTTGGTGGGACGGGTGACGGAGAATAAAATGCGATGGATCTTGATTGTGTCGATGGCAGCGGCTTTGGCGGCTCGCGGTTTGGCGGCAACCGGCGCGCAGTGCGTTGAAATATTGCAGCGTGCGCTGGATGCCAGGAATCCGGAGACGCGGAAGCAGGCGGTGGTCGCGCTGAGTCTGGCGTCTGGGCGCGGGCCGTTGTTTGACCAGTTGGAGCAGATGTTGCAGGACAAAGATGTCCAAGTGCGGCAAGCCGTGGTGGCCAGCCTGGCAGACGTGAAGAGTGAGCGCGCCACGGCGGCGCTGCACAAGGCCCTGGAGGACGCCGTGCCTGAAGTGAGTTTTGCGGCGGCCAAAGCACTGTGGGCCCGCCATGACCCCGTTGGTAGGGCCGCGCTGCTGGCGGTTCTCGCAGGGGAAAGCAAAAGCTCGTCCAATTTCTTCTCCAAACAGAAACGTGATGCCCTGCGCATGATGCACACGCCGCGGACCACGTTCCTGTTTGCCGTGCAGCAGGGTGTTGGGTTCGTTCCGGTGCCTGGACTGGGCGAAGGCATTGCTTCCATGCAGGGGATCCTTGCGAGCTCGGGAGTCCCGGGACGCGCATCGGCGGCTTTACTCCTCGGTGCGGACAGGGATCCCGCCACCATCGACGCGCTCCGGGATGCGCTCTCCGACAAGGATTCGTCCGTTCGGGCCGCTGCGGTGCATTCCATCAGCCTGCGAAACGACCCTGCCTTGAAGAAAGAACTGGAACCACTGTTGCAGGACGGCAATGAGCGCGTGCGCTTGCGTGCAGCCGCGGGTTACCTGAGATTATCCGCGATTGAAGCAGGGGCCAGGATGAAGAAGCGTTCGACGGCGGTCCTGTCGCCCGGCGCGCCAGAGCAGAATGAATAACAGCCTCTCTAATCCCGCGATTTGAATATCCGGGATCACGGCATCCGGCCGCAACTCGCCAAATCGAAACCGGGTATGGTGCGCCTCGGCTCGGAACTCACATCCGCCAGTTGATGGCGAAGGTGAGCCGGTTCTCATGTTTCGCGACGTCCGGCACGAATGGTCCCGCTGTCCCCTGCCAACCATCCGGCGAAGTCGTGCCCCCGCGGCCCGCGAAGTAGGGGACGTTGGAATGGCGGCTGATAAACTCGAAACGGAACGCCAGAAAATCAGTGGGCAGCACGTCAAACGTAGAAGTGAGATCCCACAGCTTAAGGCTGTAGTTGTCGGGTCCGGGTGGGAATCCGCTAGGCGTCGGAAGGTAAGCAAGGTAGCGGCCGGGGTTCGTCACTCCCTCGGCCCGGAAGGACCAGGCCAGATGATCGTGGCTAAACCAGACTCGGTTTGCAAAGGACGATCCGAGCATGTACTCCTTGCGTCCCGGAAACGGGTTCACGCCGTCCCACTGGTTCCCGAAATGGGTGTTGAGACTCAGCGCCATCTTCGAGACCCCTGCTGATTGCGGGCGATTGAAATAGCGGACGAGAATGCTGTCGTCGTGGTGGAATCGCTTTCGATGGGGATCGTCTTTGGTGTCGGTACCATAGTAGAAATTGGCGACAAAGCCGAGCGACTCGTTCGGGCGCCAGTAGTTGGATAACCCTACGGAGTTGTTTTTGCTCCATTTCCCGTAAGTCTGATACCCGTTCATGAACCAGGGCTCGATCTTGATCTTGTCCGTTGGAAAGACCTGGATGCGGGCTCCCGAGAAATAAAAGGGCGTGAGATCCGACAGAAAGGAACGGTTGTAGTTCCAGTTCTCGCCGAGAAGATAGCTTTCCAGGCCGATGTAGGAGTAGAAATAGCCGGCTTCGACGTTAACGCCGCTCCATTGGTCGAAATGGTAGCCCCCGAGGGCCTCACCGATGTACTTGTTATTGGCGACGCTGAGGTTTCGGCCTCGGTTCACGGTGCCGTCCAGGTCCTGGGTGACGGCGAGTTGGTTACCCGCCTGCAAAGTGATTTTGCCGATCACATTCTTGTAGTTGGTGTCGATGCCGATCGTGGCATTGTTGATCTGCCATTCGGTGTTGCGGCCAACAGCGCCGCTGCCGATGATGGTGTCGTCGCGCGGCTGGTTGAAGGAATAGCCGTAGTAGGTATCCAGATAAAGGTTGACTGTTGCGAAGGAGTTGGAGAGAGGCTGCGACTTTTGGCGGCTCTGGCCGTTCATCCAGGTGAAGTCGCCGAAAGCGAATGGCGCTGGCTTGGAGGCTGCAGGTTCGGCGGCAGACATACTCGGGCCGCTTGCTGTGGGTGTTGGCGGCTGCGATTCGACGGCGGGCTTGACTGCCGGCACGGCCAGGGTGGCCTGATAAGCATCGAGCTTCGCCTCCACCGCTGCGAGGCGGCTTTTCAGTTCTACGATCTCCGCGGCCAGGGCCTGCACATCCTGGCTCGCGGGCGGGGCTTGGGCAAGCATCTCGACAGTTCCGCATGCGAGTAGCGTGGCGGCGAGTGCGAGACTCTGCGCCGTGTTATAAACCGTAAAGGCATTCTTCATCGGGTGCTCCAGAACGAGGTCTCAGAACACTCAAAGAATACACCGGCGCGCCTCGGACCGCATTGGAGAAGATTCAGTGCGTGGGCACGCTCTGTATCCCTGGATCAGAAGTTTGGCGTTTGGCACGCAGTCGGCAACGACACTGCGTTTCGGTTACGTTTCATACGTTCCGGTTGCGCCGGGGTTCCCTTTTCGACAACGTCCGCGAGCCAGGAGAATCTATGATGGCAGCAGAGGATTGGTGCCGGTATGAAAATCGCAATCATCGGTTCCGGCCGCATTGGCGGCTTGGTTGGAAAACTGTGGGCGCAGGCGGGCCACCAGGTTCGTTTCAGCTCCCGTCACCCGGATCATCTCGATGCACTCGTCGCTGAGAGCGGCCCGAACGCCTCGCGCAGTTCCATCGAGGAGGCGTTGGCTTTCGGAGAAGTCTTCCTGATTTCCATTCCCTACGGATCGCTGGCGGCCTTCGGAGATAAGTACGGCTCGCAGCTCTCGGGGAAAATCGTGATGGAGACAGGTAATCCTTATCCTGAGCGCGATGGCGATGTGGCCAGGCAGGTGCTCGACTCCGGTCTCGGCACGGGTCATTGGTCCGCGCGCTGGCTGCCGGGCGCCCGGCTGGTCCGCGCGTTCAATTCTGTTTGGGACCGGACGCTTGCGCGCGAAGCGTATCGGACTCCGCCGCGGGTCGGTGTGCCGCTGGCGGCAGATGATCCGAACGCAGCGGAAGTTGTCGCCGGTCTGGTGCGCGACGCCGGATTTGACCCTGTGTTGGTCGGACCGTTATCACGTGCTCGCGAGTTCGATGTCGGAACGCCCGTTTACAACACCAACATGTCCGGTCCGCAGGTGCGTCAGGCTCTCCGCTTGCCGCAGGCCGGAACGGCCTCTTAGTAAGATGCCGGGCGAACAGCCGGGTACTCGACCTGGACTGAACGCGGACCAACTGAGATCATGCCCGCGTCGGTCCGCAACGCCCGCAACGACCGCGCTGGGGTAGTGGGTCGGATTGAAATTCGGATATCGAAGGGGTGTTGGTTGTTTTGAAAACGAGGCAGGGTTAGATTCTCTCCTGGCCGGCATCGACGGGCCAGATTTGTTTTTACCACTACGCCGGCCACAATAGTAATCACGAAGGCGGCAATTTGGTCCACACCTCGGCTTTGTTCCCTCCAACATGACAGGCAACGCTTTCGGTCGTCCGGCGAACTGACACACCACCCGCGCTGGCGTCCTCGCTGCGCTCCAGCCTTGCGAGTCGAATATCCAGCCCTTGTGGCAACGGAAAGGCTTTCAACGTGGCCCTTAGACCTGTTGTACTGTTGGTCTATGGACAAAAGACTTGCCAAGCGGCACAAACGCCAGGTTGCCAGAGCCAGGCTGCACACTAAGAAATCCGAGCCCGATGTGCGAACGCACGAGCAGATTGAAGCCGCTCGCGACGCCAGCCGCCCAGATGCCGGCCGTGGGCGACTTGCTAAGTTCGCCCGAGCGGTCCGTTCGAAGCTCACTGGTTCCAAGGAAAGCGCGGAAAAGGAGGAAAACTAATTTCAACCCAAAACCTTCGATGAGAGGGCGCGTAGCGTGGCTCTGGCGCCCGGCAACACGCCATCCGCACTCCCGGCAGCTCCCCCCTGAGCGACGCCCATCCACCGGTGCTACGCACTGTCGGAATTGGGCGCTTGCCTCGATAACCGAAGAGGCGCATACTCGTGCCTGATACTGAGTGGAAAGGAACGGGTGGTCTCGAAGCACCCGTGAGAGGCGAAATCTTGGACCATACTCATGAGATGGACCGCATCACGCGGCGCGCGTCCCTGAAGAGAGCAGCCGCATTCATGATCCTGCCTGCCGGACTGGCGCGCGGGTACGCGGCCAACGACAAGGTCAATATCGGCGTGATCGGCCTGGACAGGGGCCGGAGCGATGCGAAGGCGCTCGATGCCATCGGCCAGAACATCTCCGCATTGTGCGACATCGATTCCGCGGCCCTGGATAAAGTAGGGGCGGAATTTCCGAAGGCGCAAAAGTATAAAGATTTTCGCACGATGATCGGGAAGGAGAAGTTGGATGGCGTGGTGGTCGCCACGCCTGACCACAACCACGCCTACATCAGCGTCTGGGCGATGCGGCACGGGATCAATGTCTACTGCGAGAAGCCGCTGACGCAGACCGTGCACGAAGCCAGAGTCATGGCCAAGGTTATGGCGGAGACAAAGGCCATCACGCAGATGGGGACGTCGTCCACCGCCGAAGCGCGCAACTTGAGAACCATGGAGCTGATCCAATCCGGAGCCATCGGTGAAGTGACCGATGTGTACATGTCGACGGATCGCCCGGTTTGGCCGCAGGGATTCGATCGGCTGCCGGTCGAGACTGCGGTTCCCTCCACGGTGGACTGGGACCTCTGGCTCGGGCCGGCGCCGGTACGGCCGTATCAGGCCGTGTGGCCGCAGGGGCACCCGGTCTATGCGCCCGAGCAAAGGCGGAAATTCATCTATAACAAGGAGCCGGATCTGGCTGTGTACCATCCTTTCGTGTGGCGCGGCTGGACCGAATTCGGCAGTGGCGCCATCGGCGATATCGCGCCGCACGGTATGAATGTGATCTTCATGGCGCTTGACCTGCCGGCGCCCTCCGCGGTAGACATCATGGATACCAGCGGCATGAAAAAGGAGATGTACCCGGAGTGGACCGTCGCCAGATGGACGTGGCCCCAACGCGGCATCCACCCGGAGTTTCGTATCCACTGGTATGACGGCGGCCAGACCGTGCCGCAGTCGATCACCGGGCCGTTGCCGCAGGGTGGCGGCGGCATGACTTGGATCGGCACCAAGGGGAGTTTGCCGGCGGGCCGCGGTCCGTACATCGGAACCAAGACGGATCCCTATCCGGTTCCGCCGCAGAGAGACTGGGGCCGGGAGGACGTATATAAGGATTGGGTGGCGGGTATCCGGAATGGGAAACAGCCGAGCTGCAATTTCGCATATGCCGGCCCGTTCACCGAGGCGTTCCAGTTGGGTAATATCGCTTTGCGCGTGGGCCATCGCATCGAATGGGACGCCCTTGCCTTTCGAATCACCAACTGCCGCGAGGCCAACCAGTACCTGCGCCGCCAGGAATATCGGAGAGGCTTTGACCTGAAGGAAATCGCGGGGAGCGCCTTTAACGTCTGACGAGGCTCCGCCCGCCGAGTAGCCGCTAGCCCCACCAACTCTCGCCCGCCGCCAGGTGCGCCTTGGCCACCTCCGGATTCAACTCCGCGCCCAGCCCGGGTTTGTCCGTCACCTGCACGAAGCCGTCTTTGATATAAGGACCGTCCAGCAGCAGCAACTGGTCCATCCAGCCGCCGGCGCCGGTGATGGTCTCACACGTCGTATAGTCGCGAATCGATGCCGCCCACTGGCACGTGGCCCACGTGTGAAGCTGGCTGCCGGTGTTGTGGTTGGCAATCGACAGCCCGAAGACGTCGGCCATATCGGCGATTCGCTTGGTTTCCAGGAAGCCCCCGGTATTGCGCAGATCCGGGTTCAGGATATCGCATCCATGGTGAATGATGAAATCGCGGAAGCCCTGCCGGCGTGTCAGGTTCTCTCCCGTGCAAATGGGCACGCGCGCGCTCTGGCACAGCTTCGACCACTCCTCCGAGTACTCCACTTGCAACGGGTCCTCGAACCAGAGCGGTTTCACCGGCTCCACCGCCTCGGCGATCTGCATGGCGGTTCGCAGGTCGTACTCCCAGTGGCAATGGACCATGATGTCGTGGTCCCAGCCCAGCGCCTCGCGGCAGTTCTCGAATCCCTGCCGCACCTGGATCAGTTCCTTGGTCGTTAGCACGCGGTTGGCGGTATCGCGTGCCGGGTCGGCGTTGGGATTGGTGTGCGGGAATCCGAATTTGTGCGCGGTGAAACCGGCGGGGTCGGCCTTGACTTTCTGCGCCCAGTCTCGGCACGAGGCCTTGTCCAGCATGTTGCGCGGCGCGGCGTGGTCGTACACCCGCACTTTCTGCCGGAACCGTCCCCCCATCAGAGTCGCGGTGGGCACACCCAGCGCCTTGCCCGCGAGGTCCCACAGCGCCATCTCGATGCCGCTGGCGGCGCGCATCAGGTTGTGCGCCGAGCCGTCGGTGCGGGTGCCGCTGAGGTCCTTCACATGCTCGTCGAGCAGGGTGTAGATAGCGTCGATTTCCAGCGGGTCCTTACCCACCAACCCCGGCTTCATCGACAGGACCTGCTCCGTGACGCCGATCCCCGGCGTTCCGTATGCTTCGGCCATGCCGTAGAGGCCGTCATCCGCCACAACCTTCACCAGCACATAGGTGCGGGAAGGTCCCTGCAGCGTCATGGTGCGGAGATCGCGGATTTTGAATCGCTTCCGCTCGGCCGCGGCCAGCTGATGATAGCGGCTCGGGAACGTCGCGGCGGCAGCGGCGCCCAGAAATGACCGCCGGGACAGGCTGCGTGAAGTCATCGAATCCCCCTTGCCCGTGATTCTATCCGATCGCGTCGCGCTACTCCCGCAGCCCGAACACGAACATCCCGTGTCCCGCTGCCACCGCTACGTACTGCTTCCCCTCCACCGAGTAGCTCACCGGGCCTGCCGCTATGTAGCCGCCCAGCGAAATCTTCCACAGCAGCTTCCCATCCCGCGCGTCGAAGGCATGGAAGTATCCTTCCCGGTTGCCGGTGAACACCACGTCCCCCGCCGTGCTGAGCACCCCGCCCTCGGTCAGGTCCGCGAACTTCACCTGCCACACCATTTCCCCGGTCTTCGGGTTGATCGCCTTCAGCGCCCCGTACCCCTGTTGTTCGTTGGGATACAGCGTCGTGTTCCGGTTGAAGGCCAGGGGCTGGCGTATGTCCCCTCCGTTGTATCGCCTCCCCGGGATGTAATCCGCCGCTCCTTCCTGGTACACCGAGTAGTAGTCGGCCCACACCGACAAGTAGAAAAGCCCCGTCCTCGGGCTGTACGAGGGCGCATACCAGTTCGTGCCGCCCTGCACGCCCGGGTAAATGAGCGTCCCTTCCGCCGTCGGCAGCGAGTTTGGTTGTACCTGCGGACGCCCGTTCCCGTCGAAGCCCGCCAGCCAGTTGACCTTCACGAACGGCTTGCCCATCAGAAATTTTCCGTTGATCCGGTCCAGCACGTAGAAGACGCCATCCCGATGGGCCCAGTACAGCAGCTTGCGTTGCTGCCCCTGCCACTCCGCGTCTACCATTACCGGAGTCTGCATCGCGTCCCAGTCCCATGCATCGTGCGGAACAAACTGAAAGTGCCATTTCAGCTTGCCTGTGTCGGCATCCAGCGCGATCACCGAACTGGCGTAGAGATTGTCGCCCGGCCGCACCGTCGCGTTCCAGTCCGGACTCGGATTCCCCACGCCCTGGACGATCAGGTTCAACTCCGGATCGTACGAGCCGGTCAGCCAGACGGAGCCTCCGCCACGCTGCCAGGCATCGCCTGCCCACGTCTCGTGTCCCGCCTCCCCCGGTCCTGGAATCGTGTGGAACCGCCATACCTCCTTGCCTGTGTGCGCATCGAACGCCGCCAGGAACCCGCGGATCCCGTACTCTCCTCCCGCCGGCCCGATGATCACCTTGTCCTTCACCACCAGCGGCGCCATGGTCAGGCTGTAGCCGAGGCTCCGGTCCACCACCCGCGTCTTCCAGACTTCTTTCCCAGTCTTCGCATCCAGCGCCACCAGGTTCCCGTCCAACGCTGCCAGAAATAGGGTGTCCCCCAGGATCGCCAGCCCGCGGTTGACGCGCCCGCAGCACACCCCTACGTTGCCCGCCAGCTCGTAGCGGTATGTCCAGAAGGCCCGGCCCGTCTTCCCGTCCACGGCGATCACGTCGCTCGGCGGCTCCGAGAAGTACATCACGCCGTCTACCACCAGCGGGGTCGCTTCGAATTTATCGGTCGAATCGAGCTGGTATAGCCACTTCAACTCGAGGTTCTTCGCGTTCCCGGTGCGGATCTGGTCGAGTGGGCTGTAGCGCCAGCTCTTGTAGCTTCCCGCATACGTCAGCCAGTTCTGCGGCTCCTGATCGGCGCGCAGCAGCCGGTCGTAGCTCACCTGCCCGCCCAATGGCATCCAGCAGCTCAGCCACACTACCGCCGCGAAAGCTCTTTTCATGGAGTCCCTTTCAATGACGCCAGGTAGGCCACCAGGTCGCCCAGTTGTTCGCGCGTCAACTTCCCTTCGTAACTCGGCATGGGCGACTTCTTGATCGGCTCGTACTCTCTCAGCTCTTCCTTCACCAACGAAACCAGTGCCTCCCGCGCATCGATGAGCTGCACGCTGTACGTGTCTTCGTTCAGCCTTCTGCCCGTGATGGTCCGCCCGTCCCGCGTCACCGCCCGCACATACCACTGCGCTGGCAGCGCGCGCTCGTCCGGACGCAGCAGCACTGCCAGCAGGTCCCGCGGTGGCATGCGCGCTCCCACGCCGCTCAGGTCCGGCCCGGACCGCGAGCCTGTACCGCCCACTCTGTGGCAGCGCGTACATTCGCCGGAACCGGCAAACAGCGCGCCGCCCCTTGCGGCATCGCCGCCCGCGGGAGGCGGCATGGCTGCTCTTCCCAGCGACCGCACATAAGCCAGAAGCTGCATGGACTCCACTCCGCCCAGCGGAAAGCCCGGCATCTCGGTCCCCGGAATCCCGTTTCGCATGGCCCCATACAAGTCGTCGTCGGTGCCGCCGTGCCGGAACTTGCCGCTGGTCAGGTCAGGCCCGCGGCCTCCCCTCCCCTCGGCCCCGTGACACACGGCGCAGTTGGCCGACCACAGCTTCCGCCCTTGCTCGGGATCGACCCGGGCATTGAACAGCGACTCTGCCGGAGCCTGCGCCCAAGCCCACGACGACGCAAGCAGTACGGCTACACTCGAGCTTCGCATTTCCATCTTGGCTTCCTGGCCGCCCCCGATTATACAACCGGAGCGGAGCTTCCAGGTGCCGCATGTGTCATGCTGGAGTTTCTATGCGAGACCCCGAGATCATCGAAACCGACCTGATGGAAATCAGCGCCATCGCCGACGATACCATCAGGTTCGAGCGCATCATTGTCTGGTGCGCATCGCATCCCGACGAAGTCCCCTTCGCCCTGCATCAGCTCTTGGGCCGGCTTGACAGGCACGCCCGACAAACCTCCAAAACTCAGCCGGCGAGTTGACCTGAAGGGGAGGTGCCGTGACCTGCCGGAAATGTCGGCTTCCGATGAAAGAGCTGAAGGGACATATCTTCCACAAGCAGCGAAAGTGGAAATGCCCGAAGTGCGCTAAAGTTCGGATGCAGCGGCAGAGTTGACGGAAACCGGCCTAGACCAGAACGCCGGCCAATGCCTCGATGCAGGCTTTGCAAAACGCGGGTAGATCTTCTGGCTTGCGGCTGGTCACCAGATTCTTGTCTACCACGACTTCAGCGTCGACCCAGTGCGCCCCGGCGTTGACGACATCGTCCTTGATCGCGAAGAAACTGGTTGCCTTGCGCCCTTTCAACAGGCCGCCCGCCGAGCACAGGACCCACGGACCGTGGCAGATCGAGGCGACGAGTTTGCCAGCCGCATTCATGTCGTGCACGAACTGATTGGCTTTCGGATGGCGCCGGATGTGATCTGGCGCGTAGCCGCCGGGCACCACGACGCCGTCGAAATCGGCGGCTTTGACGTCATCGTAAGAAAGCTGGCATTTCACCGGGTAGCCCAGCTTGCTGGCGTACGTCTCGCCGGCCTTTGCGCCGACGGTGATGACCGTCGCCCCGGCCTCCTGAAAGCGGAACAGCGGGTACCAGACTTCCATTTCCTGATAAAAGTTGTCCACCAGAATCGCGATTCTCTTTTCGGCGATGTCCATACTCCTATGGTAGCCCTACTTGTGGCGCAAGGTCCGCCCCCCACGTGCGCCCGTCAGTTTGCCTTCGTCGACGACGATCGCTCCGTTCACCAGCACGAAATCGAAACCTTGCGAGTATTGATGCGGCTTGATGTACGTCGCCTTGTCGTCGACGCGCATCGGATCGAATATCACCAGGTCGGCGGCCATGCCTTCGCGAACCAGTCCGCGGTCCCGCAGGCTGAAGGTGCGCGCCGGCAGCGACGTCATGCGGCGAATCGCGTCCTCCAGCGTCAAAACGCCGCGCGTGCGCACATACTCCGCGAGCACGCGGGCATTGGTTCCGTAAGAACGCGGGTGGGGATTGCCGACTCCGAACTCGGTGATCCCGCCGTCGCTGGCGACCGCCGTGAACGGATACCGCATGATCCTCTCGATATCGGCCTCGCCCATCAGCCGGTATATCATCCCGGCGCCGCCTGCGTTCATCAGGTCGAAAATGGTCTCGATTTCGCTGTCGGCGCCCGCTGCGCGTCCCTTCAGCCCGTTGATCTCGGAAATCGTCTTTCCTTCATACTCGGGATTGGGCGTGAAGCGCGCCACCGTCGCGAACGAGTAATCCGGCTCGCCCATGTCGGCGAGATTCCGCTTCATCTCCTCCGCGATCTTCCGCCGGGTCGGTGGGTCGGCCAACCGCTCCTTGATCTTGCCGTCCGCCAATGCCCAGGCCGGCAGGCGAATGCCGAGATTGGTGCTCGCGCGGTCGTAAGGATACTGATCCGCCACCACGTCGACGCCCTCGCGCCGGTACCGTTCGATCAGCGCCAGAGATTGGTCGCTGGCGCCCCACACCCGCCGCCGGTCGATCTTCAGGTGCGAGATCTCGACCGGCATGCCGGCCTCCTTGCCCACGTTGACCGCCTCCGTGATGGCCTCGATCTCGTGTATACCCTCGTCGCGCATGTGGCTGGTGTAAACCCCGCCGTGGGCCGCCGCGGCTTTCGCCAGCGAGACAACCTCCGCCGTGTTCGAATAACTGCCGGGAATATATTCCAGGCCGGTCGAAAATCCCACGGCGCCGTCGCGCATCGCCCGGTCCACCAGGGTCTGCATCTTGACGATCTCTTCCGGACTGGCTTGCCGGTTCGCCGTGCCCATCACTTCGCGCCGGACGCTGTTGTGGCCGACCAATGACGCCACGTTGAGCCCCAGCCCGAGCTTCTCCAGCTTGTCGAACCAGGCGGCGAGATTCAGCTCCGAGCTTCCGCAGTTGCCGGTGATCACCGTCGTCACGCCGTCGAGCAGGAAATTGTCGCCGCGCGGATTCCTCTCGACTCCGCCCTCGATGTGCGTGTGAACGTCGATGAATCCCGGCGCAACTACGCGCTCATGGGCGTCGATGCCGCGGCTTGCCGTCGAGCTGCCCAGCCGTCCGATCGCCGCGATATGGCCGTCCTTTATCGCGACATCGGCGCGGAACCACGCATTGCCGCTGCCGTCGATCACGCGGGCGTTGCGGATCAGCACGTCGTAATCTGCACCCGCCGCCAGCGGCGCGATCGCCAGCAGCAGAGCTGTCTTCCAATACCTTGCTATGCGCATTGTAGATGGGCAGTGCGCCCCACCATTCTCAATACAACGTAAACGCGTAAAGTGTATCTCCCGCGGCCGCCAGCACATACTGGTGCCCGTCGAGCATGTAAGTCTCCGGAGCGTTTGACACCTGGCCCAGGTGTGTGTGCCAGAGTATCTTCCCGTTGGCCGGATCGTAGGCCACCAGGTTGCCTCCCTGATCGCCGGCGAACAGTAACTTCCCGGCCGTGGTCAGCATTCCGTTGCCTCCTCCGAAGCCGCCCGTTCCGGGATACTTGTGGCGCCAGGCGATCTTACCCGTCTTATAGTCGATCGCCGTAAGATAGGTGCCCAGCGAGCCCACGCCTGCCTCTTCCTTGCCCCCGAGACCCATCGCGCCGCGCGGATCGGTCTCCGTCAGATAGTACATGGCGTAGGCGTCGCTGCTCGGAACATAGAACAGGCCCGTCTCCGGATCGAAACTGGGAGGCGGCCAGTTAGTCACACCCCCGTTCGGCGGCGATACCATTGCGCCCGCGATGTCGAAGTCCTTGGCCGGGTCCCGCACCGGCTGGCCTTTCGCGTTGAGTCCCTTCGCCCAGTTCGCCGTGTCGGAGAACTTACCCGTCACCAGGTGCTCGCCGGTCAGCCGGTCCACCGTGAAGTAATAGCCGTTGCGCGCGGCGGTCAGCACCAGCTTGCGCATCTTGCCGCCAAACTCCGCGTCCACCAGCACCGGCGTCTGCGCCGAATCCCAGTCGTGTGTGTCGTGCGGCGAAGTCTGGTAGTACCACGCCATCTTCCCGGTATCCACGTTGATCGCCACCAGCGCGCAGGTGAACAGATTGTCCCCCTCGCCGCGCGCCTGCGAAGTGTAAGCCGGCGTCGGGTTCCCCGTCCCGGTAATGTAGAGGTGTGTTTCCGGATCGTACGAGCCCGGCACCCACACCTGCCCGCCGCCGTGCCGCGCCGCGTCGAGATTCGCCCACGTCTCCAGCCCCGGATCGCCGGCTTTCATCGGAACGGTGTAAAACTTCCACTGCAGCGCGCCCGTCTCGGGGTCGCGCGCTTGCAGGAAACCGGGGGCATCCAGATCGTCGCCCGTGCCCACCAGGATGTGATTGCCCACCACGATCGGCGCCATGGTCGAGAAGTATTGCTCGTTGAAATCCGCAATCTCGGTGTGCCATTTCTCTTTGCCGGTCCTGGCGTCGAGACATACCAGGTAGTCGTCCGGCGTCTCCATGTACAGCCAGTTCCCCCACATGCCGAGCCCGCGATTGCCGATGTGCGTGCCGCCCTTGGTCTTCCAGAAGTAATGCCAAAGCTCGTGCCCGTCTCTCGCGTCCACGGCCCACGCGTTGTCCGGCGTCGAAAAGTACAGGATGCCGTCCACCTCCAGAATCGACGCGCGGATGTTGGTGCCGCCGCCAAAGCCGCCCGCGCCTGCGTCCGCGGTGCCCTCGCCGCCGATGATGACCGGCGCGCCGCCGCCGCCGAAGCGCCCGCCTCCCCGTCCGCCTCCGCCCGTGTTACCCGCCCCCGCAGTCACCCGCGATGCCCACGCCAGCGTCAGGTTCTTGACGTTCGATTGGTTGATCTGCGCCAGGCCGCTGTAGCGCCTGCCGGTGTAATCGCCGGAGTAAGTCGGCCAATCGTCTCCCAGCGGCTTGAGTAACTGCGCGGAATTCAGTCCCTGTCCCGGCGAGATCGCGGGTAACAGGCACAAGTAAGTGGTCAGAAGCAGCTTATTCATTCTTGTCATTTCACGGTCACGAGATAGGCAGTCAGGTTATGGATGTCTTTATCTGTATACGTTGGAAGAAGCCGTCTGTGTGGCTCCAGCGGATCGTGAATCTCCACTTTCGGAACATCGCCGTCGCGGCGGAACGTGCGCGGCGTGCCGTCGGCTTCGGTCAGCGTGACCACGAAGTCGTCGATGCGTCCCAGCCGTCCTTCCGCTTTCGGCCCCGTGGGCGGCGTCACCGTGACCGTCACCGGCGGCACGTTGACCGGCGCCGCCGCGCCAAATCCGCCTCTCCCGCCGCCCGGCATCAGCCAGCTCTGTTGCAGCGTCTTGGGATCCTGGAATTTCGCCCCGATGCCCTTCAGATCGCCGGTCACCGAGTGGCACGATGCGCATTTGGCATTGAAGTAAGCTTCGCCGGCCTTGGCATCGCCCACCAGAATGCTCACCGGTCTCTCGCGCGCAGGGTCGTAGCCCGCCACCCGGAAGCTGTGAATGAACGCCGCGATGTCCGCGACCTGCGCGTTGCTCAGGGCGAGCTTCGGCATGCCGGCGTCGGGACGACCGTTCTGCACCACCGGCGTGATCAATTCGCCGTTCTGATCGTTCAGCACGAGTTGCGATCGGATCAGGTTCGGTCCCCCCTCGCCCCCGCGCGCGTCCGAGCCGTGGCAAAAGGCGCAATTCACGCCGAACGACGCCCTCCCGCGGTCCACCGCCGCGGCATCGCCGGGCGCTCGTTGCGGATAAGCTCCGCCGGGCCCCCGTCCACCGCCGCGGCCTCCCTGCGCGCCGCGGCCGCCCGCGGTCCCCGGCGGCGTCTGGGCAGGAGGAACCTGCGCAGACGCAACAACTATAGCCAACAGAATCCCTGTGATCCTCAATCGTCCCCCTCGAATTGTCAGCCGGTTTCGTCCCCGCCTAACCGATGCTCCAACCCTTGCGCACTTCCGGCTTCACGTACCGATTGGCTTCCGCGCTGTTGGTGAATTTCATCTTAGCGCTGTCCCACTCCAGCTTTCCTTCCACCCGGACCGCCACCACTCCGAGCACGATCCACTCCGTGAGCGGCCCAGCCACACTGAAGTTGGAACAGGACGGATCGCCGCCCTTGCACGCACGGATCCAGTCGCGATGATGCCCCGGCGACCGCGTCAGCGACTCCGGCGGAAGCTTGTAGTCTTTCATCCTTTCCATGGGCAGCAGGCGGACGTTCGCGCCGTAGGTGTCGGTGGTCAGGATGCCCTTCTCGCCGATGAACACCGCGCCGTTATTCTGCGCCCCGCCGCCACCGCCGCCGCCCGCGCGTCCGCCGCGCCCGCCCTGTCCGCGCCCTCCCTCGGGCGCTGTGGGCGCAGCCGGCGCTGCCGCTGCATTGGGGACCGCCCCGGTTCCCGAAAACGCCTGTCCCCGCGCGCCAAACGCCCCGGCGCCGCCGATGATCGGCTCGTTCTCCGGCACTCCCGCGGGCCGATACGCGGCCGTCGTCGCCGCGTCGTACCAGAACAGTTTCACCGGAGGCATCGACCCCCGCGCCGGAAATTCGAACCGCGTCACCGATTTCTTGGGGAACTGGAACGGGCTGGTCCCCTCCTTCTTGATGCACTCCACGCTGGTCGGCGCGGTCAGCCTCAGCGCCATGTTGGGAGCGCCCAGAATGTGGCACGCCATATCGCCCAGCGCCCCGCAGCCGAAGTCGAAAAAGCCGCGCCAGTTGAACGGCTGGTAGAAACCGTAGCCCCGGTTGCCGGAGCTCGCTCCGCCCGACGTGTACGGCCGCTCCTTCGCGATCCCCAGCCACAGGTCCCAGTCCAGCGTGGCGGGAACCGGATCGGGCGGCGGAATCTCGGTGAGCCCCTGCGGCCAGATCGGGCGGTTGGTCCACGCGTGCACTTCCGTCACGTTGCCGATTTCACCCGACCAGATAATCTCCGCCGCGATCCGCGCGCCTTCGTTCGAGTACCCCTGGTTGCCCATTTGCGTCGCCACGCGGTATTTCGCCGCCGCCTCCGACAGCATCCGCGCTTCCGCCACGGTTCGCGTGAGCGGCTTCTCCACGTACACGTGCTTCCCGCGCTCCATCGCCCACATCGCCGCCGTGGCGTGCATGTGGTCGGGGATCGCCACGATCACCGCGTCGATGCCTTTCTCTTTATCCAGCATCCGCCGGAAATCTTTGTACTTCTGCGCTTTGTCGAAGCTCTTGAAAGTGGCCGCGGCGCTCTTATCGTCGGGGTCTGCAAACGCCACCATGTTCTCGGTGGGCGCCACGCCGGCGATGTCCGCCGCTGCCCTGCCCCCGGCGCCGATCGAAGCCACGTTCAGTTTCTCGTTCGGCGATTTGTACCCCATCAGTTTCAGGGACGGCGTGCTGCCGAACCCGCCCCTCGGCACGGCGCCGGCCAGCAGCGTGCCGTAGAAGAAGTGACGTCGGGAAAAGCGATTGTCGTTCATACCGCAACCTCCTGCTCCCTCACGAGAGCATCTTGACCAGATTCTGATAACTCACCCGCGCCGCCGCCAGCGAGTCTCCCCAGGCGTTCGCGTTGTCCTGCTCGATGCAGAAGTGCTTCATGCCCGCCAGCTCGGCGTTGGCGAAAATCGTCTTGTAGTCGACGTCGCCGAGCCCTACAGGCACCAGCGAAGTGGCCTGCCGGCGCTGGTTCGGCGTCAGCTTCGGATCGGCGGACTTCAGGCCCGTCGCGTCCTTCACATGCCACAATTCGTACCGCCCCGGGTTCTTCCGGAACATCTCGAGAATGTTCTGCCCCGCCACCGACGCCCACCCGATGTCGAGCTGCATGGCCACCACCGCCGGATCGGTCTCCGCCAGCAGGATGTCGTAGGGCCTCAACTTGCTCCCTTCGATGGGCTCGAACTCCTGCGTGTGGTTGTGGATCAGCATCTTCATGCCGAACTTCCTGGCAATCTGCCCGTGCTGGTTGATCTGCTGGGCCGTGCGTTTGACAGCCTCCTCGCCTCGGGCGCCGCCCGCCGGAGCAGCGCCGGCCGCGCCCCGGCCCCTGGCCCCCTGCGCGCCTCCACCGCCGCCCCCGCGGATCTCCGTGTAGCGGATGCCCATGATCTGGAAGCCCTCGAGTTGCTTCTCCAGGTCGGGCCCTTCGCTCGCGCCCACGTGGGTAGTCGGCGCGCTCAACCCGTAGCGGTCCAGGAGCGCGCGGAACTGCTTCGCATCCAGCTTCGCGTAGTCCGTGGCGGGCTCCACCTCCTTGTAGCCGATCTCGGCGACTTTGGCCAGCGTGCCCTCGTAGTCGTTGGGGAGCAGGTCCCGCACCGTGAACAGTTCGAGCCCCACCTGCGTTTTCCAATCGGCCGCGGCCGCGGCCCGCGCCGCCAGCAGCAACCCGCTGCCGCAGCCGGCCACCTCCTTCAGAAACGTGCGACGATTTTCCTTCATGGCGTTCCTGACAATGGCGAAACTGGCGCCCCAAAGGTTTCACGGCGCCGCGGATCGGGCCGAAATGTTAACCTCCGCCTGCAATCGGATGTCCCGCGAGGAGGCCCCCAGGTAGACCGTGCGGCCCCCCGTGGCAGTCTCCCAACGACTATCCGCCACCGACCAGTATTCCAGCCGGCGCGCCTCCACGTGCAGTTTGAGATTCTTCGATTGGCCCGCGGCGATGGCCACGCGGTCGAACTGCACCAGCGCCTTCACCGCGAACTGCGCCCCGCCCGGAGCGTTCTTCGGCGCGCCCAGGTACACCTGCGCCACCTCGTCCCCCGCCGCCTTCCCCGTGTTCTTCAGCGTGAAGCTGACGTCCAGCCCGCGGTCCGAAGCCTGCCCCACCTTGAGCCCCGAGTATTGGAACGTGGTGTACGAGAGCCCGTGCCCGAACGCGAAGAGCGGCTTCAGGTTCTGCTTGTCATACCACCGGTACCCCACGAAAATCCCTTCAGTGTACGTGGTCTTGCCGCTGACACCCGCATTGGTGCGCTCCGGGTGGTTCGCCGGATCCTGCGCCACCATCTGGCTCATACTCTGCGGCCACGTGATCGGCAGCCGCCCGGCCGGATTGGCGCGCCCTGACAGAATATCGGCCGTCGCCGGACCGCCTTCGTCGCCCGGCCACCACATCTCGAGCACGCCCTTCACCTTGTCCAGCCACGGCATCTCCACCGGCAGGCTGGTATTGAGCACCACCACCGTGTTGGGATTCACCGCCGCGACGTCCTGGATCAGCTTGTCCTGATCGGCTGTCAGGTGGAACACCGCGGGCCTGTCGCGTCCCCACGCGAAGACCACCGCCTTCCTGGCCTGCTTGGCGGCGGCGATCGCAGCGTCGTAATTGGCCTTCTCCTGCTGCGGCGTCACCCATGCCAGCCGAACCTGCGCCGGAAAGCCGTACGGCTCGCCGGTAGCGGTGACCGACAGCGCGTGCGCGCCCGCCTTCAGCTCGACCTTCGTTCGCGCGTTGTTGAGATGGTCCGCGGTCGGAACCACGTTGCTCGTGATGGGATGCAGACCCTTGGGTCCGGGCAGCGCCGCCAGCGCCGCTCCCCCGCCGCCCCGCCCTCCCGAAGCCGCGGCCACGATCGCGTTGCCGTCCAGCGTCACCGATCCCGTCGCTCCGCGCGACTGAAACGCGATCGTGTAGACGCCATCGGCCGGAACCGTCAGCGTGCCCGTCCAGGTATTCGCGGCGCCCGGAGGCATTGCCTTGCCGTTCGCCGTCGTGAAATTCAGTTCCGCGTCTACCTGCGTTTGGTGGCTCGCCGTGTTGGTGCGCAGCAGTCCGGACGCGCCGCTGTTCGATAGCGCCGCGGCCGGAATCGGCGTTCCGTCGAAGTCGTTGGCCACCGCGTACGTGACCTTACGGCCCGCGATCTTCTCCAGCGCCGGCACCGGACCAACCTGGTGGTCGGGAAGGCCCTGCGCCCTCTCGCCCGCCTGCCCGACCGAGTCCAGAATCCCGCCCGTCGGACCGATGAACGCCGTCGACGCGAGATCGCTGTTGCTCAGCGGTAGCACGTTGCCTTCGTTCTTCAGCAGCGTGGCCGCGTCCTCGGCAGTCTTCCGCAAAACCGGAGCGTTGAAGCCGTAGTCTTCTTCCGTGATGTCGTGCTTCGGCGGCTTCTCCAGCAGTCCGAATTTGTCCATCTGCACGAGGATCCGTCCCACCGCCATGGAGATGGTCGATTCCTTCACCTGGCCCGATCGGACCGCTTCGAGCATGCCTATCGAAGGCGCATCGTTACCGCGCCCGCCGCCACCGCCCCCGCGGCCTCCGCCTCCGCCTTCCCCGGTCGCCCGCTCCTCTGGCATACCGCCGCCGCCCCGTCCGCCGCCACCGGGTCCGCCGGGACCGCCAGGACCGCCGCCGATGCCGCCCGGATTGGCCGCTGCCGCACCGCCCGGACCCGCGCCCCGTCCGCCGGGCCCGCCACGTCCGCCCTGACCCGGCACCGCGCCCAGGAACGTGCCGCCCGGCATCTCCAGGTCGAGTCCTTCATTGACGAACAGCGTGCCGTGCGTCGCGCCCCAATCCGACGTGTTGAATCCCTTGAACCCCAGCTCGTCCCGGAAGATCTTGTTCTGGATCTCGCCGTTGCCGCACGCCCACGGTCCGTTGATCTTGTTGTACGAGCACATGATCGACGACACCCCTGCCGCCGACGCGTCCACGAACGGCGCGATGTAAATCTCCCGCAGCGTCTGCGGGTCTATGACCACATCGTTCGCGCCGTCGTATCCCACGAAGTGCTTGATCTGCGACATCACTCCTTCGCCCTGCGTCCCGGCGACCTGCGCGGCCGCCATCTGCCCCGCCAGGAACGGATCCTCGCCGAACGTGTTCTGAGCGCGCCCGAAGGTAAAGTCGCGCACGATGTTCACGAACGGTTCCAGCACTACGTCCTGGCCCAGGGCCTTCGCGTCGCGGGCGATCACGATGCCGTTCTTCCGCGCATCCTCCCGGCTCCACGTCGCCGCCAGCCCCATCGTCGCCGTCATGCCGGTCGACCAGATGCCCACCGACACGCCCGGCGGCCCGTCCGTGAACCGCAGCGAAGGAATGCCCAGCCGCGGCAGCCCGGGCCAGGTCCCTGCCTGGCCCACGCCGCTCGGTGACGCCTCAGGCCCTCCGTGAATGAGGGAGATCTTCTCTTCCAGGGTCATCAGGCTCAGCAGCCGGTCCACCTTGGCATTTCCCGTCACGCCCGCCGGCGGCTGTGCGATCACGGCGCCGAGCAACACCGCGCCGATCGCGATCGGTCCAAGCCTCAAAGCTTGATCTCCCAGCCCTTGCGGAACGCCGGCTTGATCCACTTGCTGGCGTCCTTATTATTAGTGAACTCCATCTTCGCGGCGTCCCACATCAGCTTGCCGTCGTAGTGCGTGGCCACCGCCCCCAGCACCAGCCATTCCGTATACGGCCCCGCGATGCTGAAGTTGGAGCACGATGGCGCCCCGCCTTTGCACGCGCGGACCCAGTCGCGGCAGTGCGCCGCGTGGTTGTCCCCCGTGGAAGCGCCCGGCGAGCGTTGCAGGTAGGCGTTGGGCAGTTTGTACTCCGCCCATTTCGAGCCCGGGAGCAGCCCCACGCCTTCGCCGCGCCCGCTGGTGCCCATGTAGCCCTTCGAGCCCACAAAGATAAGGTTGTAGCCCGACCCCTGCGGACCGCCGGGGCCGCGCCCGCCCTGCCGGCCCGCGCCCGGAGGTGCGCCCGCCCCAGCGCCCGGAGCACCCGGACCACCCGGCCCGCCCGCGCGCCCCGGACCGCCGAAACCTCCGCGTCCCGACGGCCCCACCTGCGGCCCTTCGCCCGGAACCTTGCGCGCCTGCTCCGCCGTCATTCCCGGCGGAAGGTAGGCGTCGCCCTGTATGCTGTCCGACCAGTAGACCGTCACCGGCGGCATGTTCCCCCGCGCGCCGAATTCGTACTTCACCGCGTTCTTCTGCGGATACGTGAACGGGCTGGTACCTTCCCGCTTGATGCATTCCACGCTGATCAGGCTCTCCGGACTCAATTGGAGCGCCCAGTTCGCCGGCCCCAGAATGTGGACTCCCCAATCGCCGAACAACCCGCTGCCGAAATCGAAAAAGCCGCGCCAGTTGAACGGCTGATAGAAGCCGAACTCCGGTGGGCCGCCGCCGCCGCGCCCCATGAAGGCGGCCGTGAATGCGGCGTAGTCCTCATCGCCCACGGTGTACGGACGCGCCGCCGCCCCGCCCAGCCACAGGTCCCAATCCAGCGTCTCGGGAACAGCGGTCGGCGCCGGTATCTTCTGCATGCCCTGCGGCCACCCGGGATTCCCATGCCACGCGTGCACCTCCCGCACCTCGCCGATTTCGCCCGACCAGAAAATCTCGCAGGCCACCCGTGTGGCATCGTGCGAGTAGCCCTGGTTGCCCATCTGCGTGGCGACTTTGTACTTCTCCGCCGCCTGCGCCAGCAGCCGCGCCTCCCACGGCGTGCGCGTCAGCGGCTTCTCCACATATACGTGCTTCCCGAGTTGCATGCACGCCAGCGCGCAGGTTGCATGCATATGATCCGGCGGTCCCACTATCAACGCGTCGATGGACTTGCCCTGCTTGTCCAGCATCTGCCGGAAGTCCTTGAACTTCTCGGCCTTGGGATACTGCGTGAAGCCCTGCGCGGCGCGCTTCCAATCCACATCGGCCAGCGCCACCACGTTCTCCACTCCGGCTTCGGCGCTCCGCAAGTCGCTGAACGGCTGGCCCCCCGCGCCGATGGCCGCGAGGTTCAGTTTTTCATTGGGCGACTTGTACCCCATCGCCTTGAGCGACGGCGTGCTGCCGAATCCGCCGCGCGGGACGGCGCCCGCCAGCAGTGCTCCCTGGAAAAAATACCGTCTGGAAAATCGATAATCTGGCATGACAATCAACCCCGATCGTTTCAAAGAACTGTGGTCTTATTCTAACTCCCGGAACTTCGCAACCGGTCCCGCAACCCGCCTGCTCCCCGCCGGCGAACACCGCCAGGTTGCTGCCTACCGCCCGCCCGCCGGGATTGTCCGACGAGACATTCACGATTTCCCCCGCGTGGGTCGCCGGATTCTCCATGGCCAGCGTGGTCGACCCGCCCCCGTCCAGGTTCAGCGCCTCGAACGCTCCTTCCCGGATCATCATACCGGCCACCTCCCCTACCGTCATCCCGGCGCTGCCCCCGCGCACATCCACCGTAAAGAGGAAGAGCGTCCGCCCGTCCCGCGACAGCCCGATAGCCGTCCGTGCCTGCGGCACGTCGTACCAGGACTTGGCGTTGGAATAGTGGTTCGGCCCGCCCGGAGTGAGCAATCCGCCGGGATTCTGTCCGTCTTCGTACCGGGGAATCGTCTTGACCCCGTTGGTCACGATTTCGGCCGAGCCGGCCAGTGCGTTCCACACCGTCACCCGCTCCACAATGTGTCTTCCGTCGGCCACGGCCCGGTCGCGATGGACCATGCCCGCGTGATTGGCGGCATCGATATTGAGCGCCGGCGCATCCGCCACGATCGCGTAAGACTGCGCCGGCTTCTCGAACGCCGAATACACCTTACCCTCGGAAGCCGCGAACCCCACCAGCCACGCGTCCGGATTCGAGGACGGAAACGGCAAAAAGAAATGCGCGTTGATGGCGATTTGCGCGTGCTCCTCCCGCAGAAACCCGAGCGTCGTCTGCCGCACCGTCTCCAGCTTTCCTCCCGGCGGAGTCAGCTTGAATCCGATCCCCGGCGCTGTCAAATCGATCTTCACGATGTGGATATGCAGGTTCCGCGGCGCCGTCTCCGTCCGAAAAATATGAGTGACTCCCCGGAACGGGCGATCGGCCGCATCGGCCGCCCACAGCCCGGCAGCCCGCGTGGCCATCCACAATGCGAGAAAAACCGTCCGACACCGCATCTTCGCGGCCCGCCCGTGACGATAGTACCATCGGGCTGTCGCGGAGGCCACCCGGCGGTGACACCGCGTTTTTCGGTCCAACGGTAACTTTTCCGTCGCGCCGAGCCGCCAATTCTCTATGTCATCGACTGCTGCCTGTGGAGTGTTTCTGGCCCTCGCCGGAGTGCGGCTGCTGTCCGCGCAAGCCGCTCTGCCCACGGAATGGATCGACCCCGACACCGGCCACCGCGTGATCCGTCTTTCGCGCGAAGACGGCACCGCCTCGCTCTATTTCCACCAGAACGCGTACTCCGCCGACGGTAAGAAGATCGTCGTCACCAATCCCCACGGCATCGCCACCATCAATCTCGCCACACGCGAAATCGACCAGGTCGTCGAGGGGCGTGTGAATATTCTCGTGACCGGCCATAAGACCGGGCAGATTTACTACACCAAAACCGGCGCCATTTTCGCCACCGATCTGGACACCCACGCTACCCGCGAGGTCGCCAAAATTCCGGTCCAGGCGGGCCGCGGCGGCGCCTTCGCCGTCAACGCCGACGAGACCATGCTGGTGGGTATCGCGGCCGATCCCGACGGCAAAACCGTGCCCCGCACTCCCCCGCCCGGCGGCATGGGCGGACGCCTGGAGGCCAACTGGGCGGCCGGTACGCCGAAGATGCTCTACACCATCGACATCAAGACTGGACAGTTCCGCAAGATCTACACCGAGAACGACTGGACCAACCACCTCCAGATGTCGCCCACCGACCCTGGCCTCATCATGTTCTGCCATGAAGGGCCGTGGCACTACAACGACCGCGTGTGGACCATCCGCACCGACGGTTCGGGCCTGCGATTGATGCATGAGCGGACCATGAACATGGAAATCGCCGGCCACGAGTTCTTCAGCGGGGATGGCAAGACCGTCTGGTACGATCTGCAAACCCCGCGGAGCACGGTCTTCTGGGTCGCCGGCGTGGAACTCGCCACCGGACATCGCACGTGGTATCACCTGGAGCGGAACGAATGGTCGGTCCATTACAACGTCTCGGCGGACGGCAAGCTGTTCGCCGGCGATGGCGGCGGCCCCGGCAGCGTTGCCGCGCATTCTCCGGACAACGAAACTCTGAACCCGCCGGGCAACGGCCAGTGGATTTACCTGTTCCGCCCCGTCATGGTGAAGGGCAGTTCCTTCCGCGACAAGAAAGACCTGACCGATATCGGCTATTTCAAATCCGAGCGTCTCGTCAATCTCTCGAAGCATAACTACAGCCTCGAGCCGAATGTCACGTTTTCCCCCGACATGAAATGGATCGTCTTTCGCTCTAACATGCTCGGCCCAACGCATGTCTTCGCGGTCGAGATAGCCAAGCCGTAATCGGCGTGAAAGAAGAACCGACATGAACAGCCATCGACGAATCCTTCCCTTCCTGCCCGTGATGCTGGCCCTCGCCCCTAGGGCGTTTGCCGCGGACCTGCCAACCGAGTGGATCGATAAGGACACGGGCCACCGCGTGATCCGGCTTTCCCGCGAAGACGGCACCCAGAGCCTGTACTTCAATCAGAACGCCTACACCGCCGACGGCAAAAAACTGATCGTCACCACCGCCGGTGGCGGCATCGCGACCATCGTTCTCGCCACCCGCGAGGTCCGGCCGTTGGTCGCGGGTCCCGTGTCGGTGCTGGTGGCGGGCCACAAGTCGGGCGATGTCTACTACACAAAGCGGACGCCCGGCGCTGTCGTCTTCGCCACCAATGTCGATACCGGAGTCACGCGCGAGGTCCTCAAGTTACCGCCGGGGCGCAACGTCTCGTCGCTCAATGCCGATGAGACCCTCTTGCTGGGCACTTATGTAGACAATGCCGCTCCACCCTCAACCGCCTCCAAGCGTCCGCCCGAAGCCGTCGGCGCGGACGGCAAGCCGATGACCTACGCGGATGCCAAGGACCTGAGGCTGCACAACTCGTTGATGGCCACCCGCGCCGGCGCGCCGCGGGTACTGTTCACGGTCAATACGAAGACCGGCGAGCTGAAGGACATCTTCCGCGAGCACGAGTGGCTGGGTCACCTGCAGTTTTCGCCTGCCGATCCGAGCCTGATCATGTTTTGTCACGAGGGCACCTGGCACGAGGTGGATCGTATCTGGACCATCCACGCGGACGGCTCCGGCCTGATGAAGATTCACACCCGCACGATCAACATGGAGATTGCCGGCCACGAATTCTTCTCGGCGGATGGCGCCACCATCTGGTACGACCTGCAAACGCCGCGCGGCGTGGATTTCTGGCTCGCCGGCTACCAGGTCGCGACCGGCAAGCGCACCTGGTATCACCTCGACCGCAACGAATGGTCGGTGCACTTCAACGTATCGCCCGACGGCACGCTCTTTGCGGGAGACGGCGGCGACAGCGAAATGGTGGCCCGTGCGCCCGATGGCAAATGGATCTATCTGTTCCGGCCCGAGCGCGTGCCCGACGTGGCCGGCATCAAAACCGCGAATTCCGGCAGCCTGATCGATCCCGGTTTCTTCAAGGCGGAGCGCCTGGTAAACATGAGCAAGCACGACTACCGTCTGGAGCCCAACGTGACATTTTCGCCGGACATGAAATGGGTCGTATTCCGGTCCAACATGCTGGGTCCGGTGCATGTTTACGCCGTCGAAATCGCCAAGGCTGCGAATCGCTAGTGTAGTGTCCAGCAAATAACTGGGCAGACTGTGGGGCAGCCAATCTTGGCTGCAGCCGCCCTTTCAGGCGGCTTTCTCTCCAGAGACGATTGTCCAGCCATTTGCTGGACACTACACTAGTCTGCCGTACCGCGCGGCTCCCGGCGGGAGCCGGCCTTGAAACCGAATCGCTCCCGGAGTAAGATACTGGTAGGATGCCTGGTCGGACTATTAGTAGGACTCATCGCAAAGCCAAGAAGAGCTATACGCTTTCGCCGGAGTCCGTGGCGTTTCTCGAGACCATGCGCAGGAAGCGGCATGGCGGATCGATCTCTTCCATTCTCGAAGAAATCCTCCAGGCTGTTCGCCGCCGCCACGAGCGCGCCTCCGTCGAGCGGGCCGTAACGGACTACTACAGCGCACTATCGGCGGACGAGGCCGCGGAGCGGGCTCAATGGGGTGAATTCGCCTTGCGGGAATTCCCCGAATAAGGAGCGCCCCTGATTGCCCTCAGCTCCGAAAACCCCGCTTCGCGGCGAGATTTGGTTTGTACAGCTTCCCGCTGATCCCACGGAGAAGGGTAGGCGGCCGGTGGTGATCGTCTCGCTCGACGCGCGAAATCGCCACGAGCGCGCGGATACGGTGCTCGTGGTCCCCCTAACGACCAGCATTCACAAGGAAGCTCCCACGCACGTCTTCTTGTCGGCCGGCGAGACGGGACTCCAGTCGGATTCCGCCGCGCGGGCGGAAGACGTTACGGTGGTCCGCAAGAGTAGTCTGATTGAGTCGCGAACTCGTCTTCGGCAGCTTACCGACAGGCGGGTCTGCGAGCTCGCGTCGAAAGTAAGCGTTGCCATGGGCTGTGGACGAAGAACGCTCTAACGGGAACTGAGCATCGAATGCCCGAGGATTAGCGCCTCTTACGCCGTGCCCCCCGGTTTCTGCGGATTTCTCGATTTGGCGATGGCCGGCATCTCCGGCGACTCCGGCTGCAAAGCGTGCGCCAGCAGGCCGGCTTGCAGCAGTTCGAACGCCGTCACCGGGTCGTCCGCGTATTGAAACAGGTTCAGATCCTCGGGCGAGATCATCCCGTACTTCACCAGCGCTTCGAAGTTGATGATCTCCTTCCAGTACTTCGACCCGTAGAGCACAATGGTCACCTGCTTGGCCAGTTTCTGCGTCTGCGTCAGCGTCAGCAGCTCCATCATTTCATCCATGGTGCCGAAGCCGCCGGGGAACACCACCAGCGCCTTGGAGAGGTACGCGAACCAGAACTTGCGCATGAAAAAGTAGTGGAATTCGAAGCTCAGCTCCGGCGTGATGTAGGGGTTGGGCAACTGTTCGAAGGGCAGCCCGATATTCAGCCCCACCGTTTTTCCATTCGCGTCCCGCGCCCCGCGATTGGCCGCTTCCATGATGCCGGGTCCGCCCCCCGAGCAGACCACGAAGCGGTAGTTGTTGTTGGTGAACTGCATGGCCCACTCCGTCAGCATGCGCGCCAGAGTACGGGCGTCGTCGTAATATTCGTGGAGCGGCCCTTCATCCTTCAGGCGCGCGGAGCCGAAGAAGACCACGGTGTCGCGGATCTTCTGCCGCCGGAAGTGCGCCAGCGGCTCCAGAAACTCGGAGAGGATGCGGATGGCTCGCGCATCCGGGCTGTTCAGGAAATCCTCGTTCAGGTAGGCGACCGGCCTGCGGCCGTTATTGGGTGGTGTCGGATTTGGCATGCTTCTCTAACTCGTCGATGCGTCTTTTCAACTCTCGCACGGTCTTCAACAGCTCCGGCAGCTTGGGGAACGCGGTGATGGCGCGCAGCCATTCGTTGGCCGCGAACGCCGGCGACCCGGAAATGCGTCCGTTCGGCTCGACATCGCCGCCGATGCCGCTCTGGGCATATACGATCGCTCCTTCGTGCACCGTCAGGTGCCCCGATGATCCCACCTGGCCGGCCAGCAGCACGTTGCGCTCCAGGACCGTGGAGCCCGCCAGGCCCGTCTGCGCACAGATGATATTATCCTGCCCCACCGTGCAGGCGTGTCCCACCTGCACCAGGCTGTCGATCTTGGCGCCCCGCTCGACCCGCGTCTCCCCCACCGTGGCGCGGTCCACCGAGGTCAGGCTCTGCACCTCCACATCGTCTTCGATCACCGTGACGCCCGACTGCACGATCTTGAAATGCGTCCCGTCCGCGCGCTTGGCGAATCCGAAACCGTCGCCCCCCACCACCACGCTGTTTTGCAGGATCACGCGGTGGCCCACGCGGCAGAACTCCCGCACGGCGGCGTGCGAGTGCGCCAGGAAGTCGTCGCCGATCTCCGCGCCTTCATAAATCACCACGTGCGGGTGCAGCGTGGCGTTGCGGCCGATGCGCGCGCGTTCCCCGACCACCGCGAACGGCCCGATCGAGCAGTTCTCGCCGATCGCCGCCGTCGGCGCAACGTACGCCAGCGGATGGATGCCCCGGGCCGGCGCCGGCGGCTGGTAAAACATCGCCAGCGCGCGCGCGAAATCCAGGTACGGGTTGTCGGATACCAGGCACGCGATGGGTGCTCCGGCGAGCGGTTCCGACACCAGAATGGCGCTGGCCTTGGTGTGCTTCACCTTCGGCGCGTACTTGGGATTGGCCAGAAAGGTGAGGTGCCCGGCCCCCGCGTGCTCCATTCCCGCCACGCCCGAGATCTCCAGTTCCCCGTCGCCCTCCAGCCGGCACCCCAGCCGATCGGCAATTTCGCGAAGCTTGATCATCCGTTTGGACCCACACCCAGCGTACCAGGGAGAGTGCCCCGCCTACGGGAGCTTCAGTGTCTCGATGATCGGATCGAGCTTCTGCCGCAGGGTGTCGAGTTCGGATCCACTCGATGACCGCGTCGGGCGCTGGAGTTTGCGCGGCCATCCAGAGCGGCAGCAGGCAGGCGGCGGCGAGCGTGCGCGGATTGAGCATGCGAAGCTCCTTTCCACCTAAGACGATACCTCCGTTCGACGCGTGGAGATGGCTGGATTCCGGACCGCGCGCGTCAGTGTCAGAAGCCGTGAAAAATCAATGAAAGCCGCCGATGAGCACAGATTAACGCGATAACTCCTTTGCCTTGTTTTCCGCGTTTATCCGTGTTCATCTGTGGCCAAATTCTTTCCCGGCTTTTGAGGGAGCGGTTCTGTCCACCCCCGCTCCGCCCCACTCCACCCCGCCTCGCTGGTAGAATCTCCCTGATGACCAAGCTTGTTGGCCTGATCGCCCTCACCGCGCTCCTGGCCATCGCGGCCGATACCCGCTTTGAAGTCTCCTACCCCGCATCCGCTCATGCCGGGCCGATTACCGGGCGCGTCTTCATCATGCTCTCGCGCAACAATCAGCGGGAGCCGCGGCTCCAGATCTCGCGCATCGGCGTGCCGTTCTTCGGGCGCGACGTCGAGAACCTGGCGCCGGGGCAGGCCGCCGTGGTCGACGCCACCGATCTCGGAACGCCCGTCGAGAGCCTCTCCGCGATCCCGCCCGGCGGCTATTGGGTGCAGGGCTTTATCAACGTCTACTCCGAGTTCCGCCGCTCGGACGGTCACGTCCTGTGGATGCACGACGACCAGTGGGAGGGCCAGCACTGGCCCCGCTCGCCCGGCAACCTCTACAGCGTGCCGAAGCAGGTCACCCTGGACGCCTCCGCCGGGTATCGCGTCCCGCTGGTCTGCGACCAGGTCATCCCGCCCGTCCAGGTCCCGCCGGACACCGAGTGGGTGAAGCGCTTCAAGATCCAAAGCCCGATCCTCACGAAGTTCTGGGGCCGCCCGGTCTACCTCGGCGCCACCGTTCTGCTGCCGCGGGATTACGCCAAGACCACCATGTCCTACCCCGTGCTTTACGAGCAGGGCCATTTCGGGCTCAACCCGCCGCTCGGTTTCGCGCCCGGCCGGGATCTCTACAACGAGTGGATCCAGGACACCTTCCCGCGCATGATCGTCGTCACCCTGCAACATCCCAATCCTTATTTCGACGACTCCTACGCGGTGAACTCGGTCAACGTCGGCCCCTATGGCGACGCCATCCACCAGGAGCTGATTCCCGAGATCGAGAAGCGCTTCCGTGCCATCCGCCAGCCCTGGGCGCGCCTGCTTTCGGGCGGCTCGACCGGCGGCTGGGAGGCGCTGGCGCTCCAGATCTTCTATCCGGAATTCTACGCCGGCACCTGGGCGTACTGCCCGGACTCGGTGGACTTCTCCGACGTCGAGGGCATCAATATATACAAAGATAAGAACGCGTTCTACAAGGAGATCGACTGGCGCCGCGAGCCCACCATCAATAGCCGCGAGATCAACGGCCAGGTCCGCTCGACCTCCGAGCAGCGCAACCATTTCGAGCTGGTCAACGGCACGCGCGGCCGTTCCGGCGAGCAGCTCGATATCTGGTCGGCGGTGTTTGGCCCGCTCGGCAGGGACGGCTACTTCGAGCCGCTCTTCGACAAGCGCACCGGCGTCGTGAATCCCGAAGTGGCGCAGTATTGGAAGGATCACTACGACCTTCGCTACCGCCTCGAGAAGAACTGGAACACGCTGGGCCCTGAGCTGGTGGACCGGCTGCACGTCTTTGTAGGCGACGCCGACAACTTCTTCCTCAATAACGGCGTCCACCTGCTCCAGGACTGGATGAAGACCACCAGGGACCCGCACTACGAAGGCTACTTCGTCTACGGCGCGATGCGCGGCCACTGTTACAGCGGGCCGGAGAATTCCGCCGAGAGGCTGAAGGAAATGGCCCAGTTCGTCCTCAGCAAGATGCCCGCCGGCGCCGTCGCCGGGTGGTGGAAGAACTGACCGGCCGGGCGCGATGGGCAAAGCATCTCAGATCCGGTGGGACGAGCGGCAGCCCGTGGCCCGGAACGCGCGCCGCGAGCTTCCGGGGCTGGTGACCGGCTACTTCGAGCGCGGCCGCGCGCTCCTGGCGAAAGATCCCTCGCCCGCGAAACTGCACCGGCTTCGCTTGGCCACCAAGCGCCTGCGGTACACGCTGGAGCTTTTCCGCGCGATCTACGGGCCGGGCCTGGAGACGCGCCTGGAGGAACTGCGCCAGGTGCAGCAACTGCTGGGGGACATCAACGACAGCGAGGCCGCCCGGCGTCTGCTGGCCAAAGTCATGAAAGGCTCGCCGCAAGAAAATGTGGTGGCGGAATACCTGCGCACTCGCGCCGGGGCCAAGGCACAGGAATTTCGCAAGCATTGGGCGGATGTCTTCGACGCCCCGGGGCGCGAGCGCTGGTGGACGCTGTACCTGGCCACGCGGGCGCGGGAACACCGCGCGTAAGTCTCCGAGCCGCGAGCCCTTACTCTCCCTTCCCCGCCACGATGCCCTTCACCGCCGCCTGGAAAGACGGGTAAGCTTCGGGTCCTTTCGCCGCGAACCACTTGACGAAAGCGTTCCCCACCGTCTCCAGATTCTTGAACCCGCCGGGGTTCTTTATGAAAGCCCTCCACTGCGGAATCAGGTCCTTCAGGCGCTCCCACACGAACAGCATCTCCCCGCTGGATTCGAAGAACAGCTCCTGGTTCAGCACGCCCGCGGCAACGAAGGAGGCCGCCATCTCCCAGTAGCCCATCACCATTCGCAGGTAGGCGTTCTCCTTGCTGCCCATGGGCGCGATCTTCTGGATCTCCTCCATGCTCGTAGCTGCAAAATTCTGGGCAAACCAATCCCGCGCCTGCCGGAGTTTTTCCTCGCGGCGCAGCTCGTAGAGCCGGAGGATCAGGTTCGCATCGTCGTAGGTTGCTTGGATAGGCATATAAACACCGTACAATAGAAGTAGTGTCTGGGAAAACCTTCTACATCGAAACCTTCGGCTGCCAGATGAACGTGCACGATTCCGAAAAAGTGATCGGCACCCTCATGGCCCACGGGTACTCGCAGGTCGAAGCCCCCGAAGCCGCCGGGCTGGTGCTGTACAACACGTGCAGCATTCGCGATAAGGCCGAGCAGAAGGTCTTCAACCGGCTGCAAAACTTCAAGCGCCAGGCCGGCAACGGCAAGATCTTCGGCGTGCTGGGATGCGTGGCGCAGCAGGAAGGCGAAAAGATCTTCGACCGCGCGCCCCATGTGAGCCTGGTGGCCGGGTCGGCCAGCTACACCCGGCTGGGCGAGATGCTGGTCGAGCTCGAAGCCGGCAACCGTCGCGTCACCGGCCTGAGCCTCGACACGGACCAGACCTTCGAGACTCCATTGACCCGCCGCGACAACCCGCACCGCGCCTACATCACCATCATCGAAGGCTGCGACAAATCTTGCGCCTACTGCGTCGTGCCGTTTACCCGCGGCCCCGAGCGCAGCCGCGCCAGCGAGAGCGTCATGGCCGAAGCGCGCGGGCTGGCGGAGAGCGGCTACACCGAAATTCAACTGCTGGGCCAAAACGTCAACAGCTACCGGGACCCTTCGCCCGCCGGCCAGGATTTTGCCGCGCTGCTGGCGCGCGTGGCGGAAGTGCCCGGCATCCGGCGGGTCCGCTACACCACTTCGCACCCGCGCGATTACGGGAAGAACATCGTGGACGCCATGGACGCCAACCCCGTGCTTTGCGACCACGTGCACCTTCCGGTTCAGTCCGGCTCCACCAGAATGCTCGCCGCCATGGACCGCCTCTATACGCGCGACGACTACATGCGCCGCATCGAGTGGCTCAAGACCGCCAGGCGCGCCTACTCCATCACCACCGATATCATCGTGGGCTTCCCCGGCGAGACCGAGGCGGATTTCCAGAAAACGCTCGACCTGCTGGACGAGGTGGAGTACGCCTCCCTGTTCAGCTTCAAGTACTCGCCCCGGCCCAACACCGCCGCGCTGCATCTGCCGGACCCCGTTCCCGAGGAGGAGAAGCAGCGCCGCCTGGTGATCGTGCAGGAGCGGCAGCGCGCCATTCAGATCCGGCGCAACGCCGAGCTGATCGGCGCCATCCGCGAGGTCCTGGTCGAGGGGCGGCACGAGGCCCTGGGCCAGTGGATCGGCCGCACTTCCGACAACCGCACGTTGAATTTCACCCACTCCGCCGGGGACGGACACGCCCTCGCCGGCCGGTACCTGCCGGTGCGCGTGACGCGCTCCGGCCCTAACTCGTTGGTGGGCGAGAGTGTGACTGTGGTGTAATAAAGTGGGGAGGGCGCCATGGAAGTCGAAATGAAAATTCGCGGGCTCATGATGGATCCCGTGACCAACATGCCCATCGTCATCCTGAAAGACCTCAACGGCAACACGGTGCTCCCCATCTGGGTGGGCGTGTACGAGGCCAACGCGATCGCGCTGGAGATCGAAAAAGTTGCGACCCCGCGGCCCATGACGCACGACCTGATGAAGAGCCTCCTGCTGGGCCTCAACACCGGCCTGCGCAAGGTCGTGGTCAGCGAATTGAAGGACGATACTTTCTACGCCGTCATCTGGCTCGATCGCGACGGTGAACTGATCAGCGTGGACTCCCGCCCGAGCGACGCCCTGGCGCTCGCGCTCCGGCTGGATTGCCCCATCTACGTGGAGGAGACCGTCCTCAAGTCGTCGAAACTTACGTCGACGGTTTCCGACAAAGTGAACAACGAAGAACTGCGCCGCTGGCTGGAGGGCCTCAACGACGAGGACCTCGGCCGCTACAAGATGTGAACGCCGATCTCGCCGCACGCCTCGACACCTACGATATCCGCGTGATGGCGGACGCAATGTATTTCTGCGTGTTCGTGCGCGACGGGTGCCTTGCCATGGTGCCGCGCGGCGAGTTCGGGGAAGGATTTGCCGGCATCGGCAGCAGCGGGCTGGCGACCGACGACGGGCTGCTGTACCTGGTGTGGCGCGACGAGAAGCCCATGCTGGTAGGCCACACCGTCGAGAGGCCGGCCGAACCCGGGCAGGTGGATAAGGTCCTGCGCTTCTCGGCCGACCTGAAGGCGGCGCTGGGGCTGGAGTAGTGCAGCCGCGCCGGCCGGAAATCAGGTTTCCCGAATTGCCATGACCATCGACGAGCAACTGACCTATCTGCGCAAGGGCATGGCGGAGATCATCCGCGAGGAAGACCTGCGCGAGCGGCTGGTCGAGGCCGCCAAAGCGAAGCGCCCGCTGCGCGTGAAGGCGGGCTTCGACCCCACCGCGCCCGACCTGCACCTGGGCCACACCGTGCTCCTGCGCAAGATGCGGCACTTCCAGGACCTCGGCCACACCGTCATCTTCCTGATCGGCGACATGACCGGCATCATCGGCGACCCTTCCGGGCGCAACATCACCCGCCCGCCCATGACCCGCGAAGCTATCGAGCAGAACGCCGAAACCTACAAGGCGCAGGTCTTCCAGATTCTCGATCCGCAGAAGACCGAAGTCCGCTTCAATAGCCACTGGCTGGCGCCGCTGCGCTTCGAGGAGATCGTGCGCCTGTGCTCCAAGTACACTGTGGCGCGCATCCTGGAGCGCGACGATTTCTCCAAGCGATACAAAGAGGGCGTGCCCATCTCGGTCCACGAGCTGCTCTACCCGCTGGCCCAGGCTTACGATTCCGTGGCGCTCGCCTGCGACGTCGAAATGGGCGGCACCGATCAGAAGTTCAACCTGCTGGTGGGCCGCGAGATCCAGAAGGATTTCGGCCAGCCGCCGCAGATCGTCGCCACTGTGCCCATTCTCGAAGGCCTCGACGGCGTCAACAAGATGTCGAAATCGCTCAACAACTACATCGGCATCACCGAGCCTCCCGAAGTGATGTTCGCCAAGGTGATGCAGGTGAGCGACGAGCTGATGTGGCGCTACTACCTGCTGCTCACCGACACGAGCGAGGCCGAAATCGAGCGGATGCGCGCCGCCATGCACCCCATGGAGGCCAAGATCGCGCTGGGCAAGCGGATCGTCGCGGACTTCCACTCCGGGAAGGATGCGGAGCGCGCGGCCGAAGTCTTCAATCGCGTCGTCAGGCAGAAGGAAGTTCCGGAGGATATCGCGACCGTGCCGCTGCCCGAGGGCGTCCGGCGGGACGGCACCCTGCGCATCGACAAGCTGCTGCCCAAGGTCGGGCTGGCCGATTCGGTGAGCGATGCGGTGCGCAAAATCAAGGCCGGAGCCGTCGAGATCAACGGCCAAAAGGTGAGGGACCTGGCGTTGTCCGGTCCCGCCCCCGAACTGGTGATTCAGGTCGGCAGGAACTGGCGTAGGATCGTTTGTTGACACATGGTCAGGATTGCGGATAACCTTTCTCTGGCGGTCGATTCCATTCGCGCTCACAAGCTGCGGGTGTCGTTGACCGTTCTCGGATTGACTCTCGGGGTGGCCACTCTCATCACCGTGATGACCCTGGTGCAGGGCGCCAACCTGTACGTCCAGCAAAAAATCGCCGACTTGGGAACCAACGTGTTTCGCATCGGCCGCCTGCCGTTTGCGGTGACCGACTTCACGGCGTACACCAAGGCGATGCGCTATCGTTTCCTGTATCCCGACGACCTGGAAGCGCTCGCCGAAAACTGCGCCCACTGCCAGGAAGTGGGCGCGACCCTGAACAGCGGCGCCACCCTGTACTACAAAGACAAAGAGCTGGACGACGCCACGCTGTACGGCCACACGCCCAGCATGGCGGATATCGACACGCGCACCGTGGTGCTGGGCCGCTACTTCACCGAGGTGGAGGACAAGCACGCCGCCGCGGTCTGCCTGATCGGCGACCGCGTCATCCAGGAGTTCTTCCCCAGCAGCGATCCCATCGGCCACTACGTTCGCGCCGGCGGAACCGACTTCATGGTGGTGGGAACGTTCGACAAGATCGGTTCGGTGCTGGGACAGGACCAGGACAATTTTCTCGTAGTCCCCCTGCGCACCTATCTCAAGCTGCGGGGCCAGCGCAACAGCCTCATGATTCACGTCAAGGCGGAGGGCGCCGACAACGTCTTCGAGGCCGCCCAGGACGATGCGCGCCGCGTGCTGCGCGCCCGGCGCCACGTGCTTCCGGGCAAGGACGACGATTTCTTCATCGGCACGGCGCAGAGTTACATCGCGCTGTGGGAGAGCATCAGCTCGGCCTTCTTCGCGGTCTTCGTGATGATCAGCTCGATCTCGGCGGTGGTGGGCGGGATCGTCATCATGAACGTGATGCTGGTGAGCGTCACCGAGCGGACCAAGGAGATCGGGGTGCGGCGGGCGGTGGGCGCGACGCAGACCGACGTGCTGCGCCAGTTTCTCACCGAAAGCGTGCTGCAGTGCCTGGCGGGCGGCACCATCGGGGTGGGGATCGGCTTCGGCTGCGCGCTGGCGCTGCGGGAATTGACCGAGTTCCCCGCCGCGGTTCAGACGTGGGTGGCCGTCCTGGGCGTGTTTCTGAGTTCGGTAATCGGGCTGTTCTTCGGCATCTATCCCGCGGTGAAGGCGTCGAAGCTCGATCCGGTGGTGGCTTTGCGCACGGAGTGAAGTGACGATATGACGCGTTCCGAAGTCCGGGAAAATCTGCTGGTGGCGCTCGATACCTTGCGCTCGCGCAAGATCCGCTCGGCGCTCACCATCCTGGGAATCGTGATCGGCGTTACCAGCGTGATCTCGGTGGCGGCCATCATCGACGGGTTGAACGGCTTGATCCAGGCGCGGGTCAACTCGTTCGGCTCGCGGTCGTTCTTCATCACCCGCATCCCGCCCGGATTTACCGGGATCGGGCGGCTCCCGCAGAAAGTCAGGATGCGCAAGTATCTGGAGATCTCCGATGCGCAGTACCTGAAGGAAAACGTCGCCGGGCTGGATGTGTCCACGGCATTCGCGCAGAGCCTCAATATCGGCAGCGATACGATCATTTACGGAGACGAGCACGTGGAGCGCCTGATCATCCGGGGAACCCAGCCCGACTACTCGGCCGCCTTGCCGTTGTTCACCGTGGAGACCGGCCGGTACATCTCGGCCTTCGACGAGGAGCACGGGCGCAGCGTGGTGGTAATCGGCGCCGCCATCGCCGATGCCCTGTTCCCGGTCACGGACCCCATCGGCAAGGAGGTGAGGCTGAATGGCCGGCGATACGAGGTGATCGGCATATTCGAAAGGGACCCCGGGTTGTTCGGTGGCTTCGGCGTGGACCAGTTCGCCGTCATCCCGCTTTCCAACTTCCACCGGAACTACCCGGCCGTGCGCGACATTTTCCTGCTCTTCACGGTGCGGCAGGACGCCGATCTGGACACCGTCAGAAACCAGGTGGTCGAGGTGATGCGGCGGCGCCGCCACGTTCCGCACAACGATGACAACGATTTCGACATCGCCGACCCGAGCTTTTTCACCGATCTGTGGAACAAGCTCACCGGCGCCATGGTCCTGCTGACCGGCGTGATCAGCTCGATCGGCCTGCTGGTGGGCGGGATCGGGGTCATGAACATCATGCTGATCTCGGTTACCGAGCGCACTGGCGAGATCGGCATCCGCAAGGCCATTGGGGCTCGGAAGGCGGATATCCGGGTGCAGTTCCTGCTGGAGGCGATCACGCTCTCGGGCACCGGGGGAGTGCTCGGAATCCTGATCGGCGGCGGCGTCTCTTTCATGGCTCGCAAGCTGGCCTCGATTCCGGCCACCATCTCGCCCTTCTGGGTGTGCATGGGGGTGGCCATTTCGGTGGGCGTGGGCCTGTTCTTCGGCTTCTACCCCGCCAACCGCGCGGCGAACCTCGATCCGATTGTCTGTTTGCGGTATGAGTAGACCATGGCCGATTTCGATCCAGCCGTTCAACTGACGCTCCAGCACGAGGGCGGATTCTTTCATAATCCGGTCACCGGCGAGGTGGTCAACTTCGGCATCACTCTCACGTTCGTTCGGGACTCCGGTTACTCCGCCGCCGCGGACGAAGCGTTCATCCAGAACCTCACCGCGCAGCAGGCGCGGGACATCTACCTCCAATACTTCTGGGACCGCTACAACATGGGCGCCATCGCGGATCAGGACCTGGCCAACAAGGCATTCGATCTGACCGTCAACATGGGCCCCGGGGGGAAAGCGAAGGATGGCGCCCTCACCTTGCTGCAAAGAGCGGTCAACGATTCGGGCGGCACGTGCGCCGTGGATGGCGTGCTCGGCCCGGAATCGATCGGCCAGATCAACGCGCTCGACCCCGTCCAACTGCTGGCTGCGTACCGGCAGCGGGCGGGGAATCGCTATAAGACGATCGCCTCCGCCAACCCAGCGCTTGCCGGCGACCTGACCGGCTGGCTCGCACGGCTCGACTCGTAGCGCGGCCGGCGTCACCTTCGCTCCCCAAAAATGCGACATTAATATCATCGGTGAGAAAACTCTTCTACTGGAAGCTGAAGCAGCGGGAGATCAAGCTCGGGGAGCGCACTGCCCTGATGGGAGTCCTCAACGTCACACCGGACTCCTTCTCCGACGGCGGCAAGTACGCCGATCCCGACCGCGCCTTCGCGCGCGCCCTGGAGCTGGAGGAACAGGGCGCGGACATCATCGATGTCGGCGCCGAGTCCACGCGGCCCGGCTCCACGCGCGTTTCCCTGGCGGAGGAGATGCGGCGGCTCATCCCCGTCTTGAAGCGCCTGAAAGGGCAGCTCGCCACGCCGATTTCGGTGGACACCTACAAAGCCGAAGTGGCGGAGCGCGCGATCGAGCTGGGCGCCGAGATCATCAACGACCCGTCCGGCCTGACCTTCGAGCCGCAACTGGCGCGCGTGGTCTCCAATCACGATGCCGGCCTGGTGATCAATCACACGCGCGGGCGGCCCGACACCTGGGCGCGGCTCGGCCCCATGCCCGATCCCGTGGGCGCCATCGCCCGCGACCTGGACGCGGCCATCAGCCGGGTGCGCCACGTGGGGATCGACAAGACCAGGCTGGTCATCGATCCGGGGCTCGGCTTCGGCAAGCGCGGGGAACAGAATTTGCAGATCATCGGCCGCCTCGCGGACCTCGCCTCGCTCGACCTGCCCATCATGGTGGGCCCCTCGCGCAAGCACTTCCTGGCCCTCGAGGACCCCGAAGAGACGCGCTTCGCCACCGCGGCGGCGGTGACCGCCAGCGTGCTCGGCGGCGCCCACATCGTGCGGGTGCACGATGTGCGGGAGATGCGCGCGGCCGCCGACGTGGCCGATGAGATCCTGCATGCGCGAGCGAGTCATAATGTGGAACGTGGGGCGCCGCGGTAGCTCGAAATGCCCAGCCGCCGATGGCCCCTCAGGTGGAAACGTGAGAGCTCGTACGCCGTCTACAAGAACGCAATGAGAAAAGCTGCTTTGGTCTATCTCCTGCCGGTGCTGGCAGTTTACGGCCAGACGCGCAGCCGCCTGGCGGACTACGCCTTGATCCTGAACGACCCTCCGGTGGCCCACTACACCAATTCGCGCGCGGAGCTTCGGAGCAGCCAGGCGCTGGCGCGGCGCGAGCGGATTCGCGGCGCGCAGAGCGCGGTCATCGCCGAATTGCGGCGCCGCAAGGTGCCGGTGGCGGGCGCGGGCCAGGTGCTGGTGAACGCCATCTTCGTCACCACCACGAGCGAAACCGCGTCGCAATTGCGCGACATACCGGGCGTGGCGCGAGTGGTGGCCGCCCCGCGGGTTCACCCCGACCTCGATCGCGCCCTCGGCCTCCAGAACGTGGCCAGTGCCTGGAGCGCCGTCGGCGGCGCTTCGAACGCGGGCGCCGGCATCAAGATCGGCATCATCGATTCCGGCATCGACCAGAACCACGCGGGCTTCCAGGACTCGTCGCTCCAGCCTCCGGCCGGTTTTCCGAAGGGCGACACGAACTACACCAACCAGAAAGTGATCGTGGCGCGCAGTTACGTGGCGATGGATTCCATCGCTTACGATCCCTCGAACCCCATCGCCACATCGACTCCCGACGACTACACGCCGCGCGACCGCATGGGCCACGGAACGGCCATCGCGATGATCGCCGCGGGCACGCAGAACACCGGGCCAGCCGCCACCATTCAGGGAGTGGCCCCCAAGGCGTTCCTGGGGAACTACAAAATCTTCGGGTCGCCCAGCGTGAATCCGTTCGCCAGCCTGGCGGCTATCAACCAGGCCCTGGAGGATGCGCTGGCCGACGGCATGGACATTGTCACGCTGTCCGACAGCGAAGGCGACTCGGCAACGTATGACGGCCCGCTGGACGTCGACAACAATCCGCCTCCGTCCGGCTGCGGCGGGGCGTGCGACGTTCTTTCCATGGCAGTAGAAACCGCCGTGAACAACGGCATGGTGGTCGTCGTGTCCGCGGGAAACGACGGGAACATCGGCACGCGAGTCCCCACCCTGAACACCATTCACAAACCCGGCATCGCGCCTTCCGCCATCACGGTGGGCGCGTCCATCAATTCGCACGCCTTCTTTCAGGCCGTGCGGGTGAACGGCTCGGGCAGCCCGGGCCCGTTCAGCGCGTTGTTTGGCGACGGCCCGCACATCGCATCGGCTTTGACCGCGCCGGTGACCGACGTCACAAGGCTGGGCAACGACGGCCTGGCATGCTCGTCGATGGCGGGCGGGTCGCTGGCGGGCGCCATCGCTTTGATCCAGCGCGGCACCTGCTTCTTCAGCGACAAGATCAACAACGCGCAGAACGCCGGAGCCATCGGGGTCATTCTCTATCAATCGAGCGGAGTGGACACCGTGTACAGCTCGCTCGGCGCGCAGGACACCGGCATCCCGGCGGTGATGATCGGCAATCGCGACGGCCTGACACTGAAGAGCTACCTGGCCGCCAACTCCGGGGCCACGGCGACGCTCGATCCCACGCTCGCACCGGTGGAGAACCCGCCCGGCGCCATATGGCCGGCCTCGTCGCGCGGCCCTTCCGCCGGCACCTTCGCCGTCACCCCGACCACCGGGATCAAGCCCGAGCTGGTGGCCGTCGGCGCCAATGTTTATACCGCGACCCAGAAGCTGGATCCCAACGGCGACAGTTACGATGCCAGCGGCTACACCAGCGTCACGGGCACCAGCTATGCCGTTCCGATGGTGGCGGGCGCGGTGGCGCTGGTCAAGCAGAAGTACCCGGGCTTGACGCCGGCGCAGTTGAAATCGGCGGTGGTCAACACGGCGACCCAGGACGTCACCGATGAAGGAGGCGTGGCGCGGGTCAACTCCGTGGGCGCGGGCAAGCTGAGCGCGGGCGACGCGGTGACGGCCGCCGCGGTGCTCGAGCCCGCCACCATGGAGTTCGGCCCGATCACCTCGACCACCGTTTCGATCAGCCGCAACCTGAAGATCACCAACGTTGGCACGTCGGCCGCCACGTTCAACTTCGCGGTGCAGCAGCGCGACGCCGATTCGCACGCCAGCGTGACCGTGACGCCGTCCAGCGTCACGTTGCAACCTGGCGGGCAGAGCACCCTGACCGTCCGGCTCTCCGGCAGCCGCCCCAATGCCGGATCGTACGAGGGCTTCATCGTGGTCACCGGCGCGGGTCCTACGCTGCGGCTGCCGTATCAGTACCTGGTGGGCAGCGGCGCGGTGAGCGACGCATTCCCCATCAACAACGGCGGTTTTCTGGGCGGCGCTGGCGATTCGGGATGGGTGCTGGTGATGCGGGTGATCGACCAGTACGGCGTGCCGGTAATCGGAACGCCGCTGCTGTTCCAGGCGGTGCAGGGCGGCGGCTCGATCACGTTGGGCGACACCCAATCCTTTGCGCTGGGCAACGCGGGCGCCCAGGTGACCCTCGGTCCGAACCAGGGCGAACAGATCTTCCAGGCCACGGTTGGCGGCATCTTCGTGACCTTCGACGGCGTAGCCCGCGTGTACCCGGCGATTGATCACGTGTCGAGCGCGGCAGCCAGCGGAGCGGCCGGAACGGCTCCGGGATCCTATATGGGCATTTACGGAACGGCCCTTTCGGACGCCACCCAGGTGGAATCGACGACGTCGCTGCCGGTCGCCCTGTCGGATGTCAGCATAAGCTTCGACGGCGGCGGGTTGAGCCTTCCGGGCCACCTCCACTTCGTGAGCCCGGGCCAAGTGAACGTGCAGATCCCGTGGGAATTCCAAGGGCAGCCGTCGGTGGCCATGAAGGTAACGGTCAGCGGGCTGCCGAGCGGCGTGTTCACGGTTCCGCTGGCCACTTACTCGCCGGGCGTTTTTGCGGTGGTGGATGCGACCTCCGGAGCGGTGGTCAACTCCAGCGTGGCCGCCAAGCGAGGCGACGCCCTGGTGATCTATGCCAACGGCCTCGGCCCGGTGAGCAACGGGCCGGCATCCGGAGAGCCCAGTCCCGGCCCGCCGCAAGCTCTGGCCACCACCAACTCCACCCCCACGGTCACCTTCGGCGGCGTTTCGGCGCAACTGATCTTCAGCGGGCTGGTGCCCGGGAGCATCGGCCTGTACCAGGTAAACGTCGTCGTGCCGGCGTCGGCACCGACCGGCGCCCAGCCGCTGGTGATTTCGGTGAACGGCGCGACGTCGACGGCCTTCAGCCTCGCGATCCAGTGAGGGCTTGAAGCGCTCGCAAAACAGGGTAGGGCGGTGCGTGGAGACCTGCGCCGCCGGGGAGAGGGTGGAGGGAGGCCGGTCGCCGGGATGACAGGATGACGGGGGGATTTCGGGGGGCGGCGGAGCGTCGAGCGGGGTGTCGGGATGACGGGATGACGGGGAGTTTTCGAGGACCATGCGGAGGTGGATCAGACGCTTCTGGTCGGTGCGGGTGAAGGTCAGGCCGATGCCTTCGGCATCCAGGCTTTCTACGATTCTTTTCAGACGCTTGGAGAGTTCCTCGGGACACGGCGGACGGGCCGATTCCGGGAGCGCGGCCAGGAGTTCGCCAGGGGCGCCGGTCCACTCGCGGCCAGGACAGGATGACAGGAGAATTTGGAGAGGCGCGATCAACGGGTGGGGGCGATGGACGGTCTCGGATAAGGCGGCGGCGACTTCCTGTCCGGTGAGATCGAGGACGGGAGCGGCGGCCTGGACCCAGGCGGCCAGGCCGAGATCGTCGGGGCGGGTTGCCTGATGGGCGAGGGCGCGGCTGACGGCGTCATAGAGGGCGGCCAGGGCGGAGGGGACGGCGTCCGAGAACAGGGCGCCCATTTCGGACTCG
>DASQZT010000045.1:0-2977 GCA_035638575.1 Bryobacteraceae bacterium
TCTGGCCACCTGGGCGGCTCACGACCTCACTCACCTCCATCAACTATCCCGCGTCATGGCCCACCAGTATCGTGACTCAGTCGGCCCGTGGAGCGCCTACCTGGGCGTGCTGCACTGTGCGGGCCACGGCGCGTAGGCCAGCGAACTCAGGAGCAGAACCGCCCAAGTCTGACGCCGCCACTATCGCAGGTGTCACTTCAGGTAACCCGCCACGGGATCCACCTTCAACCCCTTCAGCCCTGCAATCGCGCAATCCGCATTCAACTCCGCCCCCGCCCTGCTGGTACGCGTGTGCGGATCGCCGAACAGCGGCTCTACTTTCTCCGGCCCAAGCTCTTCATACCGCCGCGCGATGATCTCATTGAGATCCACAAACGCCGGCGGGTGGAACGGGTGAACCTGGAAGACATCAATGCCGGGCGTCGGATTCCGGCGCGGAGGCCCTGCAACGGGTGGAGGATGCGCTTGCCAAGCTGGAGGCGATCGATCCGCGGGTCCGCGCGGTGGTCGAGATGAAGGTCTTCGAAGGCATGACCAGCCAAGACATCGCCCACCGGCTCGGGTGCTCCCCGAGAACGGTGGTGGCGTGCTGGACCTTCGCACGCGACTGGCTGGAGACGCGGTGGGCCGATCGGTCAAGATAACGGATTGATGTTCGGCCGTTTCTTATTTCCGGATCACTTCTTCTGAAAAGCGGGATCGGATTCCGCTCCGGGCCGCGCCTTCCACTCCAATGTGTAATACTCGCCACGCGCTCGCGCCCAGGGATCGAAGACATTCACCACGGGCTTCAGTTCGCCGGCCAGTTCCGGGATGTTCCGCAGCAGGACGCGCTTGAGCGGTGAAACCGGCTGGGGGTGGCCGTTGGGAGAACCCTGCTCGGTCTGTGCCGGGCCGGGGCCGTTGTGGTTGACCCAGTCGATGCCTAGTTTGGTGTAGAACTCAGGCCGGAAGCTGGAGGTGAAGAAGCGGTCGCTGAAGAGCCGGCGCGACGCGTTCAGAATGAACACGACAAACTGCGTCTCGGAGATGGCAAAGCCATGCGGCCGTGTGGATTCGGAGAGCCAGCCGATTACGGTGTCCACATCCTCAACGTTGTCGACCACGGTTCCATTGGGATGGCCCAGGCAATCGTTGATGGGGGTATTGTCCGGGTTGCGCTGCGCATCGGTAATCACCTTGGACGCGTCGCAGACGTGGGTGCCGTAGACTTCGCGCAACTGCTGGGCCCACTGCTGGTTGTCCGCCGAAAGCGGCTGGGGAAAGAAATCGTCATAGCGGGTCAGTTGGCGCAGTCCGTACTGCCGCCGAAACTCGTTGAAGCGGGGAACACCGTGTTCGCGGTCGCGGATCAAATCGAGCGCCGCGAGATCGATCTGCTTGCCGGACGAGTCCAACCTGGGCAGGCGGAATGTTCTGCATGAACTGCGGAATGTTATGCAGGGTCAGCAGTCCCAGCCTTTGGCGTCCCATACTCAGCGCCCAGTTGGCCAGGCCCCGGGAATGCATGGCATCGGTGGCCTTGCCTTCGAAGGTATTGATCACGGCCACCTTCTGCACAATCTGGTTGGGATCTTTGGCGGCATCGCGGTACTCGATCAGATCCGGAACGAGCGAATGCAGCCGGTAAACGGGTGACGAACTCCTCGGGGAAATTGAACGGCGAACCAAAGTGATTGACGCCGCCATTGGTGAACGCGGGCTTGGTGATGTCGTAGCCGGGAAGCTGGCTGCCGAGTCCGAAGATGCCCGGCCCCGAGGCGAAAACCGAATACCAGGTGGTGGCCGTTTTGGCGTCTTTCGACGTTCCTAACACCTTCAGCACAACGTCGGAGAGAGCTTTGGCCTCTTCCGGCTGGCCGGCTCCCAGCAGGCCGCTCCAGTTGGCGTTCATGCCCTTGTAGAGCGGCTCGTCGTAGAGCAGTTGCGGAGTCCACTCGATGGTGTGGATCTTGGCTATCATTGCCGAGACTACCAGTCTCGCCGCCGTGAACAACTCGTCGGGCGTCACATCCTTGTTGGCGATTACCTTGGTCGGAGCCGCGGGATTCCGCAGCCCGCTGTCCTCGTTCGGTTTCTCCGCCGCCTGACGGCGGAATTCGTCTACGAAGGAATCGTGCTCCCGCGCAAACAGGTTGTGATAGAAGCTCATCCCGATGGTCCAGTTGTCGGGAAAGGCGGCCGCCTCCTGGCCCATCCACTGCGGTTGAATCGGGTCGCCGGCCTGGAGTATGGGCAGATACGCGCCGGAGATTCCGGCCGCTGGTTGGAGCAGCAGGCGCGCCAGGTCCTTGGGATCGCGCTTCACCCGTTTCTTCGAGATTTCGTCGTAGCCGTAGAGCTGCGAGGCGTCCCACCAGGCCGTGTTGTTGTTGGCGAAGGTTTTGGGTGCGCGCGCCAGATAGGTCTTCCCGCCGGCGGTAAAGGACTCGGGCGGCGAATCGGCGGCGACCAGCGTCTTGTCCACACGGTCTCCAGGGCGGCAGCCGAGTCTCTGGACGTCCGCGGGCGTCAGAGGGGTGGGAACGCCGTTCACCAATTGGGTGGTGCAGCCCATGTCGATGTAGGCCGTGGCGTTGTGGCCCTCTTCCATGTGGGAGAACCAGTCATGCGTCATGAACTGAATCCAGAACGCGGCCAGGACGTTGAAGAACGGCGCCTTCTGGTAGTCGCAGTTGGCGCTGGGGGAATTGTCCGGCGCGCCAAAGCCGGCGTTGCAGTCTTTGGACTCCGCGGATTGAATGCGGGTGAGCAGCTTGCGGCTGATCACCTGCGGATCGGGCGTGAGCAAGCCAAGCCGGTTGCCGTGCCGGTTCCTGGTCAAATCGTTTTGGCCCAAATCGGGAAAAGATGTTTCAAATTCCACGTTCCGCGCGAAGGGAGTGCCGGTCGAACCCATCCGCGGGTTGAGGATATCGTTGCAGATACCGGTGGTGGTGCGGCCGCGGATCAACTCGCCTTTGCACTCCTGCGCCTG
>DASQZT010000046.1:0-11881 GCA_035638575.1 Bryobacteraceae bacterium
TGGGAGAAGTACCGTTTCCCCATTCCCTACGAGCGCGGCGAGCTGGACCCGTTTTCCCATCATCTGCTCGCGCTGCTCGGCCTGGCCACGCCGGGATTGCAGGACCGGTTGGACGTTACCGACGATTCGCTATTGTTCTACAGCGGATTGCTTTCGCTGCACGCGCGCTCGGCCACGGCGCTGCGGCAGGTGCTGTCGGACTACTTCGACGTGCCGGTGGAGATCGAGCAGTTTGTGGGCGCCTGGTACCCGGTGGAACCGGAATCGCAGTGCTCGCTGGGAGAGGGTCCGTCGTACTCGGAGCGGCTGGGACTGGGGGCCGTGGTGGGAGACGAAGTCTGGGACCAGCAGTCGCGGATCCGCATTCAGCTCGGGCCGCTGACACTGGAGCGGTACATGGAATTCTTGCCGGGCGGCGAGGCTTACCGCCATGTCCGCGCGCTGGCCAAGTTTTTCGGCGGGGAAGAGTATGATGTGGAGGTCCAGCTCATTCTGAAACGGCGCGAGGTGCCGGTTTGCGAGCTGAAGAGCGAAGGCGGCTGGCAGTTGGGCTGGACGTCGTGGGTGAAGTCGACGGAGTTCCGAAGGGACCCGGGGGACACGATCCTGGAGCTGGGAGTGAGATGAGGAGACCGCAAAATGGCCGTCAGTTTGAAATCGATTGTTTCCAGGTTGAACGACACGACACGGAAAGCGCTCGAGGATGCGGCGGGGCTGTGCCTGGCGCGAACGCATTATAACGTCGAGATCGAACATTTCCTGGTGAAGATGATGGATGCCGCGGATTCGGATTTCGTGCGCATCCTGAAGCAGTTCGGGGTGGACAAGTCGCGGCTCGCCGGAGAGCTGACGCGCAGCCTGGACAGCTTCAAGCGGGGGAACGCCCGCACGCCCGGATGGACGCCGGCGCTGATCCGGATGTTCACCGAGGCGTGGTCCATAGGGTCGCTGGAGTTCGGGAGCACGGGCCAGATTCGATCGGGCTTTGTCATGCTCGCGCTGGCGTCGGACGAGGAACTCGGCCGCATCGTGCGCGAGATCGGCAAGGAGTTGCCGAAGATCGAAGCGGAATCGTTGCGCAAGCAGTTGCCCGCGATCCTGGCGGATTCGCCGGAGTACGCGGCGGAACCCGCGGCCGAGGCGGGCGCGGCGGCCGCGGCCGGCGCCGGCGGCATCCCCAAAGTCGGCGGGAAAACGCCGAATCTCGACCAATACACCGTCAATCTGACGGAGAACGCCAGGAAGGGGAAGATCGATCCGGTTCTGGGGCGCGATTTCGAGATCCGGCAGATCGTAGACATCCTCACGCGGCGACGCCAGAACAACCCCATTCTCACGGGCGAGGCGGGCGTCGGCAAGACGGCGGTGGTGGAGGGCTTCGCGGTGCGCATCGTCAATGGCGATGTGCCGCCGGTGCTCAAGAACGTGGTCGTCCGCACGCTCGACCTGGCGCTGCTGCAAGCCGGCGCGGGCATCAAGGGCGAATTCGAAAACCGGCTGAAAGGGCTGATCGAGGAAGTCAAAGCTTCGCCCATCCCGATCATCTTGTTTATCGACGAGGCGCACACCATGATCGGGGCTGGTGGGCAGGCGGGGCAGGGCGACGCCGCCAACCTGCTCAAGCCGGCGCTGGCGCGCGGCGAGCTGCGGACCATCGCGGCGACCACGTGGTCGGAGTACAAGAAGTACTTCGAGAAGGACCCGGCGCTGGCGCGGCGCTTCCAGGTGGTCAAGGTGGAGGAGCCCACCGAGGCCAAGTGCCAGGTGATGCTGCGGAGTGTCATGCCGGCGCTCGAAAAACATCACGGCGTTCGGATTCTGGACGAAGGACTGGCGGCGGCGGTCAAGCTTTCGCACCGCTATCTGCCGGACCGCCAACTTCCCGACAAAGCTGTGAGCGTGATGGACACGGCCTGCGCGCGCCTTTCCCTCGGGCAGAACGCCACCCCGCCGGCGGTGGAAGATACCACGCGCGAGATCGACGATTACGTGGTGCAGACGCGCATTCTGGAACGCGAAGCGGCGTTGGGCGCGGAGCACGGGGAGCGGCTCCGGGCGTTGGCGGCACAGAAAGCCGCGGCGGAGGAAAAGCTCGCCGGCTTGCAGGCGCGCTGGGACAAGGAGCGCGACCTGGTGACTCGGATCCGCGAGGTGCGGGGGAAGCTGGAGGAATCGGCGCAGGCCAAATCGGCCTCGGCCGGCGGCGCCCAGGCGGAATCCCCGGCCGGCGATTTACGCGGCCAGCTCGACGCTCTCAACACGGAGCTGGAGCAGCTTCAGGGCGAGACGCCGCTGATGCGCGTGTGCGTGGACGCCAACATCGTCGGCGATGTGGTATCGGCCTGGACCGGCATTCCCATCGGAAAAATGCTGAAGGACGAAGTCGCCACGGTGCTCTCGCTGGAATCGCACCTGGGGCGGCGGGTCATCGGGCAAGGCCACGCGCTGGGCATGATCAGCGAGCGCATTCGCACCTCCAAGGCCAGCCTGGAGGACCCCAGCAAGCCCATCGGCGTGTTCCTGCTGGTGGGGCCGAGCGGCGTGGGCAAGACCGAAACCGCGCTGGCGCTGGCCGACCTGATGTACGGCGGCGAACGGAACCTCATCACCATCAACATGTCGGAGTTCCAGGAGGCGCACACGGTTTCGACGCTCAAGGGCTCGCCGCCGGGATACGTGGGGTACGGCGAGGGCGGTGTCCTGACCGAAGCCGTGCGCCGCCGCCCTTATTCCGTGGTGCTGCTGGACGAAGTGGAAAAAGCGCATCCCGACGTGCTGGAGCTGTTCTTCCAGGTGTTCGACAAGGGCATGATGGAGGACGGCGAGGGCCGCGTGATCGACTTCAAGAACACCATCATCATCCTGACATCCAATGCCGGCACGGACACGTTGATGAAACTGACGGCCGATCCGGAGACCACGCCGGGGCCCGAAGGCCTGGTGAAGGCCCTGAAACCGGAGCTGAACAAGATTTTCAAACCGGCGTTCCTGGGACGCCTGGTCATCATTCCGTACTTCCCCATACGGGACGACGCTATGAAGCAGATCGTGCGGCTCAAGCTGGGGAAGATCCAGAGGCGGCTGGATGAGACCCATAAGGTCCGATTGGGTTACGACGAAGCTTTGATCGACGAAGTGGCCCGGCGCTGCACGGAGGTGGAAAGCGGCGCGCGCAACGTGGACAATATTCTGACCAACACGCTGCTGCCCGAGATTTCGCGCCGGATCCTGAGCAGGATGGCGGAACGGCAAAAACTCGCTGGGATCCACGTCTCGATCGGAACCGACGGCGCCTTTGTGTACCAGTAGAGGCAGCAACCCATATGTACGAACTACAAGACCGCCCCATTCAACTGACCACGCCGCTGGGCAAGGACAAGCTCCTGCCCACGGAATTGCACGGGCGGGAGGCGCTCTCGGAGCTGTTCCACTTCGAGCTGATCGCGCTTGCCGAGCTTCAGACGGTGGTTCCCTTCGAGAAACTGCTGGGCCAGAAAATCACCGTTCAGGTCGCGCCGAAATCGGGCGTGCGCTATTTCAACGGCATCGTCAAGCGGGTGGCGCGCGGAGAGCGCGGCCTGGAATTCGCGCGGTATCGCCTGGAAATCGTGCCGGCGTTCTGGCTGTTGACCCACATGATGCGCAGCCGGATCTTTCAGCAGATGACCGTCCCCGACATCTTGAAGAAGGTGCTCCAGGGGTTCACGGTCTCGTACGAGCTCCAGGGCGACTTCAAGTCCCGCGAGTACTGCGTGCAGTACCGGGAGACCGATTTCGATTTCGCCTGCCGGCTGATGGAGGAAGAGGGCATCTTCTATTTCTTCAAACACACGGCCGACGATCATCCCATGGTGGTGGCCAACACGCCGCAGTCCCATCTCCCGGTTCCGTACACTCCCAAAGTCATCTACGAGGAGTTTCACGAATACACGCCGGAGGACGACCGGGTCTACAACTGGTTTATCGGCCAGGAGATCCGATCCGGCAAGTGCACCGTTTGGGACGAGCATCACCAGTTGCCCTACAAGCACCTCGAAGCGGACAAGACCATTCAGGAAACGGTGCAGGCGGGCAAGGTCGCGTACCAGTTGACCGCGGGCGGCGCGCCAAACCTCGAACTCTACGAGTTTCCGGGCGAATACTCGCGCCATTTCGACGGCATTAACAAGACCGGGGGAGAGCAACCCGATCACTTGCAGTGGATCTTCCAGGAGAACACGCGGACGGTAGGCATCCGCATGCAGCAGGCGGCCGCGGACACCATGCGGATCGAGGCGCAAGGCGGCCACGCGGCGTTCACCGCCGGCCACACCTTCGAGCTGACCCGGCATTTTTCCGACGACGGCAAATTCGTCCTGACCAGCGTGGACCACCAGGCGCAGCAGGCCATCGGCACGGGCGCCGGGGAGCACACCTGGAGTTACACCAACGAGTTCACCTGCATTCCGGCGGCGCTGCCGTACCGTCCGCAGCGGAAGACGCCCATTCCATCGGTGCGCGGCGTGCAGCTCGCCACCGTGGTCGGCCCCCAGAAAGAGGAGATCTTCACCGACAAGTACGGCCGCGTGAAGGTGCAGTTCCACTGGGACCGCCAGGGCAAATACGACGCCGAAAGCTCCTGCTGGATTCGCGTCGGCTCGCACTGGGCCGGCAAACACTGGGGCGCCGTGCACATTCCGCGGATGGGACAGGAAGTGATTGTCGGGTTCGAAGAGGGGGACGTGGACCATCCCATCATCGTGGGCAGCGTATACAACGCCGACCAGATGCCGCCTTATACCCTTCCCGATTATAAAACCATGAGCGGCATCCGCAGCCGCAGCACCCTCAAAGCCGACCCCGACATGCTCAACGAGATCCGCTTCGAGGACAAGAAGGACCAGGAGCATCTATTCATTCAGGCGCAGAAGGACATGCACCTGAGAGTGAAGAACGACCGCAAGGAATGGATCGGCAACGATACGCACCTTACCGTGCATCGCGACCGCGTGGAGAAGATCGAGCGCGATGATCACATCGTCGTGAAGCGCGACCGGGTGGAAGATATTCAGCGCGATTCGCACGTCACCATCGAGGGCAAGTCCGCCGAAAAGGTGGAGAAATCGTATTCCCTCCAGGTCGTCGGTGACGTTGCCGAGGAGTTCAACGCGAATCACAGTGAAACGTGCGGCCAGAATCTGTACCTCAAGGCGGGCATGAACATCGTGATCGAGGCGGGCATGGAGATCACCCTGAAGGTGGGCGGCAACTTTGTCACCATCGGTCCGTCCGGCGTGACCATTCAGGGCACGATGGTGCTGATCAACAGCGGGGGCGCGGCGGGATCCGGTGCGGCATGCAGCCTGGTGTCGCCCATGTCCCCGCTGAAATCGATCATGCCGATCGACACCAAGCCCACGGCGGCGACGGAGCTGCCCTCAGGCGGCGGCACCGAGAGCGCCCTGAGTCCCGCGGGCGGCGGCGGCGGAGGAGCAGCCTCCGAGCCAACACACGATCCGACCTCCGAGGAAAACAAGGACAAGAAACATTGGGTGGAGATCGAGCTGACCGACGAGGCCGGACACCCGGTGACCGGCGAAGCATTCGATATCAAGCTGCCCGACGGCTCTCACTATACCGGGACTACCGACGAGAAGGGCAGGGGCCGCGCCGAGAATCACGACGGCGGCACGGTCGAAATCACATTCCCCAACCTGGACAAGGAGGCCTGGGAGCCGAAGTAGGAGAGCGACATGCCCACCATTACCGTTTCTCAAGGCGACAGTATTCCCAGCCTGGCCAAAGACCACGGCTTCTTTCCGGATACCATCTGGAACCACGGGGCCAACGCCGCGCTTCGCGCCAGGCGCAAAAGCATGAACCAGCTTTTCCCCGGAGATGAAGTGTTCATCCCGGATTTGAACAAGCGCATCGAAAACCGCCCCACCGACAACCTGCACAAGTTCAAGCGCAAGGGAACGCCCGCGAAACTCAACATGCAGGTGATGCTCCTGGGAGAGCCGCGCAAGAACGAACCCTACGTTCTGCAGATCGACGGGAAGGTCATTAACGGAACGCTGGATGGCGAGGGGAAGCTGGAGCAGTATATCTCGCCGGATGCCAAGAGAGGCGTGCTTCTGCTCAACGGCGGCAAGGAGAGCATTCCGGTTCAAGTCGGCTATCTGAATCCCGTGGCGACGCTGTCCGGGGTGCAGCAGCGGCTGAACAACCTCGGCTTCTTTTGCGGCAACGAGGACGGCACCGTGGACGATATGACCAAGGAGGCCATCGCCAACTTCCAGCAGCGCAACGGGCTTCCGGTGACCGGAGAGCCGGATGGCGCGACCCAGGCCAAGCTGCAGGAGCTGCACCCATGAGTTTCCTGGACGATGCCGTTGGCGCGCTCGACACGGCGAGTTCGATTCTGGGCGACAAGACCGGGGGCGCCGGGGCGGCATCCGACACTCCGCTCAAATACTATAAAGGCGACTCCATCGGCGCGATGCCCGATGGGGTCGGCGGGGCCACCGCGCCCTTCGATTTGCGCGTGCAGGATACCGGCGCGCTGATCGAGTTGATTCACTTCGGCTGGGTGCATCCCGACTACAGCACCTACTTCGGGCATGAGAAGTCCATTACAGACACCGCCGATGCCGGCCTGCCGAAGAATCCGGCGATGCCGGGGTCGCGGGCCATCATGTACCGGGACGCGCTGGAGCGCGAGACGCTTCTGCTGAGCGGCTTCGTAGCCTCCACCCAGACCGTGATGCAGGAGCGCGAGGCGGACCAAGGCAGCGCACTTCAGCAACTGGCCGGGGTGGTGGACGACCTGCTCGGCTCGGGCGGCGACTCCAGCTCGACCGCTCCGACATCCACCGATCTCAACGCGGTGAACGGGAAAGTGAAGGGCGTGGGCCAGACGCTCAACTCCACCAACCCGGTGGCTTACGTGGAGACGCACAAGGCGGGCGTGGATCTGCACCAGGCGAGGGCGAATTATCGCACCGTGCTCGGCAAGGTTCGCAATCCGCCGCCGCCCAAGAAAGGGCTGCTGTCGGACATCGGAGCCATCGCCGGGGCCCTGCCGATCGCCGGCGACATTTTCAACTTGATCCAGGGCATTGCGACCAAGGTGTTCGACATCTACGTGGGGGTGTACGCCGAGCTGGCGTGGCACGCCGAGCCGGCCATCGAGAAGGGCTGCCACGATCTCACGATCGCGGCCATACAGGCCAACAGGAGCCCGATCTTTCCGCTGTGGTCCATCAAGGATGACGGCAGTTCCGCATCGGACAGCCCGGATGACTCTTCCGCGCCGCCCCTGCTGGCCATGGGCACCGGCCAGTCCGGGCCGGGCCTGGGCGATCAGTTGAAACAGGCGCCGGGGAAAATAAAAGACGCCGGCGAGGAGGCGGGCGCCAAAGCGCTGCACGATTTTCTGGACCTTCCAACGGATGGCTTCTGGGCGCAGCCGTACCTCACCCAGGCGCTCGCGGCGGACGCCACCAAGCCGGGAACCGATCAGCCTTCCGCTCCACCCACATCGGTGGGCGACATCACGGCGCAGGCCTTCCAAAAGGTCCTGGGCCTCACCGTGCCTTCCATCGCGCTGGATGTGATCAGCCAGATCATGGAAACGGACAACGAGTTCCTCGAGTCCATCTGCCTCGCGCTGATGTGCCGGGACAATTCCACGGCGATTCCCCCCGGCGACGTGTACGAGGCGGCCCGCAAGCGCCTGTTGCAGAAACTCGTGGACCTGGCGGTCTCCAAGCTGTCGTTCCTGCAAAGCGCCGAGAAGAGTGTCGACGACTTCTCCATCCTGAAGCCGCCCAAGGGCAAGGAGGTCAAAGGCGACGAGGCTTTGAACAAGGCCTCGTCGATGGGCATGGACGAGCTGTCGGACAAGCTGGCGGGCCAGATGGACCCGATTCTGAAGTTCGCCATCGGCGAGATAGCGCCCAAGCTCGAAAGCTTTCGCTCCGCGGCTTCGGGCCAGAACGCCATGACCATGGAAGCGTATCTCGGCCGGCTTCCCTATTTGCGGGCGCTGATGTTCCGCGACACGTTCTTCCCCGTGTGGGATTTGATTGTGAACCAGGTTTTCGGAAGCATCGGCGGGCCGCTCCAGCAATTCCTGAACTCCTCGAGCGCCTTCATGAAGCCGGCGAAGAGCTTCACCGACCAGGCGCGCGACGCGGCTCACCGCGCCAAGGCGGTGCAGGACAAGTACAACCAGGACAAGGACGTCAGCGTCGGCACGGACGGCAACATCGGCCAATACAAGGACGCATGGGATCAGGGAGGCGCTCCGGCGGACCAGCCCGATCCGCAAAAGCAGCAAGTCGAGCAGGACTTCCCGATCTCCGGCCGCGCGAATTCGGCCAGCGGAAAAATCATCAAGCAGGCGGAGTGGAAGTCGGTGACCAAGATCGCCACGGGCGACTTCACGGACTTTCCGCCGCCCTCGCCACCACCGGCGGCGGCCGCTCCGCCTTCATCGGGGCCGTCGTTGCCCAAGATACCGTCGCCGTTCTGAGAGGAGAGATTCTGTTATGCCCAAAGGACCAGCGGCCAGACTGACGGACCCGGTGGTGCACCCGCTTCCCCCGGTGCTGCAACCCGGGCCTGGCAGCATGAACGTGCTGATCGGCATGTTGAAAGCCTGGCGCGGCATTCCGCTGGCAGCGGTGGCGGCGTTGCAGGCCGCCAAACAGGCGGCCGACACAGCCATCCAGGTAGCGGTTGCCGCCACCGCTGCCGCCGCGGGAACACCGGGCGCTCCGGCGGCGTATGCGGCCGAGCAGGCCACCAAGGCAGCCTGCCTCGCCAGCATGGCCAGCGCCATTTCCGGGGCGGCCGCCTCGGGCGCGGACATTCATCTGTGCACCACGCCCGTGCCGGTTCCGCCGCACGGCCCGGGCGTGGTGATCGACGGCTCGGCGACCGTGATGATCAACAACCTGCCGGCGTGCCGGGTGGGAGATACGATCCTGGAGGCGATCGGGCCTCCCAACAAGATCGCCATGGGATGCATGACGGTGATCATCGGGCCGTGATACGATCACCGCATGAAACGACGCGAGTTCGTCACCACCGCCGCTGCTGCCGGCATGGCCAGCGCGGCTGCGGCTGAGCCGCCCAAAAACTCACTCTTCCACCTGGTCCATTTCTACATGCGCACCGGCCCCCAGGTGCAGCGCACCACTCAATACCTGAACACCGTGTTCCTGCCGGCCGCGCGGCGAGCCGGTATTGGCCCGGCCGGTTTCTTCAGCCCGGTGATCGGCCCGCGCAGCCCGTACATTCTTTCGCTGGTCACGTATCCTTCGTTTGCGTCGATCGAGCCGATTCACGGCAAACTCGCGGAAGACAAGGAATTCCAGAAAGGCTGGGACGAGTACAACAACATCGCCGACCCGCCTTATGTCCGGATGGAGAGCGCGCTCCTGCGCGCCTTCGACGGCATCCCGTCGCTCGAAGTGCCGCCTACCGATGCCCGGCGGGCCGCGCGGATTTTCGAGCTGCGCACCTACGAGTCGGTGAACGAGAAGGCCTCGCTGCGCAAGGTCAAGATGTTCGAAGACGGCGAAGCCGGAATCTTCCGGCGCCTGGGAATGATGCCGGTATTCTTCGCGCGCAGCATCATCGGTCCGAACCAGCCGAGTCTCTCGTACATGCTGTCCTACGACGACCTGGCCGCGCGCGACCAGTTGTGGCGCAACTTCGGCGCCGATCCGGAATGGCAGAAGCTGCGCGCCCAGCCGGGCCTGAGCGACGCGGAGATCGTCAGCAACATCAGCAACGAGATACTGCGCCCGCTGGCGTTTTCGCCGATACGGTAGCCAGTCCTCAGCGAGCGATCGGTACCATCGGACGGCCAACCACGATCTGCCACTGGCCGTTGTGTTTCTTCAATATCAGTGTGAGATGGCCCCGAATAGTCGTTGGTTTGCCCGATTGATCCGTCGCCCCGGTCACCTCAAAGGAGTGATCGGCGACCGCGACGTCCGCCGCGAGGAATCGGACGCCCTCGTGGTTGAGCGACATCTGGCTGCCCTTGAGCCGGCCGCTGTACTCGTCTTTGAACATCGCCTCGATTTCCGTTCGCGACCTGGCGGCGCGGCCTAACGGATTGATAAGATCCGCGTCTTCGGCGAACACCATGGAAATCGCGCGCGAATCGTGCCTGCTCCACGCCCCGACGAATTCCTCGATTCGAGTCCGAATCGCTTCTTCTTCTCTCGAGCTGCTTCTTGCTCCTGGATTCATGGGTTTCCCCTCCTTAAATGACTACTACCGCAAGAACTGGAACCGGGCAAGGTCGCAAGCCTTGCCAAAGTGAAAAAAGATGCCGCCGGCCGCGCCCACGCGGTTTCATGCGTGAACCTGTGAACAGGGCCCGGAAGGCGTGTGCTCCAACACCGGTGCCCACCGCGCCACCGAGTACAATGGTGCCTATGAATTCACGCCTGAGAGCCGTGAGCTCGCGTGTCGCTCTGGCCGCGGCGTTCATCGTTTTTGGTGCGCTGCTCAGCTCGCAGCCGGCGCCGCCGGAAAGGGTGGGGCCGCTTCCGGGCGGTGCTTTCCTGCTCAACAGCGGATGGCGGATCGAGCCGGCGGGCAAACAGGTCCCGCTCGATACGCTCCCCATGTCCACCGCGCTGTCGCCGGACGGCAAGTATCTGCTGGTGCTCAATGGCGGCTACCGGCCGCCTGGCGTCAGCGTCCTGGACGCCGCGTCGGGACGCGTCACGGGCAGCGTTCCGGTGCCGGATGGCTGGCTCGGCCTGGCGTTCGCTCCGAAGAGCGACAAGGTCTACGTAGGCGGCGGATCGCGCGCCGCGGTCTTCGAATTCTCGCTGGCCAGCGGCGCACTCACGGCCACCCGCACCTTCGACGTGGTTCCGCAGGACAAACGCCAGGACCGCGATTTCATCGGCGACGTGGCCTTTTCGCCGGATGGCCGCCTGCTCTACGCGGCCGAGCTTTACAAGGATTCCGTGGCGGTGATCAATCCGCAATCGGGAATGGTGATCAACCGGTTCAAGACCGGAAGGCGGCCCTACCGCATTCTTTTCCATCCCGACGGCAAATCGTTTTTCGTGACGCACTGGGCCGACGGCACGCTCGGCCACTATGACACTGCGAGCGGCTCCCTGCTGGCCACCGTGCGCATCGGCGCGCACGCCAGCGACATGGCGTGGGGCCAGGGCGGTCCCGCCGAAGTGGCGCCGGACGCGGATCAGCCGGCCGTGGCGGCGCGGCTGTTCGTCGCCGCGGCCAGCACCAACAACGTGTACATCGTCGGCGTCACGGCCGCCAAGGATCTCAAAGTCCTGGAGAGCGTCAACCTGGCCATGACTCCGCGGCAGCCGCTGGGCATGACGCCCTCGGCGGTGGCGCTCAGCCCCGATGGCCGCCGGCTCTTTGCGGCCTGCTCGGACGGCAATGTCGCGGCGGTGGTGGACATCTCGACCGATCGCAGCCGCGTGGAAGGATTCATCCCCACTGGCTGGTATCCCACCGCGGTGCGCGTCCTGCCTTCGGGGACGCTTGTGGTGCTCAACGGCAAGGGCCTGCGATCGTACGCCAATCCCAACGGGCCGAGCCCCGTCCGCCGGCCCGAACCGGTGACTGAGGGCGTGGGCGTGCCCAACCCCGGATACGTGGGCCGCATGCAGACCGGCACGGCTTCGTGGATCGATCCGTTCACCGCAGATCAACTCGACGCCTGGACGAAGGCCGCCCGGGCCAATTCGCCGTACCGCGATGAGAAGCTGGACGAGACCACGCCGCTCCCGCCGATCCAGCACGTGATCTACATCGTGCGCGAGAACCGCACCTACGACCAGGTGCTGGGCGACCTGAAGGAGGGCAACGGCGATCCGTCACTGGTGCT
>DASQZT010000047.1:0-9725 GCA_035638575.1 Bryobacteraceae bacterium
CGGAGGAACGGAAGATGCGGTTGTCGCCGGCGATGGTGAGGAGGCGATGGACGGAGTCTTCGGGCAGATCTTTGCGATGAGACATGGGTGTGGATACCCCTCCGATTTCATTATCGGGGCGGGGACCAAGATAATTTGAGGTGAATGTCCGTAAATGACTGACAGAGCAGGGGAAAGTTTTTTTGCAAGTGGCGTGACCGACTTCACGGCCCCTTGGGGGCCGTCACCGGGACGGATGAAAATGGGCGCTAGTTGACAGCTTTGGCAAGCTGGAAGTAGATCCCCAGCGAATCATATTGCCGGCCTGACACACCTTGCTATATCGAACGCCAGAACTTGACCATGCGCATGGGAATGCGCCGATTCACTCGGTTGACAAATGGCTTCTCTAAGAAAGTCGAGAACCACGCGGCGGCAATTTCTCTCCACATGATGTACTACAATTTTGGACGCGTTCACCAGACCTTGAAAACCTCACCGGCTGTTGCCGCTGGTGTGGCGGATCATGTTTGGCCGGTCGAAGAAATCGTGGCGCTCTTGGATTCAAACTGAGCCACTACCTGAGATCGCATTAGTCCCGTGATACGCCTACACCAAAGTCTCACCGCGGGACGCCAGCTTAAGAATTTGTCTTATCTTACAATGGGAGAGAGCCGCCGTGTCAGACTGGCAAGCATCGCCGTACAAGGACTACCACTGGATCGTGGCCGACCCCGACCTGCTCGGTGGAAAGCTGGCGATTCGCGGCACGCGGCTCGCGGTCTCTCTGATCCTTGAATGCCTCGCCAGCGGCATGTCCTTGGAGGATATTGACCAGTCTTTCGATCACACCTTCCCGCACGAAGCCCTACCGGAAGTTTTGAAGGTCGCGTCCGTGCTCGCCGACTCGTTCCATGTGGCTGCTTGACGCCAACATGGACGTGCATCTCGTATCCGTTCTGAAGGATTTCAGCATCGTCTGCGACACGGCGGGGAAACGCGGATGGAAAGCCTTGTCAAATGGAGAATTGGTCACGGCGGCAGTGGCCGCCGGCTTCGTATGCCTGCTAACCCGCGACCAACTCTTTGGCCAGTCCGCTTCCCGCGCCCTCAAGTCATTTCCTCAATTCGCGGTGGTTGTCGTTGACGTCCCGCAGCAGCCTTGGAATCAGTATCGGGAGCGGTTCGCCGCGCTGTGGATGGAGCGGCCGATTGCACCCGTCGCCGGGCAGTTGGTCCATTGGCCGTGAGACGGCGCGGATTCCTGCCGGTCACGGAAATATCGGCATTGGCACGCCACGCGCTATATTGGTGATATCCCCATGCGAGGCACTCGCTGGCTCTTGCTTGTGGCCATAGCCGCGATCCTCGGCGGCATAGCCTACACATACCGGGCGCAAAAGAAAGTGCTGCTGGCCGAGGCCCCGGCCAGGCCGGCGCCGCTGCCTCCGGAACTGAACTCCTCGTCGGAAATGTACCACTGGGTGGAACGCGACACCAAGAACGGGAACCGCATCACTGCCGACATCAAGGCGTCGGATGTCAAGGAGTTGAAGGACTCGCCCCTGGTGGAACTCAAGAATGTCACTATCCAACTGCCCAGCAAGGAGGGGGACACCTACAACCTGGTGGAGAGCGCGGCGGCTTCGTTTTTCAAATCGGATCACCGCCTCTATTCCGAGGGCGACGTCGAGATCACGCTGCACAAGCCCATGGTGGGGGAATCGAAGCACCCGCCGACCATCATCCGGTCTTCGGGCGTCACCTTGGACAGCGCCATCGGGCGGGCGGAGACCGAGCGGCCCTCCACTTTCAAGTTCGAGCGCGGCGAAGGCGCCGCTACGGGCGGTTTCTACGATCCGGTGGAACACCGGCTGCTGATGAAGAGCGACGTGCGGGTGGACTGGAAGCCGCTGGGACCGCACGCCAAGCTGATGAAGATCGAGGCCGGCAGCCTGCAATACCGCGAGACGGAATCGCAGATCTGGCTCAATCCGTGGGGCCGGCTCACCCGCGAGAACACGGTGGTGGAGGGGCAAGACGTCACGGTGCACCTGGAGGAGAACAGCGCGGGCCACAAGGTCATCCGGAAGATCGACACGACCAAAGCTCACGGCTCGGACAGCTACCCCAACCGCAAGCTGCAGTATTCGGCCGGCGCGCTTTGGGTGGAGTTCAACGACGAGGGGCAGGTGGAGAAGATCATCGCCCAAACCAACGCGCAACTGGTCTCGACTTCGGAAACGGCGGAAACCGACGTTACCGCCGACCACGTGGAAATGAACTTCACGGCGCAGAACGGGGACAGCGTGCTTTCGTCGGTGAACACGTCGGGCAACAGCGTGGTGACGTCGAAGCCGGTGGCGGGGCCGAACCGCCAGCCGGGGGAGACGCACGTGCTGCGCAGCGACCGGCTGGAAATGAAGATGCGGGACGGCGGGCGGGAACTGGCCAGCGTGACGACCGACGCGCCGGGCACGCTGGAATTCCTCCCCAACCTGCCCATCCAGCGCCACCGCCTGCTGGAGGGCGGCAACATGGCCATCGCGTACGGGCCGCAGAACCGCATCGAATCGTTCCGCTCCACCAACGTGCGGACGCGGACGGAGCCCAACGCCGACGAGCGCAAGCGCAACCGGGCGGTTTCGGTGACGACCAGCCGCGAGATCCTGGCGCGCTTCGACCCCAAGACCGGGCAAATGGCGTCGATCGAGCAATCGGGCGACTTCGCCTACGACGAGGGCGACCGCAAGGCCCGCGCCGCCAAGGCCACGCTGGAGAACGGCGAGGACGTGATCCTGCTGGAGAGCGGGACGCGCGTCTCGGACGCCACGGGCTCCACGTCGGCCGACCACATCCGGATGGACCAGCGAACGGGGAATTTCACGGCCGAAGGCCACGTCTATTCCAGCCGGCTGCCGGAGAAAGACCCGAAGAAGAACTCGCAACTGCTCTCGGGCGACCAGCCGCTGCAAGCCCAGGCGGCCAAGATGGACTCCACCAACCGCAACCGCACGGTGCACTACGAAGGCGGGGTCAACATGTGGCAGGGCGCCGACCGCATCCAGGCCAAGACGATCGACATCGATCGCGAGAAGCGCACGCTGGTGGCCGACGGCGACGTGGCGACCAATCTCTGGGAAACGCCGAAGGACGATCCCAAAGCGCCCGCAGCGAAAAAGAAAACGGAGCCGGTGTTGACGGTGGTGCACTCCCAGCACCTGGTTTACACCGACGAGAACCGGCTGGCGGTATACACGGGCGGAGTTCTGCTGACCCGTCCCAGCCTGCGGGTGAAGGGCGCCACGCTGAGCGCGGTGCTGGCGGATTCGAGCGGCGATTCGCGGCTGGAAAAGGCCACGGCGGACGGCGCGGTGGAGGTGGTGCACGATTCGCGCACGGCCGGCCGCACGGGCACGTCGGAGCACGCGGAATACTACACCAACGAGCAGAAGATCATTCTGCGCGGCGGAGAGCCAAAGATGGTGGAACGCAAACCCAACGGCCGGGTGGACACGACAGAGGGCTCCGAATTGACCTATTATGCCAACGATGATAGGCTGCTGGTTAATGGGTCTTCCAGCCGGCCGGGACAAAGTCAAACCCAGCGGAAGTAGCGGCGCAAGGATTGCGTCGCAGAACGGGCGAGCTTCGCTCGCGGGGCGGGTTGGACAACCCGCCGCAGGTTGCCAACCTGCCCCACAATGAGCAAGCTCGAGACGAAGCGCATCTCGAAGAGTTACGGCGGCCGGCCGGTGGTGGACGACGTCTCGGTGTTCGTGCAGCAGGGCGAAGTGGTGGGGCTGCTGGGCCCCAACGGCGCGGGAAAGACGACCACGTTTTACATGATCGTGGGGCTGATCAGCCCGGATTCCGGGCGGGTCCTGGTGGACGACGACGATATCACCGGCCTGCCGATGTACCAGCGGGCGCGGCGGGGCATCAGCTATCTGCCGCAGGAGGCCTCGGTTTTCCGCAAGCTGACGGTGGAAGAGAACCTGCTGGCGATCCTGGAGACGCTGCCCCTGCGGTCGCGCGAGCGGCGCGAGACCATGGAGCGGCTGATCGACCAGTTGGGCCTGGAAACGGTGCGGCGGAGCCGCGGCTACATGCTGTCGGGGGGCGAGCGGCGGCGCGTGGAGATCGCGCGATCGCTGGTGATCAGCCCGAGTTTCCTGCTGCTGGACGAGCCGTTTTCCGGAATCGATCCGATCCAGGTGCTGGAGCTGCAGCGCATCATCTTCGATCTGAAACGCGCGGGGATCGGCATCCTGATTACGGACCACGCGGTGCGGGAAACGCTGGTGGTCACGGACCGCGCCTACATCATCAAAGACGGGCGGATCTTCCGGGCGGGGAGCCCGGAAGCGCTGGAGCGCGACCCGGAAGTGAAACGCATCTACCTAGGCGAGTCGTTCTCGCTCAGAGTGTGATTTCGCCAAGCGCGGTTTCGTACAATGGAAACCGCGGACGGCATCTGTCCGTAACCATCATCATGAGACTACTGTTGCTGTTGCTGGCGGGCGGCGGCTGCGCCTTTTCGCAGCCGTTTACGGGCGGGTTCAGGGGCGGCATTCCCTTCACCGACTTTCTGTCCGCCGCGGAAAGCGGGAGCGTGAGCTACTCCACGGTGACCAACCGCTACATATTGGGCGTCACGGCCGAATTGCGTTTGCCGTTCGGCCTGGGCGTGGAGCTGGATGCGATGTACCGTCACCTGAATTATGCCAGCAACAGCGGCACCACGGGCGTGACCACGGTGTTCACCAGCAGCAGCACGACGGCGAACGCGTGGGAGTTTCCGCTGCTGGCCAAGTACCGGTTTCCCTCGAAGCTGGTGCGTCCGTACGTGGATGCGGGGGTGGCGTGGGACACGCTGCAAGGCCTGAGCCAGACGGTGCAGAAGGTGGTTGCCGGCGGCACCACAACGACCACCAGCTCATCGCCTGCGGAGCTGAACCAGACGACCACCATGGGGTTTGTCACGGGCGTAGGGGTGGACGTGCACGCGCTGGTGGTCCACATCTCGCCCGAGATCCGGTACACGCGGTGGGGAGCGAAGCATTTCCTGGACACGAGCGGGCTGCTCAGCAGCAACCAGAACCAGGCGGAGTTTTTGGTGGGAATCACGTTCTAGCGGGGCGGGCAATTCTGCCCGCAGCCGGCTTTCAGCCGGCTGGACCCGCTGGAAAGCGGGTCCGCAGCCAAGAATGGCTGCCCCACATCGGGTTGCGCAGCGTTGTTAATTCTCAAGCGAGCCGGAAAGCCTCACCCAGCGGGGGGGGGAACGGCCGAAAAAGGGCGGTATTCTCAATGCATTGCGTTGGTGACGTTACCGATGATGTTGGTGTCGACATTCCAGCTTCACACATTTTATATAGCGTCCAATGTCCAGACGCTTACTCTCATCGCCCTTATCGGGCTGCGACGCACGACGGAATCAACCCAATCACACCTCCATACGCGCCAAGGCTTCGCGGCAAGCTTTTAAGATTGTGACCGCGCCGGGCGTATCGCCGTGGACGCAGATGGTCTGGGCGTTGCCGGCGCGCGCCAGGCGGACGGCTTGCGCGGCGGCTTCGCGCGGGTCGGTGATCAGGGCGTCGGGGAATTTGCGCGAGCGCAGCGTGCCGTCGGGTTCATAGCGGCGGTCGGCAAAGGCTTCGCCGGCCACCTGGAGCCCCATCCCGCGCCAGACATCCAGCATGGGCGAAGCGGCGAGGCCGAAGATCGGCACCCGCCGATTCCACCTGGCGACGCCGTTGCCGATGGCGCGGGCCACCTCGGCGTTGCGCACCGCCACGTTGTACAGCGCGCCGTGGGGCTTGACGTGGACGATCGCGCCGCCCAATCGGCGGACGACGGCGTCGAGGCGCTCGATCTGCTCGCAAACCGTGGCTTCGATTTCATCGGGCGGCATGGGGATTTCGAGCCTTCCGAAATTGGCGCGGTCGGGGTAGCCGGGATGCGCGCCGATGCGCACGCCTCGCTCGAGGGCCAGGCGCGCGGTGCGCTCCATGGTGGATTCGTCGCCGGCGTGCCCGCCGCACGCAATGTTCGCCGAGGTGATGTATTGCATGAGCGCAGCCTCGTGGACGCTGTCTTCGAGCTCGCCCATGTCGCAATTGAGATCGATCATCGTATTTTCCATAACCACTCCTCCTGCGCGCGCAGCAAATCGAGCGCAACATCGAATGTGACGGCTTCGAAGCGCACCTGGTCGCGAGGGCGCAACTGGCCGAGAAGCCAGAAATCGGCCGAGATCACGTTGGCCGGCTTGGGATAGCCGCCGGTGGTCTGGTGTTCCACAAACAGAATGATGGGCTGGCCGTCGGGCGGCACCTGCACCGCGCCGAGCGCGACGCCCTCGGTGAGCATGTGGCCCGAGGGACTGGGAATGGCCGCGCCGCGCAGCCGCAGGCCCATTCGATCAGACTCCTCGCTGATGGTGTACGGAGCGCCGTAAAGCTCGTCGGCGAACCACTCGGCCTGCGGTCCGGGGGTGGCGCGCAGGAGGGCGCTGCGGCCGGATTGCGGCGCGCCCGTGGCGGCAACGCGCGGCCGCCGCACGGCTTCCGCGCCGATGGGCAGGAGGTCGCCCGCGCGGAGGGCCCGGCCGCCCACGCCGGTCATGACGTGGGTGGAAGCGCTGCCCATCACTTTGGCGACGCCGACGCCTCCGCGCACGCACAGGTAGCAGCGCGCGCCGGAACGCGTGGCGCCGCAGCGGACGGTGTCGCCGGCGCGGACCTCGACGGCGCTCCACAGGGGCAGGCCCGCGCCGAAATCGGAGCCGGTGAGCGCGATGACGGCGGCGCTTTCGAACTCGAAGGCGCCGCCCACGAGGGTCATTTCGAGCGCCGCGGCATTCTCCGCATTGCCCACCAGCAGGTTTCCGGCGCGCAGGGCGAGGGGGTCGGCCGCGCCCGAGGCGGAGACGCCGAAATGGGCCCATCCGAACCGGCCGAGGTCCTGGACGGTGGTTAGAAGGCCGGGCGAGACCACGCGGATGCGGCTCAGAAGCGGGCCTCCGGAACGGGGATGAAGCGGACGTGGTCGGCCATGCGCAGCAGGGGAGGCGGAGAGGACCAGGAGTCGAACAGGCGCAAGGAAGTGCGTCCGATGAGGCGCCATCCGCCGGGCGAAGCCAGGGGATAGATGCCGGCCTGGCTGCCGCCGATGGCCACGCTGCCGACCGGCACATGCTTGCGGGGCGCCGAGAGCCGCGGCGTGGCCAGCTCCGGAGGAAGGCCGCCGAGGTACGGAAAACAGGTGGAGAAGCCGACGAAGAAGACTACGTAATCGGCGGCGGCGTGCAACTCGACAACGCGTTCGGGCGCGAGGCCGGTGTGGCGGGCGACGTCCGCGAGGTCGGGGCCGAAATCGCCTCCGTAGCAGACCGGAATCTCGACGGTGCGGCCGGGCGGCGGGGGGGCATGGAGGGCGGATTCCAGGCGGTCGCGCGCCAGCTTCTCGACGGCCTCGTGGGTGTGCAGGCGCGGGTCGAAATCGATCAGCACGGAAGCGTACGCGGGATGCAGGTTGAGGATTCCGCGGGCGCCTTCGAGCGAGCGGGTGAGGGCGCTCACCTGGTGGTGCGCCTGGATGGAGATCTCGTCGCCGAACGAAATGAGGAGCGAACGGTCGCTCGCCGGCCGGATGGTCACCTCAAACTCCCTACTCCATTATGAGGGGACGGGCGGGGTTACCGAGCCGCGAGCCCGCTACAATGTGGGTCGGAGAAGACCATGTCGAAATCGCGCAGGCAATTTCTGAGCGGCGCCTCGGCCGGCCTGATGGCCGCCGCCTCGGCGTGCCGCAAGACCGCCCCGAAGCCCGCGGAGCTGCCACCGGGAGCGCCGCCGGCATTCGGCACCGGGCCGGCCGTTGGACCGGCGGTGTCGCCTTCGACGTTCGCCGAGTCGGAAAAGCTCGTCCAGGTGGAACTGAGCGCCGCGGAGCGCGAGGCAGCCGCCGGCAACTGGCGGATGGCCATGGCGCCGGTCTACGAGCGGCGCACCGGGCCGCGCAAGGTCTCGCTCGACCCATCGGTGGCGCCCGCGTCGCGCTGGGATCCGGTGCTACCGGGCCTGAAGGCGGGACCCGAGCGCGATCGATTCATCCGCACCAAGACCGATCCGGGGCCCTTGCCCGCCAACGACCAGGACCTTGCGTTTGCGCCGCTGACCCGGCTCTCGCGGTGGATCGAAACGCGGAAACTCACCTCGGAGCGGCTCACCCGCCTCTATCTGGACCGGCTGGAGCGCTTCGATCCAAAACTGCGCTGCGTGATCACTCTGACACGCGACCTGGCGATGGCGCAGGCCAAACAGGCCGACCAGGAGATCGCCGCGGGCAGGTACCGCGGCGCGCTGCACGGCATCCCGTGGGGCGCCAAGGACCTGGTGGATACCGCGGGGATCCCGACCACGTACGGCGCGGAGCCCTTCCGGAACCGCGTGCCCGCCGAGGACGCCGCGGTGGTGAAGCGACTCCGCGACGCGGGCGCCGTGCTGGTTGCCAAGCTGAGCCTGGGCGCGCTGGCGCTCAACGACATCTGGTTCGGCGGACAGACCATGAATCCGTGGCTGCTGGAGGAAGGCGCGTCGGGCTCGAGCGCCGGACCCGGAGCAGCCACCGCCGCGGGATTGGTGGGCTTCGCGATCGGCAGCGAGACGGGAGGCAGCATCGTCAGCCCATCGATGCGCTGCGGCATTACGGGATTGCGGCCCACCTACGGCCGGGTGCCTCGGACCGGTGCGATGACGCTGTGCTGGTCGCTCGACAAGCTCGGGCCCATGACCCGCGGCGTCGAGGACGCCATGCTGGTGCTCGCGGCCATCTCCGGCCCCGATCCCGGCGATCTCGCCAGCGTGCCCAGCCGGCTCGACTTCGATTCGGGCGCCTCCGTCGAAGGGCTGCGCGTGGGCTATTTTCCAGGATGGATGAAAGAGGGCCCCGCCACCGATGTGGACCGCGCCGCACTGCAGGAAGTCGGGAAGCTGGGGATGGCGCCGGTGGAGGTGGCGCTTCCCGACTGGCCCTACGGATCGCTCAACCTGATTCTGTTTGCCGAAGGCGCCGCGGCCTTCGAGGAACTCACGCTGAGCGGCGGGCTCAGACAGCTCAGGATGCAGGCGCCCGACGCGTGGCCCAACCTGTTCCGGCAGGCCCGCTTCCTTTCCGCCGTGGATTTCGTGCAGGCCGACCGCTTGCGGCGCCGCGTGGCCCAGGAGATGAGCCGCATCTTCTCGGAGGTGGACCTGCTGCTGGTTCCGTCGCTGCGCGATGAGATGCTCACGATCAGCAACTTCACGGGACATCCGTCCCTCACTTTCCGGGCGGGCTTCGTCACCGTATCGGAGGCGCGCAGCGATTGGGCGCCGGACCCCGCCAACCCGCTCCCGAAATTCTCGCCGCCGCGGAGGGTGCCGCACGGCGTCACGGTCATCGGACGCCTCTTCGAGGAAGGCACGGTGGGACGCGCCGCGCTCGCGCTCGAGCGGGCCCTCGGCGTGGCCGGCGAGCGCCCGCCGGGATTCTAAACTGGCGTCCCGGCGCCGGAGACGGCTCGCGACGGAACGAAGAGGCGAGCTTCGCTCGCCAGGGCGGGTTGACAACCACTCCTGTCCAAGACGATTTTGTAGCACTGGCGGAAATCCTGTTAAGTTCAGATCTGGGTTTGCCTAGAACCGATCTTAGCCCAAAGGACTTCCGCCATGAATCGAGTATGCAGCATTTTCGCG
>DASQZT010000048.1:0-38703 GCA_035638575.1 Bryobacteraceae bacterium
CGAGTCCGAAATGGGCGCCCTGTTCTCGGACGCCGTCCCCTCCGCCCTGGCCGCCCTCTATGACGCCGTCAGCCGCGCCCTCGCCCATCAGGCAACCCGCCCCGACGATCTCGGCCTGGCCGCCTGGGTCCAGGCCGCCGCCCCCGTCCTCGATCTCACCGAACAGGAAGTCGCCGCCGCCTTATCCGAGACCGTCCATCGCCCCCACCCGTTGATCGCGCCTCTTCAAAATCTCCTGTCATCCTGTCCCGGCCGCGAGTGGACCGGCGCCCCTGGCGAACTCCTGGCCGCGCTCCCGGAATCGGCCCGTCCGTCGTGTCCCGAGGAACTCTCCAAGCGTCTGAAACGAATCGTAGAAAGCCTGGATGCCGAAGGCATCGGCCTGACCTTCACCCGCACCGATCAAAAGCGTCTGATCCACCTCCGCATCGTCCCCGAAAACTCCCTGTCATCCTGTCATCCCGACATCCCGCCCGACGCTCCCCCGCTCCCTGAAATCTCCCCGTCATCCTGTCATCCCGCCGAAGGCCCCTGCGCCTCGACACACTTCGAGCACCATCACCGGCGCCTCCGCGCCGTCCGTCGATCTGATCGAGGCCTTCCGGCCGGCCTACTGGCCCAGGATCTCCAGGTATCTCGCCACCGATTCGATACCGCGGAAGAAATTCGGCAGGTGGAACTTCTCGTTGGGCGCGTGCAGATTGTCGTCGGGAAGCCCGAAGCCCATCATGACGCTGGGGATGCCGAGATACTGGTCGAACACCCCGACGATGGGGATCGATCCGCCGGAGCGTATGTAAACGGTGTCCTTGTGGAACACCTGCTTCATGGCGTCCGCGGACGCGTGAATGAACCGGTTGTCGGGATTGGTCAGCGACGGAGCGCCCGAATGCAGCACCTTCACCTCGGCCGTCACCCCCCTGGGGCACGCGGCTTTCACCGCGGCGCGCAGTTGCGCGGCCGCTTCCTCGGGGCGCTGGTCGGCCACCAGGCGCGTGCTGATCTTGGCGCAGGCGCGCGCCGGAATCACCGTCTTGGCCCCTTCCCCGGTGAAGCCGCCGCGAATGCCGTGAACCTCGAATGTGGGCCGCGCCCACACGCGTTCGAAGAGCGGGACACCGGGCTCGCCCACCAGTTCCCGCGCGCCCATTTCCTTCTCGGTGTATTCCTTCTCGTCGAACGGCAGGCGCGCCCAGGCTTCTCGCTCCTTGGGACTCGGCGGCTCCACGCGATCGTAGAAACCGGGGATCAGGATGCGGCCGTCGCGGTCCTTCAGCGCGCAGATAATCTCGGCCATGGCCTGCATCGGGTTGGGCGCCGCGCCGCCGTAGACCCCCGAGTGCAGGTCGTGGTTGGCGCCTTCGACCAACAGCTCGTAGTACACCAGGCCGCGCAATCCCACGCAGATGGTGGGCAGGCCCGGCGCGAACATTTCGGTGTCGCACACCACCGCGGCATCGGCCTTGAGGCGCGGGGGCCTGGTCTTGACGTACGCCTCGATGTGTTCCCCGCCGGTCTCCTCTTCGCCTTCGAGCAGGAACTTCACATTCACCGGCAGCTTCCCTGTAGTCTTCAGCAGCCCTTCGACCGCCTTGATCTGGATCAGCACCTGCCCCTTGTCGTCGCAAGCGCCGCGCGCGAAGATGTCGTCGCCGCGGATTTCCGGTTCGAAGGGCGCGGACTTCCACTCGTCCAGCGGGTCCGGCGGCTGCACGTCGTAGTGGCCGTAAAAAAGAATCGTCGGCTTGCCGGGGGCGCCGAGCCATTCGGCATAGACCAGCGGATTGCCGTCGCCCTCGATCAGCTCGGCGGCCAGCCCGGCGGACTGGAGCTGGTTCCGGGCGAACTCGGCCGCGCGCAGGATATCGGGCTTGTTCTCCGAAAGCGTGCTGATGCTGGGAATGCGGAGGAAGGCTTTCAGACCTTCAACGAAATCGGACTGGTGCTGCTGGTAATAGTTCATGAGGCCTCCTGTAATAGTATCGCCGAAGGCGGGCGCGCTTCGGCCGCCCGCTCAGTGCTTCAGCATCAGATAAGTGATTACTACGCCGGCCAGAAACGACACCACTCCGACAATCGCGAGGAGCAGCAGGTTGCTCGCGGGGGCGCTCGCCGTCACCGTGGCCTGAGGCATGGAGAACTGCGGCTGCGGGATTTGCGGAATCTGTGGGATCTGCGGGATCTGCGGTGTGGTCATTCCGGCCTGCGGCAGGTACGGCATCTGCGGCGCCTGGGGCATCTGCGGCATGACGGGCTGCGGCATCGGCATCTGGAATTGGATCGGCTGCTGTGCGCCGCCCTGCGGAGCCGCGGCCGGCGAGCCCTGGGGGCCCCCCGGCTTGCTGGGCCGGGAGATCAGCATGGTGTACTCGCTCGGGCCTTGCTGCGGGCTCACCCCCGCGCGCGGTTGCGGCGCGGCCGGCGCCGAAAACGCAGCGGTGGCGTCGCTGGCCCCGGCGGAGGCCCCATACTGATGCTCCGGCGCGCCCGACGGATTGCCGAACATCCGCGTGTAATCGCCGGATGGCCCGGGAGTCGCGGCGGGCGGTGGGAGCGGTCTTTCGGGAGACGCCGCAAACTGCGGGGGAGGCGGTGGTGGAGGTGCGGGTTGCGCGTAGACCGGCGGAAACTGCGAGGGCGCGGAGGCCGGTGGCGGGGATGGCGCGGATGGCGCGGCGGGAACCGAAAACTGCGATGCCGGCGCCTCGCGGAAGAACTGGGTAAACTCGCCTTGCGGCGCCGGTTGGGGCGGCGCCGGCCAGTCGGCTTGCCCCGGCCGCTCCACCAGCGGAGGCTGGAACATGCGGGTGAATTCGCCTGGGTCTGCCGCCTTCCGGGGCGGAGCGGGTACCGCTTCGGGCACGGGTTCCGGCAGGGGCTCCGCCGGCGCCGCGTGAAACTGGCGAGTGAACTCGCCCGGCACCGGCGCGGGTTCCTGTTTGGGCGCGGGTTCGACCGGCTGAGAAGGCATGGCGGGCGGCGCCGCCGGCTCCGCGGGCTTGCGCGGCACGGGGATCTGCATCGTCTCGGTCGTGGACACGTCCGGACGTGGCGGCGCGAGTGGCGGCGCGGGCGGCTTGACTTCCGCGGAAGGACGCGGCGGCGCGGGCGCCTGGGCTTCGGGTGTGGCCTGGAACATCCGCGTGAATTCGCCGGGTTCCGCCACAGGCGGCTTGGCCTCCGCCTGGAACATTTTCGTGAATTCGCCGGGCGCCGGCGCCGAAGCGGCCGGTGTCACCTTCGGTGGCGGCGGTGGGGAGGCGGGCGGCTGCGGCTCGGGACGCGCCGCCGGCATTTTCCAGGTGCCTGCGCGGCTCGGGTCGTCGGCCGTGGGCTCCTGCTCGGTGAGCCACTGGGACAGGTGCACGAACGGGGGCGCGGCCGTCACCACGTAAGGCGTGCCTTCGTTCTCGCCCACCTCGACGATTTTCGCCAGCGCGTACGGCGGAAGGCGGCGGAGGCGCGCCAGCACGGCCTCGTTCTCCGGTGTCCGGCCGCCGACCAGAAGGTGGACCGTGACGCCTTTCCCGGTCGCCACCTGCCGCGCGCGAAAGCTCCTGGTCCCAAGGCCCGGGAGCGGATCGATCAGCTCGTACTTCTTGTAGAAGTCCATGTGCCGCCCGTCACACAGGCAGAGTACCCCTGCTCCAGTAAATGTACCGCATGCGATTCCCAAAACCCAAATGTTAGTGGTACAGTTATTCGCTGCGGGGCTATGCGTCTCCTTTCGCGAGTAGTGTGGTCGGAAGGCATGTACCTGGGACCACATCATTTCCAGGCACAGAGCCGGTATTTTGAAGATTCGATTCAGTTTGCCACGGCGTCCCTGTGGTTCTCCTCGTACGGTCTGGCGGGGCTGGAACTGGACGCCGAAGCGCTCCGCAACGGCACCGTTTCGCTCGTGCACGCCCGCGGTATTTTCCGCGACGGCCTTCCGTTCAACATACCGGAAAGCGACCAGTTGCCCGAGCCGCGCGCCGTCGCCGAGCTGTTTCCGCCCACCCGCGACGGCGTGGCCGTGATGCTCACCATCCCGGCCCGCAAGGCCAACGGCTTCAACTGCCTGCTGGAGGATGGGGCCTCGCCCGCAGGCCACCCCGATGCCCGATACGTGGCCGAATCGCGCGTGATGCACGACGAAAACAGCGGCGCCGACGAGCGGCCCGTGCGCCTGGGGCGCAAGAACCTGCGCCTGGTCTTCGACACCGAACCCCCGGGCGACGCGATGGCCCTCCCGCTGGCCCGCGTGGTCCGCGATGGCTCCGGCCATTTCGCTTACGACGCCGGCTTCGTGCCGCCCGTCTTGCAGATCAGCGCCAGCCCGTGGCTCATGGTGATGGTCCAGCGGCTGATCGACATTCTGGGAGAGAAGAGCCAGAACATCGGCCGGCGGGGCGCCGGGCGAGGCGCTTCCGGCTCCGGCATCACCGAATTCTCCTCGCGGGAAATCGCCAATTTCTGGTTCCTGCACGCGGTCAATTCGGCGCTCCCCACGCTGCGGCATCTTCTGCTCGCCAAGCGCGGCCACCCCGAAGAGCTGTTCGCCGACATGTCGCGCCTGGCGGGAGCGTTGTGCACCTTCGCGCTCGATTCGCACCCCCGCGACCTGCCGCTCTACGAGCACGACAACCTCGGCGAGTGCTTCCAAAAGCTGGAGCGGCACATCCGGCTGCACCTGGAGACCATCGTCCCGACCAATTGCATCTCCATACCGCTGAAGCCCGCGGGCAATTACTACTATGAGGGCGCCATCACCGACCAGCGCGTCCTGGGGCGCGCGCGCTGGGTCTTCGCCATCCACGCCAACATGGGCGAAGCCGAGCTCATGGCCAAGACCCCGCAACTGATCAAGGTCTGCACCCCGCCGTTCGTGCGCGAGCTGGTGAAGCGCGCGCTGCCGGGGATGGCGCTGACTCATCTGCCGGTTCCGCCCGCGGCCGTCTCGGCGCGCGTCGAGACCCAGTATTTCGGCCTCAGCAGGACCGGCCCGTGCTGGGACCACATGGTGAAAACCCGCGAGGTCGGAGTCTACGTTCCGGGCGAATTTCCTGATCCGGAAGTGGAGATTCTGGCGGTGTTGGACAGCCAGTCATGACCCCTTCCCCCGATAACCGCAGGCCCGAGAACCTCGCGCTGATCTATCAGGAGGCTCTGACGGCCATCGAACGCCTGCGCGCCAGCCGGCAGGGCGTGACCGATCCTAACGCCTTCCGTCATCACATGCGCGAAGCCTGCCGCGTGGCCACCGACAAAGCGCTGGCCGCGGGCTACAACGCCAACGATGCCAGGGATGCGACCTTCGCCGTGGTGGCCTTCCTGGACGAATCGGTGCTGAATTCGCAGAACCCCATCTTCCAGGACTGGCTGCGCAAGCCGCTTCAGGAAGAGCTGTTCGGCACCTTCATCGCCGGCGAAGTGTTCTTTCAGAGGCTGGCCGAGCTGCTGGGGCGGAACGATTCGGCCGACCTCGCGGACCTGCTCGAGGTGTTTTATCTCTGCCTGCTGCTGGGGTTCTGCGGCAAGTACAGCGCGGGAGGCCGGGGCGACCTGGCGCAGACCTTGAGCCGCACCGCCGACAAGATTCACCGCATCCGCGGCCGCTTGGGGCTGGTCTCGCCGGACTGGAAGCTGCCGCCGGAAATCGCGCGGGTGGGCGCGGATCCGTGGGTCCGAAAGCTCGGATGGATTGCGGTGGTGTCGGCCGCCGTGATGGTGCTGCTCTTTATCGCGTATAAGATTGTCCTGGATGGTGGGACCCAGCTATGACGCCGCTCTACATCGTCCTGGGCGTTGCGGTCGTGGCGCTGGTGGTGCTCCTCGTCTTCTATCTCCGAAGCCGGAAAAAGGAAAAGCAAAAGGCCGCGGCCGGAATGCCGGCCGGAGATGCGCCCGGCGGCGACGACATCGCGGTGATCGTCCACGAGGCCGAAGCCAAGCTGGCGGCCGCCAAGCTGGGGAAGGGCGCGCGCGTGGCCAACCTGCCGGTGTACCTGCTGATAGGCGACCCGGGCGCCACCAAGACCAGCGTCATGCTGCACTGCGGGCTCGAGCCCGAGCTGGTGGCCGGACAGGTGTACGTAGGCGGAAATGTGGCGCCCACCCGGACGGCCAATTTCTGGTTCTCGCGGCGGTCCCTCTTCGTCGAGGCCGGGGGGCAGATGCTCGCCGATGCGGGCAAGTGGCGGAGCCTGGTGAAGAAGCTTCAGCCCCGCTCCGCCGTGGTGGCCAAAGGCGGCCAGGCGCCGCGCGCCGCGGTGGTGTGTTTCGATTGCGAGAGCTTCACCCGGCCCGGCAGCACGGACCTCGTGGCCAACGCGGCGCGCATTCTGCGCGCGCGGCTGGGCGAGATCTCGCAGGCCATGGGCATCAACCTGCCGGTGTACGCCCTGTTCACCAAGGTGGACCGCCTGCCGTATTTCACCGAGTACGTCCGCAACCTCAACAACGAAGAGGCCACGCAGGTGCTCGGCGTGACCCTGCCCATGATCAGCAAGCGCAGCGAGGGCGTGTTCGCCGAAGAGGAAACCACGCGGCTGACGGGGCAGTTCGAGCGGCTGTTCCGTGCCCTGGCGGATGCGCGCCCGGAGTTTCTGTCGCGCGAAACCGATGCTTCCAAGCTGCCGTCGGCCTACGAGTTTCCGCGCGAATTCCGCAAGATTCGTCCGGCGGTGGTGCAGTTTCTGGTGGACCTGTGCCGGCCCAGCCAGTTGACCGTGGGACCGTTCTTGCGCGGGTTTTACTTCACCGGTGTGCGGCCCGTGGTGATCAACGAGGCGGCCCCCGTGGCGGCCGCGGCGCAGCAGCAGCAACAGGGCTTCGCGGCCCCCTCCGGCGCGACCGGCGTTTTCCGCGCGCGGCCCGACGCCCAGCCGCAGGCGCAAGCGCCGGCGCGGCCCGTGATCTCGACGCGCAAGGTGCCGCAGTGGCTTTTCCTGAGCCACCTGTTCAACGACATCCTGCTCGCCGACCGGGCGGCCATGGGCGCCAGCGGCTCGAGCACCAGGACCAGCACGGCGCGGCGCGTGCTGTTCATCGCCGCGGCGGCGCTGTGTTTCCTGGCGTCGGTTTTCTTTACGATTTCATTCTTCAACAACCGTGGAATCGAGACGCGCGTGTGGAATGCGGCCAGGGGCATTCCGCCCGGAGAGTTCCCCGGTCCGGAGTTCGCGCCGCTCGAGTCGTTGCAGAAGTTGGATGTGCTGCGCGACTCGCTCGAGACCCTGATGAAGTATCACCGCGACGGCGCGCCGTTCTTTTACAAGTGGGGACTGTACGCCGGCGACGACGTGTATCGCGCGGCCAGGCCGGTTTATTGCTCGCGATTCCGCCAGCTTCTGCTCAAGGTCACGCAGGCCAACATGGTGGCCTATCTGCGCGGTTTGCCCGGCTCGAACCAGGAGTACCGGCCCGCCTACGAGGCGCTGCGATCCTACCTGATCACCACCACGCATCCCGAGAAAAGCGACGGCCAGCTTCCTCCCGTGCTGATGCGGTTCTGGCAGAACGGCCGGGCACCCGATGCGGATCGCCAGGCGCTGGCGCGCAGGCAGTTCGATTTCTACCAGCAGGACCTGCTGATCGAGAACCCGTGCACCAGCAGCCCCGAAGCGGTCACGGTGGCCGGCGCGCAGCAGTACCTCAAGAGGCTGGGAGGCGCGCAGCGGGTTTACCAGGCCATGCTGGCGGAAGCCAACAAGCAATTCCCGCCGGTCAATTTCAACCGGAAGTTTCCCGGCTCGGACAAAACCGTGGTCGATCCCTACGATGTGCTCGGCGCCTTCACCAAGGACGGCTGGAAGTTCATGAACGATGCCATCGCGCATCCCGACCGGTACGTGAAGGGCGAGGCGTGGGTGCTGGGGGACGAGGGCGCGTCGAATGTGGACCTCGCCAGGCTGGCGCTCGACATCAAGCCGCTCTACGTGAACGATTTCATCAAGGAGTGGCGCGCCTACGTCAGGTCCGGAAGGGTACAGAAATACGCGGACTTCCAGGACGCGTCCGATAAGCTGGCGGTGCTTTCGGGAAACCAGTCGACGCTGCTGGAGATGATCTCGCTGGCTTCTCAGAATACCGCGGTGGACGACCCCACGGTGATGCGCGTGTTTCAGCCGGTGCAATCGGTGGTGCCGCCGGGAAGCACGGACCGCGTGATCGCGCCTTCCAACCAGGGCTACATGGGGGCCCTGGGACAGCTTCAGATTTCGATCCAGGCGGTGGCCGGCCAGACGCCGCCCAACGAGGCGGCAGCGGCGGCGACGCAAGGACAGGCCGGGCAGGCGAGAGGAGCATGGAGGACCCTGGCGCAAGGGTTCACCATCGACCAGGAGGGCCACGTCGATCAACAGGTGCAGGCATTGCTCGAGGAGCCTATCACCTATGCGGAGGCGCTGCTGCGATCGGCGGGTCCGGCGGAGCTGAACGGCAAGGGGAAGGCGCTGTGCGCGCAGATCAGCCCGGTGCTGGCCAAGTATCCGTTCAGCCCTAACGCCACTGCGCCGGCCACTTTGCCGGAAGTCGATTCGGTATTCAAGCCGAAGGATGGCGCGCTCTGGCAGTTCGTGGATGGCGAGCTGAAGAAGGTGGTGACCCACCAGGGATCGCAAGTCACGGCCAACCCTGGTGGGGGAGTGCCGTTGAACCCGGCGTTTCTGGCCTGGCTGAACCGGGCCGCGGCATTCACCGAGGTGGCCTTCAAAGACGGTTCGGCCGATCCGCACTTCGGTTACAACGTGAAGCCGGTGCTTTCGGCGGACATCGAAAGCATCACCCTGACGATCGACGGCCAGGCAGCGGAATTCAGCGCCGCCGCCGCGAGCCCCAAGCCGTTTGTGTGGCCCGGCAGCGCTCACAGCGTGCGGCTGAACGTAAAGTTCAAAGGCGGCAAGGATTACGACTATCCCAACTTCGATGGTTTGTGGGCGGTGTTCGAGTGGGTGGCCCAGGCGGACCGGCGCAGCGGGTCGGTCATCGATCTGATATTGGGCGCGGGCCAACCCAAGCGGCCGGTTACCAATCCGGTGACCAACCAGCCCGTCATCGTGCAGTTCGACATCAGCGCCGAACCGCGGATCTTCGACAAGGACTACTTCCGGATGCCGTGCGTTCCGACCGTGGCGAAGTAGATGCAATTACCCGCGCGCATCGGAAAGTACGAGCTGGAGGAGTTTCTCGGCGGGGGGATGTCGCACGTCTATCGCGCCCGCGATACGGTGATCGGGCGCACCGTCGCGGTCAAGATTCTCACCGAGGCCGGGTGCCAGGACGCCGAGGCCAAGGCGCGCTTTCTCGCCGAGGCGCGGATGGCCGGCAATATCGCGCATGAAAACGTCATCTCGATCTACGATTTCGGCGAGGACGACCAGCACCGGCCCTTCATGGTGATGGAGTTTCTGCGGGGCGAGGACCTGCGGCACGCCATCCGCAACGGACACACCGGCGATGTAAAGGGCAAGCTGAAGATCGCGGTGCAGGTGGCGCGGGCGCTGGAGTACATCCACACCCAGAAGATCGTTCATCGCGACATCAAGCCCGAGAACCTGCACATCACCACCGCCGGCGTGGTGAAGCTGATGGATTTCGGCATCGCCAAAACGGAAGGGCTGGCGATGACGCGCGCGGGCTACGTGCTGGGCACGCCGTACTACATGGCGCCCGAGCAGGTGATGGGGCAGGAAATCACCGGGCAGGTGGACGTGTACGCGTTCGGCGTGCTGCTATTCGAGCTGATCACCGGGAACAAGCCGATTTCCGGCGATTCGGTGGAGCGAATTTTCTATAGCATTCTGAACGAGCCGCTGAATCTCGGGCCCTTGTATGCGTCCGGCGCGCCGGAGGCGGTGTGCGCCCTGGTGGCGAAGTGCACGGCGAAGAGTCCGGCGGAGCGGCCGCGGGGGTTCGCGCCGGTGTGCGCGGAACTGAACCGGATTCTGGAGCAGATGGAGGCGCCGACGGCCGTTCTGCCGGAACGACAGCACCAAGCGCCCCCGCCCGGGCGTCCGGCGTGGCTGCTGCCGGCGGTGCTGGCGCTGGTGATCGTGCTGGCGGTGGGGGTGTACTTCGCGGCTCGGCCCAAGCCGGCTCCGGCTGTGGCGGTGGCGCCGGAGCCGCCGCGGAAAGTCGAGCTGGCGAAAACCCTACAGACGCCGTCGGGCGACATGGTCCCGGTGCCGGAAGGGAAGTTCCTGTTTGGCCAGAACAAGGTGGAGGTTTCGCTCCCGGCGTTTTATATCGACAGGACGGAAGTGCCCAACCGGGTGTACGAGACATTTTGCAGCGGGCAGCATCACGATCTGCCCAGGGACTTTCCGCGCGACAAGCCGGAATACCCGGTGGTCAACGTGACGATTGCGGATGCGCGGGCGTTTGCCCAGTGGGCCGGGAAGCGCCTCCCCACCGAGCCCGAATGGGAGAAGGCGGCGCGCGGCACGGACGGGCGCGCCTGGCCCTGGGGCGACGAAAAGGACACGTCGCGGGCCAACGTGGGCGGAAAGGAACTGCGGCCGGTGACGGACTTCCCGGAAGGGGCGAGCCCTTCGGGCGCGCTCAACATGGTGGGCAACGTATGGGAGTGGGTGGATCAGAGACGCGCTCCGGGCAAGGAAACGCTGGACGGCCTCCGGAAGTTGGGCAAGGCGCTTCCGGCCCCGGGCGAGCAATGGGACGTCATTCGCGGGCTTTCCTTTGCCGACCCGTGGAAAGACGGCGCCATCTGGGATTCCGCGACTCTCCCGCCGGGGTTTGCGGATTCACGGATCGGGTTTCGCTGCGTCAAGGATGCGCGGTAGAATCCGAATGAATGCCTTCCGTTCGCAAGGTCCGCTGGGCGGAGTTCCGCGTGATGATGGTCTCGATTGCGGGCCTGGCCATCGTGTTCACGCTGGTTTACCTCCTGAGCGGCGGGACCCTGTTGGAAAGGAAGGCCACGCTCTATCTCTATATTCCCGACGCGACGGGGTTGAGCGACGAATCGCCGGTTCGAGTGGACGGAATCGATGTCGGCAAGGTGAAATCCGTCGCGCTTTCGGGATCGAATGTGCCCGCCCGCGACATCCGGGTGGCGATGACCGTGGAGCGGGCCCAACTGGCCAACATTCCGGCCGATTCGGTCGCGGCAATTACCTCCGACACGATGATTGGCGACAAGTTCGTCAACATCGCCAGCGGGCGTAAGGGAGCTCCTCCTGTTCGCCCCGACGGCGAGATCGCCTACAAGGAGACGATCGACCTGATCGAGAGCCTCGATCTGCGCCAATTCGTGCAGCGCCTGCGCGTGGTCGACGCCATGGTGACGGATATCGAACAGGGCCGCGGCCTCGTGGGGCAGTTCATTCAGACCGATACCATATACAAGGGTCTTCGCCAGAGCCTGGTGGACATTCAGAACGAAATCCGCGCGGCAACCGGCGCGACCTCGGATGTGGGGAAGGCCCTCCACAGCGACGCGCTGTATAGCCAGGCCCGCGATGCGCTGAAGGAACTGGATGAGGCCCTCGCGCGGCTCCAGTCGGGGCAGGGCGGCGGGGGCCAGTTTCTCCGCGACCCCGCGCAGTACGAAGGACTCCTTACCGGTATCGGGGATCTGCGCAAAGCGGTTCACGATCTCCGCGCGAGCGAGTTCATCCAGTCGGACGCGCAACACGCCCAGTGGAACAAGAGCCTGGCGTCGATCATCCAGTCCATCGACGAAGCGGGCGCGAACCCGCTTCTTCTCTCGACCTGGGACTACGAGAACCTGCGCGGAATGGCGCGGGAGTTAAGCGGCACGCTGCACGATTTCCGCAGCGACCCCAAGAAGTACCTGCGCCTCAAGGTATTCTAGCCGCGGGCGGCGGGGTGCCCGGGATTCCGATGGGCTCGCCCGAGACGACCATTTCCACGCGGCGGTTCTGCTGGCGTCCCGAGGCAGTCTCGTTGGATGCCACCGGATTGGATTTGCCGAGTCCTCTCGCCGTCACGGTATCGGCGGGAACACCTTGAGCCACCAGGTAATCGTGGACCGCATCGGCACGCTGATCGGAAAGCCGGAGGTTGTACTCATCGCTTCCAATGCTGTCGGTATGGCCCTCCACCTGAATCTTCAGCCCGGGATACGCCAGCAGGATGCCGGAGACTTTGGCCATCTTTTCGCGGGCGCCGGGTTTCAACGTGTACTTGTTAAAGTCGAACAGAACGTCGGAGATGTTGACGATGAGTCCGCGGGCGGTTTCGCGTGTTTCGAGGATCAGGTTCAACTGCTGCCGCATGCGCTCGCGCAGATCGGCCTTTTCGGATTCGGCCTGCTGGCGAAGACGGTCGGCTTCCATGCGCTGCGCCTCGGCCTGCTGGGCTGCCAGACGCGCCTGGTCGGCCGCGGCCTGCGCGGTCTGCTGCTGCTGCACCGCGGCGGCGCGCTGCTCGGCAGCCTGGGCCGCGGCCAAGTCGGCGTCCCGTTTCGCGCGCTCGGCGGCCAGCCGGTCCTGATCGGCTTGCCGGCGCCGCTCCTGCTCCTGGCGCGCTTGCTCGGCGGCCTGCTGGGCCTGTGCCTGAGCCTGAGCTTCCCGCTGGGCGGCGGCCGCGCGTTCGGCGGCTAGCTGCTCTTCCTGGATCTTGCGGTACGTGATGATGCGGGCGTCCTCCGCCATTTGGGCGGCTTCGCGCGCGTTGGTTTCGGATTCCTTGCGGTTGGAGTTCCGGCTCAGGAAGTCCTCCGCGTTTTGCAGATCGACCAGGGCCTTATGGAACGTGTCGGCCGCGTATCTCTCCGCGCCCGCAAGCCGCGCGATCTCCACGGCGTTCTCGGCTTCGCCCAGTTGCAGCGGACCCTTGGGGTTCACCCGGACCGGCCGGTATTGCGTGCGGTTGAAGACGTACTGGCCGCGTTGGAGGAGGTGATAGTTGGCGTCCACCTGCTCGATCGTGCCGGCGGTATCGGGGCGTATGAAGTTCTCGGCCACGACCACGTCGCTCGGTTGCGTCACCGCAAAGTAGGGCTCGGCCGTCACGATCAGGCCGAAGGCCTGAAGATCAGTGGTGGAGAGCAGCTTGGCGTGATCGCCTTGGAGAACGACTTCTCCGAGGTTCGAGGCGCGGCCCTCGGGGGTAATGCCCCACAAAACGTAGGTCATGTATTCCGGACCGAACTGGGCGGCCGGCGTCATGTGCACAAGAGCGGTTTCGATCTTGGTGGAGCCCATGCGGCTCTCGACGCGGGCATCGCCGCTCGCCGCGGGCATCAACTCGGTGCCGCGAAAGTCGATGCGGGTCATGCCGGTTCGGTGATGATAGTTGACCGCCTTGGTAGTTCTCGAAACCACCGTGACGCGGAAGATCGGGTTCGGCTGGCCGGTTTCGACGGGAGCGGGACGCTGCTGCTGGGTAGGATTGGGAACCTGCGCCGCGAGCGTCGAAAGGGCCGCGAGTACTAAACTGAAAGCCTTCATTGTTCGCACCTGCTCCTTCCCACATGGAGACAGATGCACGCAGCGGACCGATGTGAGGGGGACTACGAGTTGCGGAACGTGCGCCGGGTCACGGCCGCTGGATGCCGCGCAGCAGGCGGTGTGCCGACCAGGTCACGATTCCAAAGAAAACGGCGAAGCTGATCAAGATCACGGTAAGCTGCCGCCGCGGGGACAGACGCGTCACCTCGGGGCCGCGGCGGGGTGCGAAATCGAGCGAAACCCGGAGGTGAACGCTGGCCGGCGTCTCGCCCTGGTTGCTGACTACCAGCACGTAATCGCCGGGTCCGCGAACCTGGGGGGTGAGACTGCCGGAGGCCGCCAGCTCGGTGGAATCGATGACGCCGTGCGGAAGCCCTGCCCGCAAACGCTCGAGGTCTCCGCGCCGCATCAACGCCAGCCGCACCTGGCGCGAACCGGATTCCACATCGAAACGAGCCGAGACCAGCGCCGGCTTCTGGTTGAGGCCGAGCTCCACGTAGCGCCACTCGTCGGCGGGGATCTGGTAGACCTCATCGACCAGTTCCACGGTCGAGGACGCAGCCATCAGCAGAATCCAGGCGAAGGCGATCATGCGAGGCGGGTCGAGTCTCCGTCCGGCCCTGGAAGCCCGTGGCAAGGGCTACAATGGGCCTATGAATGACAGTATGGCACAGCCGCGGGGGAGGCTTGCTCCACTGGAGCTTCCCGGCTGGAAAACCGCGCTGAACTGGGTCGCGGCGGTCCTGGTTGCCCTTCTGTTTCTTGCCTCCGGACTGTGGAAGATCACCGATGTGCAGGAGGCGGCGATGCGCATGGCGCAGGCCAAGGTTCCGGAGTCGCTGAGCGTGGCCGCGGCGGTGCTGTTCGGCATCGCCGAGACGGTGGGCGGGGTGCTGATCCTGGTGCCGAGGTTTCGCCGCTGGGGCGCCATGGCCACCGGAGTATTGCTGGTGGCCTTCATCATCTTTGTGGGAGCGAACTACACGGGCCTGCGCGGCGAGGACTGCAGTTGTTTTCCGTGGATCAAGCGCGCGGTGGGGCCGGGATTCTTTGTCGGAGACGGGATCATGCTGCTGCTGGCGGTCTTGGCGGGAGTCTGGTCGAAACGGCCGGAGAGCCTTCGCAGCGCCTTCCTGGTGCTGGGCGCCGTGGCCGTGTTTGCGCTGGTCTCCTACGGCGTGGCCGAGGCGCGGCAGACGGGCACGAAGGCGCCCGCCACGATCCAGGTGAATGGGCAGCCGTATTCGCTCGAACAGGGCAAGATTTTTCTGTTCTTCTTCAACCCCGAGTGCATGCACTGCTTCGAGGACGCCAAGCGGATGTCCCAGTTCCAATGGGGCGACACGCGCGTGGTGGCGGTTCCCGTGGAGGAGGCGCAGTATGCCGGCCAGTTCCTCGAGCAGACCGGCCTGAAGGCGGTGGTGACGACCGACTTCGCGAAGCTGGCGCCGGTCTTTTCGTACACTGCCTATCCCTTTGGCGTGGCGATCGAGAAGGGCCGGGAGAAAGCTCCGCTGACCAAGTTCGAGGGCGATGAGCCGGGCGCCACGCTGAAGCAACTCGGGTTCGTGCACTGACCGGGCATCACGGTCAACTTGCCTGCCATCCGAGGCCGGTTCTTCCCGGAAGGAAGATCCGATGACCCGGCCCGGGGCAATGACGATCCAACCACCATGCTCTACATCGAGCAAACGCCGGTTCAGCGGGCGCCTGTTGCGCGTCAGGCTTTTGACCATCCGGCTCATGCGTCTCCGATTGCGACAAAGCGATGGTTGAGAGGCACGGCATCAGGGCGATCAATTCGCGGACGGATGCTCAATGCGATCGATTACCAGAACTTCCGCCGGGGCCTTCGTCGATTCTATTTTGAGCCCCAACTGCTTCTCAACAGCTTCGATGACGGCAAGATTCAAGACATCCGCCTGGGTCAGCGGGTCCGCGGGGTCAGTTTGCAATTGCAGCGATTCGGGAACGGGCTGCAGATTGACGTCGTATTTGCCGGTGAGACCGGTGTTATTGATGACGGCGCGGCCCAGCATGTTCGAAAGAAGATTAGCGATCACATACATTGGGATGCCTTCCCCAACGACCTGGCCCGGGCCCAGTTCTTTTGGGCCGCCTTTCTCCGGCTCGGCCTGGTCGGCGGATAATTTCATTTTGAGGCCGCCTCGTGCGACAACCAGAGAATAGACGGAAGTTTCTTTCGTCTCGCGGTGAAGCTTCAAATGGAATCTGCTTGCCAGGAGCGATTTCAGCATATCGTGGGTGGCTCTTTGCGGGCGTTCAGCTTTCGCATCGACATCGAAACACTCCGAAGTAATCCAAGCCGGTCCACCGGTTATCTGAAAGTCTGTTTTTCCGTAGGCAATTTGTATCAGGCCCTTCACCGTCATGTTCCTGACGGTCAGACTGGCGTTGCGAAGTCCGTAGTACATGCGCTCATTTGTTTTGTTCAGCTTGATGGACGCGACTTCGAATTCCGGGAGTTGCCCTTGCGCTTGTGCCTGACTCAGAGGACAATTCAGGATCAGCGCGACCGCGGCAATCCGAATCGTGGTCTTCACGGCAGCGAGCGATAGCTGAACAAATGGTCTGGCTGTTCTCATACGCTCGAAGCGGCGCTCGGGTCGCATTCCCGCGGAGCCCTGTCTTCCGTTCGAGTGTTTCCAGTGTAACGCCTGACATTCCGGGAAAGGTAAATCCCAGGGGTTCGGGGGGCTCCCGATTGTAGAACCGGAGCCGGTCCTCCTCGCCCGTACCGGGCGTAAGCCCGACGTTACCAATTACGTGTGGGCGGAGTCATGCAAGCTTGCCGGAAGCTCACGGTACACTGGCATTAGTGAACCTGCTGATACCGAACCTGGGTTCCACGTCGCTGAAATACCAGGTCCTCGAGATGCCGCGGGAGACCGTGCTGGCCAAAGGCCGGCTGGAACGAGTCACGGACTACCGGGAAGCCATCCGGCAGATCGAATCGGGCGGCCGCCCGATCGATGCGATTGCGCTGAAGGCGGTGCACGGCGGACCAAATTACCGCGGCACGTTCCTGGTGGACGACGGAGTGGTGGAGGCGCTGCGCCGGTTCCTGCCCGCCGCGCCGGCGCACAACGCGATCTACCTGACCGCCATCGAAGCCTTTCGCGATGCCATGGCGGGAGTGCCTATCGTGGCGGCGTTCGAACCCGAGTTCCATGGCACCATGCCGGAGCACGCGCGGCTGTACGGCGTGCCGGGTTCGTGGCTGGAGGAGGGCGTTGCGAAATACGGGTTCCACGGCGCTTCGCACCAGTACGTGAGCGAACGGGTAACGGCCATGCTCGGGCGCCCGGTGAAGCTGGTGAGCTGCCATCTGGGCGGGAGTTCTTCGATGTGCGCGGTGGACGGCGGGCGGAGTGTCGATACCACCATGGGCTTCTCGCCGCAATCGGGCCTGGAGAATGCCACGCGCCACGGGGACCTGGACGTGTTCGCAGTGCTGTACATGATGGAGCGGCACGGGTGGGCGCCCGAAGAAGTGCGGCGGCAGTTGGCCTCGGGCGGCGGTTTGGCGGGGCTCTCGGGCATCGCCGGCGGCGATCTGCGGGACATCGAGGCGGCGGCCTCCGCGGGTAGCCGGCGCGCCGAACTGGCGCTGGAAGTCTTCGTGTACCAGGTGAAGAAAACGATCGGCGCGTTTGCGGCGGCGATGGGCGGCCTCGAAGCCATCGCCTTCACGGGAGGGATCGGGGAGAACTCCGCCCGGCTGCGATCGGCCTGCTGCCACGGGCTGGAGTTCCTGGGAGTTCAACTGGACGCCGCGCGGAACGAGCAGGGCAATGGAGACCGGGCGGTATCCAGCGAGGAATCGAAAGTGACGGTGCTGGCGCTGGCTACGAACGAAGAATTGATTGTGGCTCGCCGGGCTTACCGCTGCCTGCTGGCCGCTTACTGATCGCGCCGCTTCAGGGTCGGACGCTCGTCGGAATCCGTCTTCGGCTTGGTTCCATCGTCGGTCTGATCGACGGGACCGGTGCCGCTGCCGGGGGCGCGGCGCAGCTTCGGGCGGCTGGGATCTTCGTTGTCCACCTTGCGGCGGTTGTGGAGCATCGCCAGCCGGCCTTTCACGTCGTTGAACTCGGAAGTATTCACCACGTATTCGGGTTTCGGCACAAGCTCGTTCTGGATCTGATTCTGCGCGGACTTGATGCGGTCATCGGTCATGGGGTGGGTGGAAAACACCTTGGAGACGCTGCCGGGTTTGCGCTTCTCCATCGACTGGATCTTTTCGAAGAAGTCCACAAACGAGGTGGGATCGTAGCCCGACTTGTAGAGATATTGCAAGCCGAGATAGTCCGCCTCCCGCTCAAAGCTACGGGTGAAGGTGAGGAAGCCCATGGGGATGGCGAGCCCGGCGCCCTGGCGGATGGCATAGCCGGTCCAGCCGCCCATGAAGATCAACGGAATCGAAGCGAAGTTGATCAGCTCGCCGCGAGTGGCCTGCTTGGTGCCGTGGCGGGCCGCCACATGGGCGATCTCGTGGGCCATGACGCCGGCCAGTTCGGCTTCGGTATCGGCCTTGAGGATCAACCCGGAGTTCACGAAGAAGAAGCCGCCGGGCAGAGCAAAGGCGTTGACCTCTTCGGAATCGAGGACTTTGATGGTGAACGGAACCTTGGCATCGGAGTTGCGGACGAGGTTTTGTCCGACGCGGTTCACGTACTCCGCGATGACGGGGTCATCGATGATTTTGGCCTGGCGCTCGACTTCCTGCGCCAGTTGCTTGCCGAGGGCGATTTCCTTCTCGAGGGAGTAGAAATTCACGCCCTTGCCGATGTCGCGGTTGCCGATTTCCTCGGTATCCTTCTTCTTGTTGTCCGCAGCATGAGCGCCAACGGGCAACATGCCGAGGAGAGCCAGAACCGCGAGGGGCACAGCGCATCGATGTTTCATTGTGCGACAACTCCTGTATAGCTACACTATACGCCTATTGCAGGCGAGGCGTAACCCTATCTAATAAACGCCGCAGGTGGGGCCAAGGTTTCAGGTGCGCGCAGGGAATATTACGGCCGGGCGAAAGAAGTCGACAGCCGGAGGGCGGTCTCAATAGAGACCGAGGCTGATCACGCTGCCGGTGTCGTCCACCAGAACGTCGAGGCGGCGATTCTGGTAGGAGTAGAAAATTCTCCCTTTGTTCGCCTTGGTGGCGCTAACCTCACCGCCGAACAGACGGCGGCACTCCTGCCAAGTGAGGTGGTAGGGGTACACAAAGACGGTGCGGAGGAGTCCCTTGTCCTTGTCGAAATCGAGTTCGAGCTCCTTGTAGCGGCCAGTGGGATCATTGAAAGCGTAGATCCGGCCGTTGACGGAATTATCCTCGTTGACCGCGGCACGCTGGCGCAGGGGTGCGCCCAGGAGAGTCCGCGCGTCGGCGGCCGTCCACTGGCCAATCCGCTGGTGCAGGAAGGCGGAGCTTTCCTTTTCGAATTCAGGGGGATAGGCGCCGTTGGGTTTGGTGGCCTTGGGGGCGGGTTCGGGGGCCTTGGCGGGTTCGGGCGCCGGTTTCGGGGAGACCGCTTTGGCGTCGGCTTTAACAGGCTCGGGTTTGGGAACCGGCTTGACGAGGGCGGGCTTGGCCGTTTCCGCAGCTTTGGCGGGCGCGGGCGCCGGTTTGGCGGCGGGGGCCTTGGAGTCGGGTTTCGCAGGTTCCGGCTTGGGGGGCGCGGTCTTGGCTACTTCGGTCACCTTGGCGGGCGCGGGCGCTGGTTTCACGGAGGCGGCCTTGGTGTCGGGTTTCGCAGGCTCCGGTTTGGGGGGCGCGGTCTTGGCTGTTTCCGTCACCTTGGCGGGCGCGGGCGCGGGTTTCACGGAGGCGGCCTTGGCGTCGGGTTTCGCAGGCTCCGGCTTGGGGGGCGCGGTCTTGGCTGTTTCCGTCACCTTGGCGGGCACGGGCGCGGGTTTCACGAAGGCGGCCTTGGCGTCGGGCTTCGCAGGTTCCGGCTTGGGGGGCGTAGTCTTGGCTGTTTCCGCCGCTTTGACGGGCATCGGCGAGGGTTTGGCCGACGCGGGCATGGGCGAAGGCTTTGCCGAGGCGGCCTTGGTGTCGGATTTCGCGGGTTCCGGCTGGGATGCCGGCTTGACTGGCGCGGTCTTCGCCGTTTCGGGGGCCGGCGCAGTCTTCGCCGACGGCTTGGCAGGAGCCGGGTTCGCCTGTGGGGCATTGGATGCTGCTTTGCCGCGATCCGGGGCGGGTTTTGCCGGTGAGGGCGCGGGTGCAGGCGCAGGAGTCAGAGGCGCCGTCATAGCAGTGGGCGGGAGCCCCGGCAAGGTAATCACCCCGGTGTCAACCGGGTCCGAATTCTGCAGAACGGGCGGCACCTTTCCGTCATCAGCGGTTTGGGTGCGATCCTGCGTCCCAGCGCTCAGAGCCAGAGGGGCGGCCATTCCAATGATCAAAATGATACGCAAACTCGTCATAGGGCCTCGGATGTCGAGACGAACTCAAGACAAATCTACCCGAATTGACCGGCTGGCGTATCCTTCAATTTGGACAGTATCCAGTTGTTTGCTCAAGTTAAAGCAGGACCGCCCGACGCGGAGGCCGCGGGGCCAATCCGTGGCGGATCCGCCGCGGTACCGGCCTGCGCCCGGAGGTGTTCGCGAAGGGCATCCGCGTAAACCTGGATGCCTTTCCGCGAATACCGGAGGCAGCCCAGATGCCGAAGGTGGTTCATCTGGAAAGTCACAATCTCGCGAGAAGTCCCCACGTACTCGGAAATCACCTGGTGGGTGAGCTGCGGGATCTTGAGGGAGCCGTCCTCGGTTGGCGTGCCGAGCCGTTGGGCGAAGCGCAGGAGAGCGCGTGCGACCCGTTCCGGGGTTTTTTCGAGCGCGAAGCTCTGGAGTCGATCTTCGTAGTCGAGGCCGCGCTTCACGAGGATTTGCATGAGGGCGAGGCCAAGCCGCGGCTGTCGCTCGACCTGTTCTTCAATCTCGGATGCCGACCAGGACATCAGGGTCACGTTGTCGAGGGCAGTGGCGCGCTGAGGGTAGCGCGCGGCGCCGAGCAGGGCGCTTTCGCCGAAGAAGTCGTCCGTGGTCAAGATATCGACGACGGTTTGATCGCCGCTATCAAGAGGGATGGTGACTTTGACTCTGCCTTGGACAACGAGGTGAAGACCCCTGGACGGCTGGTGTTCGTCAAAAACAGTCTGGCCTTTTCGGTAATCGGTGACGCCTTTGCGCGGCAGGTACATCAGGGCGTCTTCCATTTCGCTGGACGGACTCGGGTTTGCGCCATTTGGCATTTCGGTGCTCCATAGGGAAGTTGCCGCAGCCGGGTTGAGCCTGCCGCGGCGTTTGGCGGCGCGCGATGCGGATCGGCAGCGTGAACGGGGAAACTGTCGCCGGAACCGATGTTACAGCATCCTCAATACCTTTAGGTTACGCCAAGAATCGCCGGCGGTGCAGCCATAGAGAACGGTGATGGTATGGCAATGAACAAACCGGCGGGGAACCGGAGGGATGGCGGAAGCCAGTGGGAGTCGAACCCACCCGCGACACAGTGTACCGCACGACGGGTTTGAAGCCCGCGCCCAGCACCGGCCAAGATTGGCTTCCAGGGAGATTGTAGCAGAGTCGTTGCAGCCCACCGGATGGAACGGCTACACTAGACTACAACTGGTCGGGAAAGCTCGAGCGCATCAATCCCCGGTCGTCTAATGGTAGGACAGCGGCCTTTGGAGCCGTGAATCGTGGTTCGAATCCATGCCGGGGAGCCAGTGCCAAACCGCCGTTTCAATTCTACGGTTTCGGGCGACCCCAGTTCCGCTCGCACTTGCGCCAATCCATTCCTTCCCTTCACCTTTCCTCCCTAATGGTGATACGCCAGGCTCATTTCCCGCGGCGAAGTCCGGCGTCCCAGTTCACTACGACGTTGATATTGCCGGCGTCGCGGTTCTCCGGTTCGGCGAACAGGAACCTCCTGCCGCCCGCGCTGGGAGCATAGACTTCCCCGACATAGCTGCCCGTCGCATTGCTCTGGAACAGCGGCTTGGGCGCATCTGCCTGAAGCGGTGAACCCGGCTTCAACTCGACGGCCATCAGCTTCCCCTCCTGCGTCAAGTAAAACAACTCCTTGCCATCGTTTCGCCAGGCCGGCTGTGCTCCCCCGCCGATCGATACCTGCCGCCGGTTGGCGGGAGCGGACAGAGACGCAACGTACACCTCGAACTTGCCGGAGTCGTTGGAGGCCCAGGCGATCCACTGGCTGTCCGGGGAGAAACGAAATCCGTCGGCAATTCCCGGTGTGGCTACCAGCAACCGCGGCTTCGGGTCGCCCGTGGTGGGCAGCAAGTAGACCATGGTTTGGCCAGAGAGAGCTTTATGAAACATCAGGTATCGATTATCCGGGGACCAATCCTTGGCCCACATACCGGTCTTTTCGGAGTGCAGCAGCCGGGTGGCGCCGGAGGCCGCGTCGATTTCCAGCAACTGGTATTTCGCCGCCCGTGCGCCCCGATACGACGATCCGGCGGGAATCGGGAGACCACAGGCCGGTAGTATCAATAAGGAATGTTGGATCCAGCCGGACGCGGGAAAGGATGCCGCTGCCCAACTCGATCACCCAACGGCTGCCGCTGGGACTGAGCGATTCCCTCCGGTACAGGATAGCGCGGCTTTGATCGGGTGAGAGGCGGACGTTGATGTAGCCGCGCTCGCCGCCCGCCGGCGTGCGTCTGCCTTCCCTGTCATACCAGAACACCTGTTGCTCACTAACTTCCTGGGTGCTGCGGTAGGCGATCACGCCGTTTCCGGAAACCGAGAAGCCATACGGCTCCTGGACATCCTCAGCCACAACTACCGGCTCCCCCTGAAGTTGGAAACTGTGGAGGTCCAAGGTTTGCGCAAACAGAGTCCCTTCACGCACAAAGAGCAGATAGCCAGGCGGGGCGTACTCGACCTTTCCGCGAGTCCTCAGCAATAGCTTCCTTTCCGCTGAGCCGATTTCCTGGACATAGACTGCGTTTTCCTCCGGATTACTCCTGCTGGCCAGGTAGAGGAAGTGCTTTCCGTCCGGCAAGAACTGCGGCGCGCAGGGCCGGATTTCTCCAGACTTTGCATCCGTAATCGCGATTGGCGTGGCCGCACCGCCGGCCGCCGGGACCCGGTTCAGCCCGCCGCGGCCTGCGGTGAGAATCACACCCTCCGGACTCCACGCACCGCCTCCTCCCGCTCCGCATGGCTCGCAAATCAATTGCGCGGAACCGCCTGAAACCGCCATCCTTTTGAGTCTGCCTCCAACCGAAAACGCGAGCGATTGACTGTCGGGAGACCAGAAGATGCCAGAGGCGCTATAGGCAATCCCGGGGCTCACTCCCTCGGTGGCGTCCAGCCGCCGCGCCGTCATGGAGCCAAGATGGCGAACCCACACATAACGTTTCCCCGAAGCGTCCGTTTCCTGGGAAGCTACGGTTCGGCCATCGGGCGATATGGCGAGCGGCCCCGCACTGCCCGTCGCGACCCCCTGCGGCCGAGCCAGCAAGAAGCGGATCTGCTCCGCTGCCTTCGGCTGCGGGCGGAGCCACCGGACAGCCAGGAAGGTCGCCACAACGGAGAGCGACATCACGGCGGCCAAGACCCACCGGCGGCGGATGCCAGGAACTGCCGGCGGCTGCTGCTCGCCGACCAGCAGCAGCGCGTGCCGCAGGTCGCGCGCCGTCTGCCAGCGCTCCTCCGGATCCTTCGCCAGGCATGTCTTCACGATGCGGTCGATGGCCGCGGGTGTCACGGGCCGGAGCGAAGAAACCGGCGGCGGATCGGTGTGCAGGATGGCGGCGATGATGCTGGTGGTGGTCGCCCCGTCGAATGCGCGCTTCCCGGTGAGCATCTCAAACAACACGCACCCGAAGGCAAAGATGTCCGTCCGCGCGTCCACCTCCCTGCCCTCGGCTTGCTCCGGCGACATGAACTGCGGTGTGCCGACGATCACGCCTACCTGGGTCTGACGGATGGTATGAGTCAGGTCGTCGTCGGGAGGGTGTGGCGCCGCGGCCCACTGCGCCAGCCCGAAATCCAACAGCTTGACTCCTTCCTCGTTCACAAGAATGTTGGCCGGCTTGAGGTCGCGATGCACAATTCCCTTGCGGTGGGCCGCAACCAGGGCTTCGGCAATCTGGCCGGCATAACGCAACGCCTCTTCGAGCGGCAAGGGACCGCGAAGAGCGGTACCCTCCACATACTCCATTACCAGGTAGTCCGGGCCGACGTCGTACAGCGTGCAAATGTTGGGATGGTTTAGCGCGGCCACCGCACGGGCTTCGCTCCCCAATCGCTCACTGAATTTCTCCTGGCAAAACTTGATGGCGACGGTGCGGCCGAGACGCGAATCCCGCGCCCTCCAGACTTCGCCCATTCCGCCAGCGCCAATGCGCGATTGCAGTTCATAAGGCCCAATTCGCAGATTGGGGCTGGGTATCGCCACAGTTCATAAATTCTATGGCACTCACTGCGTGAACGTCCGGATCGTCGGACTACCCGGAGGTTCGCCGGGAGACTACGAATCCCCATCTCGTGTTGGTTCGGGATGCATCCTCTCTGGGCGCCCAGTCTGGATGACGTTGCCGATTCCGTTCAGATGGTGTTGGGAGCAAAGGCGTCGTCTCGGTTCGAGCGGACCGCGTTTTACGCCTCCAAAGTTCGAAACGTGTCCAGTGTGGGGAGCCACTACACTACTGGTCCGAGCGGGACCATCTCCCAGGTTGACACGAGCGTCCCGAACTGGCCATTTATCCCAAACATCTTGCAGGTAGTTGTCCGCCCGGAGTCTCCGGTTCGAGAAGCGCGCCACCGGGGTGCAACACGAACCCCCAGGGTTCGTGTTGGAGGCCAAGGATTCCGCTTCGGAATCTCCGTTTTCTCCGGTTGAACAGGTGCGAAGTTGACAGGGAGGTTCGTGGTGGCAGGCCAAACTGATGTTTCGAACTGAGAGGTTCGCGGCCGAAAACGCACTATATATCTCGGGGTAGCTTGCCACGCTCGTGTCAGCGCTGATCCGCCGAAAGCCGGTTCGATGTGCGATCTAAACCCGCCAGTCCGTCAGTTCCGACGATGCCCTCTCAAGTTGCCAAGTCCAGTACGACGTTTGCCGCTTGTACATAGAGTCCCAAAGCGTCCTCGGATGGATCGCGGTAGATGAGCGATTCGACGACGAAGGGGCTTCAGGCGCGACTCTGACCGCCCGGCGTTGCAACGCCTGCTTTCCTTGGTGCGTGAGCACGGAGTCGATCAGGTGGTTGTTCATCGGTTAGACCGGCTGGCCCGCTGTCTGATCGGATATGTCCGGCTATTGGAGGAGTCCGGAAACATCGCGTCAGCCTGGTCATCGTTACCGGCCCTGAGTTAGGGAGCACCGCGCAGGACAATCTGATTTTCAACATCCTCGCCTCGTTCGCCGAATTCGAGCGGGAGATGATCGGGTCCAGAATCGCCGACGCTCGTGCGCGGCTAAAGTCCAACGGGCGCCGCGTTTGCGGGAGCCGTTCCCTACGGCTACGACGCCGACCTCAGGACGAGACAGTTAGTGGTGAACGCGCGCGAAGCACCGGCCGTCAAGTGGATCTTCGGCGCCGCGGCCGAAGGGATGCTCCCGCTGGCGATCGCCGAAGAGGCGAATGCACGAGGGTCGGCGGTCTCTGGACGGCGCGCCAGGTCGTCGCCACGCTTCGGAATCCCGTTTACCTTGGTATGTTCCGGGATGGTGGCTCCGTTCGACCCGGCAATCACGAGTTGCTCGTCGAGAAGGACGGGGCATGAGCCCGCATACGGTCCGTAAGGGGTCTCGTGTTTACCGCTATTACCGGTGCCGCTCCACGGCTGGTGGGCTACCGTCCTGCGGGAACCAAGTTGCGGCTTATGCGATCGAGACGGCCGTCCAGCGGCAGCTCTCAAAGAAGACGGAAGCAAACGTGGATTTGAACGAAATCCGGAATCACGTCGAGTACGTTACGTACGACGACCGTACCGGGACAGCCACCGCGAGGCTGATCGTTACAGAGACAACAACTGCAGATTCCGGACGTGCTCGAAATCCCGACGATTGTTCGCCGCAAGAGGAGCGTCCAATGCCAGCGCGGTCGCGGCAATCCAGGCGTCCTGGGGACTGATTGCCCGGCCCGCGGCTCGGGCGTCAGCACGGATTCTTGCCCAAACGGTGCAGAGGTCATCGTCGGGATAGAAGAGCTCGAAACCATGGACGAACTGCTCCAGTAGAAGTCGCCGATTGCTTCCCCAGCCGGCCGACATCGCGCCCATGCGGAGTTCCGCGACCGACATGAAGGACAGGATCAGATCAGACCGCGCAATGCGTTCACATACTGCTGCGCCAGCGTGTGCCAGTTGAAGATGTAGGAGGCGACGTCGGTATCGACGGCGATTCGGCTCATTCGGACGAGGCGTCTTCGGCTGCCTGACGGCGGTCCGCGTAGACGGCAGCCACAAAGCGCTCCGTCTCCTCGTCGGGTGCAGGATCGACGTTGCGCAGGATCTCTTCGAGGGAAAACGGCTGCGGCCCGACAAGCACGGGCTTGTACCCACCGTTCCGAAGCTCTTGTAGCTCGTCGTTCATCGCCGCTCCTGAACCCAGTATAGCGCGAGGGTCAGCCGCCGGCCCCTTAGAGCAAGCGACCGCCGAGCACGAATTTCAAGAATCTCCGGCCCTCCGCGGGATCTTCCTTGGCCCTCGTCTCGAATGCCGCCAGGCATTGCCCGATCAGGGCTCGATCATCTTCGGTCAGTTCCGGCACTCCGGTCCGATGGTAGCTGAGCTCTTTGTAGCGGTCGCCCAACGCCATCGCGAGTAGCGGGTTGGACACCTCTTCTTCGAACACCTCGTTCGGGGTCGGGTAAGGGAATTCTTTCGTAATCGTCTGCATGAAGTCCGCAGCTTGATCGTCAGGCACGCCGGCCCTCCGGAAAAGTTCGCGCGCGCTGTCCAGCATGCCGCGCCGATACCTCGCCGAGCCGAAGAGGGTTGCCAGTTCGCTCTTCTTGCGGCCCTTCGGAACAATGGCATGCATGGCTTCCAGGCGTCCGAACTTGCCTGGCAGGCGGCGTTCCAGAAACACCCAAAGATGCCGGTCAGTTATGCAATCCTCCCACTTGATTTTCAGCGCGAAGAGCGAGCCCGGCCACGGCTGGATCTTCGGCGGCGCGGCACGCTTGCGCTCCATTCCGGAAAAAGCATAGCGCAAGTCTTAGCGTAGCGCCAGTTGCGGCTCTTCCTGTGTGCGGCTCTTCCTGTCCTTCTGCCTGCGGCAGTGTGGGCTGCGGGTTCAAAGCTTCTCTGCACGCAGGCCATGGCAATGGCACGGTGCCCCGCGGATTTGGTCATGTGGAGATTCCGCCCAATCGCGAGTTGCGGAAAGCTGTGAATCGCAGTGTGTCAGGTGGGAATTGAGCCACCGTCCTGGTGGTCGAGCCAGACCGCCGCCCAGGTTGACAGTAGCATTTCCGAGACGCCCATTTATCCCAAACATTTTGCAGGTAGTTGTCCGCCCGGAGTCTCTGGTTCGAAAAGTGCGCCACCGGGGTGCAACATGAACCCCCAGGGTTCGTGTTGGAGGCCAAGGATTCCGCTTCGGAATCTCCGTTTTCTCCGGTTGACAGATGCGCGAGGTTGACCAGGGGGTTCGTGGTGGCGGCCCAGGAATGCTGCTTTCCGACTCCGGCGTTCTCTGTTGACGGCGCCGCCCACGCCCTGCTGATCATGGTTCACCGAGCACCTTGACTGGCACCCGCAGGCGCGTATAAAACCTTATACATGCCGGCTGTATGGACGATGAGAAACAGATCCGTTGGGTAGGGTCTGCCTACGACGATCTGCTGGCATTCCCAAGAGACGCCCGGAAGGAAGCGGGCTTCCAGTCAGGAAAAGTCCAGGCGGGGCTTGAGCCGATCGACTGGAAGCCGTTCGACGATGTAGGCGCCGGGACAAGAGAGATTCGCATCCGGGACGCGAGCGGCACATACCGTGTCATGTACATCGCCAAGTTCGAGGAAGCCATCTACGTCCTGCATTGCTTCCAGAAGAAGACTCAGACGACCAGCAAGCAGGACAGGGCAATTGCCACGGCGCGCTATCGCTCCGTAGTCAACGTGAGGAACGAGAAGAAATGAAGATCGACACCGAAATCCGCCATGTGACAAAGCCGGGTGCGAACCTCTTCCTGGAGCTGGGTTTTACGCCGGACGAGGCCAAACGTCTACAGGCTGCGTCTCGCAAACAGATCAATGACACGCGGCTGCTAAAGCAGCAACTGATGGAAGAGCTGTCTGTCTGGATTGCGAAACATCACTTAAGGCAGGCGGAGGCCGCCGAGATTCTGATGGTCTCGCGCCCAGGTGTGTCCGACGTGGTGAACATGAAAACGGCCAAGTTCACCATCGATACGCTGGTGGAAATGCTCAGCCGGGCCGGCAAGCCAGTCAAGGTGGCAATCAGTTGACCAGTTGATCCTCCGGTGAGGGGATTGTAGGGCGATATTCACGCGGAGTCTTCCCTTGTAACCAACACGTTACGGGAGGAGAGGTGGTTGGAAAAGAACTCGTCAATGAGACCTGGACGACGACATGGCGGGCCTATTGGCCGCCGAGGATCTCCATCCACAGCCGAATTGTCAGATCGTGCCGCTCCGTGGCCACGAGGTATGGGCGCAGTTCCGAACGATAACGATCTTCAAGAAGTTTGGGATCAAGCGGAACTGCGCGAGCGAGGAATTTCACGTCTTCGCGGTCGCGGGCCGAGTTCCGCTCCAACTTCGAGAGCGCGAGGTCGTAGGCGTCGAGCCCAAAGAGCCGCAGGGATCGATACGCGGACGGGAATATCGGTGTCAGCCGATGTTCGTAGCTTTCGTGCACTGTTACGATGGCCACGTGCTGGACGTACACGCCGTGCTTGGTGTCACTGTTGCGTCAAGCCCGCGAGTTCACGCGCGGATCGGAGCTGGTCCGGCCGGAAGGTCCACACGGCTCCATTATAACAAGTTCTGTAATAATCTCTGCCGGTGCGAGTTGGAGAGCCATGGATTCGAGTCGCCAGGATACAACAGGTTGACAGGTGCCGCGGAGTATGGCTCGTGTGCATGGAATCGTGTACAAATGGGGTCATGCCGCCGACCTTTCGCCGTGCCGCGGGACCAACTGCAAGGTCCGAAAAGAGCCGCATGTCAGAGCGGTGCAAAGCGCCGCTTCGTGGACTGCGAATGGCTGGCGAACCTGAACCTCCAAGTGTGGCTAACTGAAGCCATTGATCGGGCGATGGAATTGAAGCTCACCGTGTTGAAGCCGCCGCGCAAATACTGTACGGTAAGATCACAATGACCGGGACCGCCCAGGACGAGCTTCATGGCGCCAGCCGGCCACGGGACCGAGTAATCGCCGTAATCCCGGCAATTCTGTTCGCCGTAGCCTTTTGCCGTGGCTCTGCCCAAGCCCAGACCATAGCCCTCGGGTTGCAGACCTACCCCGATTGCCCGGTTGCGTTCATCAATTACACTCCGAGCACTTTCCGCACGGAGGGCGACCGGAGGCAGTTCGTCACGGTGAAGAATCAATCCGGACTGACTACGGCGGCAGTGGTCTTTCAGCAAACGATCTCAGATGAGTCGAAAACTGAAATAGTCAGCCTCGAGCGCATTTCGATCATCATGAGACCCGGCGAGAGGAAGCATCTCTCCGTCAGTGTTGAAGATGTGTGGAACCGGATCCAGGCCGCCGCCAAATCAAGCGACACCATCGGCAAGCCAGCTCTGAGCGTCGTGACCGTGGAGTTCCTCGATGGCTCGCTGTGGTATGCCCCGATGGGTCGAGTGCCCTGATCGAGTCCCGTGGCCGCGGCTTCTGCCCGGGCTAGAACTTCTCGAGTTCCTCAACCAGCCCGCCGATTCCCCTTTTTTGGTAGATGTCGGCCAACCGCATCTCCTCGTCCGAAGGCGCCACGGCTTTGCGGAGCTGCGGATCCTTCAGGCTCTCGCGGTCGGGCACCCAGACTTTGCCGTCGGCAAACTCCACCTGGCTGAGAAAGCCGATCATGTTCTGGACGTTGACCGGCTGGCCGCCGCCGAACAATCGCAGAGTGGTGTCCTGCAAGACGCGGGCAGTCTTGCCGGGCGGCAGGTAAAGGTCGGGATCGGAAGACGGGAGGGATGCCGCGGCGGACTGGCGGCCCGCCTGGTCGCTCAACACCCAGCCGAGCTCCACGGATTTCACCGGCTTCCCCGATTTGTTGACCACGTCGATGCGCGGGGTCCGCGCTTCGTTGCCGGCCACCTGCGCCCAGCCGGAGAGCAGCTCCACGGGCGCATTGGGGAACTGCACGAAGGCGAATTGCGCGGTATGCCCGGCGGGCAGCGCGGCGCTGGTCACAGCCGGCCCCCGGGGCACTACTCTCACGCTGAGAGGGGCCGTCTCGGACTGCCGCGCCATGCTGGCCAGAATCTCGGTCTGCAACGCTTTCTTGCCGCCCTGCGCCAGCACGCGCTTGAAGTAGTCGCGGTCGCGCTGCGCTTCGAGCCCGCGCGCCGTCAGGAAGCGGCGGGAATGCAGGCTGTCCGGGCCGTAGAACGAAAGGTCGTCATACAGCACGCCGTCCAGATCGACGCTAACCAGCGGACCGCCGGCGAACTGCGTGGGCCGCACCAGTTGCATATCGATATGCGCCGGGAAAACGTCGCCCGGCCCCACATTCACGCTGGGGTAGGTAACCGAGCCCTTGCCGCCCGCCACGGCTTCCTGCGATACCACTCGGAGGGTGATGCCGCGAATGCGTTTGGGGCTGGTATTGAGGAGGGTCAGCGCCATTTTCAGATCGAGCACCATGGCCGCGCCGCGGGCGGAGACGCGCGACTGGTCGACGATGGACTTCACCGCCACCGGCGAGTCCTTGGTATTCCCGAAGTTGACGCTGACCGAGCCGCCCGGCAATGGCGCTTCCTGTGCGGACAGGACTGCCGCGCCCAGCAAGACCACTCCAGCGAGCCATAGTCCTTTATTGCGCATAGACGTTATTGATCGTTACGTAGCCCGTTTCGGGATCCACGTAGCGAGCCCCCATGGAACCTTGTGCGTTCACAGAGAACGTGACGTTGCGGGCGTGGTCCGCGTTGAACAGGTGGAATTCGTGGCCGCCTTGCCCCACCTGAATGCCGTTGGCGGTGTGCTGCAACACGACGTGGTCGTCGGCCGCCACGGGCAACGGGCGTTCGAGCGCCAGGCCGGTGATCAGCAGCGCCATCACGCTGGCCAGCGCCACAGCCGTGCGGGCGCGGTTGAACAGCGGAGCTTCGCGCAGCGGCCCGCCGCTCGAACGCACACACTCGCCCGCAGTCAGCCCTAAGCGGATATTGGCCTTCATCTCGGCTGCCAGGCGGTTCCACGGAACTTCGGGAATCCCGGCCAGGTCCGGGACTACTTCCCGTAACGCGCTGAAGGCGGCCACCTCTTCCTGGCACCGCTCACACCTGGACAAGTGGCGCTCCATCCGCCAGCGCGCGAAGACCCCGAGGTCTCCGCCGGCGTGCAGCGCCAATGTCGCTTCATTCGGATGCGTCATCTTCCTACCGCTTCCTTCTCTCCATATACCGACGGAACTTGCTTCGCCCGTTGGCGATGTGCGACCGCACCGTCGCTTTCGAGCAGTTCAGTTGCCTGGCCACCTCTTCCGCCGGCAGGCCTTCGACGTCGCGCAGCATGATCGCGGCCCGCTCGCGCGGGCTCAAAAGGCGCAATCCATCCTCCAGATAGTTTCTCTGCTCCGACCGGAGGAGGATATGCTCCGGGCTTTCCGCGTGGCTTTCCGGCGCCTCGTCGATCTCGCAAAAAGTGGCGCGGCTGCTGCGGCGCAGAAAATCGATCGCCGTATTGGTGGCGATTCGCGACAGCCAGTGCGCGGCTTTCTGCTCGTCCTTGAGCTGTTCCTGATGCTGGAGGGCCTTGATGAAGGCCTCCTGGGTCAGGTCCTGAGCGTCCGCCACGTTCCCGACGATGCGGTAAATCTGAATGAAAATCCGGCGCAAGTGCTCGGAAACAAAGCGATTCTGCCGCTCTTGAAGTTCCAGGCCGGGCTCTGTGACCTCGCTCATTCCGCTGTAGACGGCTATGTTCACAGGTTCTAAACTAATGACGGCGGAACCTGCAAAACGTGGAAACAAAAAGCGGACCAGTCCGCTACCGCCATTCTACAGCAGGATGGGCGTGGGGCTATAGGCAGGACTGTCCCCCACGAATGGGAGGTGTCACAAATCCCAGGAACGGAGTTAAGCTTGAAATGATGAAACTCGCAGAAAGAATGAGCCGCATAGGGGTCGAATCGGCATTCGACGTCCTGGTACGGGCCCGCGCACTCGAGGCGCAGGGCCGCAGCGTGATTCACCTGGAGATCGGCGAGCCGGATTTCCCTACGCCGGCCCACATCATCGAAGCAGCGAAGAGGGCGCTGGACGAAGGCTGGACGCACTATGGCCCCACGGCGGGACTGCCCGAACTGCGCGCGGCCATCGCCCACTACATTTCCGAAAGCCGCGGCATTGCGGTGGGACCGCAGAACGTTTCGGTCGTGCCCGGGGGCAAGCCCATCCTATTTTTCCCGATGATGGCGCTGCTGGAGCCGGGCGACGAGGTGATCTACCCGAACCCGGGATTCCCGATTTACGAGTCGATGATCCGCTTCCTGGGGGCGACGCCGGTGCCGATGCCGCTCGAAGAGAGCCGCGGCTTCTCGTTCGACCTCGACTTGTTCCACGACCGCCTGACGGACCGCACCAAGATGGTGATCCTGAACTCTCCGCAGAATCCCACGGGGGGCGTGATCCCGCGCGAAGATCTCAAAGCCATCGCGGGCATGCTGCTCGACCGGGACGTTATCGTACTGAGCGACGAGATCTACTCGCGAATCTACTACGGCGACGAACCGCCGGTTTCGATCACGGCGTTCCCCGGAATGCTGGAGAAGACCATCATCCTGGACGGCTTCTCCAAGACCTACGCGATGACCGGATGGCGGATGGGATACGGCGTGATGCCCACGTGGCTGGTGGAAGCGGTGACCAAGCTGATGGTGAATTCGAACTCGTGCACGGCGAGCTTCACGCAGCGGGCCGGGCTTGCGGCGCTGACCGGGCCGCAGGATTGCGTCACCGGCATGGTGGCCGAATTCCGCCGCCGGCGGGACGCCATCTGCGAAGGCTTGAACCAGATACCGGGGTTCCGCTGCGCCGTCCCGGGCGGCGCCTTCTACGCATTTGCGAACGTTACCGGGACGGGCATCAACTCGAAGGAACTGGCCGATCTGCTGCTGACGGAATACGGCGTGTCCTGCCTGACGGGAGGATGTTTCGGAGAGTACGGCGAGGGCTACATCCGGTTCAGCTACGCCAATTCGCTGGCCAACCTGATGGAGGCGGTGGAACGAGTGAAGAAAGCGGCCGGACGATGGGAGGCGGCGGTGGCCAGATAGCAGGGCATCCTCACTCCGAGCTGCTTCCTGAGGAGATCCGCGGGTCTGTTTCGGCAAACCATGCGTTAGCGGGACGCGGATTTGAGTTTTCTTGGTTCTTGAACCGCGCGAGGCGAACTGACCGAGGCGCTATCCGCCGCCGGCCGTATACCCTTGCAAGCCGCGGTTGACTCCGGCCTCCACAAGTTAGAAAATAAATCAGATGCACAATTCCGGCGAGGGGCGATCGAGGGGATCGTGGCGCGTTTCAGCGGTGGCCATTGCTCTTGCGGCAGTGTCGCCGATCCTCGCGCAGCAGCACTCGGCCAACTCACCCTCCGGCGCGGCGAATTCCGAGGCCGCTTTCGTCTCCCGGAATTGCGTCATGTGCCACAGCCAGAAGCTGAAGACGGCCGGCATCGTTTTGGAGGGGATCGATTTTTCCAACGCCGGCCCCAACGCTCCGACGCTGGAGAAAGCGCTGCGTAAAGTTCGCACGGGCGAAATGCCGCCCGCCGGGATTCCACGGCCGCCGGCGGATGCCGCGGCCGCCTTCGTCAAATCGCTGGAGGGGGCGCTCGATCGCGCGGCGGCGGCGAACCCCAATCCCGGCCGGCCCGCCATCCACCGGCTCAACCGCGCGGAGTACAGCAACGCCATCCGCGACCTGCTGGCCCTCGACATCAAGCCCGGCGCGCTGCTGCCCATCGACGACTCCGGCTACGGATTCGACAACATCGGCGATGTGCTTTCCATTTCCCCCATGCTGCTCGAACGGTACATGTCGGTGGCCCGAAAGGTGAGCCGGCTGGCGGTGGGCGATCCGGCGATCAAGCCGGCGGAAGAGGATTTCCCATTTCGCCGCACGGGCGGCAGGGGACGCGTTGGGCGCGCGAGCGACGATCTTCCGTTCGACTCGGCCGGCGGGATGTCGCTCGACTACTACTTCCCGGTGGATGCCGAGTACGCGATCAAAGTGAAGATGGGCGGAGACGGCGGCCCGGTCCACGAGGTGCGCCTGCCCATCAAAGCCGGCCTGCGCACGGTGGGGGTGACGTTCCTGCGCGACTCGACCAAGCCCGAGGTTGAGGCGCCTCCCGGAGGACGGCGCGGCGCACCGCCGGTGCAGCCTCCCAGGGTCCCGGTGGAGATGGACGTCCGGCTGGATGGGGCGGAGCTGAAGCGGTTCCAGGTCTCCGGACCCGTGGACGTGCTGCCGAACCTGGACAAGCTGACCATCGCCGGTCCCTACAATACGAGGGGCCGCGGAGACACGGCGAGCCGGGAAAGGATTTTCGTCTGCCGGCCCGCGGATGCCGCCGGCGAGGAGCCGTGCGCCAAGACGATTCTGGCGAACCTGGCGCGGCGCGCGTTTCGCCGGCCGGTGACCGATGCCGACATCCTGCCGCTGGTCGCGTTTTACACGAGCGGGCGTGAGGAAGGCGATTTCGACCACGGAATCGAGAAGGCCCTGCGCGCGCTGCTGGTATCGCCCGATTTCATTTTTCGCGTGGAGCACGATCCGCGGGGCGCGGCGCCCGGAACGGTGTACCGCATAAGCGATGTCGAGCTGGCGTCGCGGCTCTCCTTTTTCTTGTGGAGCAGCATTCCCGATGAACAGTTGCTGGCCGCGGCGGAGAAGGGCAGGCTGAAAGATCCGGCAATCCTGGAAGCGCAGGTGCGGCGCATGCTGGCGGATCCCCGCTCCGAGTCGCTGGCCGGCAACTTCGCGGGCCAGTGGCTTTCGCTGCGCAACCTGGCGGTGCAGAAGCCCGATCCGGATGCCTTCCCGGAATTCGACGAGGGCCTGCGGCAGGCCTTCGGCGAGGAGACCGAGTTGTTCGTCGCCAACGTTCTGCGCGAAGACCACAGCGTGCTGGAACTGCTGGACGCCAACTACACGTTCCTGAACGATCGCCTGGGGGAGCACTACGGCATCCCGGGAATCTACGGTTCGCAGTTCCGCAAGGTGACGCTCACCGATCCCAACCGCGGCGGACTGCTGGGGCAGGGAAGCATCCTGACGGTGACGTCGTATCCCGACCGGACATCGGTGGTGCAGCGCGGCAAATGGATTCTCGAAGCGCTGCTGGGCACGCCTCCGCCTCCGCCTCCGCCCGGCATTCCCGACCTGGTTCCCCAGAAGGACGGCAGGAAACTGACCACGCGGGAGCAGATGGAGCAGCACCGCGCCAATGCGGTCTGCGCATCGTGCCACGCCCGCATGGACCCGCTGGGCTTCGCGCTGGAGAACTACGACGGCGTGGGCAAGTGGCGCGACAAGGACGCGGGGAGCACGATCGACGCGTCGGGCATGCTTCCGGACGGCAGCAAGTTCGTGGGTCCGGGAGAGCTGAAGAAGACGCTGGTAACCTCTCACCGGGACGAGTTCGTCAACACCGTAGCGGAAAAACTTCTAATTTACGCACTGGGACGCGGCCTGGAGTATTACGACAAGGCGGCGGTTCGTTCGATTACGCGCGAGGCTGCGCAGCGCGACTACCGCATGTCGGCCCTGGTAACAGCAATCGTAAAAAGCGCTCCGTTTGAAATGAGGAGGGTTCCGGAATGATCATCACGAAAAAGCACCTGGATCGCCGCACGTTTCTGCGGGGGGCCGGCGCCGCGCTGGCGCTGCCCTTGTTGGACTCCATGATACCGGCGATGGCCGCCACCAATTCGGCCGCCAAGCCGCCGGTCCGGCTGGGATTCGCGTACGTTCCCAACGGGATTATCATGGATCGCTGGACGCCGGCGGTGGAAGGCACGGGTTTCGAGTTCACCCCCACAATGAAGGCGCTCGAACCGTTCCGGGAGCAGCTTGTGGTGTTCAGCGGATTGGCGCAGATCAACGGCCGGGCGCTGGGCGACGGCGCGGGCGACCATGCGCGGGCCGGGGCCACATGGCTGACCGGCGCGCATCCCAAAAAGACCGAAGGCGCCGACATTCATGCCGGCGTTTCGGCGGACCAGATCGCGGCGCGCGAGTTCGGGAAAAGCACGCAGTACGGCTCTCTGGAGATCGGCCTCGAAGCGCCGACCCTGGCGGGCAATTGCGACTCCGGATATAGCTGCGCCTACACCAACACGATCTCCTGGCGCAGCGACACCACGCCCATGCCGATGGAGGTGAACCCGCGCGCGGTCTTCGAACGGCTTTTCGGCGACGGCGACAGCACCGATGCGGCGGCGCGGCTTGCGGCCCTCAAGGAGCAGCGCAGCATTCTCGACTATGTGACCGGCGACATCGACCGCATGCAGACCGGGCTGGGGTCGCGCGATCGCAACAAACTGAGCGAGTACCTCGACTCCATCCGCGATATCGAGCGCCGCATACAGAAGGCCGAGGAGCAGAACGCCAGCGTGAAGCTCCCCACCATGGAGCGGCCCAGCGGGGCGCCGGAAGAGTTCCTGGACCACGCCAAGCTCATGATGGACCTGATGGTCATAGCGTGGCAGACGGACATGACGCGGGTGATCAGCTTCATGATTGCGCGTGAAGGCAGCAACCGGCCGTATCGGCCTATCGGCGTGACCGACGGGCACCATTCCGTCACGCACCACATGAACGATCCCGAGAAGATCGCCAAGGTGGTGAAGATCAATACCTACCACGTGGAGACGTTCGCCTATCTGTTGGACAAGATGCGCAAGACTCCCGATGGCGACGGCACGCTGCTGGACCACTCGATGATCCTCTACGGCAGCAGCATCAGCGATGGCAACGCGCACACGCACCACGACCTGCCGCTGGTGCTGGCGGGTGGCGGCGCGGGGCAGATCAAGGGCGGGCGGCACGTCCGCTACCCCAAAGAGACGCCCATGAACAACCTGCTGCTGTCCATGCTGGAGAAATCCGGCGTGCCCGTACCGGACAAGCTGGGCGACAGCACGGGGAAGCTCGATCGTTTGACGGGTGTGTAGGGGGATGCTGCAAGGGCATGAAGACCGCTTGCTGAGGCGCGCGGCCCGGAAATGCGGGGCAGCCGCGCTCGTGCTGGCGGCATACCCGCTGCTGGCGGCGCCCGACCTTCGCCTGCTCGACGCGGTCAAGCGGCGCGATCATAACGCCGTGGTCTCGCTGGCCGCGCAGAAGGCCGATGTGAACGCCGCCCAGCCGGACGGCGCGACGGCTCTGGCTTGGGCGGCCTACCTGGACGATCGCGAGTCGGCGGGCGTGCTTCTGGGCGCCGGGGCTAAGGTCAATACCGCGGACGAATACGGTGAAACGCCGCTCACGCTGGCCTGTTCCACGGGCGATGCGCAGATGGTGGCGAAACTCCTCCGGGCGGGCGCGGATGCCAACGCGGCCCGCTGGGATGGCGAGACGGCGCTGATGATCGCCGCGAATTCGGGGAGCGAGGAGGCGGTGCGCGATTTGATCGGGCACGGCGCGAAGGTGAACGCCGCCGAGTCGCGCAAAGGGCAGACGGCGCTGATGTGGGCGGCGGCCGAAGGCCACTCCGGCGTGGTGAAGCTGCTGATCGAGAAAGGCGCCGACATCAAGGCGGCGTCCAAGAGCGGTTTCACGGCGCTGGTCTTCGCCGCGGTGAAGAACGATGCGAAAATCATCCAGGCGCTGCTGGCCGCGGGCGACAATCCGAATTATGCGCTGCCCGACGCCACCAAGGTTCTGACCGTGGCCGCTTCCTACAAGAGCGCCGCGGCGGCCAGTGTGCTGGTAGATGCCGGCGCCGATCCGAATGTTGCCGACCGCGCGGGAAACACGCCGTTGCATCTGGCCGCGCAGTCCGGTGAAGTGGAACTGGTGAAAAAGCTGCTGGCAAAAGGAGCCAATCCCGATGCCAGGACCGCCAAGGCGCCGGCGCTCGGCGGCAGGGGCGGCGGTGGCGGCGGCTTCTTCCGCCTGGTGGGAGAGCAGACTCCCCTGATGCTGGCCGCCAAGGCGAACCAGGCCGAAGCCATGCGGGCGTTGGTGGCGGGCGGCGCCGATCCCAAGCTCAAAGGCCAGGACAACGGCACGCTGCTGATGAGCGCCGCCGGAAGCGGCCACATCGCGGCGGTGAAGTACGCTTACGAGCTGGATCCCGATGTGAAGGCGGTCAACGACGTGGGGTCCACGATCATCCACGCCACGGTGACCGGCACGATGGCGACCTCCACCCAGCCGGAGATCTGCGAAGTGATTCAGTTCCTGGCGGACAAGGGCGCGCCGATCGACGAGAAGGACCAGCGCGGCAGAACTCCGATTTCCGTGGCCGACGGCCTGCCCATCGACAAAGCCGTAGACTTGCTCACCCAGCTCATCATCAAGAGCGGGGCGCAACCCAAGATCCCGTCCAAGCGTTGAAGCGGGCCGGACGCGGTAAAATCTCCACATGCAAACCCGCGCTTTCGGTCTGTTCGCCTGCATAGCCATGGCGGCGCCCTGCGTCCTGGCTCAATCCAAACCGGCGCTCAAGCCCGCCGATTACGGCCGCTGGGAAACCCTGGGCCAAGCCACCGTATCACCGGACGGAAAATGGCTGGCCTACGACATCCGGCGCACCGACCGCAACGACGAACTGCGCGTTTCCCCCGCATCGGGCGGCAAGACTCACGCTGTCGCGTTCTGCTCGGCGCCGGCGTTTTCGGGGGATTCCCGCTGGCTGGGCTGCGAAGCCTCGGTTTCGGAAGACGAGCAGGACCGCATGCGCAAGGCCAGCCGCCCGGTGCAAAACAAACTCAGCCTGCTGGACGTGACCACGGGCGCGGTGACTACTATCGACCAGGTGCAGTCCTTCGCGTTTTCGAGCGAGGGCGCTTTCGTCGCGTTTCGCCGGTATCCGCCTGCGGGCGGCGGAAGCGCAGGCACGC
>DASQZT010000049.1:0-14264 GCA_035638575.1 Bryobacteraceae bacterium
GAAGATGAAGAACTCGGCTTCGGCGCCGAAGTAGGCCGTGTCGGCCAGGCCGGTGTTCTTCAGGTAAAGCTCGGCCTTCTGGGCGATCCAGCGGGGGTCGCGCTCGTAGCGCTGTTTGGTGATGGGATCCTTCACGTCGCCTAACATGACGAGCGTGGGGGTTTCGGCGAAGGGGTCCATGATGGCCGTGGCGGGATCCGGAATGAGCAGCATGTCGCTCTCGTGGATCGCCGCCCAACCGCGGATGCTGGATCCATCCATGCCGAACCCTTCCTCGAAGCTGTCGAGTTCCAGTTCGCTGATCGGATAAGAGACATGGTGCTGCAAGCTCGGGATATCGGTGAATCTCAGGTCGAGCTGCTTGGCATCGTTTTTCTTGGCAAATTCCAATACTTCTTGCGGACTCATCCATCCTCCATAACGGGAGTAATTTTTTCGTGGGATTGTCGCTGTCGCAGGTTTGCCCAGGATATCCTACGGCGGCGTTTGCGGTCAAGTTCGAGTGACGGCTCGGGCGGAGAGGGCCTGCTCCGCGTCCGCGTCGTAAGCCGCGCGGAGCCAACGCTTCACCTCGGCGTCGATCTCGGCGGCCGCGGAGATCGGAATCCGGTGGGTGATGCGATCTTTCCTGGCATACCCGCCGGTGTCGATGAGGCGGCCTTCGGCCTTGCGCGCGCCCAGGGCGAATCCCAGGTCGATGCGCGTGCGCGTCGTGGGCTTGATCTGCGCGAAGACGTGATGGCGATACAGCGGCACGATGGTCTGGCAGGGGCAGGCCTTCACGTCCTGGCCGATGCTCAGGCCCAGGCGCAGCAGCTCGTCGTAGATCGGACGCAGCGCCGCCTTGGCGCCGCGGAACATCTCCTCCACGTAGCCCTCTGCCGCCCGCAGGTATGCTGCGGGGTCGTCGGTTTCGGTTCCCTTGCCCTCGGCCCGTTCGGCGATCCACCACGCCGAATTGGTCCCCAGTCCATGCGCCGTTTTGAGCCATTCGCGGCGCTCTTTCTCGGTTTTCGCGCCGGTCTTCTTCACCAGCGCCAGCCACTCGTCCAGTGAATGGCCGGTTTTTTCTTTGAGGGTGGCGGCCCAGGCTTGCGTCGTGAGCACGCCGGGATGAACGCTGTAGATCGACTTGGTTTTCATGGCACGTCTCAGAGTACAACTGTACATTGTACATATGAAGCTGACAGCCACGGAGCTTCGCCGGGACCTGTTCTCCACTTTGGAACGCGTGGTTCAGGGCGAGGTCCGGCGCCACTACGAACGAGCCGTCTGGTGAGGCCGATCGGCCGCGTTCGCCATTTCCACGTAACCGGTAGCCCGCCACACACGTTATCTTTAATTTATGGCCATTCGGTGTCCTCTTATCGTTCTTGTTTTAGGGGCCGTGTGCTGGACCAGCCTTTGGGGTCAGACGTACACCATCAGCACGTATGCGGGCAACGGCATATCGGGGTATTTAGGAGATGGAAGCACGATCGCGGGTGCCGAGTTCAGTTCTCCGGAAGCCGTGGCGATCGACGCCTCCGGCAACATCTACATCGCCGACACCGGCAACAACCGCGTCCGCAAAATAGACACCTCGGGAAACCTCACCACCTACGCCGGCGACGGCACCGCCGGTTACCTCGGCGACACCGCCGCGGCGACCGCCGCGGAGTTGAACAAACCGTCCGGCCTGGCGCTGGATTCGTCCGGTAATCTCTATATCGCCGACTCGGCCAACCACGTGATCCGCATGGTTAACACCGCCGGCATCATCTCCACGTTCGCGGGCAATGGCACCGGCGGTTACCAGGGAGACAACGGGCTGGCTACCGGCGCGGAGCTGAACTTGCCGACCTCCGTCGCGCTGGATTCGGCCGGCAACGTCTACATCGCCGACTCCAAGAACGGCCGGATCCGCAAGGTCGCGGCCGGGAACATCATCACCCTGCTCGGATCCGGAGCAACCAGCGGAATACTGATCAACCCGGTGTCCGTCGTGGTAGATTCGGCGGGCAATTTCTACATTGCGGACAACGGCAACAAGAGCATTCTGAAGTACGGCGCCGCCGCGTTGACGACCCTCGCCGGAGACGGCAACCCGGGTTTCGGCGGCGACAACGGCCCGTCTACACTCGCCGAGTTGAACAATCCGGCGGGGGTCGCGGTCGACTCCTCGGGCAACCTTTATATCGCGGATTCCAACAATAGCCGGATCCGCAGGATTTCGCCGGGCGGAACCATTACCACGATTGCCGGCAACGGTTCCTTCAATTACAACGGAGACGGCGGCCCGGCTACCAGTGCCGCACTGAACTTTCCGCACGGCGTAACGGTGGATTCGGCGGGCCGTATCTACGTCGCGGACTCCAACAACCACGCCATACGCCTGCTGCAACCGGTCTTCCCGGTAATCTCGAGCGGCGGGGTGTCCAATGCGGCGAGTTACGCGCCGCAGATTTCTCCTGGCGCCCTGGCCTCGGTGTTCGGCGTCAACTTTGCGCAGTCCGCCTTGGGCGCAAGCGTGCCGTTCCCCACGGTCCTCGGCGGCGTCTCGGTCACCGTGAACGGGCGCCAGGCGCCCATCATGTACGTGACTCCGCAGCAAGTGAACTTTCAGGTTCCGTGGGAAACGGGCACCGGCACGGCCACCGTCGCCGTGAGCGTGAACGGAGGCGCCGGCCAGAGCGTCACGGTTCCGGTGACGACCGCCGGGCCCGGAATCTTCCAATATGGCGCCGGCCAGGCCGTCGCGGCAAATTCCGATTCCACGTTGAACGGCCCAGGCAATCCGGCCGCCGCGGGCAGCACCATCGTGGTGTACATGACCGGTTCCGGACCGGTGGACAACCCGGTCGCCACCGGTGCGGTGACGCCGACGCCACCGGCGGGCCCGCTTTCGCAAGTCACCTCGTCGTTCAGCGCCACGATTGGCTCGGCGACGGCTCAGGTCTCCTTCCTGGGTCTGGCGCCCGGCTTCTTGGGAGTCGTGCAGGCCAACGTGGTCGTGCCTTCCGGGCTCGCCTCGGGCAACTACCCGCTCATCGTCACCATCAACGGCGAGAACAGCAACCCGGCCACGATCAGCGTGAAGTAACCGCTGTCCGCGGCGCAATCCGGCCTACGAGCCGAGCAGCCGGTTGACCTGGCGCATCACTTCGAAGGCGTCGGCCACGTACAGCACGTCGGCCTTGCCGCGCGCCCATCCGCAATTGGGGTCGAGATTGATGGCGCGGCGCTCGTGGATGAAGCGCCAGCCGACCACGTGCGGCTCCTCGCCGTGACAGCACGTGGAGAGGCCCTTGGGATGGCGCGGCGTCGAGCCGGTCTGGCCCACCTGGTTCAAATGCGTCATGAAGCGCAGCACGGCTTCCCCTTCGCCGCTCAGGTCCACCAGGGACTTGCTGCCGCCGAGCGAAGCCTTGGCGGCGCGCAGGAACCCGAGGATCAGCGTCTCGGCTTCGGCAGAGTGCACCGCGCCATCGGCCTGCTTCTTGGTCCAGCCGGCGCCGGCCACGAACAGCAGCTTGGCGTCGGGGCGGATGGTCTGTTCGCCGGACTGGGGAGCCCGCACGCCGGTGACGGCGGTGCGCGTCTCCGGAGCTTCCAACGCCACGGCCTCCACCTCCGCGGTTCCGGCCGGCCCGCTCCAGGGAGCGAAGCTGCCTGGGTCGAGCAGCACCATCCAGGGCCGCTGCGACCGGCTCAACACTGCCTCCATGCGCTGGCGATAGAACCATCGCGTGACCTCGGGAGCGCCGTTCCGCGCGGCGAGCGAGGCCGCGTGCGTGTCGATGCGCCCGCCGAGCCGGTACGCCACGCCCGGCAGCGCGCGCGCCCACCGGGACGTCGAAGGCGCGATCGCCATCGACGCGCCGGCCGCGCGGCACAGCGCTTCGGCGGCGGCCGCATCGGTGGAGTAGCGCGGCTCCGCGAATGCATCGCCGGTCACGGCCAGAAAACGCGCGGCTCCGCAGCCTGCCACCTGGTCCGCCGCCGGTTGCGCCGCCGCGCCGGCCAGCCCGATGGTCAGATCGCCTCCCAGCGCCAGCGCGGCCGACAACGCTTCCAGCGCCGGTTTGGCCAGCGTGCCGTCGGGTTCGGTGTGGGCCAGCAACAGAATGGTGTCCATGTTATTCCTCCGCGATCCAGGCCACGATTTCGCGCGCGATCTCTTCGGCCGGCAGGTTCTTCACGATGCGCGTCTCCCGCTGCTGTTTGGGCAGGCTGACCGACGCGAACGTGAGCCCCGCGTTGGCGATCCCGGCGGCCCTGGCGCGCTGCAACGCCGGCATCACGGCGCGCATGTTCACCATCCCCACCTGCGGATTGTTGCGCGGCTCGGGCAGATGTCCCGTGGCCCAGCCCAATACCGCCGGCGGCGCGGAACAGGTGGAGACTTGGTGGCGGCCGCCTTCCACGCGCTCCAGGATCTCCAGGCTGCCGTCGTCGCGCACGGTGAGCTGGTCCACGCCCTGGAACTGCTCGGCGATGCCCAGCCGCTCGCCCACCATCTGCAGGGTAGACCCCGCGCCGCGCGACGCCGATTCCCAGCCGCCGAACAGCAGCAGCCTGGCGCGGTCGAGCCCCGCAATACCCTCGATGGCTGCGGCCAGCGCGGCGGCCGTTTCGAAGGAGTCGGTGAACCCGGAGGCCGGCCCATCCAGCGCCACCAGCTCGAACGGCGCCTTCTGCGCGACCGTCATCATCACCTGCTGGAGCTTGGCCTTCGGACCGAGGCTCACCAGCCAGACCTTGCTGCCCGGCATTTTCTGCGACAGGTGCGCGGCTTCGTAGAGCGCGTGGCCCGCCCAGGGATCCAGCACTGCCGGCAGCATCATTTCATTCTTCAGAGATGGGCCGCCCGGGCCGATCACCGGCTCCAGGGTTTGCAGCGGGTCGGGCACAATGCTGCCGCAGACCACGATTTGAAGTGGAGTGCTCATGGGAAAACTCCAGTATAATCGGACACGTTTCTCCTGCGCCAAGCCCTACAAGCGATTGCTGACCAGGATTCGCCCTTTCGCCCCCAGCGCGGTTTCTCCGTGCCGGTTTCGAATTCGCCCGCGTAACTCGACGATGTCTCCGTCGAGCTTGAGATTCGGGGTGACTTTCACCACCAGCCATTCGAGCCGGATGGTCTCGTCCGCGTAGATGGGGCGGCGGAAGCGCACCCAGAACTCCAGCCCAACCATGGCCGCGCCCCGGGAATAGTGCGATGCGGTGAGCCCCAGCAGGAGCGCCGTCGTATAAGTTCCGCTGGCGATCGGCCGCCCGTAGCGCGTGCCGGCCGCGAACCCGGAGTCGTGGTGAACCGGATTGGTGTCGCCCGCGGCCTCCGCATACGCCGAGACCATCGCGGGAGTGAGCGTCAGCTCGGAAGACAATCGCTCTCTGGGGAAGGCCCTCACCGCTTCGGCTCCCCCAGTTCTTCCCGCCGGAAACATCCCACCACGTGATCGTTGACCATGCCGGTGGCCTGCATGAAGGCGTAACAGATGGTCGAGCCCACAAACGTGAAGCCGCGCTTCATGAGGTCCTTGCTCATGGCGTCGGACTGCGCCGTGCGGGCCGGCACGTCTTCCAGCCGCCGCCGGCGGTTCCGGACCGGCCGCCCGCCCACGAACCGCCACACGTATTCGTCGAAGCTGCCGAATTCCTTCTGCACCGCGAGGAATGCCTTGGCGTTCCGCACCGCCGCATGGATCTTCAGCCGATTGCGCACGATTCCGGCATTCGCCAGCAAGGCCGCCGTTCGCGCCTCGCCGTAGCGCGCCACCTTGCGCGGATCGAAGCCGTCGAACGCCGCGCGATACGCCGGGCGCTTCTTCAGTATGGTGGACCAGCTCAGCCCCGCCTGCGCGCCTTCGAGAATCAAAAACTCGAACAGCGCGCGATCGTCGTGCAGCGGGACGCCCCACTCCTGGTCGTGGTATGCGATCGAAAGTTCGTCGCTCGCCCAACTGCACCGCTGCAATTCGTCCCCCCTCCCCGATTATCTCCCGAGAAACTCGGCCAGCGCCGCCTGCCACGACCGAATCGGCGGCAGCTTGGTATTGAGCAGAATCGCCTTCGGCGGCCTCGCCGCCTTCCGCGCAAAAAGCATCGACGAGACGGGAAGCACGGTCACATTTCTTCCCGCGATGCGGAAGATCTCCCGGGCGAAGTCGAACCAGCTCGCTTCGCCGCTGTTGGTGGCATGATAAATCCCCGGCGCCGGCAGCGTCGCAAGCAAATCGCGTGTGGCCGCCGCGAGGTCCGGCGCGTAGGTCACGCTGTTGACTTCGTCGGATACCGCCTGGAGCGTATCGCTCTTCGCCGACAGGTCCAGCATGAGGTCCACGAAGCTTTTCTTCGAAAGGTCGCTCGCGCCCCTGGGTCCGAAGATTACCGCCGTGCGCACCACGTACCACGCGCCGCCGGGTTCCGCGACGCGCTGCTCCCCGCGCAATTTGGATTGCCCGTACACCGAGAGCGGCGCCGGCCGGTCGGCTTCGGCGTATTCGCCCCGCGAGCCATCGAACACGTAATTCGTGCTGTAGTGCACCAGCGGAACTCCCAGCTCCTTGGCGTAGCGCGACAAAGCGCCGGCAAAATCGGCATTGAGGGCGAAGGCCTGTTCCGGCCGGTCTTCGGCCCCGTCCACGTCGTTGAAGGCCACACAATTGACCACCGCGTCCGGAACGAAACCGAGCCCGCCCACCTTTGCGCGCAGCGCGGCGAAATCGAGGACGTCCACTTCTTCGCGGTCCCACCCGATGGCCTCCGGATACAGCTTCATCAACTGCCCGCCCAGAGTGCCTCTGGCGCCCAGAACGAGTACTCTTTCCATTTGCATGTTTCCCTGATTATAGGCGGATCGCGCGCTATCTCACCGGCGCTGCGTGAATGTTCTGAATGGCGCGCTCGAAGCCCGGAAGCGCGCGCTCCAGGTCCCGCCACGGGATCGTGAGAGATAGCCGCATGTAACCCGCGCGGCCGAAACCCGATCCGGGCACCGCCAGGATGCCCTCTTCCTGCAACATCCGGATGAAGGTCACATCGTCGGCAATGGGCGTCTTCGGGAACACGTAGTACGAGCCCTGCGGCCGCGGCGCGTCGTAGCCCATCGCGGTCAGGCGGTCGCACAGCAGATCGCGTTTCGCCTGGTATTGGCCCACGTCCACGGTGGCGTCCGGGACCTCCGCCACCACCCACTGCCAGATCGCCGGCGCGTTGATGTAACCCAGAATGCGGTTGGCGAAGGTGCATGCGTTGCGCAGCGGCTCCGCCTCGGGAAGGTGCGGCGGGATGGCCAGGTATCCGATGCGTTCACCTGCAATCGCCATGGCCTTCGACCAGCTCCACGCCACCACGGCGCGGCGCAAGATGCCCGGCGTTTCGGAAGGCTCGACGCCATCGAACGTGAGCGGGCGGTAAGGCTCGTCGCTGATCGCCAGCATCGGCGCGCGGATGATGCCGTCCAGTTCGCCGAGGACCGCCTCGCCGTACACCGCGCCCGTGGGGTTGTTGGGCGAATTCAGAATCAGGGCCTTCGTCTTCGGCGTGATGGCCGCCCGGATGCGGCCGATGTCCGGCTGGAAGTGCTCGTCGGTTTCCACCGGTATCACGCGCCCCCCGTGATTCTCGATGTAGAAGCGGTACTCGGGAAAGTACGGGTTGAGGACGATGACCTCGTCGCCGGGATCGAGAATCGATTTCAGCACCGTGTTGATGGCCCCCGCCGCGCCGACCGTCATGATGACGTCTTCCGCCGCGAACGGCACGCCGGTGCGCTCCGCGAGCCGTTGCGCGATTCGGGCGCGCACCTCCGGGAACCCGGCATTTGGCATGTAGCCGTGGCTCCGCGGGCGGTTTTCCTCGACCACCCGGCGCAACGCGGCGATCACTTCGTCCGGAGGCTCCACATCGGGATTGCCCAGCGTGAAATCGAAGACGTTCTCCGCGCCGCGCTCCTTGCGAAGCTGGATGCCGATCTCGAACATCCGGCGGATCCAGGAGGACCTTTGCATCTGCTCGGCTATAGTTCGCGAGATCATGTCCCGTTTAACTCGCCTCAATTGTAACATCGCAAAAGCACCTCGATAACGTGGTGCATTACTCCCCCCATTGCGTGATCCCCGCCCATAGGCCGCGCGAATACCCGCTGGTGTAGTGTCCAGCAAATAACTGGGCAGACTGTGGGGCAGCCAATCTTGGCTGCAGCCGCCCTTCCGGCGGCTTTCTCTCCAGAAACGATTGTCCAGCCATTTCGTGGGCACTACACTGGTCGATTCCGCCGTTCTGCCGCCGACGTGGTAACTTTCGAATCGGATGCGAATTCTCGAACTGCCGGAGCTCCGGCGCGTGCTGAACTACCGCGACGTGATCGCGCGCATGCGCGATGCCCTGATCGCCAACTCGCGCGGCGAATGCGACACCCCCATGCCCATGCACCTGGATATCGCGCCGGTCTCCGGCGAGGTGCATGTTAAATCCAGCTACCGGCGCGGCGGCAGGTATTTCGCCCTGAAGATCGCCTCCACGTTTCCGCGGAATACCGCGCGCGGCCTCGAGACCGGCAACGGCATGGTGCTGCTCTCCTCGGCGGAGACCGGCGAGCCCGTGGCGCTGCTCGCCGATGCCGGGCACCTCACCGACGTCCGCACCGCCGCCGTGGCCGCCATGGCGGCTCGCGAATTGCGCCGCGAGGATTCGGCCATCGGCATTCTGGGAACCGGCGTGCAAGCGCGGCTCCAGGCGCGGATGCATGCCGACGTGCTCGACCTGCGGAAAATCTGCATCTGGGGCCGCACGCCCGAGCGCGCCTCGGCGTGCCGGCGAGATCTTCAGGACCTGCTGCCGGGCGTCGAAATCCTGCCCGCCGCTTCTCCCGCCGAAGTCGCGCGCCAGGCGCGCCTGATCGTCACCACGACCGCTTCGCGCGAGCCGCTGCTGTGGGCGGACGATGTGCAGCCCGGGACACTCATTTCCGCGGTAGGGTCGGATTCGCCCGGCAAACAGGAACTCGACCCGGAACTCCTGCGCCGCGCCGCGCTCGTGCTGGCGGATTCCCGCCGCCAGTGTGAGAAGCTGGGGGAGTTGCAGCATGCTCCGGCGGAATGGAGCCGCGCCGTCGAGCTGGGCGTTTTCTGCGATCGGGGCGCGCCGGACTGTCCGGCATCGGTCGTGTGCGATTTCACGGGGCTCGGCGTCGAGGACCTGTACATCGCCGAGTATTGCTACGAGAGGAGCGGCAATTGAAGATCGAACAGTTCGAGATGGAGCGCATGCAGTCGACGTGGGAAAACGTCGTCGAGATGGACATGAGCGAGAGCGGTGTCCGCCCGGTCAGCCTGCGCGAGCTGGCCGAAATGGGACTGGATATCGATACCATCCTCGCAACGCCGCTGACCTACAGCCAGTCCAACGGCACCATCCCGCTGCGCGAAAGCCTGGCGGAGCTTTATCCCGGCGCGACCCCCGACCATATCGAAGTCACCAACGGCACTTCCGAGGCCAACTATCTTCTGGCGCTGACTCTCTTGAAGGATGGCGACGAAGTGGCCTTCGAAGTTCCCAACTACATGCAGTACTGGGGGCTCCCCAAGAGCCTCGGCGCCAAGGTCAACTGTTTTCACCTGCGCATCGACCAGGATTGGGAGCCCGACTGGGACGAATTCGACCGCGCCGTGAACCCCAAGACGCGCCTCGTCTACATCTCGAATCCCAACAATCCCAGCGGCTCCATCCTCTCCGCCGCCGCCATGCAACGCATCGTGGACCGCTGCGAATCCACCGGCGCGTTCTTGTTGGCCGACGAAGTTTACCTCGGCGCGGAGATCCACGGCGAGCGCACCCGCAGCTTCTGGGGCATGAGCGACCGCGTGATCGTCACCAGCGGCCTCTCCAAAGCCTACGGAATCCCCGGCGCGCGCATCGGCTGGATCGTGGGCCCGAAAGAGGTCGTGGCCCAGTGCTGGAGCCAGCACGACTACGTCACCATCTGTCCCAACAAGATCTCCGACGCCGTGGCGCGCGTGGCCGTGAAAGCGGAGAACCGCGAGAAGCTCTACGCCCGCGCCCGCGCCATCCTGCAGCACAACCTGCCGATCATGCGCGCTTGGGCCGGGAGCTTCGGCGGCTTCCTGACGTTCCGCGAGCCGAAGGCCGGCGCTCTGTGCCTCATGCGCTATCAATCCGCGACGCCCAGCCAGGAGCTGTGCGAGCGCATCCGCGTCAACCAGAGTGTGCTGATCGTCCCCGGCGCGCACCTGGGCCTCGAAGGTTTCATCCGCGTGTGGCTCGGCGGCAAGCCCGAGTTCCTCACCGAAGGCCTGCGCCGCATCGGCCTCGAACTGGAAGCGGAGCGCGGAAAGGCCACCGCGGCTTGAGGGAAGGGCCGCCGCTCTTTCAGTCTGCCCATGCATATCGGAAAGCGAGTTGGCCCCGCTGCAAGGCTAACGCTATCACGTGGTCTACCGGTATCCAGGGCGAGCTCCGGTTGCCGGCCTTTTGGTCCCGGTGCCCGCTCGCTCCGCTGTCCAGGATTGCGATTGGTTTTGAAGGGGTCACCCGACAAAAGTCCCTACACTGCTTCCGGACCCCACGTCAGGGGGTTCCGCCGAGTAAAAGGCAACTCTCCCTTGTTGGGATCTTCGCGTCGAACGTTACCAAGGTCAATCCAGCGGCGTGGGCGAAGGCGCAGAGGTACGCGTCGGTCCACAGGTTCGGCGAGCTCAATGGGCCCTCGGTGAACGCCCGCCACGTTTCGGGGAGTTCGTTCGGCTCTACCAAGTAGCCGATTCGCCGGTCCAAACGCAGGACGCCATACGCCTGCCACGCTTCGTCTGGCCTCATGACCTCTTCTTGCATGACGTGCTTGTTCGTCAACAGCCGCAGAAAGCCCAACTGGGTAACGGCAGAACGCGAGCTTTTCGTCTTGAAGATTGCTGAACCAGTGCCGTGCTACTCGATGGTGGGTGTGTCGTTCTGCGGCCCTGGCAATCCAGACGTTGACATCAGGCAAGTAGGTCATCAAAGTCGAAACGAGAGAGGTCCAGCGTCCCCGGCCGCATTGAGCGGGTTACCGGCAACTCTGCCTCGCGGTAGCCGTAGGAGCCGGAGGTGGTTGACCCGAGGTTGCCTTGGACTTCTTTTTTTACGGCTTCAACTATAAACTGTTCCACCGTAGCCCCGCGCGAAGCCGCCAGCGCTTCACTTTTCTGGTAGAGGGAATCGGGAAGATTTATTGTGGTTTGCACAAAACGTCCGCCTTTTTCATTCTCGCATGAGGCAGGCGGTACGGATAGTGATCTGGAGGCGCCGCTCCGAACCGCAGTATTCGGCTCAGATTCCCTTTGGAGTCCTCGGTCTGGGTATCAAGAGCCGCTTCCACAATTGGGAGCCCGACTGGGACGAATTCGACCGCGCCGTGAACCCCAAAACGCACCTGGTCTACATTTCGAATCCCAACAATCCCAGCCGCTCCATCCTTTCCGCCGCCATGCAACGCATCGTGGACCGTTGCGAATCCACCGGCGCGTACCTCCTGGCCGACGAAGTTTACCTGGGCGCCGAGATCCCCGGCGAGCGCACCAAAAGTTTCTGGGGCATGAGTGACCGCGTGATCGTCACCAGCGGACTTTCCACGGCCTACGGAATCCCCGGCGCGCGCATCGGCTGGATCGTGGGCCCGAAAGATGTGGTGGCCCAGTGCTGGAGCCAGCACGACTACGTCAGCATCTGTCCCAACAGAATCTCCGACGCCGTGTCGCGCGTCGCGGTGAAAGCCGAAAACCGCGACAAGCTCTACGCCCGCACCCGCGCCATCCTCCAGCACAACCTCCCGATCATGCGCGCCTGGGCCGGGAGCTTCGGCGGCTTCCTGACCTTCCGCGAGCCGAAAGCCGGCGCGCTGTGCCTGATGCGTTATCAATCGGCGACGCCCAGCCACGAGCTTACGGAGCGCATCCGCGTCAACCAGAGCGTGCTGATCGTGCCCGGCGCGCACCTCGGCCTGGAAGGTTTCATCCGCGTGTGGCTCGGCGGAAAGCCCGAGTTCCTCACCGAAGGCCTGCGCCGCATCGGCCTGGAACTGGAAGCGGAACGCGGAAAGGCCACCGCGGCTTAGACAGTAAATTCGCCATCAGGATACAGCCAAAGGGTGGAGTATTCCGGATATTAAGGTATCAAAATTATTACTGCAACAGCTCCAAGGGAGGCGGCACGGGGTTACACTACAGGTGGCATGAGTTGATTGAGGCTGCCAACCTGGACGTAAGTTATGTCTCTCAAACGGATTTTGGTGAGCGCCGTGCTCGTCGTTGCGTCCTCTTCGCTGGCAGACACAGGAATAGTCTACCTCACCACCCTTCCCTTCGTTACGGGCGGTTGCTATTTTTGCGCCGTCTCAGGTTCGATGTTCAGTGCCTACGACGGCTACGTCGGTGGCAGGCTTGACGGCGTAGCGTTCAGCAACTGGATCAGCGACGAATTCGGATGGCAGGGTGTTGATAGCAGGTCGATAGGAATACCCAGTGGTCCGATCAACTACACGTTAACGTCTTTCGCCGGTCCCGGCACGGACCTCTCAAACACTTGGGCTGACTGGGTCGGCAACTCGCAGCAATTTTATAACGCTATTCTTGTCGAATATGAGGAAGCGGCCCTGTTGCTTGGTGGCGACGGCACGTCGAAACTTCCCGGATTCGTCAACATCGACAAAAGTAACGGGGCATTGGTGCTGGCGTATCAGTTTGCACTCTATGGTATCTTCAACCCCGAAAGCACCATCGCGTATTGGGGCTTCGATCCGACGGTCGGTGGTGCGGCAACAGCGCTACTCACTCAAGTGCAGAACGATATTGCGAATCCCCTGCCGAGGTATTCGATCACGTACTCACAACTCAAGATCTACACCCCTACAAGCGAACAGCTGTGCCACCAAGACTTTTTGTACTGGTGCGGCACCAATGCGGAGTTCCTCCAATTCGTCGCCACTCCGCAACCGGTCCCGGCGAGCCTCACACCGACCGTCAGCACGGGCAGCAGTCAGATCCTCACCGCGACCTTTAACGCCCCCGGCGGATACCAGATGCTCGGCGTGGTCAACGTCTTGATCAACACCGCCCTCGACGGTCGGCAGGCTTGCTACCTCGCCTATTCGCGGCCTTCGAACGCGCTCTACATTGTTGCCGACAACGGGGATGCCACACAACTTTCGGGCAAGGTAATGGATGGCACCGGCACCGTAGGCAACAGCCAGTGCACCGTACCACTGGCTGGTTCTTCAGCCACGGGCAGTGGCAATACCTTCACGCTGGTGCTGAATTTGAGCTTCTCGGCGTCCTTCGCGGGGAATAAAGTGATCTACACGGCCGCACGCGATTTCGACGGGGACAATTCTGGCTGGCAGACTATGGGAGTGCATGCGGTACCACCCCTGCCTTCGACCTCTCCGAATCCGATAGGCATGAGTCCGTCTTCAGGGAACACATCGAGCCAGATTATCACATTCACCTATCAGGACCAGTCCACCGCGTCCAACCTTCAAAGCGTCTGGGCGCTGGTCAATACGGCTATCGATGGACGTGCGGCCTGCTACGTCACGTATTACCGTCCGGGAAATCAGTTGTTCCTGTATCCCGATAACGGCGATGGCACGCAAGCCACCAACATTGTGCTCATCGGCAGCAACACCATCAGCAACAGCCAGTGCACGGTCTCGGCCCAAGGAGCCAACGTGCACTCCAGCGGGAATACCTTGACGGTGTCGCTACCGATCACTTTCAAGACCGCTTTTGCCGGATTTAAGGGCGTATGGCTGGCCGCGCAGACCATGGGGGGCGCGCAAACCAGCCCATGGCAGGCGCTCGGTGCGGAGGCGGTGCCAGGGCAATAAGCGGTTTTAAATACGGCCACATCTCGGGTTACCTTAAGCCGGTTCCCGTTCCATTGATCCCCAACACCCGGCGCCTACGGGGTTACGAATAGGACCAGTTGCTTACGCGAAATTTGCTGGATGAGTAGCGGGCGGCGCGCTTAGCCCCCCGCGCACCTCTGCGCTATACCTGCAGCCTGTGACCGAACCTCGCCGCGAGCTGGGCCTGCGCGACCACGCTCTTCGTCATCAGCGGCATTCTGGGATTGGCCGTTTTCCCGGTCCTTCGAAACCTCTACTCCGGCAAGCCGCAATTCCTCAATCGGATAGCTCGTTGGGAGGCGGCGCAATTCGCGGTCTGATGTGTATGCAGGGGATACGCCAGGCATTGCATCGCTTACACGTTTGTCCGGGCAAC
>DASQZT010000050.1:0-66728 GCA_035638575.1 Bryobacteraceae bacterium
GGAGCGTCCGGGTCACGTTCACAGGCGGGCAGAAAGCTCCAGACTGACGCCGACCTCCTGTCACGTTCGCGACGGCATAATCATACGCCTGTTCGGGCCCGTTTCATCCCCCGCTGCGGGAATCGGCCCTGGGGCGTTCACTCCGATGTCGGACAAGAAAACGTGCTTCGTATCGATGGGATTCGGGAAGAAGACGGACTACGTCACCGGCAGAGTGTTGGACCTCGACAAGACGTACCGCTACATTATCCAACCAGCAGTGACCGCAGCCGGTTTCGACTGCATCCGAGCCGATGAAGTCGTACATGCGGGCAATATTAACGTCCGGATGTACGGACTGCTCCTGAGTGCCGAGGTGGTGTCTCAACGTACAACGCGAATGCTTTTTACGAATTAGGTGTCCGACACGCGCTGCGGCCACACACGACCATCGTCATTGCCGAGGACCATATGGTGTTCCCATTTGATGTCGGCCAAATCGCTGTTCAGAAGTATCAGCATCTTGGGAGTGGTCTCGACTTCGGGGAAGTGGACCGCATGCGGCGCATACTGGAGGACGAGCTACTGGCGATCTCGGCCCAATCTCCGGTGGACAGCCCGGTCTACACCTTCTTACCGGACCTCAGCCCGCCCGTCTCGGCTCCCGCTCTGCGCAGTTTCGGCAGGCCGCCAACCAGTCAGCCCCCGCCGGGCCCTGGCAGGGGGACAATCGCCGTCTTGATGGAGCAAGGCGAAGAGGCCATCCGCAAGGAGGACTGGGACACCGCACGATCGCTTCTACAAAAGGTTCGCTCGACTAAGGAATCCAGCGATCCTTATGTCTTACAGCGGCTGGCACTCGCGACTTACCGGAGCCGGAAGCCCACACAGCAGCAGGCGATCGAAGATGCCCGGGACATCCTCGCAGTCCTGGCGCCCGGAACCCTGAACGACCCCGAAGTGCTGTCGATCTGGGGTGCGATCCACAAACGTCAGTGGGAACTCCAGGCGGACGGGGCATGGCCACGGTGCACGCCGTTGACGCGCTGGCGTCCACGGGCCTGTTTGCGGAGGCCGATCAGGCGGCGAAGCATGTCGAGAGCCCGGGACAGCGCGGCCACGCGCTTGCGCTTCTCGCACACCATCATGCCCGGGCCGGAGCTTTTGAGGAAGCACTCGCCCTGGCGTCCCAAGCCGTGGACCAGATCTCTGGAACCGGTGCGATGGGGCCAGTCACTGAGATTGTTACGTCGATATCCGGCCTGCTGGGCCGCTCTGGCAGATCAGAAGAGGGCAGGCAACTCGCCGGGAAAGTACTCGAGACGTTGACCAGGATTGAAGATTCGAGCGCGGCAGTAAATTACTTATCCAGACTCGCACAGGCCTACAGCTTGTGTGGCGGGCTCGCCGAAGCGGCGGGCGCGATCAGGCGCATACCAGTACCAGGTTGGCGGTCAGAGGCGCTGAAGAGAGTCTCACTTGTGCTTGTGGGGAACAATAATCCCGAGGGAGTCCTGGGACTCGTGAAAGACACCGAATTGGCGGAGGAACGAGCCGACCTGTTGGTTTCCGTGGCGGAAGCGCGCCGGAATTCGGGGCCTGAGTTACCAGCCTTCGCCGCGCAGGTACTCACGGCGATTTCCGAGATTCCGAATCGCAGAAGGCCTTACTCCCGCTGCGTGTTGAGGGCTGCGGGAGTTCTGATCTCATGTGGCAGGACTGCCGATTTGCTCGAAGCTGTGCGCGCGATTGAAGGCAAGCTCGACAGGGCGGATGCCTGGACTGCGATCATCGACCGGCTGGCAGCCGCCGGCCTCAGCAAGGAAGCCTTCGAGCTTGCGAACGAAGCGGTCCAGCTAATCGAGAGTATCGACGACTACGACGAGCGGGCAAAGGGCTTCGCGCGGCTGTCCATGGTGTTTGCCCATAGCAACCGCCTTCAGGATGCGCGGCGCGCTGCCGGCAAGTGCCATCTACCGAATGAGAAGCTCCGGGCACTCACTGAGATCCTACGGTCGTGGATCGCGCAGGAGCGCCGGCCCGAACTCGCGGTTGCTCTCCATGCGGGTCCGATCGAGCACGGCCGGGCAGCCAATTCGCCAACGTAAAAAGGAAGGGCCGGCAGCCACGGTGGCGGAGCGGCTGCATCGAAGCCAGGATCCCGTGTGTTCGCCCGCCAGCGCGACCGGTCTGGTGCACTCCCCGATCCAGATCCTTCGTTGCACGGATTGCACGAATGATGCCGCAGAGGGTATACTCGCACAGAACCTCACCAGGAGCCTATCGATGCTGAGCAGCGCTATGAGCGCCGGAAAACAGATCCCCACCCGCATCACCGAGGTGCTCGAACGGATGCGGAATATGTATGGCGGCAATCTCGTGATCACGCGCGTGACCGCGAGTGAGATCGAACTCCACGCGCGAAACATGACCGACGCCCGGCTCATCGCGGACATGATGACCCGCAAGAACGAGATCTTCGGAGCGTTCGCACTAGCCACCGGAGCGGGCTGCGTCCTCGGCCCGCCGGATTTTCAGATCCTCTGCGAACAGGCGGCCAGGGCCGGACAAACGGGGTTGTTCCTGCGCTACCTGCCGAACACGCCGAACCGCCAGGACTATCTCGCCGGCTACTGGTTCTATTGACCGCGGCTGTAGCGGTCCACCATGGCGATCTCCGCCCGCAGCGATTCCGCGGCGCGCACCGTGGTGGCCGCGGGGTCCAGGCACGGGAGGTCCCACGCCTCGCCGAGAAGCCCCTTCTGCCGGATGTACCACGGGCCTTTCGGATCCCTGGCAATGGGGAATACGGCGCAGGCCCAGGGCTTGTAGCGGAACGGGTCCGGGTCCCGGCTCGGGTCCGGCTCTTCGGCGCCCAGCCGATGCAGCACGCATCCCTGGTTGAAAAAGACGCACCAACCGTCCGCGACGCGCATCATGGGGTGGCCCTGTTTGCACCGGCGGCTTACGTATCCCCCACTCTCCACGACGGCGCGCGCCTCGGGCCGCAATTCGGGCAGGGCGCGATACAGAATGGCATCGATGCGCGCGGCATCGTGCGGATAAACGGACGGCCTGCCGTTGGCGGCAGCAGAGGCCCTCGCAGCCGCGGCCCCAGGTACACTCAAACACCGCCTGTTCCAGATTGAGGATCACGAAGCTCATCGTCGGGCGCCCCTTCCAGCACCTTGTAGTACACCACGCAGTCGTCACCGGGCTTGTAGAAGTCCGGAATCCGCCCGGCCTCGGTGAAACCGGCGCCGCGATAGAAGCGGCGCGTGCGCTCGTAATCCGCGCGGCCGCTGGTCTCGAGGACCAAGCGGTTCCCACCGGCCTCGCGGACCAACTGCTCGATGTGGGATTGCAGCCTGCGCCCCACTCCCGTGCCTTGCGCCGAGGGATGCACGCAGATCCAGTAGATGTACCACGCGGCCGCGGTGAGCGGAGCCCGGCCGATACAAGCGTAGGCTCTCACCGTGCCGCCGATCTCGATCGCCGGCAGCGAGTAGTCGCCCTGGAGGCCGCTCTCCACCATCTCCATGGCCACCCGGACCTCTTCCTCGCTGAAGGCGCCGGAGTCCACCAGCGCTTCGCGAACCGCCGCGCGGTCGCCCGCCGCCAATTCCCGGACGATCATGCCCACTCGACCTGCCGATGGACAAATCGCTCCCACGTCCACCCGGCTTCCTGGACGGCGCGGCAGATCCCCACTCCAGGACCTAGCTCCGGATTGGGGTTGACGTCGAGCACGTACGGCGCTCCGGCTTCATCCAGCCGGATATCCACGCGAAGATACCCGCGCGCCTCCACCGCGCACCAGGCGCCACGGGCCGCCGCCACGAGCGCATCCCGCAGGGGAGGGTCGAGCGGCATGTTGTAGTCGAGCGGCGAATCGGCGAAGTCGCGGCTTTCGAGGTCCCACTTGGCGGCGTAGGTGATCAAGCGCAGCCCGTTCAGGAAGCGTGTCTCGCCGATGGAGAAATACTCGGGCCAGGCGCCGCCCCAGAGAGCCACGGCGAACTCGCGGCCCGGCAGAAACTCCTGAATGATCGCCGGGCCTGCCAGCCTGGCGCGCGCGCGGACCAGAGCTTCCGGGCTGTCGCACACCGAATCGGCGAAGATGCCGGCGGAACCATCTTCATCGGCGGGTTTGACGATGCACGGGAACACGCCCGAGCGCGGCACGGGCACGCCCGCCGCGGCCAGCACCGCATTGGCGCGGTCCTTGCGGCGGCACAGGGCCAGGGTCTCGCTGCCCGATCCGGTGAAGCGGACGCCGAGCAGTTCCAGCAGCGCGGCCACGTGCGCCTCGCGATCGACGCGGCCCAGAGGCGCTTCGCAGACGTTGAACACCACGTCGGGCCGATGGAGATCGAGCAGCGCCACGACCTCGCGCACTTCGCCGCGCACTCCGGCAACCACGGCGTCCGGCAGGACACTGGCGACATTGGCGGCGGCGGCATCGAGCGCGAACTCATCCACGGTGCGGCCGGGGCCGGCGGTATCCGGCGGGAGCGAGTGCAGGACCAGGACTTTCACGAGACGCCCACACCGGTACGGCCGATGGCGTCGAGCAGGATGCCCTGCACCAGTTGGTCGTAGGGGATGGCTCCCGCGGTGAGGATGACGATGTCGCCAGTTTCGGGATTCAGGCCCGGCAGCGGATTGCACTCCAGGAAGCAGGGCCGGCCCGAACGATCCAGGCGGAAGTCCATGCGGGCGATATCGCGGCAGCCAAGCAGACCGTAGGCCGCGCGGGCGTAGCGCTCGATGGCCGACGCGACCGCCGGATCGAGGCGCGGCGGCACGTGGTAGACGACGCGGCGGCGAAAGTCGCGCTTCACTTCCAAGGAATACACGAAGGGGGCGCCGTCACACGCGGGGGCGATCTCCATCATGCCGAGGAGGCGCACATCGGGCGGGTTGCCGGCCAGCGCGACGGTCACCTCGGCGCCGGGGAGGAACTCCTCCACCAGCAGCGGGCATTGGTAAGCTTCGCGCAGCCGGCGGGCCACCGCGACCGCGGCGCCGGGATGGGTGGCCAGGCTGTCGGCGTGTATCCCCTTGCTCGAGCCCTCGTCGTCAGGCTTGACGATCACCGGAAAGCGGAGGCCGGAAAGAAGGCCGTCCCAGGGCTCATCTTCGAGCAGCGCGCCGGGCGCGACGGGCACTTCGGGCGAGACGACGCGGCGCGCCAGGGCCTTGTCCAGCGTGAGGCCGAGCGTGAGCGCGTCGGAGCCGGTGAAGGGCACGCCCAGCAATTCGCAGACGGCAGCGGGAATGGCCTCGCGGCAGCGGCGCGCGCGGCCGGCCAGCGTCACGGGGCCTTCGGCGATATTGAAAGCGAAATCGAAGCGGTCCTCTTCGAGCCGCCACGGCAGGCGCCGGTCGGCGGGCACGGGCTCGACCGTCACGCCCAGACAGCGGAGAGCGGCGGCGATGTGACAGACGGTCGCGGGGTCGTCATACTCCTCGAAGGTATCGTCGGGAAGGCCGGCCTCCAGCGACGCGGGCTTCCCGTTGAACAGCAGGGCGACCTTCATGCACCCGTTAGCATATTACGCTCCCGCCCGATGGATCAACACGCGCGCCGGCGGCTCTAAAAGTACCGCGCAAGCTCTTTCTTGTTGGCCTTCACCATTGTTCCCGACTTGCGCGTCTCGCTGCGGTGGCCACGGCGGTCTTCCTTGGCGAAACGCTTTTCCTTGGCCTTGGAGCCGTACACCTGACTGAACTGGCCGTCTTTGAAGACGATCTGGTAGCCGCCCTTGAGAATCTGGAACGGCTTGGTGACCTGGTTCATGTAGTCGAACTGCACCGAGCCGGCTGCGCGAAACGTCTCAAAAAAAACGGGGTACACGAAATCGCTCATGGCAATTTCATTCACCGGAAAATCCGATTCCTCAACCGGATCCGCGCTCTCGTAGGCGTACATCGTTTGGGAGTCCGGGCCCGTGGTCATCATGTTGATGGCCGGGTCGACCAGCATCTCCACCAATTCGTGGGACGCGGACACGCTCACCAGTTGGTTGTCGTCCAAGGTTGTCTTCACGAAAACTTTGGCGATGGGCAAGCCATCCGGAGTCAGGTCATGGTAGGCCAGCGCACCGGGCTGGTCGGCGTTGTCCAGGAAGACCATGGCCCAAGCGCCGGCCTGAAAGCCCGTGGTCTTGACCAGCGTCGCGGGTGTTCCCCACACTGGCGCCACGGATGAGGTGACGTACTGCTGCATGGCTGCGATCAGAGCGTCCAGGTCCACTCCGAGCGGTACGGTCGCCTGGTTGAAGCAGGCGATTGTGGGAACGAGCCCTTGATTAAATGCGCCGGATACGGGTGGTTTTGAGGCCATCGATTTTCCTCTCCAGTTGCAGCAATTTTAGATCTTATCCCAGGAGCGGGATCCGAGACAACAGAAATCGCCGGTGGCGGCGAGGGTTCCGGCGGGGCGCGGCTAGGAGGCGGGGAAGGGCTGGGGGCGCGCAAAAGGCCAGATAGTGGAGAAGCGGTACTTCGGCGGACTGACGATTCAGAGGCCCGCCTTGAGCCACATCCCGATGATCTCCGACAGATCAGCGAACGTGAGCGCTTGCGGCTCGCGCCGCAAGCCGGCGCAGATGCCGGGCAGGCCCGCCAGAAAGCGGGTGTAGCGGCGCGCAATCTCCTCTCCGCCGGGCATCTCTTTGCGGCCGGAAACCGCTGTCAGCCAATTGCGAACTTCAACAATGGCCCGGCTCGGGTCTCCACCGTGCGCATGAACGTCCTGGCCAGAGATGTCGGACATGAACGCCCGGTACCGGTAGGGTTCGGTATCGAGGATCAGGCATGCTTTCCCGCGTTGGCCGCCACCGCCGAACCGCTTACAGCCCAGAAAAAGCCCCAATTCCAGCGGCATGTTGAAGCGGGGCAGTCCGGTGTTGGTGTCGAGCGCCACGCTCGAGATGTCATGAATCCCGAACTTGCACTCCTCGATGAGGCGCTCGATCTTGGCGAGGCGCACCTCGCCGGCGTCATCCAGTTCCAGCGCGCAGCGGGCGACGAATTCAAGGTTGTCGATGGCAAACACGATGGCGTTGAAGAGAGGCTTGTACGCGGAATCAAACGGGCAGTTGATAAAGACATGAGTGCTGCACAGGCGGGTTGTCACGAATCATGACTCGGAGATCAGGCGAGCGAAGATGACCTTCGATACGACTTCCTCAATTCTCTTGGTTCCCAAGCTGCTCTTTCGGTAAGGAGGCAGGATTTTGGGCAACCCGACGGCAACACGAGAAGTGATTCGACCATCCTTGTCAAAAACGACGTACTGGCCGGATGCAGCGGCCCTGACGGCTTTACGAGCCGCGGATACCGCATCCTTCTTGGTGGTGAAGAGCCTGCCAGGCTTTCCTTCTTTTTTGACGGTCCAACCCTGATCGGACGGTAATACATAGACAGTCTTCGTCATATCAGTCTCCCTTCATTGTAGGGCAAATGGATGTGGGGCGACCGCGAGGGTCTCGACGGCCGCTGGCTTACGCGCGCGGAGGCGAGGCTCACTCGACGGTGAGCTCGGCCCATCCGGGCAAGGTCGCGGGGCGGTTGTTCAAGAACACGATGCGGCGCGTCTTGGGGAACGGCAGGCTGGTGGAGAGCGCGCGGTTGTAGAGCGCGAATTGCTGGAGGATCTTGCGATAGTCCGGATTGGTCGTATCCAGCCATGCGCTCTTGGCGGTCAGGCCACCGCCCCAACCCATCGAGATCAGGCACGCGCCTTTCTGGCGGGCGGCGTCGAGGCGCTGCTCGAGCTCTTCGAGACTTTTGTCCAGCAGGCCCATGCCGGCCCAGGAGGCGTACTGGCGTTGCAGCGTCAGCAGGCCGGCGGCGTACACGTTTACCGCCTCGAAGATCTGGGCGCGTCCGGCCCCTTCGGGCCAGCGCAGCGCGCGGCGGACTTCGGGCTGGAGGAAGAAGTTTTTCTCGTCCCAAACGCCTTCGAAAGTGGAGCCGGGAACGGCCATTTCGGCGAACGTGGGGGTGCTTTCCTCGGGGCGCGCGCCATCGACGGCGCCGCGCGGGCTCTGCTTCCAGCCGAGCGTGAAGCCGGCGCCGCGCGGCTGCAACGTGGAGGTGCGGAGCAGGTAGATCTTGAACACCGATGCGGCAACGGGGGCGGAATCGCCCGCGCCCAGGAACCGCATGCGGTCGGAACCGGCGGGGCCGAGCGCCTGATCTTCCACGGTTGCAGCGGGACGGCGGGGCGGACGGTCACCCGTGACGCGGGCCAGCACGTCCTGCAACATACCGTCGCGCCAGTTGGCGAAAACCATGCCCGTGCGCAGTGCGCCTTTGATGGCGGCGCCGGGGAGATACGGTCCAGAGGCGCCGGAGGCGAAAGTGGGGATGTGCAGGCTGTCGCCCATGGCGCGATTCCAGTAGGCCGAATAGGCGGCGTTTTCAAAGGGAATGCGGCGGCCGGCGAAGTTCTGGGCGAAGCCGCCCCAGGAGGCGAAATCGAGCTTGTCGGCCTTCTTGAGCTGCGACAGGTAGCCTTCCAGACGCGGCCCTTTGGCCAGAAGCCGGAAGATGCGCCACTGGTCGAGCACATTGACGTGGTCCTTCCAGACCATGTAATCGATGGGGGACAGCTTGCGGCCGTCGCCAACCAGCAATGGAGTGAGGCACGTGAGGCGATAGCGCATCAACTCACCTCGGGCAGGGGGATGGAGACGGCGAACCCTGCGCGAAAGACGGGATGGGCAAAGCCGTCGGGAGCCACGTCGGAGGCGGAGCCGCGCGGCTCGGAAGCGGCGTGGAGCACGGAGCCTTCGGCCACCATCTGCATCTGTTTCTTGATTTCGCCGGAGCCGGCGGGACTCTCGACGCGGCCGCCGCGGGCCATGAGGGCGTAGTTGCCGCGGCGCCAGTCGACGGTGTCGGCCGCGCCCGGGGTGAAGAGGGAGAGGAGCCAGTAGACGGAGGCCGGGCGAGGGCTTGCGGGGGGCGGCTCCGGGGACACGGGAACGGGCTCGGGGGCCGGAGATTCGGCTTCGGGGGCGGGCTCCAAGGGCGCCACCGGTTCGGATTCCGCGGGCGGCGTTTCGGGCACTGCCACGGGCGAGAGAATCGGCTCGTCGGGCGCGGCCGCGGCAAGAGGTTCCGCGGCGGGCGCAGCGGGGGCTTCCGCTTCCGGGGTTGGCGGCGGCGCCGGAGCCGCCGGTTTGGCGCCCAGAATCATGTCGGGCAGAGTTCCTTCGACGAACTCCGGCGCATCGGAGCGGCCCCAGCCGCGCGAGCGTTCGCCGCCGAAACCGCTGTCGGCCAGGAGACGGAATGCGGCTTTGACCGGTTCGATCCATCGCGCGCGCGCGGCTTCATCGGCAAATGAAACGATGGTCCACAGGCCGGCGCCGGGTTGAAACTCGATACAGGCCGTGGAGTGGCGTTCGGACGATCCGGTGAGACGGTCCACCGCGGCGCTCCAGCGAACACCGGCGAGGAAGGGGCCGTGGCTGCCGGCGGGCACGAGACATTCGCTGGGGCCGTCGATGCTCCAGTCGTTCTCATCGGGCGGCTGCCCGTGGGCGATGGACTGCACCACGGCGAGCGGCACAAAGCGGGCGCTCTTCCAGCGGACGCGCGCGGAGAGCAGCGCGGGCGAGGAGGGCGGCCAGAGGGTGCGCGGGGGAATCACAAAACCGATCTCGTCCTGAAACGGGAAGCAGGAGCTGAAACAGACGGCCGGCGCGGCGTTCCGCGCGGTGGCATCCAGCCACTCTTCGAGCGAGCCCAGACGCAACATGGCGGACGTGACCGCGGAGTAGAGCGAGTCACTGTGATAAATGACGTCGGTGCGGTTGCGCGCGCCCGAATCCGGCCCGATGCGCCAGGGGCCGGCGGGACGGAGTTTGACCACCAGTCCCGGATTCATTACTCCTCGCGCAGGAAGGCAAAGCCGGAGCCGGTCACGGCGGTCTGAATGGCCGCCAGAGTGGGGCCCGCGCCGATCTCTTTTTGGGCGGCGCCGGAGGCGTAGTAGTTGCGGCCGCGCCACACCAGCTTGAGGTTGGCGAAGCTGACGCGTCCGCTGCCGCGCGAGCCGCCGCCGCCGAGGGAGTCGTCTTCGAGCAGGCGGAGGCCTTCAATCAGGCGCAGAACCAGGGGCGCATCCTCTTCGCACAACACGTCCATGACGAAGCGCGTACGGAAGCGGGCGCCGGCGGGCACGCGCTCCAGGGTGCGCGGATTGGCCTGCGAGGTGATGCGGTCGATGGCGTTTTCGCTCTTGACTTCGGTAAGCTCGTCGTCGAGGTTCTCGCGCATCTGGGGAGTGATGCTCTCGGGGTCGAGCGGCGCGTCGAACACGGCAAGCCTGGCGGGGGTGGCCTGGGTGGTGTCGAGCGTCTCGCCCTGCACGCGCTCCATGCGGCCGGGATTGCGGCCGAAGAGGATGCAGATGTCGTCATCGGGGCGGTCGCTCTGGTGGATGCGGACTTCCTGCCCCTTGCGGCGTGAGAGGTACACCAGCTCGGCGGGCACGGCGAAACCGGAGGACTGCTCGAGCAGCGAGCGGATCTTGCCGCGCAGCGAGCTTCCCGGCACGTAGGGCCGGCCGAACGCGTCCTTCACCACGGGATTATCGGAGCCGCCGATCTCCAGCGAACCTTTGCCCGCGCCGACGTGCAGGCCGGTTTCGCAGTGCATTTCGCCTTCGAGGATCAGCTTTCCGATCAGTTTCAACTCGGTTTGGGAGGTGTGTGCGCTCATGCTTTACTCGTTGTAGGCCACGATGGCCTCGAATAGGTCCTTGAATCGTTCGTAGCCGCGGATGTCGTTCTTGCGCGTGACCTGGAGGAGCAGCTTTTCGAGCTGGTCGAGGCTGCGCAGTCCGTGGCGGGCGATGGTGTAGGCCAGGCGGGCGCGCAGCATGACGAACTCGTGCTGGCGGTCGCTTTCGGGCGCGCGGACGGCCCGGCGCACGGCGCTGTAGAGGCGCCGCAACTGGCTCTTGGTGCCCGAATCCATATCGCGCATGCGGCTGACGATGGAGTGGGCCTGGTTGTCCAGGTAGAGGCTGTCGCCGATCAGCTTATCCAACTCGATCTCGGGGGGGCCTTCGGGACGGCCGCGGTCGTAGCCGCGACGGTCGCCGCCGCGATCCCCGCGGTCACCGCGGTCGCCGCGATCGGGGGGACGATCGCCGCCCGGGCGGTCGCCACGAGGCCCGGGTCCGGAGGGCGGACCTCCGCGGCCTTCGCGGTTGGGACGGGCTTCCTTCCGTTGTTCCTGCTCTTGTGCCATGTGCTAAACCTCTGTCACCAATCTGGCCCACTCGAGGGCCACCAGGCCCGCGGGCCGCAGCTTCACTTCGGCCGATTTACGCCCGACCAGCTCGCTGATCAGGTGTGTGCGCAGTTTCTGAAATTCGCGGTCGCGCGTGCCGCTGAGGATCCGGTTGAAGCGCCGCTGGAAACGCCAGGTGCGCTGCGTCTGGATGGCCGGGCCGGCGTACGCCTCCTGCCGGTAAAAGCTCCGCAACTGGTACAGGAACTGCCGCGACATCCGGAAATCGTGGATCAGGCGCGTCACGGTGTCCTTGAGCTCCGCGGCGTCGGACAGGTGGCGCCATTCGAGAATGCGGCCCAGCAGGTAGATGCAGTCCTTGTCGGCGGACTTGGCCAGGTCCAGGTTGCGGCCGGCCTCCTCGTAGACCGCCGCCAGCGGGTAGTAGGTCTCGGGGGCGAGCGCGATGGCCATGGAAATGGTCTTGCCCTCGGCGCCGGGGTACTCCTTCAGATTCTCTTCCGTAAAGCGGTGGAACAGGCGCTGCACCTCTCGCGCCAGGGCGATGAGGGCGTCCCAGGAGCCGTAGACCGCGAAATCGTCGCCGCCGGAATAAATGATGCTGACCTTGCGCCAGAACTCGGGCATGGAGCAGAGCACTTCCATCTCGCCGGCAAAGAACTGCTTGAACAGGACGGAGAGGGGGACGTGCTCTTCGATGCTGTGGACGCGGCGCAGGCGCAGGCCGAAGTTGTCCACGTCGCCGCGCAGGACGCCCCAGATGGAGCGGCCCTGGGAACGGCGGGCGAGCGTCTGGACGGGCGCCGAGGTCTTGCCGTCGTCGGAGGGCGCGGCGTGGCGCGCCAGCATGATGCCGTCGGGCGAGAGGTTGGAGCTCAAGGACCAGGAGTGCTTGCCTTCGCCCGGCGTGACTCTGGCGGGATTCTCGGGCGACCAGGCGATGCGCGAAGCTTCGCGCACCTTGGCACCCAACTCCTTGGCAAAATACGCGTCGGCGTCGGAGTGATTGGTACGGGAGAAGGGCTGGAAGGCGGAGGTTCCGCCCGGCTCCGCAAGCGGGGCGTTGCGCTTGCCCTGAAGCTCGTCGTTGATGCGCCGGCGAATGACCGCCCAATCGCCGAGGTTGTCGGTGACTCCCCAGATCAGCCGGGCGTACCCGGAGCTGAGGTCGGCGACCTGGCGCGCCGCGGCCGTCAGGAAGGTTTCGGCGGCGTCGCGGGCCTCGCCGGGAAGCACGAGCAGGAACTGGCCGCCGCCGGAGGAGCCGAGCAAAATGCGGGCCAGACCGAGTTCCGCGAGGAGGGCTCGGGGCAGCACTTCGCACAGCAGAGTGATCCACTGCGAGCGTCCAGCGAGCAAATCCTCACCGGCCGAACGCCCGGACCGTCCTTCGGCGGAACTGGCCAATAGGAACTCTTCTGTGCCCAGGATTTTGCCTTGCAGCAGGATCTGTTCGGGCATCGAAGAAGAAAGCCTTGAGAATCCCAACTTTAACACAGATTCCTGAGAACAACGGGGGAGTGGGGAGACCGTATCTGTTATGACCAGCGCAAGATGGATAACGGTGTTGTTGCTGCTGCCGGCGATGGCGGCGGTTGGGGCGAGCGAGCAGCGTACGGCGCAGACCACCCCCGCGAGGACGGCGCCGAAACCCGCGGCGAAGGCGGCGCCGTCCAACGCGGCGGCCCAGCCTGCCTCGTCGGATGCAAAGCTGGAGGCGGCCATTCGCGCGAAGTTCGCCAAGTCCAAGATCGGCGCCGACAATTTACAGGTGCACGTGCAGGGCGGCGTGGCGACCATCGAGGGGCGGACGGACGTGATCCAGCACAAAGGCACGGCGACCAGGATGGCGAAAACGGCCGGCTCGGTGGCGGTGAACAATCGCGTTCAGATCAGCGATGCCGCCAAGCAGAAGGCCGCCGGCAACCTGGAGCAAGGGCGCCGGCGGGCGCAGATCAAGCGCGGGGATGCGCGGACGGAGCAGAAGCCGGAGCGGTGAGAAGCCCTAATGCTCATGGCGCCAGCACCCGATAGATACTGTATGTGGAATTCCGATAGGCCAGCTGGAGGCTTTGCGCATGGGCCTTGATGAAGGGCCAGAGGTAGTCCGCGTCGGACGCGAAAATGCCTGCTGGAGCGTTCACGGCAACGAGGTAATCGGGGTGGAGACCGCGGACAAATTCTCCCAGGCCAGGCTGCATGGCGTAGGTCGCGGCGCGGCGGCCGGTCAGCAACGGCAGTACACGGGGCTTGCGGAAGAGAAACACGTCGGACTCACTGGTGTGGCTTCGAACAAAATCCGCCACCTGAAGGAAATCGTCGTCCAGGAAGCTCTCTCGAATCGGCCCCCAGTCGAGCGCGGCGTATTGCGCCGAGTAGCCGATGCCTAGCGCCGCCAGGAGCGCGGCGGCCACGGCGACACGGGCAGGGGACCGCAGCCGGCGAATCAGGCGGCCGGCAACCTCGACGGCGAGGGCCACGTAGATGGGGAACACGGGGAGAAGAAAGCGCGGCTCGTTGGGCTGGTAGAACAGCAGAAAACCGGCGTAGAACACCAGGAACAACTCGGCGATCCGAAGGCCCGCCGGGCGGCGCAGCCTCTCGAGGAGTCCCCACGCGGCGGCGACGAGCGTAGCGCCATAGAGAATCCACGAGACGATCGCCAACTTTCCCGACAGCCAGAACCAACGAAGCTCTTTCCCGTACATCCACGCGTTGTGGATTGCGGTCTGGGGATCAAATCGAACCAGCGACAGCAAAGCGCCCTCGGAGTGGGCGAACCGGCTTTGGGTGACACAGAGCGCAACCGCAACCAAGGTGGTGACCACCGCAAAGCGCGAGATCCTCCGGGTGCGCAACCAGTCGCAGGCGATCAAGGTGGGCAGAAGCGCCATGCCAATGATGCGGATGGCGTATGCCGCCCAGATGAGGAGACCGATCGGAGCGGCTTCCCCTAACCGGGGCGGACTGGCCCGCGCATAGGCGCGTTCCATGGCGAGTAGCGCCAGAAACAGGAACGGGAGGAATGCGAGATCGCTGCCGATGAACTCTTTCTGGTCCCAGAGCATGGGGCAGAGCCCGGTGATGGAGACCAGGACCAGGCACTCCGGCTCCCCGAGGTGCTTGCGGAACAGAGCGTACAGAAATGCAAGGCTGGCGACGAACAGGCCAACCTCCAGCAGTTTCATGGCGTACAGGTTCAGACCGCTCGCGGCCCAAACCGGGGCGAGCAGCAGGGGCAAGCCCGGGGGGTAGGCCACCGGCCCGAGGGCCGCGTATTCCGGGTTGAAGATGTAACCCGTGTCGCTGTAAGGCCGGCCCTCGGCGATGTTGCGCGCATGCAGGATATACATGGCGGCGTCGTCATCCCAGACGTGGCCGTCGCGAATCGTGACAGCGTAGAAGGCGAAGATCGCCGCTAGGAGAGGGATCACCAGGAGCCGGCGCAAGGTCACCACGGTAACTAAGAGGATACAAGGATCTGGCGGCGGAAGAAATCAATTCAGGCCGCGGTACACACTTTCGGAACCCGTGCCGTCAAGCCGGCGTAGGAGCTTGTATGCAGAGGCTCTTGCAGCCGTTCACCCAGGGGCTTTCGGCTTCAGGGGCTTCAGATTTGCGCGCGGGGCCGGGTTCCTCGCTTCCTTCGCCTTCAGGTCCTCGAAGATCCGATCGAGATCGTAACCGAACTGGGCGGCGTAGGATTCCCGCCAGGCATGAATCTCCTCCACGATGTCATCCTTAGGTTTGGTCGTCAGATCCCATGAGCTCTTCGGGAGTGCAGATGGTTGTCGGTCGGTAGCCATACTCTTCAATGATCCTCGTTGCTTCCCTCTTGATCTGCGCGTTGTTGATGTGCTTAAAGTTCCAGGTCAGCAGATAGTCGCATCCGTAAGCGGTGGCCGCCGCGATGTGGATGGCGTCAGCCGCCGCCCTTTTCGGGTACGGACCGGGATCGATTAATCGCCTCGCTATGTCCAGTATCTCGCCCGTCAGCGGCAGAAGGGTTGTCTGATCCAGAATCGCTGCGCGGTTCTCGACCGCCTGCCGATCGCCTTGCCGGCATTCCTCGTAAACAGTTTCCGATGCGACCAGTTCGAACTCCGCCCTCTTCCGTTCCCACCATCGCTGACTGCTCAACTGGCGCTGGAGGGTAGTCAAGTCTTGGCTAAGACGTCCTGCGAGATAGCTCACAAAGGATGTTTCCAGGTACACTTTCGGTCTCATTCAGATTCCGATCCGATCTCGGCTGGCGAGGGCGCGCCCAGCGTTTTGCGAAACGCCGGCCAGCCTCGGCCTGGATGGTAGCTGTCGCTACGCCTAAACGCCGACTTCGGTGAAAACGTCTTCTCTTTGCTTCACTTTGCTTCCACTGAATCATAGACAGAAAACCAGCCGGCTGACAAGGAGTGCCTACCCTCGGAACAACCCCTCCAACTTCCCCAGAGCGTCCTCCAGCTTCTGCGGCTGGTCCAGCACTCCGGCGAACAGGTCGCCTTTCGCACGGAAACGATCGCGCGCGTTGGTGATGTTGAACTGGCCAGGATGCAGGCCGCGCTTTACTTCGGCCCATTCGAGCGGCGTGGCCACGGGCGCGCCGGGGTAGGCCCGTAGCACGTACGGGGCGGAGATGGTCTTGGATTTCGCAATCTGCAGGTAGTCGAAATACACGCGGTTCCGCTGGCGTTTGGATACCGATCGCGGCGTGGTGAACATCTCGGGCTTTTCGTGAATCACCAGACGCGCGATCAGCTCGGCGAACGTGCGCGCTTCCTCGTATGAATAGACGGGCTCGAGCGGGACGTAAATGTGCAGGCCATCGCCGCCGGTGGTTTTGGGGTAGCCCGCCAGGCCGATCTTGTCGAGCACGCGCTTCACCAGGTGGGCCGCGTCCACGATCAGGTCGAAGGGGCACTCCTGCGGGTCCAGATCGATCAGGACGAAATCGGGGTGGTCCAGAGTGGCCGAGCGGCTCATCCAGGGGTTGTGGTCGATGCAGCCCAGGTTCACCAGGTACAGCAGGCTGGCCCGATCCTCGGCGAAAACGTAGCGGATCTGCTTTCCGGAGTGATCCGAATCGATGGCCTCGGTCCGCAGCCAGTCGGCGAACGTCTCGGGAGCGTCCTTCTGGAAAAAGAACTGCTCCTTGATGCCGTTAGGGTAACGCTTGAGCGAGAGCGGGCGGTCCTCGAGGTGGGGCAGAATCAGCTCCGCGATGGAGTCGTAATAGTTGAGCACGTCGCGCTTGGTGTAGCCTTCGTCGGGATAGAAGACCTTGGGCAGGTTGGTGAACTTCAGTTTGCGGCCATCGATCTCGACGGTGGCTTCCTTGGCCCGGCCGTCGAGCAGTTCGCCGCGCTCGGGCGCCTCGCGATCGGGCGTTTCGCGCCCCACGGCTCGCGGCTGGACATCGTTCCGCAGGCCCAGGAACACGGGCGCGCGGAGGCGGTTGTCCTGCGTCCAATTGGCGTACTTCACCTGGCAGACCAGCTCGGGGCGCACCCAGGTGATGCCGCGATCGGGCTTGGGGCGCACGGCGAACGGGCAGTCGCTTGTGATCAGCGGCTCGAGGCGCGCGTGCAGGGACGCCAGCAGTTTTTGGTCGAAGCCGGTGCCCACGTTGCCCACCCAGCGGAGTTTGCCATCGTCGAACACGCCCAGCACGAGCGCGCCAAAGTGACTGCGGTCGCCCTGCGGCTCGGTGAACCCGCCGATGACGAACTCCTGCTCGCCCACGATCTTGATCTTAAGCCACTCGCGGCTGCGCTTCGATTCGTAGGTGCTGGCGGCGTGCTTGGCGACGATGCCTTCGAGGCCGGTCTCGCGCGCCGCCTCCAGCAGTTCCTGCCCGGCGCCGGGAAAGGCCTCGGAGATGCGCAGCGCGCCGCCGGGCGCCACCACGGCTTCCAGAAGCTCCCTGCGCCGGGCGAGACCAACGCCGCGCAGGTCGTAGCCATCCAGGTACAGCAGGTCGAAGGCGAAATAGACCACCGGAGTGGACCGCACCATGTGGGCCACGGCGTTGGGATCGGAGTTGGCGATGCGCGGCTGGATCAGGTGAAAGCGCGCCACGCCTTTTTCGTCGAGCACCGCGATTTCGCCGTCCAGGATGGCGCTCTCGGCGGCGATCTGATGGTGGATCACCGCCAGTTCGGGATACTGGCGCTCGCAGCGCAGCCCGTTGCGGGATTGGAGCCGCACCTCTTCGCGCTCCACGAAGGCGATGGCGCGGATGCCGTCCCACTTCACTTCGAAGAGCCAGTCGTTGCCGCGCGGCGGGCGATCCGCCAGGGTCGCCAGCATGGGCTCCAACGACGCCGGCATGGCGGCGGGGCGCGCGCCTTTCAGGCCGGCGAGGTCAACTTCAGTTTTTTTTTTGCCGGCGCGGCCACGGTCTTCACGGGCGCCGCGCGCACGGCACGGCCGGCCGGCCGGCTCTCCCAGACGCGATCGGATTTGCCCGCCGTCTCGCGCTTGGTCTCGCGCGCCGGCAGGTTCTGGGCGATTTCTTCCTGGGTGCGGCCGGAGAGCACGCTATAGGCGTGGGCTTCGACGTCCCAACCCGGCACGGCGAACTGGTCGCGCTTCTTGATGAGCAGCCACTCGTTGCCCTTGCCGCGGCCCTTCATGTGGACGATGGCGAACTCGCCCTTCAGCTTTTCGCCATGCAGTCGGAACTTCACGTCGCCGCGCGCCAGTTGCTCCTTCCCGGAGACGCCGCCCAGCAGCTCGAAGGCGCCGCGGTCCCACAGCATCACGCTTCCGGCGCCGTAGTTGCCCTTGGGGATGGTGCCTTCGAACGAGCCGTACTCGACGGGATGATCTTCCACGTGCGCCGCAAAATGTTTCAGCCCGGGATCGAGCGTGGGGCCCTTGGGCACGGCCCAGCTTTTGAGGACGCCGTCTATCTCCAGGCGGAAATCATAATGCAGGCGCGTGGCATCGTGGCGCTGCACGCAGAAATAGTTGGCATCCGCCGTGCTCTGTTCCCCGGGAGGAGGCTCGGGCGTGTTTTGGAACTTGCGCTTGGCGGCATACTCTTCGAGAGGCATAAGTCCCTTTACATCCTAACATTTACATCTTAATGGGCTTTGTAGTATCTTGAAAACCTGACCGTTGAGGATGAATATATGGCATCAAGCGTTTGGAAAGGCCACTTGACATTTGGCCTGGTTTCCTTCCCCATCCGGCTATTCAGCGCCGCGCGCGGCGAGACCATCAGCTTTAACCTGCTGCACAAAGACGACCACTCGCGCATACGGCAAGTCACGTATTGCCAGGCCGAGGACAAACCGGTGCAGCGCAGCGAACTCGTGAAAGGCTACGAGTACGAGAAGGACCGCTACGTGGTGATCGAGGACGAGGACATCAGGAAGGTCGCGCCCAAGACCGCCAAGGTGATGGAGATTCTGGAATTCGTCAAGGGGGACCAGGTGGACCCCATCTACCTGGAAAGCTCCTACTATGTGGCGCCGGACGAAGGCGGCGAGAAGCCCTACGCGCTGCTGTTCCAGGCGCTGCGGGAATCGCAATACTACGCGCTGGCCAAGGTGGCGATGCACAACCGCGAGCACATCATCGTGCTGCGGCCGGGGTCGAAGGGGATCCTCTCGCACACCATGTATTTCCAGGACGAGATCCGGCAGGTGGAGGAGTTCCGCACCGATACGAGCTTGGTGAAAGAGAAGGAACTCGCCATGGCCAAGATGCTGATCTCATCGCTGGAGGCCGAATTCGAGCCGCAGAAATATCACGACGAGTACCGCCAGAACCTGCAAAAGATGATCGAGGACAAGATCGAAGGCAAGAAGGTGGTGGAGGCGCCGGTGGAACACGTGGCGCCGGTGATCGACATCATGGAAGCGCTGAAGCGGAGCCTGGCGGAGAAGCGGAAGCCGGCCATGGTGGCCACGGCGGCGGCTTCCGCGGAGCAGGAAGAAGTTGCGCTCGAGGCGGAGCCCAAGAAGCGGGCGCGGAAGAGCAAGACGGGGTAGACCGCGGCTCAGTTCAACACTTTGGCCAACAGGACCAGAAAGAGCGCCTGATCGTTGGTGACGCCGACGCGGCCGACTACCACCTTCTGGCCCTCCTTGATGTCCACGTCGGAATCCAGTCCCAGGTTGGTGTAATTGAACTGCCCGTTTCCCGATGCCAACGGTACACGGCTGCTAGCCCTCATGCCGTCGATTCGAATCGTAGTGCCATCGGTCCCAATGCTCGCGGACTTGATCTGGAACGTCGTGACGACCTGTAGGTTGCCGCTCTGTACAAGTGGGGAACCACCAGAACCAGAAGCCACCGTGCCGCCGGAGCTGGTCGTTTGCGCGGTCTGGCCCGTCCTGGCGCGGAGTATCAGCACGTCCATCAGGCGATAATTTTTGAAAGCGAAGGCGGACTTCAACTGCGTGACGACGCTGTCGAGCTCCTTCGGCATGGGGCCGCCCAATCCCGCGTCACTCTCGCCGCCGATGACCATGTAACAGGTAAGGTCGATATTCTTGGGCGCCGCGGAGGGCACGTCCAGCCGCGCGATGGCATCTTCGATGGCGGGCATCTGGTTGGCGGTGGCCGAGACTGCCAGGGCGCGCATCTCCTGGTTGGTTTCCGCTGTTGCCCCGAAGGTCACGAGCAGGTTTCGGACCGTCTGGGGATTCGCATATTTCAAGATGAACAGCTTCTGAACGCGGGGCTCCGGCGCGGGCGTGGACGCCTGCTGCGCCACCGCGGGGGCGGCCAACAACATCACTGCAAACAACAGCCGTTTCATTTCGGTTCTCCTTTTCCACCTGAAATCAAATAGATCACCACGTCGGGGTCGTCGGTGATCAACTTTACTACCAGCGGCTCGGCCGGCTCGTTAGGGGGCGGGCTGGCCAAAAGCGGGGTGCGGACTCGATTGCGGGCGACGACATGCCGCACGCGCCGGACAGGCTGCCGGGGGCGCGGTCTTTCGATCTCGACCGGCGCCGGCGGCCGGCTGACCGCCACGACCGGCACAGGAGGGGCCTCCTTTCGGCCCGGCCGCACCGCCACCAACAGCAGCAGCACTGCCGCCACCGTGGCCACAGCCCACGCCCAGGCACGCGACCGCCGCCGATGCCGCAAATCCGCCAGCACACGCGCGCGCACCGCCGCAAGATGCGCCTCCGAAGGCCCATCCTCGTGAGCCTCCCGCAGCGTGTCGATTCCCGCTTTCAGCCCGCTCAAGAAAACCTGGCAACCGGCACACTCACCGAGGTGGCGCTCCACCGCCGCCCGTTCCGCGGGCGCGAGGTCGTCTCCGGCATACAAGGCCAGCCGCTCTTCCCAATCCCTGCAATTCATACGCGCCTCCGGAAGTAGCGCTCTACGAACCCTTTGACTTTCACCCGCGCTTTGGAGATCTGGGACCGCACGGTGGCCTCGCTCGACCCCAGCACACGGGCCACCTCTTCGGTGGAGAGACCCTCCAAATCGCGCAATACCAAGGCCGCCCTTTCTTTTTCCGACAGCAGGCGGAGGCTCAACTCGAGCGCCCGCCGACGTTCGGCGGCCGCGGTCCTCTGCTGCGGATCGGCATCGGGGGAGGCCAGCTCGCCGGCATCCTCCACCGCGACCGTGTCCGGGCGCCGGCGCCTGAGGTCGTGACAGACGTTTACGGTGACCCGGTAGAGCCAACCCGAGAGACTGCCGGACGCCTCGACCTTGCCCAGGTTCCGGTACAGCTTGAGGAAGACCTCCTGCGAAACATCCTGGGCATCCTCCAGCCTTCCGAGCAACCGGAGGGCGGTGACCAGCACCATGCGCTCGTACTGCCGGATGAGCTGTTCGAAGGCCGCCAGGTCGCCCGCTTTGGCGGCTTCGATTACACCCACCCGGCCGTCCTGCCCGTTGATCGCACCCGCCATCGCCAGGAACGCCAGGGTTCTCATCCTTTCATTAAATACAACTGCGGGGGGCGGGAAAACGTGTATGGGAATTTGGGGATTCGGTGTCTACACGGCGCCGGCGGTGCTACCCTGAGCTTTTCCGATGACCGACCGGCTCGCCCTTCCGACCGACGAGATCCTCGCGCTGGGCCGCGCCGCCCTGGAGCGGCTCGCCGCATTTTACGAATCCCTGCCCGGCCGGCCGGTGTTCGTGCCCACGACTTCGGCCGCGCTTCGGGAACAGCTCGACGAGCGGCTTCCGCAATCCGGCTCCGATTTCAGCGCGCTTCTCGACACGCTGGAAAACGTCGTCGTCCGCTACAACCGGCAGAGCGCCCATCCGCGCCTGTTCGGCTATCTCTGTTCGCCCGGAACGCCGGTCAACGCCGTGGCAGCGATGCTCCAGGCGGCGTGGAACATCAACGTGACGTGCTGGCGCTCGGCCCCATCGGCCACCGAGATGGAGCACGTCACCATCAACTGGCTCAAAGAAATGCTGGGGTACCCGGCGGAGGCAGTGGGCGTGCTCACCAGCGGCGGCTCCATGGCGAATTTTGCCGGGCTCGCGGCCGCGCGCAGCGCCAAGGCGCCGGGCAACGTGGTGCGCGACGGCCTGGCGGCGACGGGCAGGCGCATGTGCCTGTACGTCTCCGAAGAGGGCCACTTCTCGGTCCGCAAGGCCGCCGGGATGCTGGGCATCGGCGAGGCGAACGTGCGCGAAGTCGCGACCAACGAGCGCCTCGAGATCGACCTGGCCGCGCTCGAACAGGCCGTCCGACAGGACCTCGCAGCGGGCCACCTTCCGTTCTGCGTGGTGGCCAACGCCGGCACCACGGCCACGGGCGCCTTCGATCCCATCGGCGCGCTGGGGGCTCTCGCGCGGCGCTACGACCTCTGGCTCCACGTGGACGCGGCGTACGGGGGCTTCGCCGCTTTGGCGCCTTCCGCCCGCCCGTTGTTTGCGCGAATCGCCGAGGCCGACTCCATCGCGCTCGATCCGCACAAATGGCTGTATCTGCCGATGGGGTCCGGCTCGGTGCTATACAAGGATGCGGAGTGGGCGCGCGCGGCCTTCGGCCACGACGCCGACTACATCCGCCGCATCGGGCTGGAACGCGACGAAGCCTTTGCGTTTTGGGACTACGGGCCCGAGTTGTCGCGCCCCTTCCGGGCTCTGGACCTGTGGCTGTTGTTCAAGTACGCCGGGGCGCAACGCCTGGGCGAGGCCGTCGAGGGAAACATCGCCTGCGCGCGATACTTCGAAAGCCTGGTGGCCGCCGCGGACGATTTCGAGATGCTCGCACCGGCGGGCCTTTCGATCTTCTGTTTCCGCTGTGCCCCGCGCGGCTTCACCGGCGACCTCAACGCTTTGAACGAGCGCATCCTGGTGGAGTTGCAGCGCGCCGGCGGCAGTTATCTTTCGAACGCGAAGATCCGCGGAAAATTCGCCTTGCGCGGCTGTGTCCTGAATTACCGGACTACGCCGCGGGATATGGAGATACTGCTGGAAGACGTGCGCAGGGCCGCGCGGGCGGTAGTCAGCAGTGCTGAAACACTTCCTCGCGGGTGAGTTCAAGGCGCGGGTCGCCGGTGGCGATGACGTCGCCAGGGACTTCCTGAAGGGTGTTCCCTTGAAAGGTGAAAACTTGCCTGAGCCGCGGATCGATCACCCAGATGTTCGGTACGCCAGTGGCGGCGTACTCTTTGAGTTTTTCGATCATGCGGCTCATGCTGTCGTCTTCGGACAGGATCTCGATCGCCAAAAAGGCCGCTTCCAGCAAGTACTTCGTTTGGGGCGCGGCGAGCAGCACGGAGACGTCAGGGAGACGGTAGCGCGTGGTCCGGGTCTGCGATCTCAATTCCGGAACCGCGAAAATATCCGGGTATCTGCGACTCAAGGCGAGAATAATATTCCGCTGGATCAAACAGTGCAACCAGTCACCCACATTGCGCTCCAACAGTACGCCGTCCACGTATTCCACGTCAGGGTCGTATGACGTCTTCAGGTATTCCTCAACCGAAATCAGCGTCCCGGCGGCCATGACTACACGTCCAGATTCTTCACGTCGAGCGCGTTCTCTTCGATGAACTTGCGGCGGCTCTCCACGTCCTCGCCCATGAGGGTGGAGAAGATCTCCTCGCACTCGACGGCGTCCTCCTGGCGCACGGAGAGCAGCGTGCGTTTCTCCGGGTTCATGGTGGTTTCGGCCAACTGCTCGGCGTTCATTTCGCCCAGCCCCTTGTAGCGCTGCACGGATGCGTCTTTCTTGCCTTCCGCCTTGACGTATTCGAGCAAGTCGCTCCAGTTCGCCAGCGACTCGCGGCGCTCGTTCTTCACCACCAGGAAAGGCGGGGTGTTAAACCTGGCGATGGAGCGGGCCAGCGCGCGGAAGCGGCGGTACTCGGGCTGCGCCTGCAGGCCCACGCCGATGGCGCGCTCGGCGTTGGTCGAATCGTGGAAGACCACGGCGTACGAGGAGTGTTCCTCGTCGCGCCGCAGCTCGGGGTTGAGCCCCAGCTTGTTCAGCGACGCGAACACCGGTTTCAGGTTGGCCTCCTCCTGGAAGTCCGCCTTGGTGTCCACCCGCAGCTCGACATTGGCCAGCACTTCTACCACGCGCGGGTCGCGCAGCCGGCGCCCGACCTTGTGGAACATCTGCTCGTATTCGTCCAGGTTGAGCAGAAACGCGCGCAGTTCGCCGCCTTCGAGCACCGTCTTCGATTCCGCGCCGTTGGCGGCCCCCTGCGTCTCGAGCCGCAGATTCTCGGTGGCGCGGCGCATGATCTCCTTGGTGAATTCCTTTTCGTCCTTGATGTACTTCTCGCTCCTGCCCTTCTTGATGCGGTAGAGCGGCGGCTGCGCGATGAAGACGCGCTCCCGCAGGATCAACTCGTGCATGTGGCGGAAGAAGAAAGTCAGCAGGAGCGTGCGGATGTGCGAGCCGTCCACGTCGGCATCGGTCATGATGATGATCTTGCCGTAGCGCAGCTTGGTGGCGTCGAAATCGTCTTTGCCGATGCCCGTGCCCAGCGCCGTGATCATGGCGCGGATTTCCTCGTGGCCGAGCATCTTGTCGTAACGCGCCTTTTCCACGTTGAGGATCTTGCCCTTGAGCGGAAGAATCGCCTGGAACCGCCGGTCGCGGCCCTGTTTGGCGGTGCCGCCGGCCGATTCGCCCTCGACGAGGAACAACTCGCAACGCTCGGGGTCGCGCTCCTGGCAGTCGGCCAGCTTGTGCGGCATGCCGCCGGATTCGAGCGCGCCTTTGCGCCGGGTGAGGTCGCGCGCTTTTCGCGCCGCCTCGCGGGCCCGCGACGCCTCGATCGCCTTGCCCACGATCCGCCGGCCGATGGTGGAGTTCTTGTCGAAGTACTCCATCAGCTTGTCGTTGACGAACTGCGTCATGTAGCCGGCGATATCGCTGTTCAGCTTGCCCTTGGTCTGACCTTCAAACTGCGGCTGCGGCACCTTGACGCTGACCACGGCGGTCAATCCTTCGCGCACGTCGTCGCCGGTCAGGTTCTCCTTGACGTCCTTGAACAAGCCCTCGCGCTGGCCGAACGCATTGATGGTGCGGGTGAGCGCGGTCTTGAACCCGGTCAGATGCGTGCCGCCATCCACGGTGTTGATGTTGTTGGCGAAGCTGAAGACGTTTTCCGAGTACCCGTCGTTATATTGCAGCGCCACTTCCATGCTGAGGGTGCCGCCGTTGGGCAGCGGGCGATCCGCCTCGAAATAGATCGGCTTATCGTGCAACACCTGCTTGCCGCGATTGAGGTGGCGGATGAACTCGGCGATTCCGCCGCTGTAGAGGAACTCCGTGCGCTTTTCCGGATCGACGCGTTCGTCGGTGAGGGTGATTTTGAGACCCTTGTTCAAGAACGCCATCTCGCGCAGGCGCTGCGCCAGGGTGTCGTAGTTGAACACGGTCATTTCCATGATGGAGGGATCCGGCTTGAACGTCACGCGCGTGCCGGTTTTGCGGCCCGCCTTACCGGCCTTGGCCAGAGGCGCCTTGGGAATCCCCATGGCATATTCCTGTTGCCAGGTGTACCCGTCGCGCCAGATCTCCAGCTCCAGCCGCTCCGACAGCGCATTGACGCAGCTCACGCCGACGCCGTGGAGGCCACCCGATACCTTGTAGCTCTTGGAGTCGAACTTGCCGCCGGCGTGCAGCTTGGTCATCACTACCTGCGCCGCCGATACGCCCTCCTCTTCATGCAGGTCCACCGGTATTCCGCGGCCGTTATCGATGACGGTAACGGAATTGTCGTCGTGAATCGTGGCGCTGACTTCGGTGGCATAGCCCGCCAGAGCTTCGTCCACGGAGTTATCGACGACTTCATACACCAGGTGGTGCAGTCCCATTTCACCGGTCGAACCGATGTACATCGCCGGCCGCAGGCGCACCGCCTCCAATCCCTCGAGTACCTTAATACTGGTAGCGTCATAGACGCTGGCTGCATTTACATCATTTCCCATGGTTAGTCCGTGCTTATTCGATCGCGCAGGCGGCATCGCCCGCACTAACAACTCAAATTCTCATCGGCATCACGACATAGCGGTATTGGTCCGTTATGTTCTCGCCATCCGGCCGCAATTCACCCGCGCTTTTCTGATCCTTCAGCTCGAAGGCAACATGATCCTGCGGGATGACACGCAGAAAATCGAGCAGGTACTGCGCGTTGAATCCAATCTCCAGATCCGGTCCCTGATACTCGCTGACGACGCTTTCTTCGCTCTCTCCCATCTCCACCGATGAAGAGAATATTTGCACCTCGCCGCCCACGAATTTCACGCGAATGGCGCGAGAGCGCTCGTCGGCAAACTGCGCCACGCGCTCGATAGCCGCTCGAATCTCATCCTTCGGCAGCTTGACGATCAAGTTATGATCCTTCGGCAAGACGCGGTCATAGTCGGGGAAGTTACCGGTAAGCTTGCGCGTCTGCAACAGCCGATGGCCTACCTGAAAGAACAAGTGATTGTCGTCGGCGGCCAGCAGGACCTTACCATTCTCTCCGGCATCGTCCGCCAGCTTGGTCAATTCGGCCATCGCCTTCTTTGGCACCAGGGCCCGAAACGGCTGATGCACCTGCCCGCTGTCGGAAGCCGGCGACTGCACGAAAGCCAGCCTGTGACCGTCGGTTGCCACCATGGTGAGACCTTCCGGCCGGATCACCAAAAGCGCGCCATTCAGCGTGAACCGCGATTCCTCCATGGAAATCGCAAACGAGGTCCGCGCGATCATCGAAGCCAGCGTTTTTATCGGAATCTCGGCGATCGGCTCGGGCATCTGCGGCAGTTCCGGAAAGCTCTCCCGCGACATGCCGGCAATGCGCGTTTTGGAACGTCCGCTGGTGATCGTCGCCCAATGATTCTCCAGAAACTTCATGGCAAGATCGCCTTCCGGCAGCAACCGCACGAAATCCAGCAGTTTTCGGGCCGGCACGGTGCCGGAACCCTCTTTCTTTACGGTAGCCGGGCAAGAGCAGCGAATCCCCAACTCCAGGTCTGTAGCCGTGAGCGTCACCCGATCGCCTGAGGCCTCCAGGAGCACATTCGACAAGATCGGAATGGTGGTCTTCTTTTCAACCACACCCTGCGACAAGCTCAGCTCCCTTACCAAATCGCCTTTGCTGACGGTGAATTCCATGGCCACAGCTCCTATCTCTTTTGGGTTATAAAGATGTGTACTATAAGAACCGTATTCATCGGGCCTGTGCAAACTGTTGAAAGCTACCTAAATTATACTAAATTCAGCCACTTTTCGCTACACGAAGTTGAGGAAACCGGTGGCAAGGATTCTGTAAAAAGAGGTTAGTGTTACCGTTTTTGCACATTTTCCCTAAAGCTTGTTTGAAGCCCATTGTGAATAACTTGCTAACCTCCTTGTAATGAATCCATTAGACTGTGGAGGAGCCTGTTCAATTCCGGATCAACAGTACGCGCCTGCTCGATTTTGTTTACGGAGTGAATCACGGTGGTGTGGTGCTTGCCTCCAAACGCCCGTCCGATCTCCGGCAAGGACGCATTGGTCAGCTCCTTTACCAGGTACATGGCGACCTGCCGGGGGTAAACCACCTTATAGGTGTTGCTCTTCTCCTTTAACACCGATTGTTTGATCTGGAACCGTTCGGCAACCGCTTTTTGAATCGAGTCGATGGTGACCTTCCGGTCCTGCACGTGGACCAGGTGCTTTAAAACCTGCTGGGCCATCTGCAGGTGAATCGGCACACCGGTGAGCGAGGAGTAGGCGATCAACTTGACGAGCGCTCCTTCGAGTTCCCGCACGTTGGATTTGGTCTTCGAGGCCATGAACGACCGGACATCGTCGGGCAGTTTCACTCCGTCGGCATCGGCCTTTTTGTCCAGGATGGCCATCTTGGTTTCCAGGTCAGGGGGCTGCAAATCGGCCAGCAGGCCCCATTCGAACCGCGACCGGAGGCGCTCCACCAGGCCCGGAATTTCTTTCGGCGAGGAGTCGCTGGAGATCACGATCTGCTTCTGATGGTCGTGCAACTCGTTGAAAGTGTGGAAGAACTCTTCCTGCGTCCGCTCCTTATTACCCAGGATCTGGATGTCGTCGATCAGCAGGACATCGGCCGCGCGGTACCTTTGGTGGAACTGCGGCATGCGGTCCGTCCGGATGCAGGCGATCATCTCGTTCATGAAACGCTCGCTGGAAGTGTAGATCACGCGCATGGCGCCGAAGCTGTCCATCAACTCGCGTCCGATGGCATGCATCAGGTGAGTTTTTCCCATCCCCACGCCGCCATAAATAAAGAGCGGATTGTACGCCCGCGCGGGGTTGGTCGCGACCGACCGCGCGGCGGCATGCGCGAACTGATTGCACGCGCCCACGACAAAAGTCTCGAAGGTAAACTTCGGATTCAACGTGGAAGCGTTTGACTCCGGTTCGTACGGCTCGACGGCGGCAGCGGCCTGGTTCACCACGCCACGCGCCGGCTGCGCTTCGTAGTTCACGCTGCGCACCGGCAGGCCTAGTTCGCGGATTGCATTCCGAACCATGTTCGAGTAGTCGGTCTCCAGAAGCTGCCGCGTCTCCCGGTCCGGCACGGACACGTAGAGGGTATCCCCATCGAGGCCTGCGAAAGCGGTATTCTTCAGCCAGTTGTCGTAGTTCTCCTGACTCACCCTATGTTGCAGATAATTCCGGATTTGATCCCAATGATTCATCGCTTTTACACACTACTGGCACAACCTTTCCACAGCAATTTCCACAACGGCGTGGGATCGGTCAGTGCACGCTTCCGAGTCTTGCCTGCGAGGCCTCCGTTACGTCCTGGGTGGCAGCCTGTACCGCAAAGACCGAAGTGTAGTCTAGCACACCGAAACACAAAAGCCACAACTTTATAAATACCGGGGAATCAATAATTTATCCATAACGTTTGACACCGGTAATGTTTGTGAAGGAAAATGGAGTTTTCCAACGGGCGGGAGTAACTCAGTTGGTAGAGTGCGACCTTGCCAAGGTCGATGTCGCGGGTTCGAATCCCGTCTCCCGCTCCATATTTTTTGCCTGCCGGACTGCCATGATGAAGACCCTGCTTTTCCTTTCCTGCTCGGCATTAGCATTCGCCCAGCAATACAAGCTCGAAGCGATCTCCACGCCCGCGCCCGGACTGCCCGCCGCCTACGCCTCGGCCATCGATTCGAAAGGGTATCGTGTTACCGGTCCGTCCGGACCCTGGTGCGAGATCTGGTTTCGGAAGTCGATTCCGGCGGGCGCCAAGGCCCAGGATGCCGTTCTGCCCATCGCGCAAGGCACGCTGCTGGGCGTGGTTCGCTTCCCCGCCGCCGGCTCCGATCGCAGGGGCCAAAGCATCAAACCCGGTCTCTACACCCTGCGGTACAGCAACTACCCCGTGGACGGCGCCCACCAGGGGGTGGCACCGCAACGCGATTTCGGGCTGCTGACCCCGGTGGGCAACGATGCCGACCCCAACGCCACTCCCGACTTCGACAAACTGGTGGCGCAGAGCAAGACTTCGGGAACCGCTCACGCCGCCGTGCTCTCGCTCGAAGCACCCAGCGGCGCGACGCCCTCGGTAGCCAAAGAGGGTGACAGCGATTGGGTGCTGGCGGTGAAAGTCGGCGACCTCTCGATCGGGATCATCGTGGTAGGGGCGTACGCGGGCTAGCGTGCCGTCCCGGGCACCGCTTGCTTACGGGCGCGGCTCGGAAAAGGACTCCCGGTCACCGGCCTGATGCCCCCCTGCCTCCGTCCAGGGGGGCGACTGACGCTAGTCTTCTTTGCTTCTTTACTGAAGAAGGCGCAAACCGCGGCCGGAACGTGCCAAGAAAATCCGGGAGTCCGGCCGTCATGCCCCTCCTCGAGCCAGGCGCCGCGTGATAGATTGATACCGGCCATGCATTCCGGAAGAACGGCTCTCGTTTTCATCCTTTTTGGCGCGGCCGCCATGCTCGCGTCGGAAAGCGATCTGGATTCGTCGATCGCCAAGAACAGAATAGGCACTCTGGTGATCAGGACCAGGCCCGGCGCCAAGATTACGGTCGAGCAGATCCGCCACGAGTTCTGGTTCGGCGCCACCGTGGCGACGGGCGTCTTTTCAGGACGGGCGGCGCCGGAAGACATCCGCAAGTGGAAAGAAATCTTCACCAGCCATTTCAATGCGGGCGTAATCGAGGCGTCCTTCAAATGGCACGAAATGGAAGCGGAGCGGGGCAAGGTGAACTACTCGCTGGTGGACAACATTCTGGCGTGGGCGGACCAGGAAGGCATCCCATTGCGAGGCCACTGCATTTTCTGGGGAGTTCCCAACCGCGTGCAGGACTGGGTCAAGGGACTGAGCGACGACGAGCTGCGCATGGCTCTCCAGCAGCGGGGAAGATCCATCGGCGCGCGCTACCGCGACCGTTTCGCGGAGTACGACCTCAACAACGAGATGATGCACGCCAACTATTACGCGCAGCGCCTGGGCCCCCAGATCACCCTGCAGATGGCGTCCTGGGTGAAGGACGGCGACCCCAACGCGAAACTGTTCGTCAACGATTACGACATCACGACCGGCAACCGGCTGGACGACTACGTGAAGCACATCCGCGGGTTGCTGGACATGGGCGTGCCCATCTCGGGGATCGGCGTGCAAGGCCATCTGCACGGCGACAGCTTCGACCCGGCGGCGTTGCAGAAAGCCCTGGACGAGCTGGCGAAGTTCAACCTGCCGATCCGGATCACGGAGTACAACTTCCCCGGACAGCGCTCGAAATTCTACACGGGGGACCGCACGGCGAAGATGACTCCCGAAGAGGAGAAGGCCAAGGCGGAGGCGCTGCGGCAGTATTACCGCATCTGTTTCGCCCACCCGGCGGTGACCGGAATCATGATGTGGGGATTCTGGGAAGGCGCCAACTGGATTCCGCAATCGTCGCTGTACAAGCGGGACTGGACGCCCACGCCGGCGGCGGCAGCTTACGAGGACCTGGTGCTGAAGCAGTGGTGGACCCGATGGAGCGGAGAGGCCGGCCGCGACGGCCAGGTGGTGGTTCGCGCCTTCTACGGCAAGCACCGCGTGACCGTCGACGGCAAAGAAACGGTGGTCAACCTGGCGCGGGCGGAGAAAATCAAGCTGGTGGAAGTGGAGTAAGCCCTGAGAAGTCGCCTTGCAGATTATCCGGTGTAAAGCTTGGCGCGCATTCGCAGTATTCTGTAAGGCATGGAAGAGAGGAAACTGCGGTTTTCCAGAATCCGATGTCCACCAGGCTCCGCATTCACACCACAGGCGCACAGAGCCGCGCATTTGATAGCGTTCGCGGAACCAGCGTATCCGCCGGCCGCGAAGACGCACGGGCTCGAGGGTGCAGTTGTCCTGGATGCGGTTATTGGCCGTGACGGCGTGATCATGGATTTGTCCGTCCGGACAGGTCACCCGTGGCTCGCCGAATCCGCTCTCGAAACCGTCCGGCACTGGCGCTATCGTCCTACCACGGTCAACGGAATCGCCGTCGAGGTACAGACGGAGATCGAAGTGACCTTCAGACTCCCGGATTCGGTTGTGAGTTCTTGAAGGGCATCCGTCGGCCCGCCGTAAACGCTACTCCCCCATCTCGCGGCGGATCACCTCGGCGATGCTGGCGCTGAAGCTTTCCACCTGCTCGAGATCGGGGCCTTCCACCATTACGCGGGCCAGCGGCTCGGTGCCGGAGAAGCGCACCAGCACGCGGCCGGCGCCCGCGAAGGTCTCCTCCACGCGGCGGATCTCGCGCGCTACCGCGGGCACCTCCGTAAGTCCCTTCTTCTCCCGCACGCGGACGTTGACCAGCTTCTGCGGGTAGACGTGCAAATCCGCGGTCAACTCGTCGAGCCCGGCTCCGGCGTGGCGGGCGATTTCCAGAACGCGCAGGGCCGTCAGCAAGCCGTCACCCGTGGTGGCGTATTCGCGGAAAATGACGTGGCCCGACTGCTCGCCGCCCAACGGCGCGCCCAGCCGGACCATCTCTTCGAGCACGTACTTGTCGCCGACCGGCGTGCGCACCATGCGAATGCCTTCGCGCTCCAGCGCCTTTTCGAGACCGAGATTGGCCATCACGGTCCCCACCACCGTGTCGCCCGCCAACCGCCCGGCCGCTTTCAGCGCGCGCGCCGCGGTGAGCAGGACGCCGTCGCCATCGACGATCTTGCCGCTTCTGGAGACGAACATGGCACGGTCGGCATCGCCGTCGAACGCCACGCCGAAATCGGCGCTGTTGGCGAGCACCGCTTCGCGCACCGCTCCCAGGTGGAGCGCGCCGCAGTTCAGGTTGATATTGCGCCCGTCAGGCTCCGCGCCGATCGCCACGACCTCGGCGCCCAGACGCTGGAACAGCTCGGGCGCCAGGCGGTACGAAGCGCCGTTGCCGCAATCCACGGCCAGCTTGATGCCATCGAAGCGAACCCGCACCGTCGAAACCAGATACTCCAGGTACTTCCGGTCGAGGCTGTCGTCCACATCCAGACTGGATGGCAGGGGCGGCGACGCGAGCGCTCCGCCCTTCTCGCGGAGCGCGAAGATCTCCTGCTCGACGTCGTGCTCCTCCGCATCCGGCAGTTTGAAACCGGAGGCGCCGAACACCTTAAGGCCGTTGTCGCGATACGGGTTGTGCGAGGCCGAGATCATCACCCCGGCGACGAAATGTTCCGTACGGGTGAGGTAGGCCACGCCGGGGGTCGTAATCACGCCCGCATAGCGCACGCGCGCTCCGCGGCTGGCCAGGCCGCCGGCCACCAGTTCCGCGATCCACCGGCCGGATTCGCGCGTATCGGCGCCGATCAGAATCTCGGGGCCGGCGTGGCGCCTGGTGGCATCGTTGCCCAAAGCAACGCCGAAAGCGTAGACGGTCGCGGGATCGAGCGGGTATTCGCCCGCGACGCCGCGGATGCCGTCCGTTCCGAAAAGTTCTTTACCCACTGATTCTCCTTACGAGCATTCGGGACCATCCGGGCCCGGGGGTCCTCCGCGGCAACACCGCCGGATGCTCACTTCTTCATCATGGTCACCGCGACCCTCACCAGCGGGGAGGATTGGAGGCGCACGAACGGATCGTCTACGTACGCGTTCACCTGGTACGCGGACGAGCCCACCGCGCCCGACACATCCACCGGATCGGTAACCACCGCGGTCACGCGGGCCACGCGGCTGGCCGGCCCGGCGATCCTCAATTTGTCCGGCTCCACCTGATGGCGCGCAACCACGTATCCGTGCGTTCCCTCGCCCGCGAAGCGCACCTGCACGGGAACGTCCCGCTCCAGGCGCCTTTCGAACCGGAACCGCACCTCGGACGGGATCGCGCGCACCAGCCGCAAGCCGCGCGAAAGATTCACATTGCCGTCGCCGATCGGAAACGTGCGCTGCCCGGGCTGCACGCCGGACATATCCAGGGTCACCGCCGGATGGACGGCGCTGTCGCCGAGCCCCCGCAACTGGCCGGAGGGCCCGCGCAGCTCCAGCAAGATGGTCCCCACCGATTCGTTGCTGATCTCGCTGATCTCCAGGTCGTCCGGCAGGTTCTTGTAGGCCAGCCGGACGGTCATGAAGGTCGACAGTTCCGGCTCGTTTGCCACCACCGCCCACAAGACCACGGCAATCCCCAGGGCCAGAACTTTCCACCAGAAATTATGGAAGACGATCCCGACCCACTTCATGACTGCTTCACCCGTTCGCTGGACGGCGCTTCACCCGGCGCCATGGCGCCGGGCGACAAGGGAATATCCGCGGCAGAATCGTCGATGGGCGGACCGGTTGGCGGCTCGACCCCGAAATGCCGATTGATGCTTTCCTCCAGGTCGCGCATCGACGGGATGGCCGCCAACTCGCCGAAAGAAGCCACGGAAACGCGGCCGGTCTCTTCGGAGACCACGATGGAAAGGCAATCGGTCTCTTCGGTGATTCCGATCGCCGCCCGATGGCGGGTGCCCAACTTGCCGGAAACCGCCGGGTTGGTGGTCAGCGGAAGAAAACAGGCAGCCGCGGCCAGGCGGTCCTTCTGCACGATCACCGCGCCGTCGTGCAGGGGAAGCCCGGGATGAAAAATGGTCAGCAGCAGATCGCGCGAGATGACGGCCTCCAGCCGCACTCCGCTTTCGATGAACGTGCGCAGCCCGATATCGCGCTCCAGAACGATCAGCGCACCGACTTTTTGCTGGGCGAGATGCTCCACCGCCAGCAGGATCTCGATGCTGGTGCCGGGCGCGCCGAAGCCGGTCCAGCCGCCCAGCCAGCGCTTGCGTCCGAGGCGCGCCAGGGTGCGCCGGATCTCCGACTGGAACAGCACGATCACCGCTAACCCGAGGTACGGAACGATAAACGAAAGGACCGATCGCAGCGCTTCCAGGCCCGTCCACAGCGCCACGGCATAGAGCGACACCATGATGAGGATGCCGATCAGGATGTGGCCCGCGCGCGTTCCCCGCACCACCATCAGCGCCTGGTACACCAGGAACGCCACCACCAGGATGTCGATGATCCCGGCCGGCGTCAGGTTGGGCAGCGATGGTAAGATCCGTAGCGACATCTGCGTCTCGTAACCATGTTGAAGTAGAGGCCTCCTGGCGGGACGGCCGGGAGACAGATCTTACACGTACCATCTTAGCGTAGGGCGCGGATTTCTTACAGATACAATGGATTATGCCTTTTGTGCCGGTAGACGATGCCATCGGGGAGATTCGCGCCGGCCGAATGCTCGTGGTGGTGGACGATGAAGACCGGGAGAACGAAGGCGACCTCACCATCGCCGCCCGGAAGGTGACCCCCGAGGTCATCAATTTCATGGCCACCCACGGCCGCGGGCTGGTCTGCTTGACCCTGACCGCGGAGCGCTGCGACTACCTCCGGCTGCCGCAGATGAGCCCCTACAACACCTCGAATTTCGGGACGGCCTTCTGCGAAAGCATCGATGCGCTCGAAGGTGTCACTACGGGTATTTCGGCCGCCGACCGCACGCGCACCATCCTGCAGGCCATCGATCCGGAGTGCCGGCCCTCGGACCTGGCGCGGCCAGGCCACGTCTTTCCGCTGCGGGCGCGGGACGGCGGCGTGCTGGTGCGCGCCGGGCAGACCGAGGCCTCGGTGGACCTGGCGCGGATGGCGGGCCTGCCGCCGGCCGGGGTGATCTGCGAAATCATGAACGAGGACGGCACCATGGCCCGGGTGCCGCAGCTTCGCGAATTCTGCCTGCGGCACGGCCTGAAGATGATCTCGGTGGCGGACCTGATCCGCTACCGCATGAAGCACGAAAAGTTCGTCCGGCGCGTGGCCGAAGGCTGCATCGAGACCGAGTTCGGCGAATTCCGCACCATCGCGTATGCCAGCGACCTCAATCCCGAGTACCACCTGGCGATGGTCCGCGGCGAGGTGGCGAACCACGAGCGGGTGCTGGTCCGGATGCATTCGCGGTGCCTGTACGGCGACGTGTTCGGTTCCACGGCCTGCGATTGCGCGGCCCTGGTGCGCAACTCGCTGCGCGCGATCGCGGAGGAGGGTCTGGGCGTGCTGGTATACCTGCACGAAACGGGTCCGGGGTTTCAGATCGAGCCGAATGCCCATGGCGCCGCGCGGATGGCGTCGCACGGCCGCGAATTCATGCACTACAAAGGCGAAGCCGGCCAGCGGCAGTTGCAGCACGAGCACGGCATCGGCGCCCAGATCCTGTCCGACCTGGGCCTGCACACCGTTCGCCTGCTGACCAATCACCCCCGCAAAATCGTTGCCCTGGAAGGCTTCGGCATCGAAATCGTAGACCAGATCCCGCTCGGGCACTGAACGGGGAAAGGGGGCGTGGCCGTCGATTGACGACGCACCCCTGGGCCCCGTAAACTGAGAGCAAAGAAATCAAACGTACTGCCTGCCAATGACCGTCACCGTCAAAAACAAGACCCCCCTCGTAGTTCCGAACCGGGTCCGTCGCGAAGCCGGCTTTAAGAGCGGGGATCAGGTGGAGTTCAGGGTTTCTCGCGGTGTGGTGACGATTCATCCAAAGCCACCCGCGACCCACGACCCCGACGACACCCTGACGCCCGCGGAAGCAAGAAAAGTGCGCCACGCCCTCAAACAGGTCCGAGAGGGGAAAACAATACCGTGGTCCCAGGTCAAGCATGAGTTGGGCCTGTGAATTTGCCCCGGACGCCACAAAGGACATCCGCAACCTTCCCAAGGCCATTCAGAACCGCGTTGCGCGCGTGCTCGGCCAGATGGCGGGCGATCCCTTCCAAGGCGACGTGAAAGCCCTCCAGGGCGAAACGTGGAAGGGCGTGTACCGGCGCCGCATCGGCGATTACCGGATCCTCTTCACGGCCGACCACGAAAAGGAAGTTGTGCTCGTCCTCCGCATCCTGATGCGCTCCGGCAGAACGTACCGGTAGGGATCTCTCCACACACCAGCCATTGAGCATTGAGGCATTGAGGCGGGTGTGAACGAACGGACTTGCATGCGGTAGCTGGCTCAGGCAGGCTGGTCAACGGTGCATTGCAGACCGTTCGCGCTCTCGTCGCTGGCCGCGGGAGAAGGTACTGCCGAGACCTCATCGCCAACAACCATTTTTGGCGAACTCAGATGTGCTGGCTAAGCTAGCCGCCAACGGCGATTCGCAATCAGGTTGCCAGCGACGACCGGGTTGTTGAATTGCCGAGTCGATGTGAAGCCGATCGCGATGGCGCACGGCATTGAACGGGGGAGCCCTCTGCGATGCTTGCCAGGCTCACTTGAGCAGGTCCAGCCCGTGAATCGCGGGATCGGGTAAGTCTTCGTACTTCAGACTCACCCTTCCCCACGTTTCCCGCCGCAAGGCGCGGAAGCGGACCCAGGCGGCGAGCAGCACGGCCAGAACCACCAGGAAGCCCGCGCGATTGTACAAACAGGCGAGCATGATGGTGCTCACGACGGGCAGCAGTGTGAGGAGTCCCAGAAATTCCGCTGCCAGCTTCCACCCCGGCGTTTTTCCGGGGAGGTACGAGCAGGTGAACGGGAGCTTCTCCCACGAAGAGAATGCCCATTCGTAACAGAGCAGTCCGAACAACACAAACAGAAGCGACTCCGCCACCGCGCGCCAGCCGAGCAATTGGAACTCGACCGGAAACGGGATCGCCAGCATCACCACGGCGCCCGAAACGAGCACCAGGCGGTCCACCGCCCGCATCCATTGGCGGCGCCCGTCGAGTTCCGTGATGCGGAACGTCCAGTTGGCCCCGAGTTCCGTCGGCATGGCAAACAAGTGGCGCACGCCGATGAGCAGAAAAATCAAAAGGATGACGTGGGCGTACACGAAACAGGCCGGGACCACCCTGGCGGGCTCCACAAATTCCCGCATGCCCAGCATTCCGCTCAACAGGATCGCCAGGCCGAAACCGCCATAACCCATCAGGATCATGCGATGCTGGCTGCTGCCCACCAGCGTTTTCGTGATGAAGACGAGGACCGCCTGCTGGCGCGGATCCGGAACCAGCCATTCCAGCAGGGCCGCCGGCCAACGCCGGCTGTGGACCTTCAGCCCCGCTCCCTCCACCAGCAGGGCACGATGCCGGCGATAGCTGATCAGGTAGAGGGATAATGCCAGCGCAGTGGCGATTTCGAGCGCCGCGCGGGCCGTGTGCGCGAGCGCCTGCATGGCGGGATCGGGATCGCCCAGGATCGCCTGGTGCAGCCCCAGAAACCACACCGGCGGGAGCCAGCGCGACCACTCCGGCCGGAGGGCCGCATTCGCGATTTGCGGCTGAATGGAGAAGCTCAAGACTACCAGAACCAGCATCACGGCAAGCAGAAAACCTTGCAGATAGGCGGTCACCCTGGTGAACACGCGCGGCCGCAGCAGATTGAGGAGCACCCCCTGGAGCGCGATCAGTCCGAAGAAAAAGAAATAGCTGCCGGCGGCGCATGCGGCGGCGTGCGCGGCGATTCTGGTCCCCATCGACGGATTCATGGCCCAGGGGCTGGTGGAAACCATGGTAAGCACGAGACCCGGCGCCGCAATCAGCGCCGCCAGCGCCATCGTGGCCACGGAAAACAGAGCCATCCATTTCGACAGGAAAACCTGCCCGGGGCGAAGCGGCAGCGATGCCAGGGCGCGATAATCCCGCAGTCCCGGAAACAGGGACTGCCACTTGATGGCAGTCAGCGCCCCGATGACGGACATCAGCAGAGTGATCATCCAGAGTTCGTCGGCCCGAAAGACTTCGCGATACGGCCCCGGAACCGGGAGGCTCGAAAAATGGTCGTACTTGAACTTCAGCGGCTGCTCGACCATCACGGTGCACGGCAGGAGAAGAGAGATCGCGCCGATCAGGGCGGTGGTGGTTTGCCCCGTGGCCGTGATCAGATCGCTGTCGAAGAAACCCAGCAGGAAGTGGCGATAGAGTTCGAACAGCGTCCCGTGCGTCTCGCGAAGCCATCGTCTCATGATTCGCCCCTTCACTCCTGACGCAACGCCACCACGGGATCGATCCGCATGGACCGGCGCGCCGGCAGATAGCAGGCGAGCAATGCCAGACCGGCGAGCAGCACAGGAGCGCCCACCAGCAGAACCGGGTCGGACCTTTGCACGCTGGCTACGCTGAAAAACATGCCGGAGAGGGCGCGCATTCCGGCCCAGGCCAGCGCCAGCCCGCCTATGGTTCCGGCGATCACCAGCACCGCGCCTTCTTTCATCACCAGCAGCAGCACGTTGCTCCGCTGGGCGCCCAAGGCCATGCGGATGCCGATTTCGTGAGCGCGCTTCGCCACCGAATACGCCGTCACGCCGGCCACTCCCACCGCCGCCAGGATGAGGCCGAAGACGCCGATCAGTCCGTACGTCCAGGAGGCCCCCTTCAGAGTGGACATGTATTGGCTGATGTGTTCGACCATGCTGCGCGCGTTGTACGGCGTAATGCCCGGATCGATGGCCGAGACCTCGCGCCGGACGAGGCCGATGGCATCCACGCCGGGAGCCGCCCGCAGCATGAGGGTCATCCCGCGCAACGAAGGCTGGGCATAGTCCGCCGCCCGAAGCGGGAAGTAGACGGCCGGGTGCTTCTTGCTCGCCACCAGATCTTCCGATACATCCCCGGCTACGCCGATCACTTCGAAAATACGGTTTTCCGCCGCCGGCATATGGGATCGGTAATCGATAGTCCCGGGCCACAATGCCATGCCGCCCGACGCAGTCTCGTTGGCGATCTCGATGCTTCGCCCCACCGGATCTTCACCCTTCCAAAACTCGCGGACCGCCTGGCGGGTGACGATCACCACCGCCCTGCCGGTTTTCTGATCCTGGCTCTCAAAACCGCGTCCGGCGAGAATCGCGATGCCTGCCGTCTCGAAGTAATCGCGGCCCACCATATGTTTGCGGGCCCAATAGCGCTCGGGCTCGCCCTTGGCTCTGGGGCCGGCACTGGAGAAGCGCACGCCGGGGTTGCCGTCGGTGGCCACCGGCACGGTATCCGTCAGGCACGCGGAGGTCACGCCCGGCAGAGTCTTCACCCGCTCCAGCAGCTTATCGAAGAATGCCGCCGCGCGGGCGCCGGAGTAGCCGTCGCGCACCGGGTCCAGGGAGATCAGATAGAGATTTCTCGGATTGAAGCCTTCCTGAACGCCCACCGTGCTCTGGATCCCCAGCCCCAGGTATCCGGTCAACAGCAGGAGCGTGAGCGACGCGGCCATCTGGCCGAGCACCAGAACGTTGCGCAAGCTCAGCGCACGGTATTTGCGTAAGTGGACCTCGCCGCCTTCTTTGAACGCGGAGACCAGGTCGGTGCGGGTTGCCTGCAAGGCCGGCGCAAGCCCGAACGCCAGCCCGGTCAAACCGGTCAGGACAAACGTGAACACCAGGGCCCGCCAGTCGGGGGCAAGATCGAGCGTCATGGGAATAGGGAGCGGCATCTTCATGCTCGAAGCCAGGCGCATCAGCCAACACGAAAGCAGAAAAGCCGGCAGTGCCGCACCCGCCGCTATCAGCATGCTCTCGGTCAGCAATTGCCGGATCAGGCGGCCGCGGCTGGCTCCCAACGCCAACCGCACGGCGATTTCCTTGCGGCGGCTCGCCGCGCGCGACAACATCATGTTGGCCACGTTGGCGCATGCGATCAGCAGCACCAGGCTGCCCAGAATCATGAAGAAATCCCGGAAAAACGGGAGATCCCGCTTTTGCACCGGAATGATCTTGCCGCCTTGCAGCAATTCCACGCGGCTGGCTTTTTGATTTCGGTCCAGCTCGCCGTACGACTCCGCCAGTCTCTCGGAGGCGGCATTCAATTCCAGCTTCGCCCGGTCCTCGGTGATGCCCGGCCGCAGGCGGCCGGTCACTTGAAACATGGTCAGGTCGCGCCGCTCCAGGGCATTGTCCGCCAGCTCCGGCGCCATACGTCCATCCACCGAGACGGGCAGCCACAGGTCCGCTGGAAATATCGCGGGCGATGCCCCTCGAAACTCCTTCGGGCCGACCCCGATCACAGTAGCGGGATTTCCATTTATGTGGAGTGTCTTTCCGACGATGGATGGGTCGGAGCCCAGCCGGTCTTCCCACATCCTATGGCTGACGACCACGGTGGGCGCCCGGCCAGGTTGCTCGTCGGCCTCCTCGAAGAAGCGTCCCAACAGCGGGCGCACACCTAGCGTGGAGAAGTAGGAAGATGTGACCAGATGTCCCCAAGTCCGCTCCGTGCGTCCACCGAGCGAGAGGCCGAACGGGACCGGCGCCACGTAGGCGAACGCGCCGGAGAACACATCGTGCAACTCGCTATATTGCCTGTAAGTGGGGTAGGACACGGGCGAGTGCAGCGCAACCAGCTCGTCCGGATGGCGCGCGCCGGGCAGGTCGCGCAGCAACCCGTTCATCTCGCTGTAGGCACAGGTCGCGACACAAATGCCCAGCGTGAGCGAGAGCAGGGCAACGAGCGTGAACCCCGGCGAGCCGCGGAGCGTCCGCAGCGCATAACGCACATTCTGGCCGAGCTCGGCCAAGTACTCGAACGGCGCCCGGATGGCGGCGCGCATCAGCGGGCGCGCCCTCCCCGCCGTCCCCGGCGGTTCGTCTGCAACCGGTTCAGGGGCCAGGGTCCCGGCTTCGGCGGCGGCCGATTCCGCCGGCCCCGGGGATACCGCTGGTCCCCCGTAATTCATCGCCTTCACGACCCGGTTGGCCACCTGCTCGCCGTCGTCCACGTCAGCCAGGTGAGCGAACACACCTTCCAGGGAGGGTTGGCGCATCAGTTCGCGAAGCCGCTCGATCGAGTCATACGCCACCACCTCTCCTTTCCGCAGAATCACGACAGTGGAACAGATCTTCTCGACCACTTCAAGAACGTGGGAACTGTACAGAATCATCTTTCCCCGGGCGGCCAGGGCGCGCAGAAGACTTCGCAACATCAGAGCGGAGGTGACATCCAGGCCCGAGAACGGCTCGTCCAGAATGAGGATGTCCGGATCGTGGAGCAAAGCCGCCGACAGGAGAATTTTCTGGCGCATGCCCTTGGAATACAAGGAAACGGGTGTGTGGCTGTCGCTCGAAAGCCCGAAAATGCTCAGAAATTCGTCCATTTTGGGTTCAAGCACCCGGCGGGGCATCCCCCGTAACCGCCCGACCAGTTGCAGAAACTCGCGGCCGGAGAGGTGCGGGTAGAGGTGCGGCTCCTCCGGCACGTAGCCGATGCGCCGCTGAAAAGCGGCGAAATCGCCGTACACACTTCGGCCCTGATAGAAGATCTGACCCTCGGACGGCTCGATCAGGCCCACCAGCATCTTGACCGTAGTGCTCTTCCCGGCTCCATTCGGCCCCAGGTATCCGAGAATTTCACCCGGCTTGATCGAAAAACTGACCTGGCGGACGGCAGGCGTGTGATTGTAGTACTTGGTGAGGGACCGCGCTTCCAGCATTTCAGGGCTCCGTGGTGGTTAGAGACCGGCGCGATCTGCTTTGTTCCCGTATATTTAACCGCGCAAGCTCTCGGGGAAAGCTCCGGTGGCGCCAACGGCCAGGCAGCCCCGCCGAGTCTGCCCCAAACGCGCTAATATCTGAGCAGGCCTATCGTCCTGAATGTTATGAACGCAAGAATCCTGACTGCCGCTACGCTCGCGGTTGCTTTTACGGGCGTGCTTCCCGCCCGAGCCGCCGATCCCAAGTTGGTTGCCCTGGTAATGCCCGATGCCGTGGTGGTGGCGGGCGTCAATGTGGATCAAGCCAAGGCCACGCCGTTCGGCCAGTACGTGCTCAACCAGATCCAATCTACCCAAGACCAGAAGCTCCAGGAACTCATGACGCTAGCCGGGTTCGATCCCACGAAGGACGTGAGCGAATTGCTGGTCGCCTCCAACTCCGTGGGAAAGGGCAGCCCGGGCGGCTTGTGCCTGGGAACTGGGACCTTCGACACCGCCAAGATCACCGCCGCGGCCACCAACGGAGGCGGAACCACCGAAACGTACAATAAAGTGACCATTATCGAAGACGCGAAGCAGACCCACGGCGTCGCGTTCCTGGGTTCGACGCTGGTGATTGCGGGCGACCTGGCCAGCGTCAAGGCCGCCATCGACCAACAGGGATCCGCGGCCTCGATACCGTCCACCCTCGCCGTTCAGATCAACCACTGGAGCACCACGTCGGATGCCTGGAGCATCTCGAACGTGCCGCTCAGCTCGCTTCAGCCGCCGCAAACGGCGCCGAACGTTCCCGGGCTCAGCGGGCAGGGGCCTTTCCAGAGCATCCAGTCGGCCGCGGGCGGAGTGAAGTTCGGCAACTCGGTGGTGGTGACGGCCCAGGCGGTGGCCGATAACGCCCCGGATGCGAAAACCGTGGCCGATACCTTGACGCTTCTGGCAAGCCTGGCCCAGTTGCAGGCCGCCAAGGACCCGGCGATCGCGTCGCTGGCCCAAGCCGTGCAGATCGGCGCACAGGGCAGCAACGTCAACGTGAGCTTGAGCATTCCGGAAGATCAGTTCGAGCAGATCTTGAAATCGGGCAACAAGTCCGCCGCCCCGCACCGCGCAACGCGGAAGATGTAAGTCCTACTACTTGTTGTGCTCGGAGGACTGGTAGCCCGCCGGCACCTGGAACAGGTAAGCCGGCGGCTCGGTCCGGCTCACGTTCACCAGGTGGAAGGCCTCCTCGCCCGTCCGCGGGTCGTTGTGCTTCGACATCACGACCGTTTGCAGCTCGGGTGAGTACCAGCTCTCGGCCACGATCTGGATGGGCCGGTCGTTGCCGATAGCGCCGGCTTCCAGCGTGGTAGTGGTCCGGGTGCCGTCGCTGGGCAAGCCCGCGACCGTCTGCTTGCCGAGCGATTCGGTGTTACCGGGGGTTTTCTTCGTGCGGGCCATCTTGTTGGCCACGGCCTCGCCGGTCAGGAAAACCTGGCCCTCGAAGGTGCCCACTCTGGCGTCCGGCGGGGGCGGCAGCGGCAAGCCTTTAAGCGTGGAAGGATCCACCGGCTGCCCGTTGACCATCACGGAAGTCACGCCGCCGTTCGTGCTCCGCACTTCGTACCGCACGTTGTCGTTGGCAACGCTTTTGTCGAAGGTGTTGTACATCAACATCCTCAACTTGCGCACCGACTGGTCCTTGGGATTCAGGAAGTAGCTGGCATTAGTCACGGGGTCCCATATGGTGACCCCGTCCGGCGTCTCGCGCCGCATGCGCCCTTCGCTGTCGCGATACACGGAGACCTGGCTCTCGTTGTGGATGCGAGTCCCATCGGCAAGCACCTGGGTGGATTCCGTCACTTCCACGGCCGAATAGGGGGCGCCTTTCACGGTCTGGCCCATCGCCCCGCCGAGGGCCGTGAATTTCCCATCGATTTGCGCCTTCGCTTCGGCCAGCGCCTTCTCCACCTCCACCTTGATCTTCACCTTGGTGGCATCGTCTTGAGACTGCGCTGACGCCGCCACAACCAGCATCGGAACCATCGTCAAAAAAGTGCAGAATCTCTTCATCGGACTGTCCTCCTCATCGTTCTTTGTAATTCACCAGCCGGACGGCGCGTGCCCGCCCGTCCGGCCCCAAGATCACGTCCGCGGGGACTTGCGCGGGTCCCAGCGCCACCCGCCACACGACGCCCGTGTCGAACGGCTCGTCGTCCAAAGCCAGGAATCGGTCATCCACGGCGACGGGCCGCGTGGCCCTCCGCGGCACGGATCTCCTGACCGGTGTGGCCCGTGCGGCCGCGACGGGCGCCGCCCGTTCCGGCTGCGGAGCGGCCACGGTTGGCGAGGTGGCCACCGGCGGCAGGGCAACCGCTGCCCGCGGTTCGACACGCTTGTGAGTGACCAGCGCGCCGATCGCCAGGCCCGCCGCAAGAGCGGCAGCCGCCGCCACCACCCAGCGCCGTCTCGCCGTCGCGCGCCGCGGCGCCGGACCGGCCACCGCCAGCGCGTCCATCCACTCCGCAACCAGTTTCGCCCGCCCGGAAAGCTCCGCCGAGATTCGGGCGCACTCCGCGCACTCTTCCAGGTGAGCCGCGGCGCGTTCGAGTTCCTCGGGCGGCAGCTCGCCGTCGAGATACGCCCGCAGTTCCCCTTCGGACCAGCACTCCGTCATACTTCTTCTCCGTAACGCGCGCGGAATCTCCGCTCGAACTCGGCTTCGGCCCGCGCCAAAAGCGTGCCCACCGAGCCCGGCTGGATTCCCAACGTCTCCGCCAGCTCGCGATATGCCAGCCCGTCCGCCCGCAGCAGCAAGAGCTGCGCATCCCTGGGCTTCAACGCGGCGAGCACGGACTGCACGCGGGACCGCCGCTCCTCGCGCAACATGCCGTCCAGCGCGCTGTCGCGGGCGCCGGTGCGCAACTGCTCCACGCCCGCGGCCTCTTCCCGGCGCCGCCGCCGCGAGTTGGAGCGCAAAGCGTCCAGCCCCGCATTGGTCGCCACGCGGTAGATCCAGGGCGTGACGTCCTCGTACGCGCCCAGCGAACGCTGCCGCGAGAGTTTCGAGAACACATCCGCCGCGATCTCCTCCGCCTGTCCGCGATCTCCCGTCAATCGCGCCAGCAGCCCCACGATGCGCGGATAGTGCTCGCGGAATACTCCTTCGAACCGGGCCGTGCCGGCGCCGGCCGGCTCCAGAGCGAATTCCTCCGCGGGCTGCACAATTCTAATAACGGTATCCAAAATGACTTTGTGACGAGAATTCTAACAGGTGGACGGCCCTTCCCGGGATGCCCTATTCCTTGGGCCCGATCCCCAGCGTCTTCATCTTGCGGTAGAGGTTGCTGCGCTCCAGGCCCAGCAGCTCCGCCGTGCGCGTGACGTTGCCGTTGGTCTCTTCCAGCTTCTTGAGGATGTACTCGCGCTCGGCCGCCTCGCGCACTTCCTGCAGGCTGCCGAAGCGGTCGAGCGGCCGGTCCTGCTGGCGGCGCGCCGTGAGCGGGATGTGCCGCGCGTCCACCCGGACCTGCGGGTTCAGGATGACGATGCGCTCGATCAGGTTCTTCAGCTCCCGCACGTTGCCCGGCCAGTGGTATTCCTCCAGGACCTTGTAGGCTTCGGGCGTCAGTTCCTTGGGCTTGCGGCCGTACGCCGTGGTGAATTCGCGCAGGAAATGTTCGGCCAGCAGCGGGATGTCCTCGCGGCGGTCCCGCAGCGGCGGCACGGCGAACGGGATCACGTTCAGCCGGTAAAAGAGGTCCTCGCGGAAATTGCCGTGCTCGATCTCCTCTTCCAGGTTCTTGTTGGTGGCCGCGACCACGCGCACGTCCACTTCCACCGCGCCCGCCGCGCCCACTGGCTCGAAGCGCTGCTCCTCCAGCGCGCGCAGCACCTTGGACTGCGTGCGCAGGCTCATGTCGCCCACTTCGTCCAGGAACAGCGTGCCGCCGTCGGCCTTCTGAAACTTGCCGGTCTTGTTCTCGCGCGCGCTGGCGAAGCTGCCCTGGATGTGGCCGAACAGCTCGCTTTCGATCAGCTCTTCGGGTATGGCCGCGCAGTTCACCTCCACGAACGGCTGCTCCGCCCGCAGGCTCATGGCGTGGAGGGCGTGCGCCACCAGCTCCTTGCCGGTACCGCTTTCGCCGTAGATCAGGACGCGCCCGTTGGTCCCGGCCATCAAGGTCATCTGCTGGCGCAGCGCCTTCATCGGCACGCTCTCGCCGATGATGCGGTAGCGCGATCCGCTGTCCGCCTTCAGCCGGCTGTTCTCGATGGACAGGCTGCGGTGCGCCAGGGCATTCTTGGCCACCACCGAGACCTTCTCGATGGACAGGGGCTTTTCGAGAAAATCGAACGCCCCCAGCTTGGTGGCTTTCACCGCGGCCTCGATGCTGCCGTGGCCCGAGATCATCACCACCACCGGCCGCTCGGCGAACGGTATCTCCTGGATGCGCGCCAGCACCTCCATGCCGTCCGCCCCCGGCAGCCAGATATCCAGGAGCACCAGCTCGAACTCGGCCCCCGGCAGCGCCGCCAGGCAGGCCTCGCCGCTCTCCACCGCTTCCGCTACGTATCCCTCGTCCTCGAGAACGCCGCACAAGGACTGGCGGATGCCCGGCTCGTCGTCCACCACCAGGATTCGCCGGTGCCTCATACCTTGGCCGCGGCCGTTCGCGCCACGATCTCCGCGCCCTCCGCATCCACCAGCGCCGGGATCTCCACGGTGAAGCGCGCGCCCACCGGCCGGTTATCCTCCACGCGGATCTGCGCGTTGTGTTCGGCGACGATGTGGCTCACGATCGCCAGGCCCAGGCCCGTGCCCCGGTTCTTGGTCGAGAAGTACGGAAGGAAGAGCTTTTCTTTTTCGTCGGGGCTGACGCCCGATCCCGAATCGGCCACCACCAGCTCCACAGTCTCCGCCGCCCCCGGCTGGGTCGCGATGTACAGCTTCTTCACCAGCGATTCCTGCATGGCTTCGGCGGCGTTGTCCACCAGGTTGACCACCACCCGCTGGAACTGCTCGCGATCCAGGTTCACCGGCGGCAAGCCCTGCGCGAAGCTGGTCTCCATCGAGATGCCGTCCAGCCGTCCGGTGAAGACCGCCAGCGCCTCGCTCACCACTTCGTTCAGATCGCAGCGCACCGGCTGGGCCGCGGGGAATCGCGCGAACTGCGAGAATTCGTCCACCAGCGTTTTCACCGATTCCACCGATTTCGAAATGGTGGCCGCGCATGCGTGCAAGATGCGGTCAGATGCCGGCGGAAGCTCCAGCCGGTCGAGCTGCCGCCCGATGCGCTCGGCCGAAAGGGCGATGGGCGTCAGCGGATTTTTGATTTCGTGCGCGATGCGCCGCGCCACCTCGTGCCACGCCGCGGCCTTCTGCGCGCGCAGCAGCTCGCTGGTGTCTTCCAGCACCACCACGAATCCCGAGGTGAGCTTTTCTTCGAGCGCCGAAACCGTCACCGCGATCTGCAGCTTACGGCTGGCCGTGCTCAGCTCGATCTCACGCGAGGCCGTACCGGTGCGCCGTGCGCGCTTCATGAGGTACTTGATTTCGGCCGTGTCCTCGCGCGAGAAAAGGTCCTCCAGGCGCGTGGCCTTCGCCACCATGTCGGGCGGAAAGATTCTCCCGAGCGCCCGGTTCACGCGCTTGATGGAGCCGTCGGCGCCGATCGAGATCACGCCGATCCGGATGCTCTCGAGGATGGCCTCGGTGAACCGCCGCCGGCGGTCCAGTTCGCGGCCCCTGGAGTCCAGCTCTTCGGTCATTTCGTTGAAGCCGCGCACCAGCAACGCCAGCTCGTCGACCGCACGCACCTCCACGCGCTTGAAATTCCCCTTGCGCACTTCGCTCGCCGCATCCAGCAGCGCCGCGATGGGAACGCTGATCTGCTTGGCCAGGAAGAACGCGATCCAGGTGGCCACGAACAGCACGAACAGGGTGATCAGGATCATCAGCATGGTGTAGAACAGCTTGAAGTACCGCGCCCAATCGCGAAGCTGGATCCACTCGGTGTTGTAGGAATTGATGGCGCTGACCTGCCCCGCCACGTCCAGCGGAATGGGCGAATCCAGCTCGACGTAGCCGATGCACTTGCCGCCGTCCATCACCGGGCTGCGCGCGTGAACGGCGCGGCTGCCGGCGCCTGTCGGGCCGGTCCACGACTCCACGGGCTGGCTGCCGGTGGCGGGGAAAATGGCCGCCGACCCGGCGTCCTCGGCCTTGGCGAAGCCCTCCAGGAACCCCGGCGTGCGAATCCCGGCGTTGAGGAGTTGCCTGGTTTCCGGCTGCGCGGCCAGCAGGGCGGCCTGCGCGTTCACCTCGTCCTGCATCTCGCGATCCAGCAGCTTGGCCAAATCCACGAACCGGTCCACCTGCTGGTCCACCGGGTTGGTGAACCATCGTTGCTGGCTGTGGCCCAGCACCTCGAAGCTGAAGAGCACCAGGCAGACGACCGGCACGCAGCTCAGCGCCAGCGCTCCCAGCACCAGCTTGGTGCGGATGCGCGAGCCCACCTGGTTGCTTTGCCGCGCGATGTAAAGCTTGACCATCTCGCGGAACAGGATGAACCCGAGCGTCACCATCAGCACGAAGATGAGGCTCGAGATGGCCCAGAAAATGAAAGTCTGGTAGGGATTGGCAGGACCGAACCGTCCCAGGTTGAAGGAGCCCTGCCACACCACCAGCAGCACCGAGACGGCCAGCACCACCGCGCCGAAAATGAGAAACAACCGCTTTTTCACGGGAATGGGCCTTCCCTTCGATTATAAATGGTGGCGGCGCCGCGCTCGCGGTGATTCCGGCCGGACCGGGGCGCGCGCCAAAGTGCGCCAAAGCTCGCCAGACCGCCTCCGGCGACGATTTGCTGCTGTCGGCGACGCGGGATCTCCGTCATGACAGTAGGCGGTGAAACGCCAGAAAGGGTTGAAAAGCTGTCATGAACCTCCTACCGAGCCTTCCGAAGCAAGCATTGCTGATTGCCGCCACCGCGGCCGCGTTTGCACTGGTGACCTCCGCCAGCGCGCAGACCACCTCTATGCGGATGGAAATTCCGTTCTCGTTTGTGGCCGGCGACCAAACGCTGCCGGCGGGCGCCTACCAGGTCCGAGTCGAAGAATCCACCTGCCGGGTCGTGATCCTTCCCGCGGCTGAAACCCGTATCCTCGCGTTTCGCCTGTCGCTGAAGTCTGTGAGCAGAAAGCCCGCAAACGCGGAGTTGGGAACGCTCCAATTCCAGAAGTACGGCGACGAATACGTTCTCCACGCGGTGTGGCGGCCCGGACAAACCGAAGGCCACTTCTTCGCCCAGTCGAAGACCGAGCGCGATTTGGCAAGACTGTACTCGCCCGCCGAAGTCGCGACCATCGACTCGTCGCGCTGAGTGTGGCTGATTAACAGAAGAATTGGGCCGCCGTTTTTCCGCGGCCCAGACTTATTCCCTCCGTAGTACCATCCTAGGTCAGGGCCAAGCAACATAGTACCCATTTTCCCCGTAACCTCATCATGCGGCAGCCCCGGTGGTATTGTAATAGCCAAGGGGACCGGTCCAAGGGAGGCCGGGCATGATATGTCGCACACTTCGAGTGTCTTGGTTCCACTGATCGCGGCCGGCGCCATAGTCTCCACAATCGCCGCGCAGGGTCCTAAAAGCGAGCCCCAATTGCAACTAACCCCGCGGGAGTTGTTCTATTGGGACGTCAAAGCGGCACCTCAGAAGGCCAGCCCCAAGGCGCCGCCCAAGACAAAAAGCGCGCCAACCCACATAGCGCCTGGCGTGCATAACCCGGCGCCGGAAGTCAACTTGCCGGGTGGCTCGAAACTGATCACTGTCACCGATCCCGCCAAACCGCCGCTGGTGCTGAAGTACACTGTCCTTGCGGACGTCAATAGCGGCGAGGGAATCCCCGCCGATACCATCTTCCACGCCGGCGATCATATCTGGCTGAAGGTCGAAACCAGCGGCCCGGGCTATTTGTATGTGGTCAACCAGGGTTCGAGCGGCACCTGGAAGGTGATGTTCCCGACCGCCGAGGTGGCCAACGGCGACAACCGCGTGGAGAGAGGGCACGAATACCTTCTGCCGAGCCGCGACCGCGCGTTCGGCTTCGATCAGCACACCGGAAAAGAAAACGTCATGATCGTGTTTTCCCGCGAGCCGGTGGCCGATCTCGAGGAGTTGATCTACTCTCTCCAGAACAAGCCCAGGCCTGCGGCCGACAAGGACACTGAGAAGCAGATCGTCGCCCAGGCGAACATCGACGACGCCAGGGTTGGCCGCCTGCGATCGGCCTGGGCGCGCGACCTGATCATCGAAGAGGTCAATGCCAAGACTCCCGCCGCCAAGCCGGGCGAGAAGAAAGAGACCGCGGTTTACGTGGCGAGCGCGGCCAGCGGCTCCGACGTCCGGGTGGTCGCCGATCTCCACCTGGAGCATCGATAATGCGCCCATGCCTGCTCATCGTGCCGCTGGCGGCGACGCTCGCCTGGCCGCAGAGTCACACCATGACTCAGGGCCGCCACCGCATGGAGATCATGCTGGAGCGGCTCGACGGCGAGACCTGGCACACCATCGATCCCGGCCTGGTGCTGGCCGAAGGCGACCGCGTGCGCTTCCGCTTCCGCACCAATTTCGACGGGTATCTATACGTTACGAACCTGAATAGCTCGGGTAGCTACCAGCAGTTATTCCCCAGCGAGCGGACCGGCCGGACCAACTACATTTCCGGTAACCAGGAGTACCAGGTCCCCGCGACGTCCACCGTGTTCCGCGTGGCCGGCCCCGCGGGTTACGAGACCGTATATTGGCTGGTCACTCCCGAGCGCATCAACGAAGTGCCGCCGCGCGGCGCGGAGGGCGCCCCGCCCGTGCCCCCGAATTACAAATCGCCTTCGCCGCTCCAACTCATTCCGCGCTGCGACGATTCCATCCTGCGGGCGCGCGGCGATTGCATCGACAATACCGCGGGGCCCAAACTGGTGCCGCGTGGCGCCGAACTCCCGCAAGGGCTGGCCGAAGCGGCTGACAAGAGCCGCCGCGACCTTCTCTTCATGCGCCAGGAGGATAAGTCGGTGATATCCTCCCCGGAACCACTTACCGGCCCGGTGATCTACGAGTTCCGCCTCGCGCACAGGTGATCTTATGAAACGATTCGCTCTCGCCTTCGCGTGTGCCGTGCAGGCTGCGGCGCAATCCCGGCCGCCCGCGCAACAGCGCGATCTCACCATCGAGAAAATTGAAAGCGAAGCCGCCCCGCCCAAGAAACCTACCGTCCCGCTCAGTTACGCGGTGGTGATCGGTATCTCCCGGTATCCCACTCTCACCGCTTCGCAGCAGCTCCACTTCTCCGTCCGCGACGCGCAGACCATCGCGGCCGGTCTCAGCAGCCCGGAAGGCGGTAACTTCAAAGCCGAGAACGTTCATATCCTGCTGGACAATCAGGCCACCCTGGCCGCCATGCGGCGAGAGATCGATAACTGGCTGCCTTCAGTGGCGAAGGCGGACGACCGGGTCCTCGTTTACTTCGCGGGTCACGGCCTCCTCGATAAGGGCAAAGGCTATCTGATTCCCTCCGATGTGACTCCCGGCGACGTCGCCCACACGGCTTATTCCATGGATGAGCTGGGCTCGGTGATCGGCGGCAAGATCCGCGCGAGATATAAGATCCTCTTCACCGACGCCTGCCACAGCGGGGCCATAACTCCCGACGAGCTGGGGCTGCGGAGCCTGGACCAGTCGATCTTTTCGCTCACCGCCAGCCGGGAGCGCGAGCAATCGTTCGAGTCGCCGGAGTTAGGTGGCGGCCACGGCCTCTTCACGTATTACGTCGATCAGGGGCTCCGCGGGGCGGCCGATGCCAACCACGACGGTGTCGTGACTGCCGACGAGCTTGCCGAGTACGTGCGCACCGAAGTACGCAAGGCCACCGAAGGCAAGCAGACACCAACGTCCGACCGCGGCAGTTGGGATCCTCAGATGTTCCTGGCGCTGTCGCTGGCGAACGTCAATCCGGCCGCGCCCCCGCCTCCCACCACCGGCACACTGGTATTCACCACCAACATGGATGACGTGGAGCTATTCGTGGATGGTGTCTCGAAAGGGATTCTGTACAAAGACAGGCAATTCGAGCTGCCCGGACTTCAAACCGGCGAGCACACCATCCAGGGCGTCCACATGGGGTACGTGCCCGACGGGCCGCGGCCGGAGATGGTCTATCCCGGGCAGCGCTCCACGGTCAGCATCAAAATCCTGATTGCCCGGCGGCGCGACAAGGCCGTAGTCGATCAGTTCGACAAGGGCATGGAATATTATCAGAAGGGAGACCAGGACAACTACCGGAAAGCCGCCGGCTTATTCGAGAACGCCCTGAAGACCGACTCCACATACAGCCAGGCCGCCTTCTTTCTCGGCAACACTTACAATGCGCTGTTCGATGAGGAGAAGGCCCAGAGTTATTTCAAGCGGGCAATTGCCATCGACCCCGATTACCTGGAAGCCCGGGTAAGTTATGCGGGCATGCTTTTCGACATAGGCGACATCGACGAAGCCAATCGCCAGATCGACGCCGTCTTAGTGCGCCAGCCGCAGCACGCCCTGGCGCTGACCATGCGCGCCCGGTCCTACAATCTGAAGGCTCTCTATCCCCGGTCCATCGACGCCGCCCGCCAGGCTATCCAACTGGCGCCGGGCAACGCCGAGCCTCATCTCTGGCTGGGCGACAGCCTCCGGCTGAGTGACAAGTACGCCGACGCCAAATCGGAATACGTCGAATATCTCGAGCTCAGCGACTTCGACAGCCACCTTGCCGGCAAGCTGAATTACTATGGCCTCGGATTTCTCATCGGCTTCGGCAAGAGGAAGCGGGCCAGCCAGCACGACATCTGGAAGGATCTACGCAGCCTCGCTTACTTCGGCATGTGCGATTGCGACTACCAGCTCAAGCAGTTCGAATCGGCCATCGGCTACTGCCAGAAGGCGCTGGCCTATAGTCCGCGCGATGCCTACGCCCATTACGACCTGGGCCGCGCCTACATGAACGAGGCCATCAATGCGGGCAGTGTCGCCGGGCTGGAGCCGGCGCTCAGGCATTTCGAGCAGGTGCTGGCAATCGATCCCGATCTCGCGGAAGCGAAGTTCGCGAAGAAGAACATCGAGACGATCAAGAGCCAGACCCCCGGGCATTGAGCCGCCGTCTGCACTATAATCGGCGCCATGGCGCCCTGCCTTCTTCTTCTCCTTTGTACCCCTCTCCTCTTTGCCCAGGACGCGGAAATCCGGGCCATTCTCAAAGACTCGGAAGCCGCGTGGAACCGCGGCGATCTCGTCAAGTTCACGTCCTACTACGAGGATTCCGCCGATACCACCTTCATCGGCCGCGAGGTCACCCGCGGCGGCACCAAGGCCATCCTGGATCGTTATAGCCGGGCGTACCCCACTCGGGAAGCGATGGGCGCTCTCACCTTCTCGGAGATCGAAGTGCGCCCCCTCGCCCGCGGCGTCGCGCTGGCCTGCGGCCGATACCAGTTAAAGCGGACGGCCGCCGGCGGAGGCGACGCTTCCGGCCGGTTCACCCTGATCTTGCGCCGGACGCGCGCCGGATGGAAGATCATCCACGACCACTCGAGCTGACCGCTACTTCAGCCTCGCCGCCACTGCCGCCGCCGCGTCCGCGACCGGCACGTCCGTAACCTGCCTGGTCTTCCGTACCACCAGTTCCACCATGCCGCCCCCCAGCTTCTTGCCCACGGTGATGCGGAACGGCACACCGATCAGGTCGGCGTCCTTGAACTTCACGCCGGGGCGCTCGTCGCGGTCGTCGAGCAGCGTGTCCAGTCCCAGCGCCAGGCAGCTTCGGTAAATGCCGTGGGCCGCTTGCATCTGCGCCGCGTCGGCGTTATTGGCCGGAGTCACCACCACCTGAAACGGCGCGATCGAAGCCGGCAGGATCATGCCGTCTTTGTCGTGATACAGCTCGATCGCCGCCGAGAGAATCCGCTCGATCCCGATCCCGTAGGATCCCATGATCGGCGTGATCTCCTTGCCGTCGGCGCTCAACACCCGCAGCCCCATCGACTCCGAGTACTTGTAGCCCAGCTTGAAAATGTGGCCGATCTCGACCGTCTTCCGCAGTTCCAGGACACCGCCGCACTTCGCGCAGAAATCGCCCGCCGCCACCTGGCGCAGGTCGCGGATTTCGGCCTCGAAATCTTCGCCCAGGGTCACGTTGCGCAGGTGGTGATCGTCCTTGTTGGCGCCCGCGATCATGTTGCGCCGGCCCACCAGCGCCTGGTCCGCCAGGATCGGCATGTTGGTCACACCCACGGGACCGAGCGAGCCGGCCTCCGCGCCGAACCACTCGCGAATCTCATCGGGGCGCGCGGGACGGAATTCGGGATCGCTCGAAACCGCGCCGAATTTCGCTTCGTTCAACTGGTGATCGCCGCGCAGCATCACCAGCACCGGCTTTCCGTCCGCCACCAGCACCAGGCTCTTCATCTGCGAAGCCTCGGGGAGCCTGGTGAACTCCGCGACCTCGGCGATCGTCTTGCGGCCCGGCGTGTGGAACTCCTCCGGCGACAGGTCGCCCTCCGGATCCGCAGCCGGCGGTTTCGAAGGCTCGGCCACGGCCTTCTCCAGGTTCGCCGAATAGCCGCAGCCCCGGCACACCGCGACGAGATCCTCGCCCGCATCCGACGCCACCATGAACTCGTGCGACTGGCTGCCGCCCATGGCGCCCGAGTGCGCCTCCACCACCATGTACTCCAGGCCGGAACGGTCGAAAATGCGGCAGTAGGCTTCGTAGTGTTTTTGGTACGCCGCGTCGAGGCCCGCCTGGTCCATGTCGAACGTGTAGGAGTCCTTCATGATGAACTGGCGCACGCGCAGCAGGCCCGACTTGGGGCGCGGCTCGTCGCGAAACTTGGTCTGAATCTGGTACCAGATCTGGGGTAGCTGCTTGTAGCTGCGCAGCTCTCCGCGCGCGATGGCCGTCATGTTCTCTTCGTGCGTCATGCCCAGGCAGAGGTCGCGGCCGAAGCGGTCCTTGAGCCGGAACATGTTGTCGCCCATGATGTCCCAACGGCCCGATTCCCGCCAGATCTCGGCCGGGTTCAGCGCCGGCAGCAGCATCTCCTGCGCGCCGATGCCGTCCATCTCCTCGCGCACGATCCGCGTGATCTTGAGCAGCGAGCGCTGCGCCAGAAACAGGTAGCTGTAGATTCCGGCGGAAAGCTGGCGGATGTATCCGGCGCGCAGCAGCAACTGGTGACTGGCCACCTCGGCCTCCGCGGGAGTCTCACGTAACGTCGGGATGAACAACTTACTCCAGAGCATATAGGTTTGGAAAGAGGGAAACCCTGATTCTAACATGCTAAAATCGAGCTTCTCCCCATTTATGAGAATCGCCATCGCCGCGGACCACGCCGGATTTGCCCTCAAAGAGAAACTGCGGCAGCGGCTTGCGGTGGAAGGGCACGAAGTGGTCGATTTCGGCCCGGCCTCGGCCGAGTCATGCGACTACCCCGATTTCGCGCAGCCGGTGGCGCGCGCGGTGGCCCAGGGCCGCACCGACCGCGGCATTCTCGTGTGTGCCACGGGGATCGGCATGGCGATGGCGGCAAACAAGGTCGACGGAATTCGGGCCGCGCCGGCCCAATCCGACGACGAGGTGCGGCTCACGCGCGAGCACAACGACGCCAACGTGTTGACCCTGGGCGCGAGATACCTCGACGAGGACCGCGCCGCCGGCCTCGTTCACATCTTTCTCGAAACGGAATTTGCCGGCGGGCGCCACGCCCGCCGCGTGGCGAAGATCGCCTGGTTGGAACATTTGAAGGAGTCCGCATCATGACGGCATCAGATCGAATGGCGCAGCCACTGGCCGAAGTCGATCCCCAGATTTACGAAGCGATCCAGCACGAAGTGGAGCGCCAGCACTCGCAGCTCGAGCTGATCGCCAGCGAGAACTTCACTTCCGAAGCGGTGTTCGAAGCCACCGCCAGCGTGTTCACCAACAAGTACGCCGAAGGCTATCCCGGCAGGCGCTACTACGGCGGGTGCGAATTCACCGATGTCGTGGAGAACCTGGCGCGCGATCGGGCCAAGAAACTGTTCGGCGCCGAGCATGTCAACGTGCAGCCGCACTCCGGCTCGCAGGCCAACCAGGCCGCCTACGCCGCCGTTCTGTCTCCCGGCGACACCATCATGGGGTTGAACCTGGCGCACGGCGGCCACCTGACCCACGGCCACCCGCTGAACTTCTCGGGCAAGACCTACAAGGTCATCCCCTACGGCGTCCGCAAGGACGACGAGCGCATCGACTACGACGAGGTGGAGCGCCTGGCCCACGAGCATCACCCCCGGATGATCATCGCCGGCGGCAGCGCTTACCCGCGCATTTTAGACTTCCCGCGCTTCCGCGCGATCGCCGATGCCGTGGGCGCCGTCTTCCTGGTCGACATGGCGCATTTCTCCGGGCTGGTGGCCGCGGGAGTGCACCCGAACCCGTGCCAGTACGCGGACATCGTCACCTCCACCACTCACAAGACGCTGCGGGGACCGCGCGCCGGCCTCATCCTTTCCCGGGAAAAATACGCCAAGGATATCGATAAGACGGTCTTCCCCGGTGTGCAGGGCGGACCGCTGGTCCACGTCGTGGCGGCCAAGGCGGTGTGCTTCCTCGAAGCCATGCGGCCCGAGTTCGTGGACTATCAGAAGCGCGTGGTGGCCAACGCGCAGGCTTTGGCCGCGAGCCTCGTGGATGCGGGCTTCCGCGTGGTTTCCGGCGGCACCGACACCCACCTGATGCTGCTCGATGTGTTTTCCAAAGGGGTGCGCGGCAAGGAGGCTGAGCAGGCGCTCGACCGCGCGCGCATCACGGTTAACAAGAACGCCATCCCGTTCGACACCAATCCTCCGCTCAATCCCAGCGGCATCCGGCTGGGTTCGCCGGCCGTGACCACTCGCGGATTCGGCGAGCCGGAGATGCGCGAAGTGGGCAGCCTCATCGCCGAGGTGCTGCATCACCTCACCGACGACAGCGTGGCCGCCGCGGTCCGCCAGAAGGTGGGCGCGCTCACCGCGCGTTTCCCGCTGTACCGCTGGAAGCTCGATTCCGTTCGAGCGTAGCAATGCGTCTCCACATCGTCATGGACGCCCGGCGCATCCGGGACTTCGGCATCGGCACCTACATCCGAAGCCTGCTGAATGCGCTGAGCGCCATCGACCAGGAGAATCATTACACCCTGATCAGCGGACCCGGCGATGTGAAGACGCTGGCCGGGCTTCCCGAGAATTTCAACACCGCGATCTACACGCGCAACGATGCCGACTACCTGGACAACCTCGCGTTCCCCTTCTTCCTGAGCGGGCTCTCCCCGGACCTGGTCCACATTCCGCTCAACAGCGTGCCGCTGCTCATGATCCGCCCGTACGTGGTGACCATTCACGACATGGCCAATCTGCTCTACGAGGAGGAGCGTTCCAGCTTCCGCATGCAGATGCGCCGCTACCGTTTTCGCCGCGGCCTGAAGCGCGCCAACCGCGTGATCGCCGTTTCGGAAGCCACCAAGCGCGATGTCGAACGCCTGATGGGTGTGCCGCCGGACCGCATCCGCCGGGTCTACAACGCCCCCGACCCGGGCTTCCTGGAGCCTGGCTCCGCGGGCTCCGAAGAGCAGCTTCGCATCATGGAGCGCTACCAGATCCACTATCCGTTCCTGCTCTACGCAGGCAACATCCGCCGCCACAAGAACGTTCCGCGCCTGGTGGAGGCTTTTGCGGTGGTGCGCGATCGGCTATCCGCGCACCCGGTTTACAAGGACCTCCGGCTGGTGATCATCGGCGACACGATTTCGCAATTCCCCGCCGTGCGGCAGGCCGTGATCAAGAGCCGCGTGGAACACGTGGTGCGCTTCCTCGGCTTTGTGCCCTTCGAAACGCTTCGCTGCTTCTACCAGTCCGCCGCGGCCTTCGTGTTTCCCTCGCGCTACGAGGGCTTCGGATTGCCGCCGCTCGAAGCCATGGCGTGCGGGACGCCGGTGGTGGCCTCGAGCGTCAGCTCGCTGCCCGAGGTGGTGGGGGACGCCGCGATCCTGATCAATCCGGAGAACGTCTTCGACATCGCCCGCGGCATTCACGAGGTGCTGCTGGACGACCCGCTGCGCGCCACGATGATCCGCCGCGGCCGCGAGCAGGCCGCCCGTTTCAGTTGGGAGCACACCGCGCGCCAGGTTCTCGAGATCTATCGGGACGCCGCCACCGGAGCGGACTGAGCCTCGCTTCAGTGCCGCTTCTTCTGCGGGCTGGCGGCCCACAGCGCCGCGAGCGGCAGCGCGTGCAGGTTGGACCCGAACGCCGCGGCGGCCGATCCCGTATACAGAATGATGCCCCGCTGAAATCGCGGCCCGGCGATCTCGGCCAGCGCGCGCAACCCGTTGAAGTCCGATCCGGACACGGTCGCGCGGGCCTTCACCTCGACGCCCACCAACTGCCCGGAGGGCTCCTCCAGGACAAAGTCCACCTCCGCGCCGGTCGATTGGCGGAAGTGATAGAGGCGCGGATGCCGGCGCGACCAGCTCGCCTGTTTCCCCAGTTCCGCCGCCACAAAGGTCTCCAGCAGGGGGCCGCGGAGGTTCGGTTCGGCAGCCAGGCGCTCCGTGTCCAGCCCCATCAGATACGCCGTGAGGCCCGAATCGAGGAGATACACCTTGGGAGTCTTGACCAGGCGCTTTCCCAGGTTGGTGGACCACGGCGGGATCAACTGCGCCAGAAACGTAATCTCGAACAGCGCAAAGTAACGCTTCAGCGTGCTTTGCGGAATCCCCGCCGAACGGGACAATTCCGCGAAGTTCAGCAGCGAGGCGGAGCGGGCGGCCACCAGCGCCAGGAGACGCGGCAGCGTGCGCAGCGCTTCGATGTTGGCCATGTCGCGAACATCCCGTTCCAGAACCGTCGTGACGTAGGAGCCGAACCAGGCGTGGCGGCGCCCGATGTTGGCGCGCTCCACGGCTGGCGGATACCCGCCGGCCAGGAGCATGGAGGACAACCCGGCCGAGTCCATCGGGGCGGCGGGCAGATCGGGCAGGCGCTTGGAGAAGACCGCATCGATGAAGGCTTCCGGGGCCCCAGCGAGCTCGCCTTGCGAGAATGGCGCCAGCGTCAGGATCTCCATACGGCCGGCCAACGATTCCGCCAGGCGCGGAATCAGCAGGACATTGGCGGAGCCAGTGAGCAGGAAGCGGCCGGGCTGCCGATTGCGGTCCACCTCGGCCTTGATCGCAACGAAAAGCTCGGGCGCCCGCTGCACCTCGTCGATGACCACGGGGCCTTCGATGCCGCCCAGGAACCCCGCGGGATCCCCCTGGGCCGCGGCCAGCAGGACGGCGTCATCCAGCGTCAGGTAACGGCTCGGATGATCGGTCTCCGCGACATTCCGCACCAGCGTGCTCTTGCCGGTCTGCCGGGCGCCATGGAGCAGGACGACGGGCGTGTCCTGGAGTGCTGCCAGCAAGGGCTGGCTTAAAAATCGCCGTGTCATGGATGAAATTCAACCACCTGATGGTTGATTTTACACCATCAACTGGCCGATTTGCAGCCCCTACCGCGCGAGGCCGATGCGCCGCGCCAGGTCGCCGAACCGCGGGTCCGAACGCAGCCGGTCGAAGAACGGGTCCACTTTCAGATAGACCAGCCCGTCCGAGCGGTCTTCGTAGGCTTTCTGGAGCCAGTCGAAAGCCTGGTCTTTCTCGCCCAGCGCGGCGTGGATGGCCGCCAGCCACATGGGCTGCACGTAGGTCTGCTGGGACCGCTCTTTCAACTGGTCGAGAACCTTGCGCGCCTCGCCTTCCTGGTGCGACACCGCGTAGGCGTAGCCCTCGGCAGCCAGGTCGGTGCTGTCTCCGCCGGAAAGCTCCAGCGCCTGGCGGAACTCCGCGATGGCCTGGGCATTCATCGCGCTTTCCAGGTAGGCGCGGCCCAGGAACACGTGGGCGGGCACGAAAGTGGAATCCATCGCCAGGGTCTTTTCGAACTGCTCGGTGGCCTGCGGGTATTGGCGGGCATAATACAGGCGGTAGCCGGCTGCCAGGTTGACGATGGGCGACAGCGGGTTTAGCTCGTGCGCGCGGTTGATTTCCGCCTGAGCCTCGTCGAATCGGCCCAGGGCAATCAGGTAATCGCCATACCAGAGGTGGGCCGTCGGATAACTATCGTTCAGGGCGATGGCCCGCTTGAATTCCTGCTCCGCGCCGGCCCAGTCCCAATCGTGGAACCGCGCCCAGGCCAGGGAGGTGTGCGCTTCGGCGACGCCATCGTCCAGTTGGAGCGCCTTAGCGGCCGCGCTCTTCAGTTTGGGCATCACCGTCCTGGCGGGGAGAACGTTCAGCTCGGTCAGCAGGGCGTATGCGTCCGCCTGCCCGGCGTAGGCCAAGGCATAATCGCGGTCCTTCTGGATGGCTTGCTGGAAATCGGCGATGCTCTGCTGCACGCCTTCGAGCGTCCTCTTGTTCCACTGATAGCGGCCCTGCAGGTAGAGCTGATAAGCTTCACTGTCGGTGGTGGTGTGCCGCGCCATGCGCTGCTTCTGGGCTACGCTGAGCTGGATCCTCAGGTTGTCGGAAATGTCGTGGGAGATCTGTTCCTGGATCGCCAGAATGTCGGCGAGCTTGCGCGTGTACTGGCTGCCCCACACCTGCCGGTTGCCGCCGACGTCGATCAGCTCGGTGTTGATCGAGAATTCGTCGCCGTGATGCACCAGCCTGCCGGTGAGCACGGCGCGCACCTTCAGCTCGCGCCCGGCCTCCTCCGGGCTGACATCCCTCTTCTTGTAGTTCACCACGGAGCTGAAAGACCGCACCGAGAGTTGGGGCAACTGCGACAGGTTGTTGATGATGCTCTCGGCGATTCCGTCGCTCAGGTATTCGGTGGCGGGATCGCCCCCCACATTGACGAAGGGCATCACCGCCAGAGACTCCAGCGGCTTGTCGGTACGGCTGGTATAGAGGATCGCCGCAATCAGGATCACCAGCGCCGCCAGGGTGGTGAGGGCGATGCCGCGTTTGTTGCGCTGAATCGCCTGGGCCACGAACTCGGCGCTCGAAGGAGCGGCCGCGGGGTGCGAGGCTGTGGCCCTGGTTCCGGATGGCGGCTTCGCGGCGGGCATGACAGCCGACTGGGGCCGGGTGACGGCTGCATCGGCGGAGCCCGAATCGCGCCGCAAGCGGCTCAAATCGGCCCACAGGTCGGAGGCGGTCTGATACCGCAGCCGGCGGTCCTTCTCGAGCGCCTTCAGGACAATCCGGTCGAACTCGGCAGGCAGATCCGGCCTCACCCGCGAGGGCGGTATGGGCGCGTCCTGAAGGATGCTGACAAAAGTCAGCGCCGTCGTGGTTCCTCGAAAAGGCGAAGCGCCGGTAGCCATCTCGTACAGCACCACGCCGAACGAGAACAGGTCGGTGCGGGTGTCCAGTTCTTCGCCGCGCGCCTGTTCGGGCGACATGTACGCGACCGTTCCCATGGTCTGCCCGGGAGTGGTGATCAAGTCGCTCAGATTGGCAGTGGCTATCTGGGAATCATAGAGGCCGGCGTTGTGCCTCCCCGATCCGGAACTGACTTTCGCCAGGCCGAAATCCATGATCTTGACCTGGTCGCGGCCGGTGACGAAGATATTCGCCGGCTTGATATCCCGATGAACGACGCCCCTGGAATGGGCTGCTTCCATCCCTTCCGCGGCCTGAATGGCGAGGCGGAGCAATTCATCCAGGCCGAGTATCCCCACCGCGATCCGGTCCGCCAGGGTCCGTCCTTCCAGGTATTCCATCACCAGGAACGGGCGCCCGCCATCCTCGCCAATGTCGTGCAGGATGCAGACGTTGGGATGGTTCAGCGCCGAGACGGTGCGGGCCTCCCGCAGGAAACGGTCCTTGGCCGTTTGATCGCTCACGTATTCGTCGGGAACGAACTTCACCGCGACCGTCCGGCCCAGCCGCGTGTCTTCGGCGCGATACACCACACCCATGCCCCCACGCCCGATCCTGGCGAGAATCCGGTAGTGGGATATGGTTTGACCTTCCATGGACGGCGCAGCTTCAATTATCGCAAAGGATAGCTTTTCTCTCCAGGAAGGTGCCCGTTAATCCGGAGCACCTTGAGCCCCTTCGGCACCTTCGTCGCTTCCACAAATGCCACCGCGCCCGGAATGGACACGGCGAGCTCCGACGCCATCTCGTTGGAGTAAACGATTCTCGGGCCGGCGGCCGCCTCCTCGCGGAAGACCTTGGCGATCCAATACTGCTGGAACTGCGCCTCGGACATCTGGTAGATGACCTTGAGGACAACTTCCCGCTCGCGGGCGCCCGGGGCGCGGACCAGCAGCGTCACGCGCAGGTTCGAGGACCAGTACTGGCGGTCGCCCAGCATCAGCCTCCGCAAATCGGCGAAAGAGAGGTTGTCGACCGGGACGTCCGGGCGCACCACAATGGCGATGTCGCCTTCGTCCGGCACCGGCGGCGGCGGTATGCCGGCTCCGTTCAGCCACATCGCGGCCAGCAGGATCGAGGTTGTGATCAGGGAGTTCGGCATGGCTGTCAGAATGTGAAGCTGGTTTGCAGGAACGTGCCGTTGAAGGCCGGCAGGGCGCGGACCGTGTAGTGCCGATACTCCGCCTTGAAAGCCGCGAAGCTGGTGATGTCGTATCGCACCCCCATAGTGGAAGCCGAGAAGCTGGGCACCGCGCGGAAGACCGCGTCCGATCGGGGAACATGGATGTACTCAAACCGGTAGTACGGCTTCCACAGCCTGGCATACGACGGAAGGCGGTACGCCGTCTGGATGTAGAATGCCTGGCTGTTGGACGTCACGGCCCCTGCCGCGTTCACCGGTTCGTGGCGGACGTTGGCAAACTCGGCGATCAGCTCGGGCGTCTCCTTGTGCCAGACGACATGCGCGGATTCGATCCATTCGTAGGCCGCCGGCGCCGTGAGCGGGTTCAGCTTGTCGTGGTAGACCGAGCCGCCGACTTGCAGGCCGTAGAGGGAGTCGGGCTTCACGAAGACATTCGCCAGCCAGGCGCGGTTGTTGTTGATGTCGCCCAGGTCGCCGCCGCGGCTGATGACGGCCCCGCGGCCGTTGCCCAGGCCGAGGTCGTAATTGAGGTTCAATCCGCCGGCGGGCACCGCGCCCTCCACCAACGAGCCGATGAAGTGCACGGGGATGAAGCTGCCTCCGAACTGGGTCATCTCCGGCCGGCTGATGGTGGTCTGGAGCCACTGCCCGTGATGGAAAGCCGTGTTCCAGTAGTTGATGGGAGTGTGATACCGCCCGAACGAAATCTTGAAATAGTCGTCCAGATCGTAGCGCACGACCATCCGCTCCACCTCGGCATTGAACCCAGGGGCCGGCGGCGTTCCGGTGCCGGCATCCGACCGGGCCGTGAGGCTGACCTCGCTGAATACCGAAACCTTTTGAGACAGGGCGGAACTCATATGCAGCACGAACTGCCCGTCCTGAAAGCCGCTATGGGCGCCGAGAAGGGTCTGGGCGCCGAAACCCGGCGCGGCGGCGTGCAGACTGTTGGCCGCGAAGTCGAAGTCGCCGAACCCGGCGATCTTCAGCGAGGGATAGGTGGGCTGCGCCGCTTCGGGTACGGGCGCCTGGTCGTGCGTGGCATGGATGTCGGCGGTGGCCGGCCTCGCCGCCGGCGCCGCAACCGCCGCATGCGCGCCCTTCTCCTGCTCCAGTTCGGAGACGCGCTTCTCCAGGCTGTCGATCCGCGCCAGCAGCTTCTGAATCAACTCCTGCGTTGCGGCGTCGGCCGACTGGGCGTGCGCTGGCGGGCAGAAGGTCAGCAGGGCGATCCCCGCTACGAATGATAATCCCCGCATGATTAGAAAGAGACTACCACACTCTCAGCTGTGGCGAATGACCAGGACGTCGCCGTCCTTAACGAGGTACTCCTTGCCCTCCAGGCGCAGCAGACCCTTCTCGCGCAAGCCGGCGTAGCCCTCCAGATCGACCAGCGCTTTCCAGTTGGCCACCTCGGCGCGGATGAATTTCTTTTCGAAGTCGGAGTGAATGGCGCCCGCGGCCTTGACCGCCGGGCTGTTCACCGGGACGGTCCAGGCGCGCACTTCGTCCTCCCCGGCGGTGAGGAAACTCATCAAGCCGAGCAGCGCGTAGGTGGCCGATATCAAGCGCTCCAGCCCCGACTCCGCCAGGCCGTAGCTGGCCAGGTAATCGCGCTGTTCCTCGCGCGGCAACTCCGCCAGCTCCGCCTCGATCTTGCCGCAGACCGCCGTCACCGCCGTGTGCTTCCGCCCGGCGAGCGGCCCGGCGGCGTACTCCTGCTCGCGCTGGTGCAGCTTGCCCGCATCGTCTTCGCCGAGGTTCAGCACGTAGAGCACGGGTTTCTGCGAGAGGAACTGGAAACCGCGGAGGCGCTTCTCGCCTTCGGCGTCGATTTCCAACTGCCGCAGCGGGCGCGTGTCGTCGAGCGTAGCCTTGCACTTCTCGAGCAGCTCGAACTCGCGGTCGAGCTCGGGGTTCTTGATCTTCTTGCGATCTTTGTCCAGGCGCTCGAGGCGCTTTTCCACCACCACGAGGTCGCTGAGGATCAGCTCGGTCTCGACGTCTTCCAGATCGCGGACCGGGTCCAAAGAACCTTTCTCGTGCGGGATGGAATCGTCGGCGAAGAGCCGCAGCACGTGGGCAAAAGCGTCGACCACGCGCAGGCTGGCGACATAGGAAGGGTCGCGCAGGCTCTCCTTGGAGATGGACGGCATGTCCACGTACTCGACGGTGGCGTGCGTGACCTTCTTCGGGTCGAACAGCCGGGCTAGTTCGTCGAGGCGCGGATCGGGCACTTTGGCCACGCCGGTGCGCGCCGCGGTGGAGCCGATGCGGGTCTCCTGGTGAACGCCGGTGAGGATGGTGAACAGAGAGGTCTTGCCCGTCATGGGCAGGCCGATGATGGCTGTCTTCACAGGGGCACTTCCACCTGGCTGAGAATCTCTTCGATGATGCGCTCGCCCACGTCGGCGCGGCGCTGCACCAGGGTGGTGCGAGTGTTGATGACCACGCGGTGGGCGAACAGCGGCACGGCGAGGCGCTTGATATCGTCCGGGGTGGCGTAGTCGCGCCCTTCGAGCAAGGCCAGCGCCTGCACGGCGCGGTACAGGGCCTGGGAGCCGCGCGGGCTGACGCCGAGCGTGAGCGAGTCGTGATTGCGGGTCTTCTCCACGATGGCGAGCATGTAATCCACCAGGGCGTCTTCGACGGTGACGCGATGCACGGCCGCCTGGAGCTGCAGGACATCTTCCGCGGTGAGGCCGGACGAGACCGCCTCGGGCAGGGCGCGCTCGCTGTTGCGCACGATGAGCCTCTCGCTGGCGGCGTCCGGGTAGCCGATGCGCAGGCGCATCAGGAAGCGATCGAGCTGCGACTCGGGGAGGGGATAGGTGCCGTGGTGCTCGACGGGGTTCTGGGTGGCGATCACCATGAAGGGCCGGGGCAGCGAATGGCACCGGCCATCGATGGTGACCTGGCTTTCGTTCATGGCTTCGAGCAGCGCCGACTGGGTCTTGGGCGTGGTGCGGTTGATCTCGTCGGCCAGCAGGAAGTTGGTGAAGATGGGTCCCGGTTTGAACTCGAAGGCCTCGGAGTGGGCGTTGTAGATGGTGACGCCCAGGACGTCGCTGGGGAGCATGTCGCTGGTGAACTGCAAGCGGTGAAAGCGGCACGACACGGAGCGGGCGAGCGCCTGCGCCAAGGTGGTCTTCCCGACACCCGGCACATCTTCGATGAGCAGGTGCCCGCGGGCCAGCAGGCACACCAGGGAATGGCGGACCACGTCGGATTTGCCGCGGATCACGGCACCCAGAGCTGCCTCCAACCCGGCTAGACTAGCGAGAAGTTGCGGCGAGAATCCGGCTGGCGGGGCGATCATAGAGTCCCGCTGGGGCATTACAGTTAATGATACCTGAAGAAGGAGACCGAAGTCAGGAGTCAGAAGGAGGGCCGCGCTGGCGCGCGGCGGGGCTACTTCATCTCCGACCTCAGCACCTCGATGGCCTTCTCTACCTGGCGGTCGTGGCCGGCCAGGAAATCGGCGGGCGTGTTGTCCACGTAGACGTCGGGCGTGACGCCGTAGTTCTCCATGTTCTCACCCTTCGCCGTGGAGACGGCGGTGCCGGGAGTGCGCAGCGCCGAGCCGTCCAGCAGGGTGAACGAGCCGGTGCCGATCACCTGGCCGGAAGTGGGCACGCCAACCAGCTTGCCGAGGCCGAGGGCGCGGAAGCCGTCGGGGAACATCTCGGCGTCGCTGGCGGAGCGCTCGTTCTGGAGCACCACCATCGGCCCGAAGAAGGCGCGCGCCGGACGCTGCACCTCGAGGGAATCGCGGCCGCGCGTGGTCTGGTAGGCCTTGCGCTGGTTCAGGATCTGGAGCAGCTCCTGGTCGATGCCGCCGCCGCCGTTGAAACGCTGGTCGATGATCAGCGCCTTCTTGTCCTTGTTCTCCACCAGATCGTTCTCGAACTTGGCCAGCGAGGGCGCGTCCATGGCGCGGATGTGAAGGTAGCCGATCTCGCCCGCGGTGAGCTTCTCCACCATGCGCTTGCGGTCCTCCACCCAGCGGTCGTACTGGAGGTTGCCGAATGCCGTGGCGGCCAGCGGCTCGAGGCTGATGGTCCACGCGCCATCGGCGGAGGGCTTGGAGTTCACCAGGAACTCGAACTTGCGGCCGGGCAGAATGTTGAAGAGCTTCCAGTAATTGTCGCCAGTCTTCAGCGGCTTGTCGTTCACGGCCAGGATGAAGTTGCCGGGCGCCAGCTTGACGTACTCGTGATCGGCCGGCCCTTTCCTGTAAATGTAGGAGACCTTGTAATAGCCCGAAGGATCGGGCTCCATCTCGAAGCCCGGATAGCGCGTCTGGATGCGCTCCTCGGGCGCTTGTCCGGGTATCCTGGCGCCTCCCGAAATACCGGTGTGGGAGGCATTCATGTCGCCGATCATCTCCATGATGACGTTGTGGAGTTCCTCGGTATCGGCGATGTGGGGCAGGAGCGGCTCGTAGGTGTCTTTGGCGGCAGCCCAGTTGGCGCCGTGCATTTTGGGATCGTAGAAGCGGTTCTTCATGACGCGCCAGGCCTCTTCGAACACCTGTTTGCGCTCGGCCGCCACATCGATTTCCATGCGCACGGTGAAGGGGATGCGCCGCGGCCCGGCACC
>DASQZT010000051.1:0-13023 GCA_035638575.1 Bryobacteraceae bacterium
CTTCCATAGTGCACTACTACTTTGCACCGTTCGGCCAACATCGCCTGCAGCATCGCGCGGAGCATTGTCTGCCTCATCTCCGGCTTCTGCCAGTCGGCAAGGTCCGCCTGGTCAACCTTCGCCACCACGTCATAGAGTTCGCCAGTCAACCAGCCCGGATCTCCCACAATCTGGTCTCCACGTAGCAACCCACGCTGGTTCGGAAGCGCATACGCCCACTGAAAAATGGCGAACATGGGCAGACCAGTCGAACGAAACCCGTCCGGCGCCGGCCCAGCCTGTACAGGCCCACTAGTGTGTCGCCTGATCGAAATCACTTCAAACGCCGGATGTTTTTCGCTGGCGCTTGCACCATGGGCAGAGGCAGGCGTCCTGGAGACCTGAGCCAAGCCGACCTGAGCCATTCCAGCCACCGCCGCGTACAAAAGAGTAGCCGCAGTCGCCAACCACAAAATCCCGCGCAAGTAAGCTTTCGCCTTGGATCGTACGCGAACTCGACAGTCCGTCACGATGCGACCTCCTCCTATTTTGGATGGCAATATTCGAATCGGGCCACGGCCCAGTTGCCGGCAAACCAGCAAGTACTCGAAAACTCTTTACTCGTTCCCAGTATGACACCAGCGTCGTAGGCGGCAACCGCTCCCGTGACTCGCGGCGAAACGGCGCTCTTTCCGATAATCATTGAAAAACGGCGTTTCCGGAAAACACCATTTTGGTGTCGCGGTTCTGGCATCCCTGGATGGCCCTGGCCTTCTTCGCGGCTCTGTTGTGGATGCTGCGCGCGTGGCTCGCGGACATGCGGATCACGCCCGCGGACCGCGCGTGGGGCCGTGCGATGGACCGCTAGGTGCGCAACTAGGACGAGCACCTGCCCCCATCGATCGCTTCAATCTCGGCCAGAAATATTTCTTCTGGGTGATGCTCTGGGCGGGCGCGGTACTGCTGCTCTCGGGCCTGGTGCTGTGGATCCCGGAGCGCATTCCGTGGAGCCTGCGCATCTTGCGGCCGGCCGCCATTCTGCTGCACGTGTCGTCCGCGCTGATCACCATCGGCGCGTTCATCATCCACGTCTACATGGGGACGGCGGTAGTGCGCGGCGGGTTCACATCGATCATTCGCGGCGAGGTCTCTCCCGCCTGGGCGAAACAGCACCACCGCCTCTGGTATCACCGCGTCACCGGCCGATGATGCGCTCCGCCTGGGACCGCCGCATCGAGCGCGCCGCCGAGTTGGAAGCGCAATATCCCGCCGCCGCCGAACTGCTCCGCTTCTATCGCGAAATCGCGGCCTTCGAGCGCAAAGGCGTTGCGGATTCCGCGGCGCTCCTCGACCTGGTCCGGCGCCATGGCCCGCCGGAACTCGCCCAAGCCGCGGACGACCCCGGCAGTCCGGCCCACCTTTTCCTCGAGCGCGTCCTCGAACAAATGCGAGCCACGGGCATTCCCGCCCCGGTTGCGAGTGGCGCGACGCAATCCACCTGTCCTGGCTGCGGCGAGAAACCGGTGGCCGCCGTTTTGCGCGTGGAACGGTCTCGCCGTTCCCGAAGTCGACGAGCTGGCATCGGTTTCGCTCGACCTCTGGGCGGCGGAGAAGGGATACAACAAGCTGCAGGTAAATCTGCTGGGGCTATAGGGATCAGCGGAAATCGGGCAATTCCGGGTCCGAGCTTCGAGAAAAAAAGTTCGGACCCGGCCCGCGGGTCCGGGCCCGCGCCCGCTAGACTCGTCTCCCGATGTGCATCACAAAGCTCACGAGAAACAACACCAGAAAGACGAAGAAGAGGATCTTGGCGATACCGGCGAATGCAACCGCAACACCGCCAAATCCCAGCAGCGCCGCCACCAGCGCAATGATAGCGAACACCAGCGCGTAGTACAGCATGTCAGATCACCTCCTAACTCACGATGAACTCTATAAGTGGATGAACCCCAGCAGCATCAGCACGATCAGGATCACCAGAACGGTACCCAACCCGCCGCTGGGATAGTAGCCCCATCCACGGCTGTAAGGCCACGCCGGAATGGCCGCAAAGAGCAGAATCAGCAAAAGAATCAAAAGCAGCATGTCGTTCCTTCCTCTCCTCAGTTGTCAGTGCACCCTGGGTTCCACCGGGAGAAACAGCACTGCGGCCGCACGGGACGCCGGTTGCCACGCGACCGCATTGAAACGGTCAGCCGGCGCGCCGCGTCCGTGCGGCCTTCCGTGCTGCCCTCTTCAGATTTGCGCTACCGCGCCGCCGCGCGCTGCCGTGCGCCTGGCGCGAAAGCGCTTCGTGCGACGCCGCCGCCGTACCCTCGCGCTTCAGAGCCCGAAGGCTCGCGCGCGACCGCGTGGGATTCGGCTTGCGGCCGGCCGCTTTCGGCGCCTTTTTTCCCGGCGGAGGTGGCAGTTTCACCCCCGCCCGCCGGGCCTTGGATAGTCCGATGGCAATCGCCTGCTTAGCCGAACGCGCCCCGTGCTTGCCTTCGCGCACGTGCTCGATCTCTTCGCGCACATACTCGCCGGCCTGCGTCGAGGGAGTCTTGGCCTTTTGTGCCCGGCGGCTGGTTTCCTTCTCGGGCATGGCTACGCTCCACCCCCGCCGCGCAGAGTCTTCGTTTTCTCGTCTTCCCAATACGGGGTGGCTCCGTAGTAAAGAAACACCTCCGATCCCCAGGTGTGATCGGCCATATCGGGCCAGTCAGTCTTGTCGAAACCAGGAGCGCTCTCCAAAGTCTGCTTGTCTACGTCAAGGATGAAGCACTTATCGTCTTCGTTCACCCTGAGCGTGCTCCACGGCAGTGCGAACAGCTTGTTTCCGATGCCCAAGACGCCGCCGAACGACAGCACCGCGTAGGCCACCCTGCCGGAAGGGATGTCGATCATGATCTCGTCGACCTTGCCGAGGTCCTCTCCCGCCGGGTTCCGCACGCTGTCCCCACCCAGTGTGCTCGCGGACAAAACGCGCCGATACTTTTTGTCTGGATCTGTCTTCTTGATTTTGCTTTGTTGCATAGAAATGCTCCTTATGCTGGAGCCTTGCACCTTTGATTCCTTTGATGCCTTTCGACCTTCGCGGCGGCGCGGCCGTGCTGGTCTTTACGTTCGCCGAACTGCCCCTAGCCTGTTACTCGATCCGGAAACGGATCGCGGAGCCGTCGGCGCCGCCGAAGTAGACGCGCTCGGTTGCCTTGACGAAGTCCTCGGCGTGAGCCTTGGGGATGTCCAGAAACTTCTGCGGATTGCGGTCGGTCAGCGGGAACCAGGAGCTTTGCACCTGCACCATGATGCGATGGCCCGCGCGGAAGGTGTGCGCTACATCGGGCAGGTCGAAGACGACGCGGTCGGGCTTGCCGGGCTCGAACGGAACGGGCTTCTCGAAGCTCTTGCGGAACTTGCCGCGAAAGGGCTCGCCGCGAATCAGTTGCTGGTAGCCGCCGATCCCCGCGGAGCCCGCGGGAGCGGCATTGTTATAGTCGGGGTAGTCGCCCGGGTACACGTCGATCAGCTTCACGTCGAAGTCCGAATCGGTGCCGGTGGTCGAGACTTTCAGATCGACGGAGACCGGTCCGTAAATCGTAATGTCGCGATCGAGCGGCTCGGTGCGGTATACCAGCACGTCCGGGCGTGTGGCCGCGAAGCGCTGGTCCTCGGTCATGTAACTGGCGAGGATGCCCATCACCGTCCGGCCCACGTAGGGCACGGGCCGGTTGGGGTCCGCGAGGTATTCGTCGTAACCCGGTTGGGCGGGGCGCTGCCACGAGAGTCTGCCTTTGGCGTCCAGGAAAATGGTGGTGGCTTTGGCCGCGGCGGGTGGCCACGCGTCGAAGCGGCGCCATTGGTTCATGCCGGTCTGAAAGACCCAGGCCTTGGGGAATTTGCCGTCGCCTTTGCCCTTCAAATAAAACTGGAAAAACGGAAACTCGATCCGCTCGCGGTAATACGGGCCGGTCTTCGCGCCGAAGTTGACGTTGCCCAAACGGTCGCCGTCGCCGCGCGCGAAGCCGCCGTGGCTCCAGGGGCCCATCACCAGCATGACGGCGGGTGGCGCATGTTTTTCCATGAAATCGAACTGGCGCAGCAGTCCCTGCGGATCTTCGTTGTCGTACCAGCCGCCCACCAGCATCACCGCGGGCTTGATGCCAGACAGGTGCTTCCAGATGGCGCGCGATTGCCAGACTTCGTCGTAAGTGGGGTGATCCACGTTCAGGTTCCAGAAGGGCTGCTTGTGCTTGAAGTACTTTTCGTCGGCGTTGGCCAGCGGCCCCATGTCGAGATAGAACTCGTAGCCGTCGGTGGTGCCGTAGCGGAACGGGAGCGCCGGCTTGGGCGGCTCGGGCTCGCCTTCGCGCGGCTGAAAGCCCATGTAGAAGCTGAACCGGTGCGCCAGCATGAAGGCGCCGTTGTGATAGACATCGTCGCCCATGTAGTAATCGGTGACCGGCGCCTGCGGCGAGACGGCCACCAACGCGGGGTGCGCGTCGATCATGCCGGCGGTGGCGTAGAAACCCGGCTGCGAAACGCCCCACAGGCCTGCCTTGCCGGTGTTGCCCGGAACATTTTGCAGGAGCCACGCGATGGTGTCGTACGTGTCGGTGCTCTCGTCGGTGTCTTTCGGCCCGTTCTTCGCCGGCTTGTGAGGCCGGTTGATGGTGTACTCCCCTTCGCTCATGTAGCGTCCGCGCACGTCCTGGTAGACGAAGATGAACTTATCGCGCGTGAACAGCTCCGAGGGACCGAGAACGGCCGGATACTGATCGACGCCGTACGGCGGAATGCTGTACGGCGTGCGAATCATCATAATGGGGTAGGTCTTGCCCTCCGAGAAAACGTCCTTGGGCACATAGACGGCGGTGAAGAGCCGGACGCCGTCGCGCATAGGGATGCGGTGCTCGTACTTGGAATAATTTTCCCGGACGAATGGCACGCCTGGAGTCCCGGAGGGTGACTGGTTTGCGGCAGCGCCCTGGCCGGAATTGGGCTGGGCGGCGGCGCAACCGGCGGCGAAAAGAAAAGCGGCGAACGAGCGCATGGAACCTATAATAAGAGAAATGCCCCGGAAAATTCCGCGCGCGCTGTGGCTGGCCCTGCCGCTGGCCTTTGTGCTCTACTTTTACGATTTGGGCGCGGCCGGAATGCTGGGTCCGGACGAGCCGCGCTACGCTTCCATCGCGCGCGAGATGGCGCGCTCCGGCGATTGGGTCACGCCGCGCCTTTGGGGCCAGCCGTGGTTCGAGAAGCCGGCGCTGCTGTACTGGATGAGCGGCGCGGCGTTTCGCGCGGGCCTCGGTCCGGATTTCGCGCCGCGGCTGCCGGTGGCGCTGCTGGCCGTGGCGTTCCTGGGCTTCTACTGGTGGATCCTGAATCGCGAATTCGGCTGCCTGCCGGCGTGGTTCGGCACGCTGATTCTGGGCACCAGCATCGCGTGGCTGGGGTTCAGCCAGGTGGGCGTGACCGACCTGCCCATGGCGGCCACATTTTCGGCGGCGATGCTGCTGGCCTTGCCCTGGGTGGCGCGCGGAGATGCGCGGTTCCTGCCGGCGGCTTCCGCGCTGTTGGGACTGGCGGTGCTGGCCAAGAGCCTGGTGCCGCTGGCGCTGGCCGCGCCGCTGGTGGCGGCGCGCTATCGCTCGTGGCGCGATCTCGTCCGGCCGCGAGTGCTGGCGCCTTTTCTGATCGTGGCGCTGCCGTGGCACCTTCTGTGTTATTGGCGAAACGGCCGCGTGTTTGTGGACACCCTTTTCGTGCAGCACCAGTTTGGCCGGTTCACTTCGACGTCCCTGATGCACCCCGAGCCGTGGTGGTTCTATTTCTCGATTTTTGTGGGATTGCTCCTACCCTGGGCGCCGCTGCTGATCCTGCTGGCGCGGCGCGGTGCGTACGGCGACCCGCGCCGCCGGTTCCTGCTCGCCTGGGTGGGATTCGGGTTGCTGTTCTTTTCCGCGGCCGCCAACAAGCTGCCCGGCTACGTCCTGCCGCTGCTGCCGGCCGCCGCGGCGCTGATGGCCGTGACGCTCGGCGAGGTGCGGGACGCGCGGCTGCCGCTGCTGGCCGCGGCACTGCTGCTGGTCGTCTTTCCGATCGCCGCTCCGATTCTTCCGGCCGCCGTGGCCAACGGACTTTCGCGCGCGCCCCGCCCGGCCTTTCAATGGACCTGGTTGCTGCCCGCCGTAGCCGGCGCCGCTGCCTGGATGCTGGAGAGCCGCTCGCGCCGCCTGGCTGCCGTCCTGTCGATCGCGTTAGGAGCGGGCGCCGGGACCATCTACCTCAAGAAGGCCGCCACGCCGGAACTGGACCGCATTGCGTCCACGCGCATCCTGTGGCGCGAGATCGCCGGCAGCACGGAGGAGATTTGCGTCGACAACATCAGGCGCGATCTGCGTTACAGCCTGAACTATTATTCCGGGACGCCGCTTCCCGAGTGCTCCGACCAGCCCCGGCCGCTGCGGATCCGGCAGGTTCCGGGCATGCCGCCGTTTCTGGCGGCGCATATCGGCGGGCTGGTGCGCGGACAGGTTGACCTGCGATGAGCCAGATTGTACTCTCACGATTTCGGGACTATACATGATTCTGCCGAACACCTCCAACGGCGCCCTCGTCCTGATCGTCATCAGCCTGCTTTGCCTGGGATCCTGGGCCAACTTCTACAAACTCGCCGGGAAATGGCGGTTCGAACTGTTCTACTTCGATTTCGCCATCGGGCTGACACTGGCCGCGGTGATCGCGGCCTTCACTCTCGGCAACATGGGATTCGACGGCTTTTCCCTGAGCGACGACCTGATCCACGCGGGCCGGCGCCAATGGCTGTTCGCCTTCGTCGCGGGCGTGGTGTTCAACCTGGGCAACATGCTGATGGCAGCCGCCATGTCGGTGGGTGGAATGGCCGTGGCATTCCCCGTGGCGATGGGGCTGACGCTGTGTGTGGCCATGCTGATGGGCGACTTGAGCGGCGCCAAAGTAAACACCACCTACGTGATGCTGGGCTGGCTGGTGCTGCTGGCGGCCATCGCCGCGGATGGCCTGGCGTACCGTTCCGTGACGCGCGCGCGGCGGGCGGCCGTTACGCCCGACCCTAAGACGGGGCGAAAGCCGCGCGTGGCCGGCCCGGCGAAGGCCATGATCCTCGCCGTAGCGGGCGGGCTCGCGATGGCTGGATCGTACCTGCCGTTGGCCATCGCGACACCACCCGAAGTCGGTTTGGGCCCGTATTCGCTCGCGCTGTTGTTCTCGTGCGGGATGCTGTTTTCGACGTTCGTGTACAACATCTTCTTTATGAATCTCCCGGTTGAGGGCGAGCCGCTGGAGATCTTCGATTACCTGAAGGCCAAACCCTCCCTCCACCTGTACGGGCTGGTGGGTGGTATGGTGTGGTGCGCCGGCAACCTGTCGCACTGGGTGGCGGCGATGGCCGCCGCTCCATCGGCGCAGCTCAGTCCACAGCTTGCACTTGGACTGCCGCAAGCCAGTATGCTGGTTGCCGCCCTGTGGGGAGTGGCGGTCTGGCGGGACTTCCGGGAAGCGAGCTTCGGTGGCAAGCTGATGGCCGTTCTGATGCTGCTTCTGGTGGCCGGCGGCATCGTGCTCATGTCGCTGGCAGTAGCGCCACAGCGGTAAGCCGGGCCGCGGACAGCGATGGCCGGCCCCGCCTACGCCGCGGCCGAGCCTCCCAGCTTCGCGTACCAGGGGGTTGCGGACTGGATGGCGTCGTTTACCGCGTTGATGTTTCGGACGCCTTCCCTTCCCAGCCACTCTTCCAGCGCCTTGAGCCCCTGCTTGCCGTACACCGGGATGCCTTCCTTCCAGGTGGCGCGGCCGCACAGCACGCCGGAGAAATCGGTGCCGGCTTCGGAGGCCATCTTGAGCGACTCGATGAACTGCGCGTTGCCTACGCCCGCACTGAGGTAGATGAACGGCTTGGAGGCGATCGCCGCGGCCTCGCGAAAATGTTTCAGCGCCTCCGCGCGGCTGTAGGCCGCCCGGCCTTTGTACACGCTGGAACCCTCCACGTATTCGGCGTTCACCGGAACTTCCACCTTCAGCACGTCGACGCGATACTGCGGCTTGGAGAATTCCTCCATGCTCTTCTTGACGATGTCGGGCTTCGCCTTCGCGTAGTCGAGCCCCTTTTCGTCAGCGCCCTTGGGATCGTAACCCACGAATTCCAGGAAGAAGGGGATTTCGTAAGTCTCGCACTCCGCGCCGATGCGCTCGATGAAAGCGTGCTTGACGTCGTTGACCGCGGAGTCCTCGTACGGCGTGTAGTAAATCAGGATCTTGACGGCATCCGCGCCCCAGTCCACGATGCGCTTCACCGAGACGTGCGGCAGGAGGTCGGGCAGGCGGCCGGGCCGTGTGTTGTCGTAGCCGCTCAACTCGTAGGCCAGCAGCAGGCCGGCGTTCTTGGCGCGGGCGCGGGCGGCGTCGAGTCCGAACTCGGGGTCCAGCAGGATGGCGCTGGCGTGGGGCGTCAGCGCCTTGCTCACGGCCACTTTGAATTCACTCATCATCTCGGGAGTGATCTCTTTCACATCCACGCTGCGCGCCGAAGCCAGCGATTTTTGAAGGCTGCCCCGCTGGTCCATTGCCGCGGCGGCAATCACGCCCCGCTGGTTGGACAGGGCTTTGAGGTGTTTCAACTTGCCCTCTGAGAGTTTCATGGCCACATTATCGCGCAAAACAGGGGCACGGGTGACCGGCCGCGTTTCCGGCCCGGGCCGCCGCGCCGTGTCCAGCGGAGCGCTCACCGCGGCGGCGAGGGTCTGATATCAATCCGATTCTCGCACGTATTATGATGAAGATCTCCCGCGATGATTGTCGATGCCAACATTGTAAGGTTCGATTCCTTGCCACTCGATTGCGGCGTCACGCTCGCGCCGGTCGACGTGGCCTACGAGTCGTACGGCGAGCTGAACCGCGCCAGGTCGAACGCCATCCTGGTGCTGCACGCGTTTTCGGGCGACGCGCACGCCGCGGGCATCAGCCACGAGACGGGCAAGCCGGGCTGGTGGGACAACATGATCGGCCCCGGCAAGGGCTTCGATACCGACCGCTATTTCGTGATCTGCTCCAACGTGCTGGGCGGATGCCGCGGCACCACCGGGCCGTCGTCGGTCAACCCTGCCACCGGCTGCCCGTTCGCCATGTCGTTCCCAGTGATTACCATCGGCGACATGGTGCGGCTGCAAAAAATGCTGGTCGATTGGTTCGGGATTCCGCGGCTGCTGTCGGTCACCGGCGGATCCATGGGCGGCATGCAGGCGCTGGAGTGGGCCGTGGCATATCCCGACCGCGTAGTCTCCGCCATCCCCATCGCTTGCACCACGCGCCACAGCGCGCAGCAGATCGCCTTCAACGAAGTGGGCCGCCAGGCCATCGTGGCCGACCCCGATTGGAACGAGGGCAACTACTACGGCAAGCAGCCGCCCGCGCGCGGCCTGGCCGTGGCCCGCATGGTGGGCCACATCACCTACATGAGCGACGACTCCATGCGCGAGAAGTTCGGCCGCCGCCTGCGCGGCAAGGAGAACTTCGGCTTCGGCTTCGACGTGGACTTCGAAGTGGAAAGCTACCTGCGCTACCGCGGCAGCCAGTTCGTCAACCGCTTCGACGCCAACTCGTACCTCTACATCACCAAGGCCATGGATTATTTCGACCTCACCAACGGCAGCGGGTCGCTGGCCGCCGCGCTCGAGCCGGCCGGGGCGCGCTTCCTGTTGATCAGCTTCAGCTCCGACTGGCTCTACCCGAGCTACCAGTCGCAGGAGATCGTGCGCGCCCTGCGCTCGCGCAACTGCGACGTGGCGTACGTGGAGCTGGAGTCCAACTACGGCCACGATTCCTTTCTGGTGGACGTGGCGGAGCAGACCGGCCTGGTCCGCGGATTCCTGGCGAGCACGTTCGAGAAAGTGGCATGACCCCTCAGACGGCGAAGCGGCCGGCATTCGTGCGCGACCTGCTGGGCCGCAGCGACTACGCCATCATCGGCGAGATCGTGGAGCCCAATTCCAAGGTGCTGGACCTGGGCTGCGGGGAGGGCGAGCTGCTCGAATGGCTGGCGGCCAACAAGGGCGTGCAGGCGCGCGGCCTGGAAATCTCCGGCGCCAAGGTGCAGCGCGCCATCGCCCGCGGCGTATCGGCCTACCAGGGCGATATCGACGAAGGCCTGGCCGATTACCCCGACCAGGCGTTCGATTACGTGATCCTGAGCCAGACCCTGCAGGAGACGCACCGCCCGCGGCAGGTCTTGCGCGAAATGCTGCGCGTGGGACGGCGCGGGATCGTGGCCTTCCCGAATTTCGGCCAATGGAGGGTGCGGCTCTCCATGCTGGCCAGCGGCCGCGCGCCGCGCACCAGGCTGTTTCCCCACGAGTGGTACGAGTCGCCCAACATCCATTTTCTGACGGTGCACGATTTCGAAGCCCTCGCGGCCCTGGACGGAATGACAGTCGAGCGGCGATATTTCCTGTCGGGCCACCGGCGGGTCCAGTGGCTGCCGAATCTGCTGGCGGAGGTGGCGGTGTTCCTGGTGGCGCGGGGCTGACCGGCGGGCCGTGGGGCCAAGGCGAAATCGCCATCCGCATCGCCCTGGAAGCCCAAGCCGGCCGCGTAATCGCGATGGTCCTGCGCGAGACCGCCGTACTGGTCGTTGCCGGGCTGCTGGCCGGCGCCGGCGTGACCTACGCAGCTTCGCGCTGGATCGCCAGCCAGCTCTATGGCGTCGCAGCGCAGGATCCGCTCACACTGACCCTGGCGATCGGGCTGCTCCTCCTGGAGGCGCTCAGCGCGGTGTACCCTGCCGGCGCGGAGGGCTTCACGACTGGATCCGATGGCGGCGCTGCGGCAGGAGTGACCAGGAACTCCTCGATCTTCTCGCCCAGATACTCCAGCACATTGAGCAGCTCGTGCCCCGAATCGAGGATCTCCAGCCGCACGTTCGGATGCGTGCCGGCGAACCGTGTGGCGAGGGCCGCGGGAACCACGTCGTCGTGTGCGCCGTGGAAGATCAGCGCGGGCTGCGAAAAGTCCGGCCATGGCTCGCATCGCGCGGCGTCCTCCATCAACCCGTACCGCAGCAGGCGAGTGCGATTCTCGCCGTAATGGAACACCTCCAGCGTTCCGGTGCGGCGCCATTCGGCCACTTTCTCCGGACCCAGGTATTCGGCCCAGCGGCGCGCAAAATCGAATGCCGGTGCCATCAGCACCACCCGCGCCACCTCGCGGTGCCGCGCCGCGTACAGGGCCGCCAGGTATCCGCCCATGCTCGACCCCACGAGCGACATGGGCCTGCCGGCGGCCGTGCGCTCGATGACCGCCAGTTGTCCGGTAAGAGTGAGGTGCTCGAAATCGCCCGCCGACAGGTCGGGAACCTGGACCTCTGCGCCGGCTTTCTCCAGTCGCTCGCGGAGAAAGCGCGCCTTGCTCGATGCGGGTCCCGAGGCGAACCCGTGCAGATAAAGGACGGGGGTCATTTCTTGGCGGGCGGCGGGAGCGCGGCCGGGTCCGGCAGTTCCGTGAACTTGATGTCGGTATCGGCGCCGAACAGCTTGAAAGGCTCGTACCGGTAGAGGTTCTCGGTCACGAGCTGGTCGTCCACGCGATGCCTGTGGACCACCGAAGCCGGGGTGAGGAAGCCGTGCGGCGATTGCACGTAGTCCACGGTGGCCTCATCGCGGATCTTGTGTTTGGCGATGTCCACGTGCTCGGCCCAGGCCTCCACGCGCAGCGGCAGGCCGTCGGACTTCCGCACCCACAGAGTGCCTCGCAGGGCGCGGTGGGCCACCTGCTTTCCGTGGAACTCCAGCTCGCCGGCCGCGTCGGATATCTGCTGCCAGGCCAGGAGCAGCGCCTCGTCGGGGCCGACCTGCCCTTCGCCCGCGGGCTGTATGTGCATCTGCTGCTGGCCGCGCGGCGAAAACGCCAGCAGGATGAGGCCGTAATCGGTGGCGATATCCACCAGGCCGTGGTGCGCGAAGTCTTCCAGCATGCGCTTGCGGACGCGGTCGTCGGCGGAATGCACCCCCAGGGAGAGCGCGTGGCGGGCGGTCTCGGCGGACTGGATTTTGCGCCCATCCACCGAGACCACCTGCCGGAATTCCAGCAGGTCGCGGGATTCGGAATCTCGCAGCGTGCCCACGCTGTATTCCGAGACGATCTCGCGGACCTGCATGTGGGTCTTCGGCTTCTCGTCGGCGGCCTTGCCGATGCGCGGCCGGAAGCGGGAGGGCGGCATGGTGGCTCGCTGTTCGAGCGTCTCCTGAGTCAGGGACTTGGAAACGTTGTCTTGGAAAACTTCGGCCTCTTCGGCCACCCGGGAGAGAATCTGGGCCGGAGAAAGTTGGGCGTTGGCGCGATGCGCGGCAAAGGCCACCAGCAGCGCCGGTAGGAGGAATCGCATCTCGATCTATTTTATTGTGTATCAGGAGGTTGTGGCGCAGGCATCGGGGGGATGCCGGATGTACGTTTTCGGACAAAAGGCCCCGAAAACTTTCTTCCGGAGCCCCTTGCGTACTCCGATTGGATAGTGGTATTCTGGGCAAGTCGCCGGAATACGGGGTCCTGAGGTATCGCGCGCCCTGCCGGGCTTGCCTTGCCGGAGCAGCTGTGGTATAAAGGAATGGACCCTTGTAAGGAATGGTAACAAAACTCTGCCCGGGCCACCGGGTGGAGCGGAATACGGCCTTCCTGTTTGGTTCTTTTTCAAGTTCTAAAAGTTCTTTTCGGCTGCACCCACGTCTGGTGACGGTGTGCGGGCCGGAGCGAGTTTCGAGGCCTGCAGCCGCTCCGGGCATTTCGATGATGTCCGGAAGGCTGCGCAGATCTTTGAAAATCTGGTTGGATGCAGTAAAGAAACACTTCGTCAGAACTCTGAGTTAAAACTGGAGCGATTTTAAACTCTAATTGTTCAAATGAGAGTTTGATCCCGGCTCAGAATCAACGCTGGCGGCGCGCCTAACACATGCAAGTCGAACGAGAAAGTGGAGCAATCCATGAGTAAAGTGGCGTACGGGTGAGTAACACGTGGATAATCTGCCCTTTAGTGGGGAA
>DASQZT010000052.1:0-103418 GCA_035638575.1 Bryobacteraceae bacterium
CTTGTCGTCAGCCAGGTACGGGTCCGCCGCGATCGTCACCTGCGCGTTGGTCTGGCGGTGGTCGTAGCTCGCGGCCGGGCCAACCTTGAAAGGCGCTGGCTTGTCCGCGGCGAACGCCGCCGCTATACTCATAAAAAGAGCCAAACGTTTGAAAATAAAAGGCATCTATTTCCTCTACCGTGTCCTTCAGGCGTTTGGGCTACCCGTCCTGTTGCTGTATTTTCTGCTCCGCGGCCTCCGCGACCGCTCCTATTGGCGATCCCTGCCCCAGCGCTTCGGATTTCTCGCCACTGAGACCGGCTCCTCGTTTAGTCAGACCGGCCCGGGATCGATTTGGTTGCATGCAGTTTCGGTGGGCGAAGTTTTGTCGTGCGTGGAGTTTGTGCGGAAGCTTCGGGCGGAATTGCCTGAGACACCCCTGTTCGTCTCCAGCACCACGATTGCCGGGCGGGCCATTGCGGCCGAGAAGTTGCGTGGGCTGGCCGATGGCGTGTTTTATGCGCCGGTGGATTACGTGTTTGCGGTCCGGCGGGTTCTCAGGATTCTCCAGCCCTCGGTGGTGGTGATCGCCGAAACCGAGATCTGGCCGAACTGGTTTCGCGAGGTGAAGCGTACCGGCGCCGGGCTTGCACTTGTAAACGGGAGGATCTCCGACAAAGCTTACCCGCGCTACCTGCCTTTCCGCTGGCTGTTCCGCGCGGTCGTGCCGGCCGCGGATGCGATCCTGGCTCAGACCCCCGAGATCCGAGAGCGGTTCCTGGCGATCGGCGCGCCGCCCGAGCGCGTCCGCGCCACCGGCAATTTCAAGTACGACTTCGCAGCGCGCGCCGCCGCGCCCGATTCGCCGGTGGCGAGCTTTCTCGAGCGCGTGAGGCCGGGCAAAGTCTGGGTGGCCGCCAGCACCATGCCGCCCGCCGAGGAGGGCGATATCGATGAAGACGACGCCGTCATTTCGGCCTTTCGCGAACTGTCCGCGAGCCGTCCCGATCTGGCCCTGATACTGGCGCCGCGAAAACCGGAGCGGTTCGACGTGGTGGCCCGGAAGCTGCAGCAGGCGGCGATTCCCTACGTGCGGCGGTCGGCGTTGCCGGCGGATGCGAGGGCCCGCGTCCTGCTGCTTGACACCATCGGCGAATTGAGCGGAGTGCTCGCGTTTGCCGACGTCGTGTTCATGGGCGGAACGCTGGCGCGGCGGGGCGGACACAACATCCTGGAGCCCGCATTTTTTGCCAGGCCTGTGATCGTGGGGCCGCACATGGAGAATTTCCGCGCCATCGCCGAAGAGTTCCGCGCGGCGGGGGCATCGCTCGAAATCGGCGGCGCGGCGGAACTCGCGGGCGCGGTCGAGCGGCTGCTGGACGATTGCTCCGGCGCCCTGGAGATGGGCCGCAAAGCGCTCGCGTGTGCCGAGGCGCGGCGCGGCGCAACCGCCCGCGCCGTGGAGGAAGTCCGCGAACTCCACGCCGGCCACATCCCGCGCTACCGTCCGGCCTTGCCGTGGTTTGCGCTCCGATGGCCGCTGGCGCGCGTGTGGGAATGGGGCGCCCGGCGAACGCGGCGGCGCGACCGGCGTCGGCAGCGCCAACTCGACGTCCCCGTGATCAGCATCGGAAACATCACCATGGGCGGCACCGGAAAGACGCCCTGCGTGCTGCGCCTGGCCCAAGTGCTGAGGGCCCGCGGGCGAAAGCCGGGCATCCTGACGCGCGGCTACGGGCGCGGCTCTCACGAGAAGCACCTGGCGCTGGCGCCCGGCGCGGCCGTGCACGCCGAGCACTCGGGCGATGAGCCGCAGATCTTCGTGCGCTCCGCCCTGGCCCCCGTGGGCATCGGGGCCGATCGCTTCGAGACCGGCCGGCTGCTCGCGAGCCAGTTCGATATCGACGTCATGCTGCTGGACGACGGCTTCCAGCACCTGCGCCTCGCGCGCGACGTGGACATCCTGCTGATCGATGCGCTCGATCCGTTCGGCGGCGGCGACGTCTTCCCGCTCGGGCGCTTGCGCGAGCCACTGAAAGGGCTGGAGCGCGCCGACGCCATCCTGATCACCCGCACCGACCTGGCCGCCACCGCCGCCGCGATCGAGCGCGCGGTGCGCCGTTGGAACTCCCACGCTCCGATCTTTCGCGCGCGAGTGCAGCCCGAGTCCTGGGTGGAGCACCGCTCCGGGCGTTCCTACTCCTTGTCGGAACGGCCGTTCGAGCGGCCCGCCGCATTCTGCGGGCTGGGCAATCCCCAGTCGTTCCTCCGCACGCTGGAAAACCTGGGCGTCGCGCCCGCCTACTGGGTGCCATTCGAGGACCACCATCGATACCGCCCGCACGAACTGCGGCACCTCTCGCACCACTCGCGCGCGAGCAATGCGGACGCCCTGGTCACCACCGAAAAGGACGCCGTCAACCTGTGCGAGTCCGCCGACGACCTTCTCGCGCCGCTGCCTTTGTACTGGCTCAAAGTCACCATGGCAATCGAGCAGGAAAGCGAGTTCGTCGACGAGATCGAGCGCCGCTCAAGAGGTCTTCTGAAGTCTCGCTAGAATCTTTTCCACGTCGAAGATGCACCCGCCCCAGGTTCCGCCGCTGACGTCTTGCAGCGCGGCCCACAGGCGCGTCGCCGCGGGAAGCGCGGGGTCGGGCGCGAGGTCGTCGCGGAACGGGCGCCCGGCCAGCAGCTTCGTACCGGCTTCGACGCTGCCATCCACCACGAGATTGACCGAGCCCTCCAGCTTGAGACGATCGATCACGATCTCGATCGCGTCGCCTTCCCGAATCTTGCCCAGCGGACCGCCGGCCAGCGCTTCCGGCGTGACGTGGCCGATGCAGGCTCCCGTGGATACGCCGCTGAAGCGCGCGTCCGTGATCACCGCCACGTGCTTGCCGAAATCCAGATAGCGCAGCGCCACCGTGATTTCGAAAATCTCCTCCATCCCCGACCCCATCGGGCCGCGGCACATCAGCACCACCACGTCGCCGGGATGGATGTGGCCGCCTTTGATGGCCGCGATGACCGCCTTCTCGGAGAGGAAGACCCGCGCCGGGCCGGTGATGCGATACACCCCCGAAGCATCCACCACGCTGGGGTCGATCGCCGTGCTCTTGATCACCGAACCGCCGGGCGCCAGGTTCCCGCTGGGGAACGTGACCGTCGATGTCAGCCCGCGGCGCCGGGCCCCGTCGGGATCCATGATGACGTCGTCCGGGTCCACGCCGTCGCGCTCGCGGAGCACGCGGCGCAGCGCGGCGCGGCGCTCGGATTGCTCCCACCAGTCGAGCACCGCGCCGAGGGTCTCGCCGCTCACCGTCAGCACGCCGGTTTCGAGCAGGCCCGCCCGCCGCAGGTGCAGCATGACTTCTGGCACGCCGCCGGCCAGGAACACCTGCACCGTCGGATGCATCTTCGGGCCGTTGGGCAGCGCGTCTACCAGTCGCGGAGTCTGGCGATTGACGCGCGTCCAGTCCTCCACGCCCGGACGCGCCAGCCCGGCGGCGTGCGCGACGGCGGGCAGGTGCAGGATCAGGTTGGTGGAGCCCCCGAACGCCGCGTGCACCACCAGCGCGTTCCGCACCGAGGCGTCCGTGAGGATGTCCCGCATGGCGGCGCCGCGCGATTCCAGCGCCAGCACGGCGCGCGCCGAGCGGCGGGCCATATCGATCCAGATGGGATGACCCGAGGGCGCCAGCGCCGCATGCGGCAGCGTCATGCCCAGCGCTTCGCCCACTACCTGCCCAGTGGCTGCGGTGCCCAGAAACTGGCATCCGCCGCCGGGCGTGGCGCAGGCGCGGCAGAGGCCCTCGGCGGCCGCTTCCAGGGTCAGTTGGCCGAGCGCGAAACGCGCGCCGGAGGATTGCACTTTGCCGGCATCGTCGCCGCCTTCGGCCAGCAGCGTGACGCCGCCGGGCACCAGGACGCCGGGCAGCGTGCGCGAGCCGGCCAGCGCCATCATCATCGCCGGAACACCCTTGTCGCAGGTGGCCACGCCGATCACGCCGCTGCGCGTGGGCAGCGAACGGATCAGGCGCCCGAACACCGATGCGGCGTCGTTGCGATAGGGCAGGGAATCGAACATGCCGGCGGTGCCCTGCGTGCGGCCGTCGCAGGGATCCGTGCAATACGCGGCGAACGGAAGCGCGCCGAGCGATTTCAGCTCCTTGGCCGCTGCATCCATGAGCAGTCCGACTTCCCAGTGGCCGGTGTGGTAGCCCAGGGCCACGGGCGTGCCGTCGGCCGCGCGGATGCCGCCGTGCGTGCTCAGAATCAGGAACTCTTTGCCGCCCAGGGCCGCCGGATCCCAGCCCATGCCGGCATTCTGGCTCCAGCCGAAGAGGTCGCCTGAGGGCCGCCGCAGAAGCATCTCGGGCGTAATCGGCATTGGGCCGGCCGGCCCCGGCGCTGTGCTGTGGACGTCGTAGAGCGAGGAGTCGCCGGAATCGAGAATCATTCGCCGGCCCCGAAAGAAACCTCCGGCGCGGTCTCCGCTCCTTCGGCGCCCGCCACCACCTTGGCCAGTTTGGCGAAGAAGCGCTTGATGAGCAGCCGCGCGGTGGCGTCGAGCAGCCGCTGGCCAACGCCCGCAATCGTGCCGCCCACGTGCACCTCTCCCGCGAACTGCACGGTCGTAACCGTATCGCTATCTGTCAGGGTGAGCAAACCGTCTCCTCGCATGAACCCGATTTTTCCGGAGCCTTCCACGACCAGCCGGTAACTCGATGGCGGATCGGGATCGGCAATCCTTACTTTACCGTCGAACAGGCCCGACACGCTAGCCAACAGCATTTTCATGCGCATGACGTATTCGTTTTCGCCGACCAGGTCGAGCCGTTCGCAGCCCGGCATGCACTGGGCCAGGATGACCGGGTCCAGCAGGAGCGCCCAGGCGCGCTCCCGCGGAACGGCGACCGTGTAGCTGCCCGAGAGATTCACGACGCCCTCGAAAGCGCCACCGTGATGGCGCGCGCCGCGTGGACGCGGGCCAGGTGGCGCCGGTAGTCGGCGGAGGCGTAGAGGTCGGCGTTGGGCTGCTCGCCTTCGCCCAGTTTGGCGACCGCCTGGGCAACCGTTGCGCCGCCTTCCAGGGCCTCCTCGACGGCGTGGTCGCGGAACGCCCGTGCGCTCATGCCGGTGACGCCGATGCGCGCCATGGTGATGCGGCCGCCCGTCTGCTTGATGCGCGCCGCTACTCCCACCACCGCGAACCCCGAGGCCGGATGCGCCACCTTCTCGTATCGCGAGCCCTCGCTCTGGTCCTCCACCGGCACCTGGAAATCCAGGATCAGCTCGCCGGGCTCCAGGATCGTGGTGAAGGCATCCTGGAAGAACTCCTCCGCGGTGACGCTACGGTAGGAACGCGTCGACACCAGGCGGATGCGGGCTTCGAGCGCGATCAGCGCGGCCGGATAGTCCGCCGCCGGATCGGCATGCGCGATGCTGCCCCCGATGGTCCCCACGTTGCGCACCTGCACATCGCCGATGTTGCCCGCCGTCTCGGCGAGCAGCGGGCAGTTCGCGCGGACGATGGGCGAGGTTTCGATGGCGTGGTGCGTGGTCATCGCGCCGATGTGCACGACGCCGTCCTCTTCGACGATGTCGTTCAGTCCCGGCACGCGGCCCAGATCGACCACTTCCGAAGGAGCCGCCAGCCGCAGTTTCATGAGCGGGATCAGGCTCATCCCCCCGGCCAGAACCTTGCGCTCGCCGTTCTCCACCAGCGCCAGCACCTCCTCCAGCGTCTGCGGAGCCGAATAATCGAACTCTTGCGGAATCATGCCCGGCCTCCTTGAATCAGCTTCCAGATTTTTTCGGGCGTCAGCGGCATGTCGATGTGCCGCACGCCCAGCGGCGACAGTGCGTCCACCACCGAGTTGACCACCGCGGGCGAACAGCCGATCGTCCCGGCTTCGCCCACGCCTTTGACGCCGAGCGGGTTCACCGGCGACGGCGTTTCGGTGTGGCTGCTTTCGATCCACGGCATGAGATGCGCCTTGGGCAGCGCGTAGTCCGTGAACTCGCCGCTGAGCAGTTGGCCGTTGTCGTCGTAGACCGCTTCCTCCCACAGCGCCTGGCCGAGGCCCTGCGCCACGCCGCCGTGCACCTGGCCATCTACCAGCAGCGGGTTGATGATCTTGCCGCAGTCGTCCACCGCCACGTAGCGGCGGATGTGGATTTGGCCGGTATCGCTATCCACCTCCGTGACTGCGATGTGGGCTCCGAAGGGGAAGGTGAAGTTGGGCGGCTCCCAGAAGTGCGTAGCCACCAGACCGGGTTGGGTATTGGGCGGGAGTTGGATGCCGCGATACGCCGCGGCTGCGATTTCGGCGAGCGAGACCGATTGGCCGGTGCGCTCGTCAAGGCATGCGCCGCCCGCAAACGCCACCCTTTCCGACTTCAGCATAAAGGCGCCGAACTTCTTCACCTTGGTCTTGAGCTCCTGGAGCGCGTAGTAGAGCGCCGCGCCTCCCACGGCCGTTCCGCGGCTGCCAAAAGTGCCGATCCCGTAAGCCACGATGGCGGTGTCGCCGTGCAGCACGACCACGTCGTCGATACCAACGCCCAACTCGTCGGCCACGATCTGCGCGAACGTCGTCTCTTCGCCCTGGCCGTGCGGGGATGCTCCGGTGAGCACGGTGACTTTTCCGGAGGGCTCGATCCTCACCGTGGCGTTCTCCCAGCCGCCGACCGGAAGCGCCGGGGACGGGCCGGCGCCGCAAAGTTCTCCGTATGCGGAAATGCCGATGCCGATCCACTTTCCCTGCGACCGCGCCTGCGCCTGTTCCTGCCGCAGGCCGGCATAATCGACCTCGGCCAGTGCCTTCTTGAGCGGCGCGGCGTAGTCGCCGCTGTCGTAGGTGAGTCCCGTGGGGGTGCTGTAGGGGAAGTCGCCGGCGCCAACGAAATTCTTCATCCGAATTTCGGCGGGGTCCATCTTCAGCTCGGCAGCCAGAATGTCGACCATGCGCTCGATGCCGTGCGTGGCTTCCGGACGGCCAGCGCCGCGGTAGGCATCCGTGGGAACGCAGTTGGTGAACACACCGATGACGTCGGCCCATATGTTCCTGAAGTTGTATAGGCCCGGCATCATCAGGACCGACAGAGTGGGGATGGCGGGCGTGAGGAGCTGGTGATAGGCGCCGATATCCTGAATCAGCTTGAGCTTCAAACCGAGCATCGTGCCGTCGCGGCGCGCCGCCAGCTCGAAATAATCCACATGGCCGCGGCCGTGAATCGTGGTCAGGCAATTCTCGCGGCGCGATTCGATCCACTTCACCGGCTTGCCGATGCGCCGGGCAACAAAGCCCATGAGCGCCTCTTCGGCGTAGACCTGGAGCTTCGAGCCGAAGCCGCCGCCCACCTCGGGCGTCACCACGCGGAGGTAATGCTCCGGCATTCCCAGGATGCCCGCCAGGAGGCTGCGCAGCAGGTGCGGGATCTGCGTGGACGAATAGATGGTGAGAGATTTCTCGCCCGAACGCCAGTCGGCCACCACCCCGCGCGTTTCCATGGCGGAAGGAATCAGGCGCTGGCTGGTGATGCGCTGCTTGACCACCACCTCGGCATCGCGGAACGCCTGCGCGGTGTCGCCGCCCTCCTGGTGGTGGGTGAAGGCGACGTTGTCGGGCCACTGGGGATGGACCGCGGGAGCGCCGGCGGCCAGCGCCTTCTCCGGGTCGGCGACAGCCTGCGCCGGTTCGTAGTCGACCTCGACGAGGTCGGCGGCGTCGGCGGCGATGTAGCGATCGCTGGCAACCACGACGGCTACCGGATGGCCCACGTAGTACACCCGATCCTGGGCCAGCAGATGATGGTGCGGCACGCGCAAGCCGGGCAGGGAGGCGCCGCAGGGCACGGGTCCGAGGTCTTTGATATCGGCGCCGGTGAACACGGCGGCCACGCCGGGGCGCTCCAGCGCGGGCTTGCTGTTGATGCTCCGGATGCGCGCGGCGGCGTGCGGGCTTCGTACGATGCAGGCGTGGTGCATGCCGGGCATCTTGATGTCGTCGACGTAGGTAGCCGTGCCGGTGATGAGGCGCGGGTCTTCCCGGCGGCGGATGCTCTTGCCCACGAGCGTCTCAGGCTTGGAGATGGTGGTGGTCGCCATACGCTACGCTCCTTTCCCCGCGGCCGCCGCTTTGACGGCGTTCACGATGTGCTGATATCCCGTGCAGCGGCAGAGATTGCCTTCCAGGCCGTGCCGGATTTCCTGGTCGGTCGGATGGGGATTGTCGGCCAGCAGCTGTTTGGCGGTGAGGATCATGCCCGGCGTACAGAACCCGCACTGCAAGGCGTGCTCATTCCAGAACGCTTCCTGCATCGGGTCGAGCTTGCCGTCGGTGCCGAGGCCCTCGATGGTAAGGACCTGGCGCCCGTCCGCCTGCACGGCGAACATGGTACAGGATTTCACCGCTTTGCCATCGAGCATCACGGTACAGGCGCCGCAGATCGAGGTCTCGCAGCCGATGTGCGGCCCGGTCAGACCCGCGACTTCGCGCAAATAGTGGATCAGAAGGAGCCGGGGCTCCACTTCGCCGGTATACGGCTTGCCGTTGATCGTTAGGGAGATTTTTCGTTTCATGTTCCCTTTCCCTGCTCTGAGTGGTTACAGAAGATTATCAAAAAAGGAGGCCGGGGACCAGTGGGTAGTGGGTGAAAAGTGTAGCGACGCCCGCATGGTCACCGTCAACGACATCGCCGGCGCCGCCGGTGTGATTGCCGCAGCTGCAGCCGGCATGAACCGATCCGCCCGCTGGTGCCCGCTCCGTGACAGAGCCGAAATCCGACTTGTGCCTCCGCCACCGGCTGTGATATTGTCTCTCCACCTGCGGCTCGGTAGAGGGAACTGGGCCGGGTGAGTCGTCAGGTCGCCTGGCGGCGGTAAAGACCAGGCGCCCTTTCGGAGGGGACAACTTGCGGTACACAAGTAGCGCGTGGCGTATTTGGCTCGCCGTGGCGTTTTCCGGGGCAACGCTGGCCGCGCAGGCTGACCTTGCCTCGAATCTGAATGACCAGGGACTCGCGGCCGCGGGACGCGCCGACTACGCCCGCGCGGAGCGCCTATACGGCGAATCGCTTCAGAAGTGGCGCGAACTGGGATCCGCCTATGACGCCCATACCGCCGCCACCCTCGTCAATCTGGGCCAGATGCTCTGCAATGAAGGGAAATGGGCCCAGGGCGTCGACGCCTTGGAGGAAGCGTTGGCGCTTCACCGTCGCTCCCTCGGCTCGAAACACGCACGAACCGTCTACAACCTCAGCCAACTGGGCCACGCCTACGTGCTCTCGGGAGATCGCGATCGGGCGGAAGCGGCCCTGGCCGAAGCCCTGGCCGCGGAAAGAGAGCTCTATCCCGGCGATGATCTGTCAGGACACACCCTCCTGGGAATGTCTCTATTGCGCCGCTTGCAGGGAAAGCTGGAAGAAGCACTGGTGTTCGGCGAAGAGGGCCTGAACGCGGCTCTGAAGGCCGGAGGCGAAATCGGCGTCGGAGCCGCGATGGCCTATGAGAACGTGGCGGCCCTCCACCGTCTCGCGGGCCGGCCGGAGCGTGCCCTGCCTTTGTTTCGAAAAGCGCGTTTCATTTACCGCCAGACCGTCGGCCCTTCAAGCCCCATCTTCGTTTCACTCTTGAGCCAGGAAGGGCTGGCATTGCTCGATGACGGCCAACTGACCTTGGCCGAACAAGACATGACTCAGGCTGTCAATGCGCTGGCTAAGATGGGGCCCGCCTGCGAGTACCGCCTGGCGGCCGCGGAAAGCAACCTGGCTCTGCTCCGCTTGCGCCAGCGAAAATTCGCCGAGGCGGAACGGCTGTTGACTCACGCGCTGTCGCTCGAAGAGCGCCTGCCCTCGCGGCCGGTCTCCGATATGGCAGCCACCCTGGGCGTGCTGGCGCAAGTGCAGAAGGCCCAGCATCGCGATGCCGAGTCCGCCCAACTGAGCAGCCGCGCCGCCGATCTTCAGGCTCGCCGCTGACCTCGACGCCAGGTCAGAACCGCGTCACTTCCGTGAAGTGGAAGCCCGCCACCTTCATCGCCGGTGCCACCATGTCGAAGGTCTCTTCGCCGGAAGCGCGCACCGGCGCGGAGAGCGCCTCCACGCTCGACAGCATCTCGATGAGGCTCTGGTTGAACCGGAAATTGCGCAGCCCCGCGGTCACCCGCCCGCCTTCGATCAGAAACGTGCCGTCCCGCGTCATGCCGGTGAAAATCTTCGCGTAGGGATCCACTTCGCGGATGTACCAGAGCCGGGTCACCAGGATGCCGCGATCGGTGGACCGCACCATCGCGTCCACGGACGAATCGCCGCCCGCGATCACGATATTGACCGGCGCTTCTCCTATCTCGTTGGGCAGCGGGAATCCGTGCCCGGTCGGCTCCGTTCCCGCCAGCACCGCGGCCTGCCGGCAGGACGCGATGTCGCGCACCACACCGCGCTCCACCAGGATCAGCCGTTTTCGCGGCACGCCCTCCCCGTCGAACGCCGGACCGGCCTGCGCGTGGTGCCACACATCGTCGTAGATGGTAATGTTGTCCCCGAAAATCTTGCGCCCGATACGGTCGTTGAGGAAGCTGCGGCCGTCGCGGATGGCCGTGGCGCTGAAGTCCGCGAACATCTGGCCCACAAGGTCCAGCACCGCGGCCGGTTCCAGCACCACCGTGTAGCGCCCCGGAGGCAGCTCGCGCGGCGCCCGCGAGACCGCCGCCTTGCGCGACGCTGCCAGCGCCAGTTGAACCGGATCCAGATCGCCGTGGCAGCAGGCGCTCGCCTTGGCCCATCCGGAGCTGTCGGAGCCCATGGCCGTGATCGAGAACCGCGCCATGGTCTCCTGGTGCACCGCCGCCACCCCGCGCGAATTCAGCAGCGCGAAGCCGGATTCCTCCGTCGAGTAAATTCCGGCCGCCGTCTGCCCCGCGCCCTCCACCACCCCGATCGCCTCGGCAACCGCGAGCGCCCGCTCCTCCGGCGTGGCGCGGGCCGTGGCTTCGAAGCGCCGCTCCACGTCGCGGTACTCCGCCGGCGAGGCCAGCGGCGGAAGTTCCGGATCGGGCTCGGTCAACCGCGTGATGGCGATGGCCTGCTCCACCACCTCGCGAATCGAATCGGCGTCCAGGCGGTTGGTCGAAGCGCGCGCCGTGCGCCCCCCGATCACCGGCCGGACCGAAAGGTGCGTGCCGCGCTCCGCCACGTTCTGATGAATGGTGTTGTTGGCGAACCGCGTGAGCGCCTGATGCTCCGTGGAGATGATGGCTTCGACTTCCGTGACCCCGCTGGCGCGCGCGGCGTCCGCCACCTGCTCGAAAATGCGGTGGGCGTTATCCCGCATACGCGCCGCCCACTTTGATCTTGCGAAACCGCGACGGGCTGGCCCCGTGACCGGTCCCCATCACCTGCTCGGGCTGGCCCTTGCCGCAGTTGGGAACGCCCCACAGGGTCCAGTGCTCCGGCCCCGCGATCGCCTCACACGCGTTCCAGAACTCCGTCGTGATCCCGCTGTAGCTCGGGTTTTTCAGCATCCGGACGCGCTTCCCGTTGCGGATCTCCCACCCGATTTCGCAGCCGAACTGAAAGTTGAAGCGCTTGTCGTCGATCGACCAGCTCCGGTTGGTCTCCATGTAGATGGCGTGATCGGCCGCGAACACTTCCTCGAGAGACTGCCCTCCCGGCAGCAGGCTCACGTTGGTCATGCGGATCAGCGGAAGCCGCGCCCATCCGTCCGCGCGCATGCAGCCGTTCGACCGCGGCTCGCCGATTTCCGCCGCGGTCTCCCGCGAGGTCATGTAGCCCGCGAACCGGCCGTCGCGAATGATGTCCGTGGATTGCGCCGGCACTCCCTCGTCGTCGAAGGCAAACGTTCCTAGCCCCGGACCGTGCTCCAGGCGGGCGTCGCAAACCACGTTGACGATGTCCGAGCCGTAGCGCAGCCGGTGCAGGTTGTCCAGCGTCAGAAAACTCATGCCCGCGTAGTTCGCCTCGGTGCCCAGCACGCGGTCCAGCTCGATCGGGTGGCCGATCGATTCGTGGATTTGCAGGCCGAGCTGCGAGCTGTCCAGGATCAGGTCGAACTCGCCCTCCGGGCACAGGTCCGCGCGGTGCAGCGCCACGGCCTCCTCGGCGATCCGCGGCGCGTTCTCCAGGAGCCGCAGCTCATCCACCAGCTCGTAGCCTTTTAACTGGAACTGCCCGCCGAAGGAGTTGGGATACGAGCGTTTCTGAATTTCCCCATCCTGGTAGCTGAGCGCCGAAAAACCGGCCCCCGACACTTGCCGCGTCTGGTCGATGACGCTGCCTGCCGTCGAGGCGAACACCTGCCGGCGCCGCTCGAAGTGCATGGAGGCTTCCGCCAGGCTGACCGCCGGATTGCGCCGCAGTTCCCGATCCACCGCCAGCAGCACCGCCAGGTTCCGGTCCACCGGAATCGAAAACGGATCGATGCGGCACGGCGAGACCCACACCGCCTCGTGCTTCTCCTCCGGCGCCAGCGCCACGTCCCGCTTCCGCGCCGCCGTCCCCGCCCGCGCGATCTGGAGCGCCAGGGCCGCGGCGGCTTCGATGCCGCTGTTGGTGAGATCGTCCGTGGCCGCGAATCCCCAGCATCCGAAGGCCAGCACGCGGATTCCGATCCCCATCGATTCGGAGCTCGAGACCTGCCCCGCCTTGCCGTTTTTGGTCGAGATCTCGCGGTCGCGGGTTTCGATGACGCGCGCGTCGGCGTAAGTGACGCCGCGGCGCGCCACCAGGTCCAGCGCCCGCAGGGCCAGGTCTTTCATCGCGGCGTGATCAGCCCGCCGAGCTTGTCCTGCTGGCTCGAATCGGTTCGCGGAAATCGGACCGAGTACGCTTCGGGATACTTCAGCCCCGAGCCGGTGTTGTACAGCACCACGCGATCCGCGGGCTTGAGGAATCCGGACTCCAACAGCCGCCGCGCCGCGGCCACGCAAGCTGCGCCTTCGGGAGCCGCGTAGATGCCTTCGTCGGAGGCAAGCTGGATGCCGGCCTCCATCAAGTCGTCGTCGCTCACCGCGATGGCCGTGCCGCCCGACTGGCGCACCGCCTCCAGCACCAGAAAATCGCCCAGCGGCTTGGGCACGCGCAGCCCGGCCGCCACCGTGTGGGCATTCTCGAAGAAACGGCTGCGCTCGGCGTTCTCTTCGAACGCTCGAACCACGGGCTGGCACCCCTCCGCCTGCACGGCCACCATCTTGGGCCGGCGCGAACCGATCCACCCCAGCATTTCCATCTCTTCGAACGCCTTCCACATCCCGATCATGCCCACGCCGCCGCCCGTGGGATAGAAGATGGCGTCCGGCAGCTCCCAGCCCATCTGCTCGGCCACCTCGAAGCCCATGGTCTTCTTGCCTTCGATGCGGTAAGGTTCTTTGAGCGTGCTGACATCGAACCAGCCTTCCTGCGGCCCGCGCTCCGCCACCATGCGGCCGCAGTCGCTGATCAGCCCGTCCACCAGGGTCACCTGCGCGCCGTATGCTTTGCACTCCAGGTAGTTGGCCTGCGGAACGTCGCGCGGCATGAAGATGTGCGCCTCGATGCCCGCCGCCGCGGCATAGGCCGCCATGGCGCTCGCGGCGTTCCCTGCGGATGGAATCGCCACCTTCTTGATGCCCAGCTCGACGCACATCGAAATGGCGCAGGAAAGCCCCCGGGCCTTGAACGAGGCGGTCGGGTTCATCCCCTCGTCCTTCACCCACAACTGCTCGCTTCCGATGCGCGCCCCGAGTCTCTTGGTGCGGATCAAAGGTGTCCAGCCTTCGCCCAGCGTGACGATGTTTTCGGGCATGGGCGGCAGCACCGGGGCGTAACGCCACATGCTGGAAGTGCCGTTCTGCACTTCTCTCCGCCTCCAGCGTTGCCGGATGACGTTCAGGTCGTAGCGCACCAGCAGCGGCCCGCCGCAGTCGCACAGGTTCGCGATGATCCCTGCCTCCAGCCTCTTGTGGCACAGGCTGCATTCCAAATGCGTCGCTTTAGCCATCAAGTAAAAAGTCTAACATCCTGCGTGCCACGGGACGCCTCCAGCGGCGCTCAGCGCGAGCCCTGGCTCTCTACCTTACGGCATACTCCCAAAGCGTAAGCCGAAGGCTGAAGGTACTATGGTTGCGGAAAAATCTCATAAATAAAGTCCTGTTACTGCCCTGTTACGAACAGACCTAGGAAGCGACTGAGGTTCATGGTGCAATCGGTACATGAGCGCCGATGCAATTCTCCTTGGAATCCTGGCAATAGTCGATCTCGCCCTGATTGTCCACCTGCGCCGTATGCGGCAGCGACAGCTCCGGGAGCGGCGCCTGGCCCGCAGCCTGAAGATGGCCATCGAGCGAGGGAGTTCCTGGGAAGACGCCCCGAGACGCGGTCTCCTCAGCCGCGCGAGTTAACCTGCCTCTCCGGCCAGTATCCTGTCCCGCCCCAGCAACCCAGCCGTAACCCACTGATTCGGCGCCCCTTGGTCTGTGATCGCAAACTCGAGTCTTCCCCGCCACACACCCTTTCAGGGAACCTCTACTGGCGCTCCGACGGGGGGTTCGCCGGCTACGACAAGGCGTTCCACGTGCTCACCCGCGCCCACACCGGAGCTGCCGCCGGCACACGCAGCGAAGCTGCGAATCCCGCCAACGCCTGGACGTTCCTGACATTCGCGCAGTGGCAGACGGGAACCCCGCTGGTCAACGGGACGCCGCTGGCGATGAATGAGGATCCGGGCGGAACCATCTCGGGGATCCCGGTTTCGGCGCCGGTGCCCTTCCCGCGGATTTCCTGCTCGCGCACAGCCCGGTCCCGGGTTTCGATTACACCCTGACCAACGACACCATCCTTCATGCGGGGCGTGACCAGCCCGTGATCGATCCGCCGGCGGTGCCCCACACCTGCCCGACCTTCTATTTCCCCCGCTACTGACGCCTGAAAAGGTCCGCCGGCTTGCGGCCCTGACAAACCATCGGCTCAATTTGCGGCCGGTCTCTCCGCATGATCGATGACCAGAACTTCGACCGGGCCCTTGGCCGGCACGAGCTTCAGCCCGAGCTGTTCCTCCAGTGCGGTGAAGATGTTGGGGAGGTTGGGGTCGGCCGGGACCCCGGCACCGCCCGGCCCTCCGAAGCTCGGGAATCCCATCAGGGCCGCGTCCGGAGTGAAGCTCAGGTCGAGATCGAATTCGCCGGTGAATCCGGTTTTATCCAAGACCTGCCGGTCGAGTACCGATGCAAGCTCCCGGATGAGGTCCGCCATGTGGACCTTGCGCCCTTTCATGTGCAGTTCGCCTGCCCACGCGCCCAGGAAGGGTCCCGAGACATAGCCGCAATCGACCTTGCCGGGGACGTGTCGCGGCGGCGTGCCCGGCGCAAAAGAAATGCAGCCTGCTTCCTGCGCCGCCGGCAGTTTGGGGCCGCTCTTTACCGCCGTCAAATCGTACCCAGGCAACTCTCTTGTCTCTCGATGAAGCCTCAGCTTGAACCTGTCGGCCAGGAGCGTTTCGAGCATCAGCCAGGTGTGCTTCGGATCGGTGTCGCCCTCCGGTTTGGCCTCGATATCGTAGCGCTCGGTTTTGATCCAGGCCGGACCTCCCGCCACCTGGGAAGCCATTAGGGGGAGTGAGTGGCCGCTCCTGGGGTCGTCGTGGGCCGCGTACGCGAATTGGACCAGAAGCATCAAGGACGCGTTGGTCGCGGTCAGCCGCCCGCCGGGTTGATAGCCGACGCCCATAGGGTGCTCGGTGGGATCGCTCCAGTTGGAATTATTCTGTTTGATCGACGCCACCTGAAACGCGGGATGCGCGCCGGACTGGCCGAACAATCCGTAAGCCGCGGCCACCAGCAGAATAGCGGCCGCGAAGACGCCCGGTCCCGGACCGGTGTGGGCGGGGGGCCGGGGCTGGCCCAGCAGCCTCGCGATGCGGCCCGACAGAGATCCGCCGCTGGCGGCCACCGCGGCGGTGAGATGCGCCGGGCGGTACGATTCCAGTTGCGCCAGCGCGCGCGCATACGTGAGCGCATCGCCCGAGGCCGACACCGCCACATCGTCGCAGCACAGTTCGCGCTCGGCGCGAATGTGCCCCGACACCCACCACACCGCGGGGTGGTAGAACAGCAGGGCTTCGGCGATGCTCTGCAGAATGTTGACCAGGTAATCGTGCCGCCGGATGTGCGCCAGTTCGTGCAGCAGCAGCGCCTCCAGTTGTTCGGCGGGCAGACCGCCGAGCGCCCCCACCGGTACCAGCACCACCGGACGCAGCCAGCCTACCACCGCCGGCGCCTGCGCCAGCGCGGAGACCAGCAACCGCACAGGGCGGGAGACACCGATCCGCGCGCCGAGCCTGCCGAGGATCTCCTGCCATTCCGGCGGCGCAGGCCGGACCAGCACCGACCGCATGCGCGCGGCCGCCACCCAGCCACCCGCCAGCCGCACCCAAAACACCACCGCGCCGGCGAGCCAGGCCATCACCACCCACGGCAGGAACTGCGCCGGCTGCACGCTGGACATCGTGGCGCGGACGGAAGCGGGCAGCGTGGCCGCGGTGGTGGCGGCGACCCCGGTGGCGGAAGCCGGGGGAGCGCTTCGGACGCGATAGGCGGCGTCCGGACTTGCGTCCGATGGCCGCATCAGTCCCCAAGTTGCCAGCGGAGCGGCTGTCATGGCTGCCAGTGCCGCGCAGGCGAGCAGGTATCGCGCGTTCGGGCTCGACGTGCGCGCCGCCGCCCGGCGTGCGGCCGCATACAGGACCGCGATCGATGCGCCCTGCCAGAGGAAGTGGACCAGTGTCCAGCCGAGGCGCTCCACCCATTGCCCGGAGGAGAGTATCTGGATGGCGTTCATGCCGAGCGTCCTTTCTTTTTGGCAAATGCGTCCAGCATGCCGCGGATTTCTTCCAATTCTTCTTGCGAGGCCGGCTGTGCCGCCAGCGCGCCCATCACCAGGCTTCGGGCCGAACCGCCGAAAGCCCTTCTCAGCAGGTCGCCCGCGATCTGTTGCTGCGTTTGCTCTTTGGGGACGCTGGCTTCGTAGACGTGCGATCCGAAGCGCTCGCCGCGGATGAGCAGGCCCTTTTCCATCATCAATTGCATCTGCTTCAGCGTGGTGGTGTAGCCGTTGTCCTTGCCGAGCCCGTCGTGGACTTCCCGCACGGTCGCCGTTCCCAGCCTCCAGAGGACGGCAAGGATGTCGAGTTCGGCGGCGGTTGGAAGCGCCATGGGCGGCCGGCTGTGGCGCGGAGAAGTAGAAGTCATCTGCAACAACCATACGACGATAAAAACCGTAAGTCAACGACAAAAATCGTAGGGGATCGCTGCGCGGTGACGCTCGCCCTCGCCTTCAGTCCTTCTCTAGCTGCGTTTTGGAGGCTTCGCCGGCATCGTGCTTCGCCCGTTTGCGAAATGGATTCACTTTGCCCAGCGCCCGCACGAACCGATTCCCGGCATTCTGCGGTTTCGCGGGCGCGGCCGCTTCGGGCGGCGTAGCCAACTCGGGAGTCGCCGGGGGCGCTCCCGCCTCTGGCGCTTCCGCGGGATTCGTCTTGGGGATGACCGCTTCGGGCCCTTCCACAGGCCGCGGAGGATCCGGACACGTCGTGTTCATTGCCGCGGCCGGCTGCGATTCTCCACCGGTCACCCGGATGGCGGTGCTCCACTCCGGCCTGTTGGCCCGCCGCATCGCTGGCACCCGTGATTGCACGGGAGGGCGCGCGCTTGCGGCCGTCTCTTCCGCCGCTGCCGGCACCTCGGGCGGCGTGGATTCGACAACTGCGGGAGCTTCCGGCTCGACCCGCGCCGCATCGGGTTTGGTGCTGGCCGCCGCTCGCGGGTTGCTTTCCGCGGCGTGCCCGCGTGGCGCCGCCGGAAAGAATCGAATCGTACAGAAGCCGGCCGCCAACACGGCCGCCGCCAGCGCCAGGAGCATGCCGTGCCGCGTTTTCCGGGGGCTCGAGGTCACGGGCATCCATCCCGCGCCAACGGCCGCATCCTGCAAAGCCAGCCGGAATTCGTCCGCCGATCGGAACCGCATCGCCGGATCCTTCGCCACCGCCTTCCTCACGATGTCGTCGAGTGCCGCCGGAACCTTCGGATTCCACGAACTCGGCGGCGGCGGCTCCGCTTCCACGTGGGCCTGCATCACCGCGAAGGCTCCCTCGGCCTCGAACAACTTTCTGCCCGTGAGCATCTCGTGAAGCACCGCCCCCATTGCATAAAGGTCCGTGCGCGCATCCAGCGCCCCGTTCCCCTTGACTTGCTCGGGAGACATATACCAGGGCGAGCCCAGCGGGGCGCCCGAAGTAGACAGTCGAATGTCCGTCTCCCCCCGCGCCAGGCCGAAGTCCGTGAGCTTGGCCACCAGGCGCGGAGTGATGATGATGTTCGCCGGCGACACGTCCCGGTGAATGACACCGGCGTCGTGAGAATAGGCGAGCGCGCGGAGCACCTGGCTGGTGATGTCCACCGCGTTCTCGACGCTCAGTGGCCCGTTCTCCAGCATGCGCTGCAAAGATTCGCCCTCCACGAACTCCATGACCAATCCGATCGAGTCGCCGACTCGCACGGCGTTGTAGAGCGCCACGATGTTCGGATGGTGGAGACGGGCCTGCACCTGGATCTCACGCTCGAATCTCCGCGCCTGCTCGGGGTCGCTGCTCGAGCCCTCGGGCAGCAGCTTCATCGCCTCGATTCTCTTGGTGATTACGTGCTCGATCTTGTACACCGCTCCCATGCCGCCGTAGCCGGCGATATCGATCACCTTGTAATCGCCCACTACATCGCCAGTTTGGATCGGTTTCATGCCCGGCGCATCGCCATGAGAAAGAGAATAATTAACCCAGCCACGACGCCGGCGTAGCCGAGCGCCACCATGATCCTGTCAGGCGCCCGCGCTTCGGCCTGCGCGAGGAATTGCGGCGCGGCCACTTCCGGTATCGCATCCACCGGCGCCGCCGGCGGCGTCACTTCTGTCACGGTGTCCTTCAGCGCCTCCAGCGCGGTGCGGAACTCCTTCGCGCCCATGAAGCGTTCTTCGGGTTTCTTGGCAAGCGCGGTAAGGACAATACGTTCCAGTTCCGGCGCAATCTCCGGAGTCAGCGAACTAAGTCGTGGAGGCTCGGTACCTATGTGCGCCGCCATGACGTCGAAATCGTTCGCGAAGTCGAAAGGTAACCTCCCGGTCAACGCGTGGAACAACAAAACACCGACCGAATAGAGATCCGACCTGGCGTCCAGATCGGCGCCCATGACCTGCTCGGGAGAAATGTACCTCACATCGCCCAGTACGGCGCCGGCCTGGGTCAGGTTCAAGTCGTATGTCGGTTTCGCCAGGCCGAATCCGCCTAACTTGACCACTCCGTCCCGCGTGACCATTACATGTTCCGCCGTAATGCCGCGATGCACGATTCCCAGGGCATGCGCCTCCTCCAGCCCGGACAGCACGTCGCAGATCGCCTGAATCGCCTGACCCGGCGGCATTGGACTTCGCCGGCAAAGCTCCGCCAGTGTCGTCCCTTCGACGAACTCCGCCGTCATAACCAGGTGCCCGTCAAGTTCCAGCGCGTCGTGGAACATCACGATGTTCGGATGCGACAGGCGCGTGTGGATCTTGATCTCGCGGAGAAACCGCCTCAGGGATTCCGGATCGCCGTACGAGGCTCCCGGCAGCGCCCTCAGGGTTTCAAACTCTCCCGTCGTCAGGTTGCGGACCTTGTAAGTAACTCCTGCTTTGGGTTTGTCGACGACACCTAGAAACTCATAATTGCCAACAGTTTGACTGGATTCAGTCATTGCCTGGTCACACCACAATGCGATGCTAATGTAACAGCGCCGTCAAGTCAATTACCTATTACTGGGACATATCGGACTTAACCAAAGTTAGCATGAGGCGAATGCCTGAATGCCCTCAAACGCCGTGGTGCCGCCAAGCCAGGCCCGTCAGGTGTTGCGCGCGACACCGGTACCGGAGGCCATTGAGGGGATCGGTGTCACTTGGATGCACATGTTCGTGAGGTCATACGGGAACTGCTTGCCGCACTCGAGGCAAGCCACGTAAGTCTCACCGGCGGGAGTTCCCGGCCTATGAGCGGGCGTAATAGGCCGCGTGATCCGCCGATGGCGGCAACCGATCAGCAGGTTGAGCATGGCATTGATCATGCTATGGACTGATGCTCCGAGGCAATTGTCAGCCGGCTTCAGTCGCTGAATCAAGACTCCATAAAGTTAATTCCCGCGGGGCGATGCCGGGATCGCCCGTCCCTGCCGAAATCAAGTATCATCGTAGGAACCTGAACGCGGAGAAGTGCCGTGCGCTGAACCATCCGAACATCATCACCATTTACGACATCGACCAGGTGGATGGCGCCGATTTCATCGCCATGGAGTTTGTGCCTGGCAAAGCGCTGAACCAGTTGATCCCCCGCAAAGGACTGCGGCTCAACGAGGCGGTGAAGTACGCAATCCAGGTCGCCGACGCGCTTCGGGCGGCGCACGCCGCCGGCATCTTGCATCGCGACCTGAAGCCGGGCAACGTCATGGTGAACGAGAGCGGCATGGTGAAGGTGCTGGATTTCGGCCTGGCCAAGCTCACGGAACAGGGCGGGGCCGGCGAATTCACGCGCACCGAGACCATTGCGGAGGCGCCCGAAACCGACGAGGGCATGATTGTCGGAACGGTCTCGTACATGTCGCCGGAACAGGCCGAGGGGAAGAAGGTGGATGCGCGATCGGACATTCTCTCGTTCGGCGCTCTGCTCTACGAAATGCTGACCGGGCGGCGAGCGTTTCAGGGCGACTCGAAAATGTCGACGCTGGCGGCCATCCGCATTTACTTCGGTTCTCCGCCGGGCCTCCAGTACTTCAGCTTCTCGACGGGGATATCCAAATCGATCCTGACGATCGAAAAGCCGCCGGGCCTGGGGCTGAGCGCGTCGCTCCGTTAACCGCTCGTCGCGGTTTAGCTGAGCTGCTCCAGTTCCGTCTCCAGCATGGCGACGTGCGGGAGTATCATCCCACCCGGACATCCGCGTCGCGCAACCCGTCGCCGATGGCCTCCAGCAGGCGCAATGGGGCGCCGTCGTAATGGCCCAGGGACAGGCCATCGGCGCCGCATTCGGAACTGATCAGCACGCCTTTGCGCACCAGTTCCGGGGTGGCCTTGGGCCGGATGCCGATCGCCGAGAGGAACAGGATGTCGTCTCCCGCGGCTGCGCGAACCGACAGCAGGAACTGGCGCTTGTGCTCCATGGCTTCCATCTTGCCCTCCTGCTCATCGTAGTTGCTCGACCGGATGGATCCGAGATGTGGCGCCAACCGGGAGAACTCGATGCCGGACAGTTCCCAGTGGTCGTAGATAAACGCGTTCAACCGAACGTCGATCTTCGGGTTGATGCCCTTGACGACATCGTGCACGCGGGCGAACAGGCGCGTCATCGACGCGCAGCGGAACTTCAAGAAGTCGAAGATCTCGGGGTGTTGGATGAGGATCGCCTCGGGCGAAGTGTTGGAGGCCCGCAGTAGTTGCAAATAGTGCGCGCCGGCGAGGCTGTCGCCGCGATTCGTGAGGCGGTCGGCCAGCGGCAGCATGGCGCGCTGCGCGGCCTTCAGATCGAATCCGTCGCCCCGGGCCGCCGATACGCAGCTATCGCAGAAACAGGTTCCGGTGACCGTTTGCAGCATCCGCTGAGCCGGGCTCGGCGTCCCGCCGCCGCTTCGCTCCCCGGTGGAAAAAGGGCGAAGACAGGTCTGAACAAAGTCCAGGTCGTAGTTCTTCACGAGGTCGGTAAACAGGGCGGTGAGGTAGGCCATGGCGACCGGATTGTTCGGGCAGATCAGCTGTCCCGACGGCCGGCCATAGATATCGCGCTGCACGACCGAGGAAAACTCGGCAGCGGCACGCTCCTGGTCCAGCACCGTATGCGAGATCTCCGCACCGGTCTTCCAGTGCCACTTGCGAGCCGACTTCACCAGCAGGTCCAGCCAGTCGGTCTTCCTGAATTCGTCTCGGGCGGAGGGAAGGGGCTTGATCTTCGAGTCCCGATAGCTCTCCGCATGAGGAAACCAGTAGATGCGGCTGTCCTCGGGAAAGTACGTCTTGCGGGTCGAATTATGGGGGAAGTAGAAGTCGGTGAGGGGACGCTTCTCATAGTGCATGAGAGCGACCAGATAGAGGCTGTTGACCTGCGCCGTCTCTTTCAGCGTTTCCATGATCGGCTCGCAGCCCTCGTCCGCCAGGTCCCAGGCGTAAAGGCTGGCGGCGACTTCCTTAAATACTTTGGTTGCGCGACGCCGCGCGGGGGTGTCCGGGCGCTGCGGCGCCGGAGCCGGCTCCGACATTGCGATGCCGAACGGCGCCAGCATCCCGGCTGGTAGCGCTCTGCGGGTGAATTTCATCGGTTACCTCCCGGCAATCCACCATCATAGCGGCCGGCCGTGCGGGATGCTCACGCGCGTCCCTCCCTAGCTGAGCTGCTCCAGCTCCGTCTCCAGCATGGCGACGTGTTCTTCTTCCTCCGCCGCCAGCTCTTCGCAGAGCTCCCGTTCCAGACCCTCCGGCAACTCGCGCGCCAGTTTCTGAAAATGGTCGCGCGTGCGGCGCTCCATTTCGAGGGCCGCGTTGTAGAGATCTTTGATGCCGGAGTCTTCCGCCAGGCGAATCCCCTGAAACAGCCAGTTGGAAAGCAGCTTCTGCTCGTCCTCCGACAGCTCGACCACCCCGCGATCCAGGTGCGCGTGATACTTCTCCTCCAGCTCGTAGAGATGGTCCAGCTCGGCCTCAAACAGCCGCTCCAGCACCGCGCGCTGGTCCGGGGACTGAGCGCGGTCGCGCGCCAGCTTATAAAAGTGGAAGGAGTCCAGCTCGAACTGCACGGCATCGCGTATGGCGGCGAACCGCATCGAGTCGCCCAGCTCGCGCCCCTCTATGATTTCCAGCGCGCCGCCGCACAGGAAGCATTTCCCGTAAGGTATGGCCAAACCGGTGGTCAGCTTGTGGCAGCTCTTGCAGCGCCAGGTGTAGCGGATCTGCGCGCAGCAGATCTCGTCCTCTTCCAAAACCATGCGGCATTTCGGACAAGTGGATGGCATATTACGATTTCTCCGCTCCGGTCAATTCTCCAACGCCGGGCGCCGGAGGGGGCGCCAGGATTCCCATGTGCTCCAGCATTCCGCTCGCGGCGCGCCGTCCCGCGCCCATCGCCAGGATGACGGTGGCCGCGCCGGTCACGATATCGCCGCCGGCGAAAACGCCCGGAATCGAAGTCATTCCGGTGCGCTCGTCGACTTCGATGTAGCCCCACTTGTTGACCTTCAGCCCCGGCGTCGTCTGCGCGATGATGGGGTTGGCGGTGGTGCCCAGGGCGTAGATCACGGTGTCCACATCGAGCAGCGTGTCGGAGCCTTCCACCGGGACCGGGCGCCTCCGCCCGGAGGAGTCCGGCTCGCCCAGCTCCATCCTCTGCACCCGCATTCCGGTGACCCATCCCGCGGAATTGCCCACGATCTCGACCGGCGCCGTGAGCCACAGGAACTCGATGCCCTCTTCGATGGCGTGCTCCAGCTCCTCGGCGCGCGCGGGCGATTCGCGCCGCGACCTGCGGTACACACAGGTCACTTTCTCCGCGCCCATCCGCTTGGAAACGCGGAGGGCGTCCATGGCCGTGTTGCCGGCGCCGACCACCGCCACGCGCTTGCCCATCCCCACCGGCGTATCGTAGATGGGCTGCTTGTAACCGCGCATCAGGTTGACGCGCGTCAGGAATTCGTTGGCCGAGAAAACGCCATTCAGCGCCTCGCCCGGAATCCCGGCGAACTTGGGCGACCCCGCGCCCGTTCCCACGAACACGGCGGAGTAGCCCGCCTCGGAGATGAGCTGCGGGATGGTGAACAGCTTTCCGATGATGGTGTCGAGCCGGATCTCCACTCCCATCTTCTGGAGGTTCTCGATTTCCGCGTCGATGATGATGTCCGGCAGGCGGAACTCGGGGATCCCGTACTTGAGCACCCCGCCCGCCACGTGCAGCGCTTCGAAGACGGTGACCGCCACTCCGTTGCGCGCCAGTTCTCCGGCGCACGCGAGCCCGGACGGTCCCGACCCGACGATGGCGGCCTTCTTCTGCCCGTGGCCGTTGGTTGGCGTGGCCTCGTCCCATCCGCGCCCCATGGCCATGTCGGCGACGAAACGTTCCAGCCGCCCGATGGCCACGGGCTTGAATTTGGTGCCCACCACGCAGGTGGCTTCACACTGCGATTCCTGCGGGCAGACCCGCCCGCACACCGCCGGCAGCGTATTCGAAGCCTTCAGAATCTGGTAGGACAGTTTGAGGTCCTTGTGCTGGAGCGCCGCGATGAAGCCCGGGATGTCGATCCCCACGGGGCAGCCCGGCACGCAGCGCGGCTTCTTGCATCGGAGGCAGCGCTCCGCTTCGTGCAGCGCGCCCTCGAGGTCGAGCCCCAGCGCCACTTCGTTGAAATTGTGGATGCGCTCCCCGGGCGGCTGGTGCGGCATGGGCGTGCGTTCCGGCGGAATCGTCCGGATGTTCTTGGGGACCAGTGGCCCGGGCGGGCGTCCCACAGGCTCCGGCAGCTCGCACGTGGAGACCGGCGCGCCGTTCGACTTAGGGGCCGCTTTCAAACCGGCCAACATCGCCGATTCCGACCGGTACCGGTCCAGGGCCGCCTTTTCCTCCCGCTCGAACCGCTTCTGGCGGAGCGCCAGCTCGTCGAAGTTCACCAGGTGCCCGTCGAAATCCGCGCCGTCCACGCATGCGAACTTCATCTTCCCGCCCACGGTCACGCGGCACGATCCGCACATTCCCGTCCCGTCCACCATGATGGAGTTCAGGCTCACGACCGTGGGAATCCCGAACGGCCGCGTGGTTTCCGAGCAGGCCTTCATCATCGGGATAGGCCCAACGGCCACCACCTCGCGGATGTCCTTCCGGTTGGCCAGCACCTCGGCCAGCGCGTGCGTGACGAAGCCTTTACGGCCGTAGCTGCCGTCATCGGTGGTGACGATCAGCTCGTCGGAGTATCGGCGGAACTCGTCTTCCCAGAAGATCAGGTCGCGGTTCCGAAAGCCCACGATGGAGATGGTGCGGTTGCCCTGCTGCTTGTACGCGCGCAACTGCGGGTAAGTCGGCGCGACACCCAGCCCGCCACCGACCAGCACTACGGTTCCATCCAGCTTGCGGATCTCGCTCGGCAGACCCAGCGGACCGATAAAGTCCAGAATGTCGTCGCCTTCCTTGAGCGACATCATCTCGTACGTGGTTTTGCCCACGGCCTGGATGACTACAGTGACCGTTCCGGCAGCCACGTTGAAATCGGCCACAGTCAGCGGAATGCGCTCGCCGTGCTCGTCGATGCGGGCCATGATGAAGTGCCCGGGACACGCCGCCCGCGCCACGTCCGGCGCGTGGACATCCCAGAGAAAGGTTGTCGGACCGAATTGTTTCCTACGAGTGATGAGAAACACAACGCCCCCCTCGATATATTGTAGCAGAATTCCAGAGGATCGGGTCTTGAAGTCCTCTGCTCTACTGGAACATCGCGGCCGGGCAGCCTAGATCCCGCACGGCGCTGAGCCTGGTTGCGGCCGCCTCGCCACGGCGCCCCCTTCTTTCCTCGAGCGACGCGGCATTGCGCGAGGCCGTGCAGACCTGGCCGTGCACCAGCAGGCACCCCAGGTCCGGAGCCAGCCCGCCTCCGGTATTCCGGAGCGCGCAGCTTTGCGGCGCGGTCTGGCGATACAGGTCCACCAGTTCGGCGCCAAAGCGCGGATAATCCGGGATGAGCGCGATCCCTTCGATCAGCGCCGCCGCCGCCTGGTCGGACTGGCCCATCGCCCGCCAGGCGTCCGCCATCTCCTCGAAGAACGCCGCGTCCGGGCGCAGCACGCTGCCGTAATCCAGCGCCTCCAGAGCCTTCTTCGGCTCGTTCAGCGACATCCAGGTGCGCCCCAGTTCCAGATAGAGGGGCGGCCAACCCGAAGGGTAGACGACTCGCCCCCGCGCGGCGTAATCGCGGCGGATTGCCTCCAGCGCCGCGAGATCGATCCGCTGCCCGTGGAGGAGCAGCGCCAGCGATTTCGGTGCATCGCCCTTTTGCCGGTAACACATGCCGGCCACGGCGTAGACCCGGACCACGTTCTGCTCGTCGGGCAGCGCGTCCACGATTCCGACGGCCCGGTCCACCTCTTCTATGGCGCGATCCAGCCCTCCCGGTTTGTCCAGCCAGTGCCCGGCGACCAGCAGGTGCGGCTTGAAGCTGTCGGAGGAGTTCCGCGCGGCGCTCGCCCAGAGGGTTTCGTCGTCGCGCCAGTCGAGGTTCCGCGCCCACGAGCGGGCGGCGAACGCCAGGCAAAGGACGCCCAGCACCACCTGGGCCGCCGAGCGATTCCGGCAAGAGGCGTAGATCGCCACCACGATGTACCCGGCGAACCCGATAGCAGGGAGGTACAGAAACCGCTCGGCCATGATGGCGCCGATGTGGATCACGACGTTGGACGTCGGCGCCAGCGCGGCGAAGAAAAACGTCACTAGAAAGAACGCCGCCGGTTTCCTGCGAAAGCACCAGATCGCCAGCGCCGCCGCCCCGAGACACGCCAGCAGCGCGATGGCGGCCTGCCAGTCGTGCCAACTGGCGAGCGGAACCTGGTTGTAGGAGTAGTCGTTCGACAGCCGCGCCGGCCAGACGAGCAGGCCGAAGTACTTGCCGATCACCTTGACGGCGGTCATCTCCGCGGTCCAGAAGCCGGCGCCGGTGAGCGGATTGTCGCAGAACGGAACCACGCCCATGCCGAGGCCGGAGAGGATGCCGTACCGCACGTACAGGTACACGGCCACCGGCGCCGCCATGGCCGCGTAACCCGGCCAGCGCGCCCGGAGCGGGGCCTTTCCGAATGCGAGATCGTAGAGCACGGCCGCGGCGAGCACCACCACGGCGCTCTCCTTCGAGAACTGCCCGATCAGGACCGCCGCCGCCGACCCGGCCAGCCACAGCGCTTTCCGCCGGCCGGATGTCGCGGTGCTCCGGACATAGCAGAGGAGCCCGGCCAGCACGCCAAACGCGGCGAGCAGGTCCGCGCGTCCCACGATGTTGGTGACCGACTCCGTGAGCACGGGATGCACGCCCCAGAGGGCCGCCATCGCCAGCGCCGGAACCATTTCCCCAAGCACCAGGAGACCCAGAAGGTAGACCAGCAACATATTGGCCGCGTGCAGGGCGAAGTTGACCCAGTGGTACGGCGCGGCGTGGTCGCGGTTGCCGAACACGGCGTAATTCAGGAGGTAGGAAAAGGTGGTGAGCGGCCGGTAGAGCCCGGTGGTAGTCGTGCCGTACCAATATTCCTGCGTCCAGATGAGGCGGGCGTTCTCCGCCGTGGCCGCCCGCACACGCGTGTCATTCAGAATGATAGTGCCGTTGTCGAACGGGAACCCGCCGCCGAAGGAGGTCGAATACGCGAGCAGCGCCAAGCCCCACAGCGCCAGCACGGGCACGACGTGTTTTCGCCAGGCGGCGCGCGGCGGAGCGGTGGTGAGCCGCGCCGGAGTGTCCGCGGGGCTGGTCTTTTTCCATCGCTGTTTCATGCTCGCTCACATTGTAGCGGGGACCGGGGATGGGACCGCGGCGGGTAGCGCATCGGGAGACGAATCGGCCGGAGAGTGGGGTCAAAAAATCGTGCGGCCGCGAGTTGCTCTGTTTCAGCGGGCTGCGGGGATCGAATGAAGATGTGTGACGCATCCGGAGGTTTTCTTGTTGGGTATGCCTCACCGGATCGCGATCCGCAAATGCATTTGCGGCGGGTTTGACGGAAACAAAGGAGATAAGATCAGTTTCAGGCCTGTTTTCCGCAAATGCATTTGCGTTTTTGGCCGGAGCGGGCGTCCGGCGGCGGCATTTCCGATTTCGGGAAGCTATTCGAGTTCTCAACAGGACTCCTTCGATCTCATGGTGGCACGGGGGTCTCCGGCTTTTTGGGTAATCGCGTGAGTTGAGTCTGAAAACAAAGAGGAAATAAGTTTGCAAGGTTTGTGACCGTTCATCCGGCCGATCCACAAATTGACTTCCCGGCAGGCGATCTTCTTCTTTTTCAGGTAGTTGCAGGGATGGCAGCGGCGCTATGCAGGTATTTCCTGGGCGGCCATCCGGGTGCCTTCCAGGCGCGCCCGGATCTTCGCAAAGGCAATCTGGCGCGACGTGGAAGTGTCGTCCGCAAAGGGCGCGAAGCCGCAATCGTCGGTGGTGCCCAATTGCCGCGCCGGAAGGTGCCTGGCTGCCAGCAGCACCCGGTCACGCACCTGGCTCGGGGTTTCTACCGCGGGGTCGATAGGATCGATGACGCCAACGAATATCGTTTGATCGGGCTGCAGATGCCGGCGGATAATCTCCAAAACCCGCTCCGGGTCCTTTTCGCTCGCCAACTGGACGTAAACGCGCCCGACGCGCAGCCGGAAGAGAGCAGGCAGCAGGCCGGCGTAGTCCACATCGGCGCTGTGAGTGGCGTCAAGGTCACCGCCCGGACAGGTATGCACGCCGATACGCCGGCGCTCTTGCGGCTGGAAATGATCGAGCACACGGTTGTTCAGTGCGACGAATTGCTCCAGCAAGCCTCCGGATGGGTCGAGTTTGAGGGAGAGGCGTCCCTCCGTGAAATCGATTTGCACGCTATCGGCGCCCTGCTCGAGGCAGCCGCGGATATCGGCTACGGCTTCGCCCACAAGGTCGGAGAGGAAAGCTTCGCGCGGGTACCCCGGAATTTCCGAACTGGGGTAAAGCAGGCTTAAAGCAGACGCCGAGATCACTGCCTGTTTCACCGGCAGCGTTGTCAGACCTTTCGCCGCCGCCAGATATGCCGATGCGTAGGCGCCGTAGCGGAATGGACCCGACGTCAGCCGGGGCAATTGTCGCGTGTGCCCATCTTCAAAAGGAATGACTACCCCATCCGGCGCCACATTGGATACGCCTTCGAGCGGATACGTCGCGAAGCTGGGCTTGGTCTGTTCTCCGTCGGTAATGACTGGAGAACCGGTCTCCTCAAAGTCGCGGATGGTATCCCGCAGCGCACGCTCCGCGACGCGCGCGAATTCGCCGGCTGGCATCCGGCCTGCCTGCAAAGCCCGGCGGGCCGCAATCAGCTCCGCCGGCCGCGGAATACTCCCGATCGGTTCGGTAGGTATGTGCAACAGTCCCCTCGTAGCCTCGTCTCAAGACGACTATTGAACCATCTTGAACCGATCTGTTCCTGATTTGCAAGAGCCGCCGCAGTATACTTCCAGCATGCCAGTCCTTCGCGCCCTGCCGCCCGCCATCGTGCTGACCACCCTGGCCGCCGCACAGCAAACCATCTCATTCCCCACCCAAGATGGCGGCCGGATTTACGCCGACCTCTATGGCAAAGCCACTCGCGCCGTTGTGCTCGCTCACGGCGGCCCATTCAACAAGGAGAGCTGGCGGGACCAGGCCCGGGTTCTGGTGGCCGGTGGATTCCGCGTCCTGGCAATCGACTTCCGCGGATACGGCCGCTCGAGCGGTCCGGGCCAGGCTGATTTCGATAACGCCCCCTTCGAGAACGATGTGCTCGCCGCGGTTCGCTACTTGAAAACGCACGGCGCCAAAACGGTGTCGGTGGTTGGGGGCAGCTTCGGTGGCGGAGCTGCCGGCGATGCGTCCATCAAATCCGCGCCAGGTGAGATTGACCGCATCGTATTTCTGGGTGCGGCGCCGAATCTCCCGGCGGAAAAAATGAAGTCACGCGCCCTGTTCATCGTCGCCCGCGATGACGCCAACGACAGCGGGCCACGGCTTCCAGGCATTCGTGCGCAGTACGAAAAAGCTCCTCAGCCGAAGGAACTGATCGTCCTGGATGGTTCCGCGCACGCTCAGTTTCTTTTCCAAACCGATCAAAGCGATCGCGTCATGCGCGAGATCCTGCGATTCCTTTCGACGCCATGATGGTTTACCGATGCGCCGGGGAACTCGCCGCGCTCGCGCACACGGAATTGAACGGCCAGAAGAAGCCCGGTTTCAGTGTCACCGACGCCTGCTCGATTCTCAGGCCGGAACGAAAACGGGCTCCGCCGGCGTCCATCGGCAATTCGGACCCGTGCCAGGTACCTACCAGGCTGACGAAGCCGGGGCCTGGATCCGAGTGGGTAAGGGGCGGTGGTTCGCTCAGAACAAGCGTCATCCGGCGGCCCTCGGTGCTTCGCGGCCAGACGCCATCAAGGGCACCCCTAAGCTGTAGAGGCTGGGCCACTCCGGGCGAAGTACAGAGCACGGCCGAGCCCTGCACACTGCTGCCCGGATTCAGCCCGGCGCTGTCCCGAGCCGGATAGAAAACAACGAATAGCGGATACTCAAGCCCGCCCCTGGTAACCAGCTTGCCAGATCCAAACCAGGTAAACAGCGGCGTCCGCCGCCCGCCGATATGCAATGCCCACGGGTGCGTCAAGGCGATCACCGCGTACATGACGGTCCCGCCGAAGACGACAATAAACAGAAGCTTCGTGAGACACCCGGATACCAGCCTGGCAAGACACCCGGGCGGTTGCGGCATGAAGTGAGTGTACGCTCCCGGCATTCCCGGTTCAATCCGCGCACGCCGCCGTCAAGGCCGCCAGGACCTCAATTCGGAACCGGGACGATCGCAGAACTGAAGCGCCGCGCGGCTAAAGCCCGGCCTACGTAAGCACCCGCCTGACCACGTCCAGCAGATCCTCCGGCCGAATCGGCTTCGCCAGGGTCGCGTGCGCTCCCAGAAGCTCGACCGTGTGCAGGAACCAACCACCGAACCTGCCCGATATGGCGACAATCGTAAAAGACGACCGTGACCCGCCTGCTATCGGCGGGATGGTAATAAATCTGGTGAGAGCCGTCTTCGCGATCAAAAACAAACCCGTCGCGGTTCAGCGCGGAAATAATTTCGCGAGCAGTAACGTTTCGAAGCTATCCATAGCTGATGCCCACTGATCAGAGAGTCACTGCCACACGAGGTTCGACGGTAATCTCAACCTGGTCGCCTGGTTCGCCGGGGATGTGCTCGCCATGTTCCAGCATGCTGTCAACGACCATGTGAACCACGTCGTTGATGCGTTTGAGAGCTTCGTGCTCCGTTTCACCCCAGGTTGACGCCCCGTGCTGTTCGAGCGCTGGGCAGTAGGCGTGCCAACCCGACGGATTCCCATCGAAATCCTCCGTTCAGGCGGCACACCCGGCGAAGGTTCATGCGGCGAGCCACGCTCAGGGTTCGAGCGCCGCCCGAATATCTTGAAGGGTAACCACCATAGTCATTGCTTCGCGAGGGCACGGATCGAAGCCCAGCGCGACATAAAACCTCCGCGCCTCCTCGGAGATGGCGTGCACGATGATCCCCCGAATCCCGATGGTATCGGCCGCATGAGCGACGCGGCGCGCTGCATCGCGAAACATCGCGCGCCCCAAGCCGCGTCCCTGCCGTCTACGATCCACCGCCAGCCGAGCCAACACCGCGACCGGAACAGGATCCGGCATGTTCCTCCGAAACCTGCCCGGAGCCGTTACTTGTGCAATGGCTCCTGAAGCAAGAGCGTAGTAGCCTACGACCCTTTTGCCTTCACAAACCACATACGTCCTGGATGCGCCACTCACCTGGTTCGCCCGGGCGCGCCGCAGCAGCCAGTCGTCCAGTGCGGGTTCGCAATCGTCGATCTGATGATCGTCAGCCAAGGGTTCGGGCGGTGACGGAGCCACGCGCTCACTCCCAGGGCGCGGACGTCCGCATGCTCTTGCGTAGCCGCTCGTTCGGCTGTGACGGAGCGTCCAGGCGTGCCAGAAACTCACGATACGCCTTCGGACTCACCGCAAAAAGCGTGCGATCCAGAAGTGCGTCCTCGGCGGCGCGGCGGGCCGCGTCGAGGACAAAATCGGTACGGTTTTTGCCTGCCAGTTCCGCCGCGCGATCGATCAGCCCGCGAACCTCCGGCTTGATGCGGATGTTGAGCGCTTCGCGGGTGCTGGTTTCCCGATGTGAGCGGCGCATGAGATTCTCCTGGAAATAAGGATAACAGCTCGTAACGACATTGTCATTACCCAACTGAGGATTGCGTGCGGTTTGCTCCCCTCACACCAGGTCTATCTCGGCGGGCGGGGATTGGGCCTCGGCGAAAACCAGCGCGACGGTGGCGCGGCCGGGATCGAGGCCCGAGGGCAGGAGAGCGTTCACCTGGCTCAGACCTTCGCGGTCGTGCGAGGAAACATAGATGGCGGGCAGGTCGGTGCCGTTCAGACGGACCCGCACCTCGCCGGGATCGCAGGGGTCGGGCAACCCGGAGACCCAGAGGGAAATGCAGGCATCCAAACCCACGCGCACACGATAGCGCTCCCAGGTCCTGCCGTCGGTCGCCAGGCGGATCTCGATGTCGCCCGAAGCGCGTTCGGCGTCGGCGCGGCGGCGGTCCGGCTCCGGAATGTCCACGGCGATCCGCACGTGGTTGCTCCAGGCGCTGTCGCGGATCCGCAGGCGCGCATCGTACCAGCCGGGATCCAGTCCGGGAGGCAGCTTACAGTTGGCGTGCCACCCGTCGCCGCCAGTGGCGTGAACATGCACGGGGCGCGTGCCGTAGCCGCCGATCTCGGGGCACACTTCGTCCGATGCCAATTGCTCCTGGCCGGTCTTGAACCAGAAGGAGACGTAGTCGTCGGAGCGGGCGGAGAAGGCGTGATCGCGCGACACGCTGTTTTCCACGCAGGTGACGTAGGGCGCCGGTTGAATGGCCGGGCGCGGCGTCCATTTCCGGAAGCAGCTCACGTGCGCGCGGTGGTCGATCACGCTTTCCAGGCGCACGGATGCGAATCCGGCGGTGCGGCAGAAGGCCAGCAGGCAGGAGCTGTTGGGGCCTACCCAGTTGTCGAACTGGCCGCGAAGCTCGGTGGTTTCGTAGAACTCCATCAGCGGGGGGGCGGCGAGGTCGCTGCCGTCATCGGTGACGAACGATTCCACGAAGGCCATTTCGGTGGCGAGGCCGCACACCGTTTCGAGCGCCAGCAGCGGGTGCTTCAGATGGTAGAGGACGCCGAAGAACAGGACGATGTCGAAGCGGCCCAGATCCCGCGCGGAGAGGCGGCAGATGTCGCCGATCTGATAATCCACGCGCGAGCGGAGCAGCTCGTGGGCCACGCGGAAGCGGGTGTGCTCCGCGGAATCGATGGCCACCACCTGCGCGCCCCGCTTCTCCATCTCGAAACTGAACCAGCCGTCCCACGCTCCAATATCGAGCACGCGCTTGCCGGTGAGGTCGCGGGGGATGGGGAACCAGGCCAGCCGGGAGCGGAGCTGGTCGAGGGTCTGAAGGCCTGGAATGACCTGGCCGTCGGGCAGCTCGATGCTGTGATACCAGCCCAGCCGGCTCAGCTCGCCGATCTGCTTCTGGGTCTCCCGGGTGTAGAGTGGGTTGCGGGCTTCCATGGCGCCTGAAAACACAAGAGGCGCTCCCCCGACGCGGAGGAGCGCCTCAGAATCCGTGTTGGATCACGCTCTCAGACCTGGAACGAGCTGCCGCAACCGCAGGTCGACTTGACTTGCGGATTGTTGAACTTGAACCCTTGTCCTTCCAGGGTCTCCACGTAGTCAACCTCGGCTCCATCCAGGTACAGCAGGCTGGCTTGGTCGATGTAGACCTTCAAGCCGTTGTAGTTGTACGTCTTGTCGAGCATGTTGGGCTGGTTCTCGAAAGCCATGGAATAGCTGAATCCGGAACAGCCGCCGCCCACCACCGAGATGCGCAGTCCGGCCGGCCGGGGCTCCTGGCTCGCCATGATTTCCATCACCTTGCCGACTGCCTTTTCCGTCAATTGGACCATCGTTGTCAACTCCTGAGTTCGGGTTTAGTCTCTCCCATTATTATACAAACAGGAGCTTATTTCCCCAGTGCTCGACTTGTTAGATGCAGTGGGGGGTACGCGGGTCGCGGAAATGCGGGGCGGGTGGCATGGATCCGGGCAGGGGCGGATTCCGGGCGCGCGACGGAGAAAAGGAGAGGGGATGCGGGAATAACCGGCAGGAACCGGCCCGCCGTGTGCTACAAGAACTGATGTAGCCCCGCTACATTTGAAACCCGAAATCTGCGCGGTGCGTCGGAAGCGGTGTATGGGAACACTGAGTGGCGCTTTAACACTCCCGGGGTTCGGTAGCAGGGTTGCGACTAAGAGCAAAGTGGACTACCAGAACACCCCGGAGGGCGCCCTGGTGCGCCGGGCGCAGAGCGGCGAGGAGTCGGCGTTCCGCGAAATCGTGGAGCGGTACCAGTCCAAGGTGTTTTCCATCATCCACGGCATCGTGCGGCAGCGCAACGATGTGGAAGATATTGCACAGCAAGTATTTGCGAAGGTTTTCCTGTCGCTGAAGAGCTTCGATTTCCGCAGTTCCCTGATCACCTGGATTTATAAGATTACGGTCAACGAATGCTTCGATTACCTGCGCAAGCGCAAGGTGCGGAAGCTGGTGTACGAGAGCGACTTGAGCGAAGACGAGGTGCGCCGGGTGGAAAACACCGAACCGAGCATCGACCGGCAGGCGCCGGCGGATGCCGACCTGGCGCGGCGGGATTACGTTCTGAAACTCCTCTCACGGGTCTCCGAAGAGGAGCGTATGTTGTTGATGATGAAGGAAGTTGAGGGATTTTCGGTCGAGGAGCTGGCGGAAAAGACCGGCATGAACGAAAACACCATCAAGGTCAAGTTGTTCCGTGCAAGGCAGAAATTGGTCAAGGCGTCGCAACGCCTGGAGCGCGCTCCCGGCCTGGTGACCGGTTGAGCCGGAGAGTTTCGAAGAGGAATGTCCCGGAAGCGGGCGGCAGACCCGCGAAGGGGAGTTCAGGCCCGTTGATTTACATTTGTAAGGGAAGAAACATATGCACGCGGTAGTGATGGACAGCCTCGAAGAGTATCTGTCCGGCACGCTGGAGCCGGCGGATCAGCGGACCGTAGATGCGCATTTGAGCGCCTGCAAGCCGTGCCGGGAAGAGTTGTGCAGCATGCAGGACGTGTCGCAGTGGTTCGTTTCCTTGAAATCCGAAGCGGAGCTGGAGCCGTCGCCCATCTTCTACGCCGCAGTGATGCGGCAGGTGGACGCGCGGAAAAGGCCTACTTTCTCCAGCCTGTTCGCCCTGGATCTGGCTTTCGGGCGGAACCTGGTGTTTGCTTCGCTGCTGACGCTGGCCGTGCTGGGAAGCTACCTGGTGTCGCGCGAATCCGGCGACCCGATGGGCCCGTCGCCGTCGGCCGTCATGGCGCAGGAGAATGCGCCGGCATTCGATTCCGCGCCGGGGCACAACAACATGCTGGTAACGCTGACGGCCTATGAGCAGCGCTAATCTTCTGGAAAACGCGCCGGCCGAAAGGGCCCGGAATCCCAAACTCGTCTGCGGCGTTACCTTGGCCCTGGTTTTTCTGACCGGCGCGGCGGCAGGGGCCCTGGCGATGGATTTCGGGATTCACAATCGGGCCCGTCCCCCGGCGTTCGACACTCCCCAGGGAAAGGTGCTGTACTTCGAGCGCATGCGGAAGGAACTGGACCTGACCCCCGCGCAGTCCGAGCAGATGGAGTCCGTGCTGAACGACTTCTGGCAGTATTACCACTCGGTTCTGAGCGAGAGCAAACAGCGCGTGGAACAGTTGCTCAACGCGGAACAGCGCCGCAAATTCGATCAGATGCTGCAACAGCAGTCGCCGCGCTGAAACGCATCGCTAGTTCTAGTAGTACTGAACGGATTGACAGTTGACCGGCGTGTGTCCACAATATTGTCGTCATGCGCCTGGTAATCCCCCCCTTGGCGGCCGCGTGCGCCGCACTGTTTCTGAATGCCTGTTACCGGCCACCGACGCCCGCTGCTCCGAGCGTCTACAAGATGGGCGAGAAGGTCAACGTAGGCCATATCGTCTACACTGTGATTGACACGAAGTGGGAGACCTCCCTTCCGGAGGACTCGGAGCCGCGCAACCCGCAACACCGGTTCTTACTGGTGCGCATGAGCGCGGCAAATAGCGGAGGCGACAACATGATGCTTCCCAACCTGGTGATCGAAGACGACGCCGGCAACACCTACCAGGAGTTGAGCGACGGCAAAGGTGTGCCCGACTGGGCGGGGTATCTCCGCAGGATCGGCCCAGCCGAGGCTTCGATCGGCAACATCTTATTTGACGCGCCGCCAAAATCGTACAAGCTGAGGGTGACCGACGAAAACGGCGAAAAGCCGGCCCTGGTGGACATGCCGCTTTCGTTCAACTAGACGAGGGCTCCGCCCCCGATATCGCGTCGCGATATGGGAGCCGGCGCCGCGGACTACAATCAGAGTATGGTCGCGGTCACCGTCGCGCTGTTTTTTTTCCAGACAGCGGACTTCAATGCCGGCGGCATGAAAGCCCTCGAAGAAGGCCGATACGAAGCCGCGGTACAGGCGTTCGTCAAGGCGATCGAGGCGGATCCCAAGGATTACACGGCGCATTTCAACCTCGCTTTGGCGTACGGATTCCTGCACAAGGATGCGGAGGGCATCGCGGAGTACCGTAAGACGCTCGATCTGAAGCCGGGGCTGTACGAGGCGCAGTTGAACGGCGGCATTCTGCTGATGCGCCGGAAGGACGCGGCGGAAGCCCTGCCCCTGTTCGCCGCAGCGGCGGAGCAGAAGCCCAAGGAGTTTCGCCCGCGCTATTACCTGGCGGAGGCGCAGCTCCAGACGGGGGCGTCAGATAAGGCCGAAGAGAGCTACCGGATGGCGCTGGAGCTGGATGCCAACTCGGCCAATGCGGAACTCGGACTGGCGCACGCCCTGGCGCGGGAGTCGAAGCTGGCCGACGCCGATCCGCATTTCCGGCGCGCGGCCCAGTTGGACCCCAAGCTTCGCGAGTATCTTCTGGAACTGGCCGGCCTCTACGAGGAAGGCGGGCAGGCGGCCGCGGCCATGGCGATCTATCGCGAATTTCCGGACAACACCGCGGCGCAGGAGCACCTGGGCGCCCTGATGCTCGATGCCAAGCAATATGCCGAGGCCATTCCGCGGCTGGAATCGGCCTATACGAAAGACCCCACGCCGGCCAACCGGGCGGCGCTGGCGGCGGCGTACCTTTTCGCGGGGCAACTGGAGCGGGCGCTCCCGATGCTCGACCAGGCGGTGGCGGGCGATCCGGGGAATTACGATCTCCGCATGATGTACGCGCGCGCGCTGCGCGACCGGAAGCAGTTTCCGGCGGCGGCCAATCAGTTTTACGAAGCGGCCAAATTGAAGCCGGCCGAGGCCAAGACGTGGAGCGAGCTGGGCGGCATGCTGTACATGGCGGAGAACTATCCGCAGGCGCTGGCGGCGTTCGACCGGGCGCGCAGCCTGGGCGAGAACACTCCCGGGAACTGGTTCCTTCGTGCGATTATCTTAGACAAGCTCAAGCAACTGAAGCCGGCGCTGGAAGCCTACCAGCAGTTCCTGACGATGAGCCAGGGCAAGAATCCGGATCAGGAGTTTCAGGCGCGGCAGCGGGCGAGGATCATACAGAGGGAGTTGGAGAAGCGTTGATGAAATTGGGGCGGCTGGCGGCGTTGGCGGTCTGGCTGGCGTTGGCCGGGTCCGGGCGGGCGGACCTGAAACGGGCCCGGGCGGAACCCAACCTCGAGAAGCGCTCCCAACTGGCGCTGGAGAACGCCCGCGCCCAATACCAGGCGGCCCGCGCGGCGTACGAGAAGGGAGACAACGACCAGACGGCGGCGGCGATAGCCGAAATCCAGGAATCCGTGGAACTGGCCGACGCGTCTCTCAAGGAGACCCACAAGGATCCGCGGAGGAGTCCGAAGTGGTTTAAGAAGGCGGAGATCGAAACCCGCGACCTGCTGCGGAAGCTGGACGCGTTCCAGCAGGAGATGGGTTTTGCGGAGCGGCCCATGCTGGAAAAAGTCAAGGCCAGTATCCAGGAGATCCACGATGAGCTGCTGCTGGGATTGATGGAGGGCAAACGCAAATGAAATTGCTGCTATGGTGCGTGGCGCTGGCGCTGCCACTGGCCGCACAGCAACGCGACTTCCTCACGGCCGACGAAGTCGACCAGATCCGGGAGGCGCAGGAGCCCAACGATCGCATCGCGCTGTACGCGCACTTTGCGCGGGAGCGGCTCGACCTGGCGAAGAGCCTGCTGGCGAAGGACAAGGCCGGCCGTTCGATCCTGATCCACGACGCGCTGGACGACTACGCGCGGATCCTCGACGCCATCGACGACGTGGCGGATCAAGCCCTGGCGCGCAGGCAGGACATGAAGCCCGGGCTGACCGCGGTGGCCAAAGTGGAACAGGAAGCGCTGCCGGTTTTGCAGAAGATGCGCGACAGCAAGCCGAAGGACCTGGACCGCTACGAGTTCGTGTTGCGGACGGCGATCGAGACCACGACCGACAGCCTGGACTCCGCGCAGGAAGACCTGGGCAAGCGGACGGCCGGCGTGGAGGCGCGCGAGAAGCGCGAGAAGAAGGCGCTGCAGGAGGCCATGACTCCGGCCGAGCGCGAGGCCAAGCAGGCCGACGACAAGAAAGCCGCGGAGGCGGCGGCCGCCGACGAGGAGAAGCAGGCCAGGAAGCCGCCCACGCTGCTCAGGCCGGGCGAGAAGAAGCAGGACGACAAGCAGGACCGGCAATAGACGGCCGGTCTCCGCTGCGATACGCTTCGATCATGCCGCTGGACCCGCAGACGGACTTCCCCGCCTTGACTGAGGAAACACACGCCGGATTTGGGAGCACAACGCGCCATGGTGGGACGCCAATATGGGCGAAGGCAATCGATGGCATCGGCAACTGGTGGCGCCGGCCACAGAACGGCTGTTGGCGATCCGGGCCGGTGAGCGGGCGCTGGAACTGGCGTGCGGAAACGGGCAGTTTGCGCGGCGGCTCGCGGAGTTGGGAGCGCACGTGGTGGCTTGCGATTTCAGCAGCGCGCAGCTGGAGTGCGCCCGGCGCCGGACTGTCGCGAATGCGGATCGGATCGAGTACCGGCTGGCCGACCTGACAAAGGAGGAAGATCTCGCCGGGCTGGGCGCCGGCGAATTCGACGCGGCCGTCTGCAACATGGCGTTGATGGACATAGCCGCCATCACGCCCTTGCTGCACGCGGTTCGCGGGGCGCTGAAGGCCGGAGGCCGTTTCGTTTTCTCGGTTCCGCATCCCTGCTTCAATACCAGCGGGACCACCATGCTGGCTGGGCGCGACGACTACGAGGGCGAGGGCACCTTGACACTCAGCATCCGGGTGAGGCGCTACCGGACGCTCGGGCCACAGAAGGCCATCGGGATCGCGGGCCAGCCGCTGACCCACTACTACTTCCACCGTCCGCTCGGCACGCTGCTGCCGGCGTGCTTTCGAGCAGGCTTCGTTCTGGACGGGTTGGAAGAGCCGGCCCTGGAGCGCGGACCGGAGACCGCGCACGCTTTGCGCTGGGGGAACTTTTCGGAAATTCCACCGGTTCTGGTGGCGAGATTGCGCGCATCGCCCGGCGGCGCAGGAGCCTGATTGGAACTGTGGCCGGCCCCGCGGCTCCGTGCTAGGATCGGGCGGTGGACCGTTTTCCCATAGGCCTCAACACTTACTGCCTCCGCGCCATGCGCTGGCACGACCAGAAACTGCTGGACTACGCCGCGGGCCTGAAACTCGACGCTATTTTTCTGCAAGACTCCATCGACCCCGGCACCAACGATCCGGCTCACTGGAAAGAGGTGAAGGACACCTCCGCGCGGCTCGGCCTGCATCTCGAAACGGGGACCGGCGGCTCGCTGCCGCGCACGCCCGACGGTTTCGACGCTTCGGTGAAACTGCTGCGCGATGCCATCCGCCGCGCCGCCGCCATGGGCTCGCCGCTGGTTCGCACACTGGTGGCCAGCGACCGCCAGAGCCTTCCGCCCGGCCCGGTCGAAAAGCACATCGACACGATGATCAAGCTTCTGCGCACCCTGAGATCGGAAGCCATGGATGCCGGCGTGAAGTTCGCCATCGAGAACCACAAGGACCTGCTGTGCCAGGAGACGCGCCAACTCATCGACGGCGCCGGCAAGGAGTTCACGGGCTCGTACCTCGATACGGGCAACCCGGTTTTCGTCATGGAAGACCCGATCCAGACAGTCGAAACCCTCGGCCCGGTGGCGCTCACTTTGCACCTGCGCGATTCGGTGGTCTACGAAACGCGCAACGGGGCCGCCGTCGAGTGGGTTCCGCTGGGAGAAGGCATCATCGATTTCCGCCGCATCCTGGCCCGCGCACGCGAGATCTGCCCGCCGCTATACGTGTACATCAAGCCGATCACCGGCCGCCCGCCGCAAGTCTTGCCGTATCTCGAGCCGGACTTCTGGAAGATGTTCCCCGACGCTCGCGCGGCCGACGTGGCGCGCTTCATGGCGCTGGCGAAGTCGGGCCATCCGTACGAGCGGGAGATGGTGATGGAAGACGTCGCGGGCCGCTCCAGCATAGAGCCCTACGCGGCCGCCTTGCAATACCAGCAGCGCGACCACATGGAGCGCAGCGTCGAGTACGCCAAGAAGAGCCTCGATCTGGGCATCCGGTGGCGCACCTGACTGGCCGCCCTTGGGGCGCTACTGCCCGACCGGGTAGCCACGATCGATCCAGTCGGTCTTGAAATTCGTGGCGGAGTACATCGCCCGGACCCGCGTGAAGCCCATCTGCTTCAGCAGAGCGAAGGCCGGCTGGATGTTGGGACACCGGTCCCACGGACAGCATCCGCAATAGATCACGATGTCGCGATCGCGCGGCAGGCCCTTCACGGCGGCCGTGAGCAACTCCAGGCCGCCGCTCCGGGAACCCGGGCCGGCAAAGACCGCGCCCGGAATGTGCTTGCTGCGGTAGAGAAGATTCGGTCCCACCTGAATGACGGCCGGCCTGGCGCCCCTGGCCGCCAACTGCGCCGCGAGGTCCTTGGGCTGAACCAGCGCGACCTCGGCCGCCATCGCGGCAGTGAGGACCACGACGAACCCGCCGATAAAAGCTTTCACTCTACTACTGTACCTGACTCCGGCTTTCACGCCTGTGAACCACCCGCCCAGTTTTCCGCACTCCCGGCGCATGTTCTAATAGAAGTTCCGGGGTTCTCGTGCAAGTCATTTCTATACTTCGTCTGTCTCGTTTAGCGTGGTCGGTGTGCGCCGCCGGGTTGGTTTGGGCGGCGCCCAAGCCCGACATCACGCAGGCCAAAGCCGCGCTCGCGCAACTCCCCCTTCGCTTTGAAGCCAACCAGGGCCAGACCGCTCCGGAAGTGCGCTACACCGCGCATGCCGGCGGCTACACCCTGTTCCTCACCGCGCGCGGCGCAACCATCCGCTCCGCCGGATCGAAACCCGTCACCATCTCGCTCGAAAATTCCAACCGCGCTCCACGCATCGAGGCCCTCGACCGCCTTCCGGTCCGCACGGATTATTACCTGGGCACGCGGGAGAACTGGCACACCGGCGTTCCCAGCTATTCGCGCGTGCGCTACCACGACGTCTATCCCGGCGTGGACGTGGTGTACTACGGCAACCAGAACCAGTTGGAGTACGACTTCGTGTTGCAGCCCGGCGCCGACCCCCGCGCGATCCGCATGAAGTTCCGCGGGGCGCCCTCCGGTCCGGGCGCTCTCACCATTTCGGCGGAAGGCGACCTGGTGCTCGAGACCTCCGGCTCCAGGATCGTCCAGAAGAAGCCGCTCATTTACCAGGAAGATCCGCGCACTTCGGCGCGCCTGGAGATCGCCGGCCGCTACGTGATGGTGTCACCGAACGTGGTGGGGCTTCGCGTGGACCACTACGACCGCGGCCGGGCCCTGGTGATCGACCCCGCCCTGGTTTACTGCACTTATCTGGGCGGCAGCGGCACGGATCAGATCAACGCCGTGAAATTTGGGCCGAACCAGACGCTGTATATCGCCGGACAGACCGACAGCCAGCAGATCCCCGCCATCAATGGCGCCTATGACAACAACAATGCGGGGCTGACCGATATCTTTCTCGCCATCGTCGACATTACGCCCGGAAACGGCTACCCGCTCGTGTATTTCAGCTACCTGGGAGGCGCCAACATAGATATTCCGCTGGCGCTGGATGTCGATTCCTCCGGCGTCGCGTCCCTCACCGGCACTACAACCTCCACGGATTATCCTGTTACCGCCAATGCCTTTCAGGCCACCGGGGCTGCCAGCTCGGTGGATGCGTTCGTGTCGCAGATCGATCCTTCCCTGTACGGTGGGGTTTCTCTGATCTTCTCCACCTATCTGGGCGGCTCGGGCGACGATGGGGGCACCGGCATCGCGGTCAGCAACGGGTTGCTTTACCTTATCGGCTACACCAAGTCCGCCGATTTCAGCGTGACCGCCAGCGCTTATCAGCCCGTCCTGTGGGGGTTGCAGGACGCGTTCCTGTGTCAGATCGATCCCGTTGCCGGCGCTCTGCTCTATTCCACTTACCTGGGCGGCGAGGAGCAGGATTGGGGACGCGACATCCTGGTGGGGCCGAACGGCCTGGTCTACTTTACGGCTGCCACGCTCTCTATCTACTTCCCGATGGCCGGTTACAATTACTCCGAGGTTTCCAATCTCGGCAACTCGACCGGCGCCCAGGATATCATCGTCGGTGTGATGGATATGACTCAGACGGGCGCCGCTTCGCTGGTATATACCACTTACTTCGGCGGATCGGGGAACGACGACGTGCATGGCCTGGCATTTGACTCCAAGGGCAACCTTCTGATCACCGGCTACACTCTGTCGTCGGATTTTCCGGTGACGGGCAACGCCATGCAGCCAACCTACAACGGCAATGCCGACGCCTTCGTTGCGGTGGTGAACCCCGCCATTCCCTTCGGCGGCTTTCTGATTTACTCCACGTACCTCGGCGGCGCTCACGGCGAGTCGGCTTACGACGTCAAGGGCGACAGCGCGGGCTACATTTACGTGACGGGTTATACGTTGTCGCCGGACTTTCCGTCGGTGAACGCGGTGCAAGCGCAGTGGGGCGGAGGCACCAACCTCTTTCTCACCAAGTTCAAGCCGGGTGTAGCCGGCCGCGGCGCCATCGCCTTCTCGACGTTTGTCGGCGCTACCGGCACGTACGTGCCATCCGGACTGGTGGTCGGTCCCGACGGAACCGTTTACGTGGTGGGCTATGGCACCGTCGGCCTGCCCAGCTCCGCAAACGCCATACAAGGCGGCTTCGCGGGCGGTGTCGACGGTTTCCTGCTGATCGTGACGCAGTAGACGCCGGCGGGAAGGCCCGCGCCACAGGCTCAATGAGTCACTGGCCCCGGCGCGGGCGGCTTCTGAATCTTCATTATCGTGATATCCCCGAAGCCGACTCTCAGATACAGGTGGTGCGCGGCCGGCGCTCCCTGCACGAAGCGGTGGCCGAGAAGCCACTGGCTGCGTTTTGCGTGGCCAGGGAAGTCGGAAGTCACGTCGCCAAAATCGCTCTTCGCGTCAATATCATACTGGCCCTCCGGGGGGAGCTGAAGAGTAATTGCTCCGTTGCGAACGGTCACGTGGACGTCCGAGGCCAGATCGGCGACGTGTACTTCGCCCGTGCCGTGAGCGGCCGACAGCTTGGCGTTCATGGGGGCCTTGATGTGGTACTCCAGATCGAAAGCGGTGGCCGGCCGCCAAGGCGAGAAGGGCAATGCGCCGCGACGCCGGGGGAATTCCGTCGTGATGACGAGGTCCGAGCCCTGGCGCTCCATCGAGACTCGCACTTTGTCCAACTCCCGGGACGCCTTGTCGCGGTCTCGGGACGGGTATGCGTCCTTCGTCGATTTGATGGTGGTGAGCTCGACGCCGGGACTGTCCCACCCCTCGACCGTAACCTCTCCGGCCGAATTCTTCAATCGAAGCCAGCCGCCCGAAGGAAAGTCCGCCCGCTCCGTGTGAGTTACCAGTACCTTCTGTTTGGGTTCGTCATCCGCCAGGAGCAGGCAACTCATTCCGAACAGTACCGCCAGCATTCGCATCATATGTTCACTCGCGTTCCCTCACTCGTACACGCTTCTCGATTCGTCCGCCGGCGGCAGATGGTCGGTCGGTCGGGCCCACCAGACATAGAAAGTCGGCAGCAAAAAGGTGCTCATGATTAGATCGACGATCAGCCCACCGACGATGACGATGGCAAACGGCCGTTGCGAATCGGAACCGATCTCATGCGACAGCGCGGCCGGCAACAGACCCAGTGTGGCGACCAGCATAGTCATCATGATCGGCCGCAGCCTCCGTACGGCTCCTTCAATGGCGGCGTTCTCAATCGAGAGCCCCCGCGCGCGTAATTGATTGATATACTCCACCATGATAACGCCGGTTTGCACAGAAGCGCCAAACAGGGCAAGGAATCCGACGCCCGACGAAACACTGAAATGCGTGCCCGTGACGTATAGCGCCAGGAGACCTCCCACACGCGCCACGCCCACGTTTACCAGGTGCAGGCACGCCCACTTGGCGGACCCGAAAGCGCCGTAGATAATCATGAAAATGAAGAAGACGGTCAAGGGGACGATAATGAGCAGCCGCGCCTCGGATCTTTTCTGACTCTCGTATTCGCCTTCCCAGTTGATGTGGTAGCCACGCGGCAGCTGCACTTGTGTGTTGACCTTCCGGATTGCCTCCTCGACGGCGCCGCCCAGGTCGCGCCCGCGCACGCTGTATTTGATGGCGATGTAGCGCTCGTTTCCTTCCCGATAAATCTCCGAAGCGCCGTCCTGCTCCTGGATCTTCGAAAGCTGGGCGAGCGAGACTCGTTCACCAGTCGGCGCCAGCAGGCGAATGCTTTGGATCGTTTCCTTCTTGTCGCGGTACTGCGGCAGATAGCGCATTACGAGGTCATAACGCGCCTCATCCTGCAGCACTTGAGTGAGAGCGTTGCCGCCCACCGCCGTCTGGACGGCATCCTGTACGTCCGCCACGTTAATCTGATACCGGGCGGCCTGCTCGCGATCGACGGTGACGTTCAGGTTGGGCTGGCCCAGCAGGCGAAAGACTCCCAGATCCTCGATCCCCTTGACTCCGCGCATGATCTTCACGACCTGGTCGGCTTTATCTTCGAGGGTTCGCAGGTCCTCCCCGTAAATCTTTGTGGCAAGCTGTCCCTTCACTCCGCTGACCGCTTCTTCCATGTTGTCCGCGATGGGTTGAGAGAAGTTCCAGATGACTCCCGGGATCTTTTCCAGCTCCCGGTTCATGGCGGCAATGACTTCCTCCTTATTCTTGTGAAATCCGGGCCGCCACTGTGCCTTCGGTTTCAGGCCAACGAAGTACTCCGTATTGAAGAAGCCCGTGGTGTCTGTCCCGTCATCCGTACGCCCCGCCTGGCTGGTACACTCGGTCACCTCGGGGAACGAGCAAAGCAGCAGCCGGGCCTGGTTCGTCAGGCGGATACTCTCACTGGGGCCGGTGCTCGGCGCGAGAGTGCCGCGCACCCACAGCGATCCTTCGTCCAGATGCGGCAGAAACTCCGATCCAATCCTATCGCCCTGCAACAGCCAAAGGCTGCAACACACCGCGGCGAGCGACACGGCAACCATCACCCAACGGTGACGGACAGTCCAGGTGACGGCATGCTGGTACAACCTGGTAGTCCAGACTTGCAGCGGATTCTGCCATTCGGCTGTCTCTTTGCGAAACAGGAAACTTGCCAGGACCGGAGCGACGGTCATCGAGAATATCACCGCACCCAACAGAGCGAAGGCCACGGTCCAGGCCATCGGCCGGAAGAGCCGGCCTTCCACCCGCTGCAGCGTAAAGATGGGCAGATACGCGGTGATGATAATCGTAATCGCGTAGAACACCGGTCTCTGTACTTCGTGGGCAGCGGCCCGAATCCGGTCTGGTATGGACTTCGACACCTCTTCGCGATGGCCCAGATGGCGGACGATGTTTTCGACCATCACGACAGCCCCATCCACTACCATTCCGAAGTCCAGGGCGCCGAGCGACAGAAGATTCGCCGGGATGTGACGCGCATTCAGAAGAATGGAAGCGAACAACAAGGAGAACGGGATGGTGGCCGCTACAATGAGAGCGCCCCTGACGTTTCCCAGAAAGAGGATCAGAATCACAGTGACAAGAAGGAAACCCTCGGTGAGATTGTGCAGCACCGTGTGGGTCGTAAAGTGCACCAGCTCACTGCGGTCGATGAAGGGAACGATCTTTACGCCGCGCGGCAGAATGTGGTCGTTGAGCTCCTGCACCTTGGCATGCAGCCCATGCGGCCCGTCGAGGGCCGTTTCCGCATCCGCCCCTTTCCGCATGGGTACCCACGCGGAAACCACGTCGTCGTTGTCAACGATCTGTCCGTCCTCGCGGCGAATGGCCCGGGCGAACTGGCCGAGCCGGATCTTGGGGCCCTGCGAAATGGTGGCGATATCCCTCATGTGGAGGGGCGTGCCGTTCTTGGTCAGGATCACGGTGTTGTTGATATCGCGTACGTTCTTGACCAGACCCACTTCCCGCACATTGATCTGCTGCAGGCCGGCTTCGATGAAGCTGCCGCCCGCATTGACGTTGTTGTTGGTAAGCTGTTGCTCCACCTGGGAGAGGCTGAGGCCATAGGAGATGAGCTTGTTCGGGTCGATGCGCACCTGATACTCGCGAGTAGGTCCACCGAAGCTGGAAACATCGACGATATCAGGGACCGCCTTCAGGTTTTTCTCGACTACCCAGTCTTCAATGGACTTCAACTCCATCACGTCGTAGGCCGGGTTGGTGTTGCGCAAGGTGAAGAAGTAGATCTGGCCGGCTGGACTCCAGTCCGTGCCCATCTGCGGTACGACGCCCGTCGGCAAGGTAGCTTGCGACATGCGTTCCAGAACCCGCTCGCGGTTCTGGAAATTATCCGAATCGTCGGTGAAGATCAATTTCAGATCGGATAGCCCGAAGAGGGAGAACGACCGGAGATGCGTCACGTCGGGGATGCCATTCATTACAATCTCGAGCGGAATGGTGACCTGTTGCTCGATTTGCTCCGCCGCGATTCCCGGCCATTGGGTAATGATCTCGACGTAGTTGTCCGCGACATCCGGATATGCGTCGATGGGAAGCGCGTGGAACGCAACGACACCCCCCGCGACCAGCAAGAGCGCGAACGCCAATACGAAAAGGCGTTTGTTCAAGGCAAAATCGACTACCCGGCGAATCATCTATTGCTCCACGGTATTCTGGAATACCAGCGCATTCGCGATAACTTGTGCGCCCGGCTTGATGCCCGATGTAACTTCCTGCATGTCTTCGGGAAGCATATTCCCGGCCATGACTTCCATGCGCCGGAACCGCCCGTTCTCCGCCGGCGTATAGACCCAGTCGCGATCGTGCAGATGCAGGATTGCGGCGGCCGGCAAGGCCGCATGCTTTTCCTGCCTGTCGCCATGAAAAGTCGCGGTGACAAACATCCCGAGGCGCATCAGGGCCGGATTCTCCACTTCCAGGCGCACCTTCGCCGTGCGAATGTTGGGGTCGATCATTGGCAGAATGTTACTGATACGTCCCCGGAGGACCCGATTGGGATAGGCGGCCAGGTGGATGTCCGCGTACTCGCCGATGTGGACCTGCGCCATGTCGTTTTCGTACACGTCGCAGACGATCCAGACGTGGGACACGTCGGAGATGGTGAACGGATTGGGCGCCGTTAGCGCCTGTACGCCCGACGCGTTGGTGATCTGCTGGTCGGTAATCACGCCCGCAACCGGGGCGTAGACCGGGACGATCCCCGTAGGATGGTCGGGCTCCGATCCGAGGAGCTGCAAATGCTCGGTGGTTGTCTCGAGATCGACCTTGGCATTTTCCTCCGCATTCTGCGCGACCTCGAGGGCGCTCTTAGGGATCGCGCCGTTCTCGAACAGGAGCTGCGCGCGAGTGAGTTGGATCCTGGCGAGCTCCTCGTTCTTGACGGCCTTGCGGTAATCGGAGAACGCCCCCGCGATGTCCGTGCTTCTGACCTTGAACAGAAGCTGGCCCTTTTTCACTTCGTCGCCCAGCCGCGCATCGACTTCCACTACGCGGCCCGAAGCCAGCGAGGGCACGGGAACCTGCCGCGAAACATCCGGACTGACCACACCGGTGACGTTCAGCTCCGGCGCGGCGACGTACTCGCGGGCTGTCGCCAGCGGAAAGCGCTCCGGATGATCTATCTTGAAATTGTTGCTATCCAGGTCGGGCACTACATTCCCGGGAACAGGACCAATGCCGGCCAGTGCGCTTTGCTGAGCTGTTACCTTTCCTTCGCACCCGGTGAACAGAAGGCTGAACCCCAGGCACAAACTTGTTGCAACGAAGAACGAGCGATTCATTGTAAAACCTCCCGGCCGACGGCCAGATTCATTTGCGCGGCGGCGGTTAAGTAGGAAGCAATCAGGTTCAAGTAAGCCAGTCGAGTGTCCCGGTAGGCCTTCTCCGAATCCAGATAATCCAACAACGACGCACCGCCGTTCTGGTAGGAGAAAGACACTCTGTCACGGGTATCGATGGCCAATCGCAGATATTTGGTCTGATAAGGGCGAAGCAGATTCAGGGCGCTGACCAATGTCACATAAGCGGTGTCCACGTCGCTAAACACCTGCGCCTGGGCGGCGCCGAGTAGACGCTCGTTGCGAGCGATGTCGATCTGGGTCCGGGCCTTTTCGCCCTGGTTGCGATCAAAGATCCGCAACGGAATGGTCACGCTGAAACCCAGGTAGACGGGGATGGGCGGATTGCGGGCAAAATCCATGCCGAAGGTGGGATCGGTCGAGCCGTTGGCTACGGCAAGCCGGTGAGCGACGCGCGCCAACTCCAAGTTCTGCACGGCCGCTTTCAGGTCCGGACGTAACGCCATGGCGGCTTCCCGGAATTCCTGGAGAGCCATTAACCGCTCACTGAACTCATACGGTCCGGCGACGTCGAACTGCTCGATCGGCGTCCGGTCGTTCAAGAGCATCAGGAGCTGGATTTTGGCGGTCCGAATATTTACCGTGGCCGTTTCGTAGTCGGATTCGAACTGGACGCGCTGCAGCTCCAGACGGTCCAGGTCGACCTGGGCCAGGTCGCCGGCCTTGAAGCGAGTGCGGTTTACGGTGAGTTCCCGATCCCAGTAGTCCAGGTTTTCCCTGGCATTCTGCAGGACCGCCTTGGCTTGTAACGTTTGGACAAACGCGTTTCGAAGGGTGAACGTCAGACTCCGTTCCTGGTCCAGGTAGGTGGAGTCGGCAATGTCCGTGGACTTCCTGGCGCTTTCGAGGCGCAGCTCCCGCTTGCCCGCGCGCTCGTGCAGATAACTGAGCGACCCGTATGGCAGCACGTTTGTCAACGGCCGGTAGACTTGGACTCCAGCCGGAGACGGAATAGTCGCGAACGGGTTGATCTGGTCGATGGTTCCGGTCAGGCTCGGATTGGGCCGGAGATAGGCGGTGATCTCGGATGCCCGGGATTCGTCGATGTTGAGCTGCGCCGCCATCAAAGTCGGGTTCGCCGCCACGAACTTATCTTTAATCTGCTGCCAGGTGAAAGCGGTCTGGGCAAGACTTGCGGCCGGCAGTAATCCCGCAATGACAATCCCGCGGCAGGCGCGACGCAGCAGCGGCCGTTTAGTAGTTTTGTTAACAGTGGTCTTTGATGTCGCGATCTTCATAAGATGAGGACGGAACTGCAACAAGAATCAAAAGGCGCAGGATTTCACTTTAGCGCGCTCCGGACCGCACAGCCGCTGCTCTTCTGTTCAACGCCAGCGGTCTTTCGATGACTCCGCCGATTAGCCGCGCGACCTGCACTGACATGGCCCGATGGACCGGCCAAACGATCACTCTTTGTGACAACTCCCATATCTTTCAGGTCAACTGCTTGGCAGAGGCGGCCATCCGCCATTAAGATGACTTCAGCATCGGTTCCAGCAACGACGGAGGGTGGGGTGGTGATTCGCCAAACTTCAATCACAGCGACGGCCGGCGAGACCAGCCCGATTCCGAAAGCAAGCACTATGGACAAACAATCAGAGGAGAATCGAATCCGGCTGCTCCTCGTCGACGATCAAGTCCTGTTTCGGGAGAGCTTGAGCCGGTTCCTGGCAACCCAGCCAGGTCTTGAAGTGGCGGGCGAGTGCGGCACCGCGGCCGAAGCTCTCGAGATCCTGGGCGGTTCATCGGTCGATATCGTCCTCCTGGATTCAGATCTCCGCGCCGAACGCGGAGATGAATTCATATCCGCTTCGCGGCGTGCCGGTTACATAGGCCACTTCCTGGTGGTTGCCGGAGTGGCTGACGCCAAGGAATTGGCTGCCGCAATCAAGCTTGGGGCCTCGGGTATTTTTCTGAAATCCGAAGCTCCGGATCGCCTGGTGAAGGCCATCAGGCTGGTGGCGAGCGGCGCAGCCTGGGTGGATCAGAAGGTCATCCAACTGCTAGCCGATCAACTGATCGATCGGCCCAGACAGGGCTCCGGGAATCTCCTGACCGAGAGAGAGGAACGGGTGCTGCTGGGAATCCTTGGAGGTCTTACGAATCGAAAGATTGGAGACAACATCGGTCTCTCGGAAGGCACTGTGAAATCGGTGGTACAACAGTTATTCCTCAGGGCCGGTGTGCGAACACGGGGCCAATTGGTGCGAGTGGCACTGGAAGGCTCGTTGGGCACCGCTCGCGACCTGGCGAAAGGGGCGCTAAATGCAATGCCGGCCTTGGCTGCGGCAGGCTCCCGTGAACCCTCGCAGCCAACTGCTCCTGATCCTCTGGCCGCCCGGTTGTCACACGACTGACCTCGACTATCAAAATGATTGTGCCGCTATTATAATCGCCAGGCGAGCCTCAATCAAACGATTGGCCAAGAGGGTGGCCCCAGAAGCTCATCTGGATCTAAACGGACTCCACTTCAACTTCGGGAAGCACATCACGATCACGGGCCATCCACACATACAGAGTAGGAAGCAGAAAGATACTCATCGCCAAATCGGAGATCAGGCCTCCGACGATCACGATGGCGAACGGCCGCTGCGAGTCGGAACCGATGTCGTGAGACAACGCCGCAGGCAGCAGCCCCAGGGTCGCCACCAGCATGGTCATCATGATGGGCCGCAGCCGCAACACGGCGCCTTCTATGGCGGATTCCTCTATCGAGGCGCCTCGGGCACGCCGCTGATTGATGTATTCGAGCATGATCACGCCGGTTTGCACCGAGACGCCGAACAGCGCCAGAAAGCCGACTCCCGAAGAGACGCTGAAGTTAGTGCCAGTGACCAGGAGAGCAAGCAAGCCGCCGATGCGCGCGAGCATCACATTGACCAGAATCAGAATGGCCCATTTGAAAGAGCGGAACATGGTGTACAGGATGATGAAGATCAGCAGGACGGTCAGCGGCACGATGATGAGCAGGCGCTCTTCGGCGTGCTTCTCGCTTTGGTACTCGCCCTCCCAATCGATGTGATACCCGCGCGGCAGCTGGACTTGCTCATTTACTTTCTTTATCGATTCCTCAACGGCGCTGCCCAGGTCGCGGTCGCGCACGCTATACTTGACCGCGATGTATCGCTGGTTTCCTTCGCGGTATATTTCGGAAGCCTCGTCCCGCTGTTCGATCTTGCAGAGCTGGGCGAGCGAAACCCGTTCGCCGGTGGGTGACAGCAAGCGAATATTCCCGATCGCCTCCTTGCTGTCACGATACTGCGGCAGATAGCGCATGACCAGGTCGTAACGCGCCTCGCCCTGCAGGACTTGAGTCAGGGCGTTGCCGCCCACCGCCGTCTGGATGGCATCCTGTACGTCCGCTACGTTGATCTGATAGCGGGCGGCCTGCCGGCGATCGACAGTCAAATTCAGATTCGGCTGGCCCAGGACGCGAAAGACACCGAGGTCCTGAATTCCCCTGACTCCGCGCATGATCTTGACGATCTGGTCGGCCTTGTCTTCGAGAACTTTGAAGTCGTCGCCGTACACCTTGGTGGCAAGTTGTCCCTTAACTCCGCTGACGGCTTCCTCCATGTTGTCCGCGATGGGTTGGGAGAAGTTCCAGATCACACCTGGAGTCTTGGAAAGCTCGCGGTTCATGGCCGCGATGAGTTCGTCTTTGTTCTGGTGAAAGGCCGGCCGCCACTGTTCCTTGGGCTTCAGTCCGGCGTAGTACTCCGTATTGAAAAAGCCGGTGGTGTCGGTCCCGTCGTCGGGACGGCCCACCTGGCTGGTGCATTCGGTGACCTCGGGAAAGGAGCACAACAGGATTCGTGTCTGATTCGCCAGCCGAATACCTTCGCTTGGCCCCGTGCTCGGCGCAAGAGTGCCACGCACCCATAGAGAGCCCTCATCGAGGTGCGGCAGAAACTCCGAGCCGATGACGCCGCTGACCGTCAGATAGATGGTAAGGAGGAGGCTCGCAATACCGCCGGCGACAGTGAGCCAGCGAAGCCGGATAGCCCATCTCAGAGAGCGGCGATATCCGGCAGTCAGCAACGTCATGACCGGGTTGTGCCACTCGCGCGTCCCCTTGGGGAAAAAGAAGCTGGCGAGCACGGGCGCCACCAGGATGGAGAACAGGAGTGCGCCTAGCAGGGCAAATGCCACGGTCCAGGCCATGGGCTTGAACAAGCGGCCTTCGACACCCTGCAGGGTGAAGATGGGCAGGTAGGCCGTGATAATAATCGCGATGGCGTAAAACACGGGCCGCTGCACCTCGTGCGCCGCGTCGAAGATCCTCTCTGTCGGAGATCGGCCATCCGCCTCGCGGCGGCTGAGGTGACGCACGAGATTCTCGACCATTACCACGGCTCCGTCCACGACCATTCCGAAGTCCAGAGCGCCTAGAGACAGAAGATTTGCGGGAATGCCCTTGAGTTTTAAGCAAGTGGCGGCGAAGAGAAGCGAGAACGGGATGGTCAGAGCAACGATGATCGCTCCCCGGGCGTTCCCGAGAAACATCAGGAGAATGATCACCACGAGAATGATGCCCTCGGTGAGGTTGTGGAGGACCGTCTTCGTGGTATGGTGCACCAGCTCGCTGCGGTCGATGAAGGGAACGATTTTCACACCGGGCGGCAGGATGCGATCGTTCAGCTCATCCACTTTGGCGTGGAGTCCGCGGAGGGCGGCTTCCGCATCCGCGCCTTTGCGCATGGGCACCCACGCCGAAACCACATCGTCGTTGTCGATGATCTTGCCGTCCTCGCGGCGTATCGCGCGGGCGAACTGGCCGAGACGGATCTTGGGGCCCTGTGAGACGACAGCGATATCCTTCACACGAAGCGGCGTGCCACTCTTAGTCGTCAGGACCGTGTTCTCGATATCGTGAACGTTGCCGACAAGGCCTACTTCGCGGACGTTGATCTGTTGCAGGCCAGCTTCGAGGAAGCTACCCCCGGCATTGACATTGTTATTAGTGAGTTGTTGCTCCACCTGGGCGAGGCTCAGCCCGTAGGCGATCAACTTATTGGGATCGATGCGCGCCTGGTATTCGCGAGTCGGCCCGCCGAATGTGGCGACATCGACGATATCCGGAACGGACTTCAAGTTCTTCTCGACCACCCAGTCTTCGATGGACTTCAGCTCCATCACGTCGTATTGGGGATTAGTGCTGTGGAGCGTAAAGAAGTAGATTTGGCCAACCGGACTCCAATCGGTTCCCATTTGCGGCGTTACGCCCGGCGGCAGGGAAACCTGCGAAAGACGCTCGAGAACTCTCTCGCGGTTCCAGCCATTCTCCGTGTCGTCCTCGAAAATCAACTTGAGGTCGGAGAGCCCGAAGATGGAGAAGGAGCGCAGATGGACCACTCCAGGAACACCGTTCATCACGATCTCGAGCGGAATGGTGACCTGCTGCTCGATCTGCTCCGCGGCGATCCCGGGCCACTGGGTGATGATCTCGACGTAGTTGTTCGCCACGTCCGGATAGGCTTCGACAGGCAACTGGTGAAACGACACGGCGCCCCAGGCAAACAGGAGAAGCGCAATCGCCAGGACCAGAAAGCGATTCTTGAGGGCGAAATCGACAAGCCGGCGAATCATCTATTGCTCCACGGTGTTTTGCAGGACGAGGGCATTTGCAACCACCTCCGCGCCCGGCTTGACGCCCGAAACGACCTCCTGCAAATCTCCGGGGAGCATGGCTCCGGCGACCGCTTCGACGCGCCGGAATCTCCCGGCGCCGGCCGGCATATAGACCCAGTCCCGGTCGTGCAAATGCAGGATCGCCGCAGGCGGCACGGCTGCGTGTTGCTCCTTGGTCAAGCCATGGAAGGTCGCGGTAACAAACATACCGAAGCGCATCAGGCCGGGATTCTCGACTTCCAGGCGCACCTTGGCGGTTCGCAGGTTCGGGTCCATGATCTGGCCGATGTTTCCGATGCGCCCTCTCAGTGGCCGGTTCGGATAGGCATTCAGATGGATGTCCGCGTATTCTCCAAGACGGACCTGAGCCATGTCGTTTTCGTAAACATCGCAGATAATCCAGACGTGCGACACGTCGGCGATGGTGAACGGGTTGGGCGCGGTCAGAGCCTGTACGCCCGACGAGTTGGTGATTTGTTGATCGGTAATCACTCCCGAAACCGGCGCATAGACCTCGACGATTCCCGTAGGATGGTCGGGATCGGATCCCAGCAAGCGGACGTGTTCCGTGGTGGTTTCCAGATCGACCTTGGCGTTATCCTCGGCGGTCTGCGCGATTTCGAGGGCGCTCCGGGGAATGGCCCCGTTGTCGAACAGAAGTTTGGCGCGATCCAATTGGATTTTCGCCAATTGCTCGTTCTTGACGGCTTTTCGATAATCGGAGAACGCACCCGCGATGTCGGTGCTCCTGACCTTGAACAGAAGCTGCCCCGATTTCACTTCGTCTCCCAGGCGCGCATCGATTTCCACGACGCGGCCCGACGCCAACGACGGCACCGGCACCTGCCGCGAGATGTCGGGACCGACCACGCCAGTCACGTTCAATTCCGGCGAGGCGACGTACGCACCGGCTGTGGCCAGTGGAAACCGCTCGGGATGGTCGACCGTGAAGTTGTTGGCATCCAGGTCCGGTTCGACCGCCGCCACATGCGGCCCGGTATCGCCGTCCGATTTTGACGCCGCTGTGACTCGCCTGCCGCACGCGGCGGTTGAAAGAGCCACACATACACACAAAGTTGCTTCGAGAACAAAGGAGCGATTCATTGAATTACCTCCCGGCCCACCGCCATATTCATTTGGGCCGCCGCTGACAAGTAAGAGCCAATCAAATTCAAATACGCCAGGCGTGTATCGCGATAGGCCTTCTCGGCATCCAGATAGTCCAGCAACGAGGCGCCGCCGTTCTGGTAGGAGAATGTGATTCTGTTGCGGCTGTCCTCGGCCAGCTTGAGATACTTGTCGCGGTACGGCCGCAACAGATTCACCGCGCTGACCAAGGTCACCCATGCCGAATCCACATCGCTGAACACCAGTGCAAGGGTCGCATCCCGCAGACGTTCATTACGGCCGATATCAATCTGAGTCCTGGCCTTCTCACCTTGATTCCGGTCGAAGATCCGCAGCGGAATCGAGACACTCACGCCGAAATAGACGGGAATCGGCGGGTTGCGCGCAAAATCGACGCTGAAGGTCGGATCGGTCGAGCCATCGGCGATAGCAAGCTGATGATTGGTCTTCGCCAACTCCACCGATTGCGCCGCGGCCTTCAGGTCCGGCCGCGCTGCGAGCGCGATCGCGCGGAATTCTTCCAGCGGCGCCAGACGGTCGATGAAGTCATACGGTCCGGTGACGTCGAACTGCTCGATCGGCGTCCGGTCGTTCAAGAGCGTCAGAAGCTGAATCTTGGCCGTGCGAAGATTCACAGTCGCTGTTTCGAGATCGGATTCGAACTGTACACGCTGCAGTTCCAGGCGGTCCAGGTCGACCTGGGCCAGGTCGCCGGCCTTGAAGCGATTGCGGTTTACGGTGAGTTCCCGATCCCAGTAGTCCAGGTTTTCCCTGGCATTCTGCAAGACCGCCTTGGCTTGTAACGTTTGGACAAACGCGTTTCGAAGGGTGAACGTCAGGCTCCGCTCCTGATCCAGGTAGGTCGAGCCGGCGATGTCTGTGGACTTCCTGGCGCTTTCGAGGCGCAACTCCCGCTTGCCCGCGCGCTCGTGCAGATAGCTGACCGACCCGAACGGCAGCGAGTTCGCGAAAGGCCGGTATACGGAGTTTCCCGAGACAGGCGATTGGATGGTCGTCAGAGGATTGATCTGGTCGATGGTTCCCGTGAGGCTCGGATTGGGCCGGAGATAGGCGGTGATCTCGGAGGCCCGGGACTCGTCGATGTTGAGTTGGGCCGCCATCAAAGTCGGGTTCGCAGCCTCGAACTTGTCTTTAATCTGCTGCCAGGTGAAAGCGGCTTGTGCAAGACTAGTGGCCGGCAGTAGTCCCGCAGTGACAATCCCGTAACAGGTGCGACACAGCAGGGTGCGCCTGGTAGCTTTGCCGGCAGTAGCGCTCAATGTCACATTCTTCATAGGGTAAGAACGGAACTGCAATAGAACCAGTAGGGCAGGCCTTCACTTTAGCGCGGTCCGAATGTCATAGCCGCTGATCTTCCGTTCAACGCCGGCGGTCTTTCGATGAATCGCCCATGTAGCCGCGCGACGTGCTCCGGCATCGGGCTGAACGGCCGATCGAACGATTACTCTTTGCGGTAACTCCCATATCTTTCAGGTCAACTGCTTGGCAAAGGCGGCCATCCGCTATTAAGATGACCTAAGCATCGGTTCCACCGAACGACGGAGGGCAGGGTGATTCGCCAAACTTCAATCGCCGCGACGGCCGGCGAGTCCAGCCCGATTCCGAGGGCAATGACTATGGACAAACAAACAGAGGAGAATCGTATCCGGCTGCTCCTTGTCGACGATCAAGTCCTGTTTCGGGAGAGCTTGAGCCGGTTCCTGGCAACCCAGCCAAGTCTTGACGTGGCGGGCGAGTGCGGCACCGCGGCCGAAGCTCTCGAGATCCTGGGCGGTTCATCGGTCGATATCGTCCTCCTGGATTCAGATCTCCGCGCCAAACGAGGGGATGAATTCATATCCGCTGCCCGGCGCGCGGGTTACATAGGCCACTTCCTGGTGGTTGCCGGAGTGGCTGACGCCAAGGAACTGGCTGCCGCAATCAAGCTTGGGGCCTCGGGTATTTTTCTGAAATCCGAAGCTCCGGACCGCCTCGTGAAGGCCATCAGACTGGTAGCGAGCGGTGCAGCCTGGGTGGATCAGAAGGTCATCCAACTGCTGGCCGATCAACTGATCGATGGGCCCCGACAGGACCCCGGGAATCTCCTGACCGAGAGAGAGGAAAGGGTCCTCGTGGGAATCCTCGGAGGTCTTACGAATCGGAAGATTGGCGACAACGCCGGCCTCTCGGAAGGCACTGTGAAATCGGTGGTGCAACAGTTATTCCTCAGGGCTGGTGTGCGAACACGGGGCCAATTGGTGCGAGTGGCACTGGAAGGCTCGTTGGGCGCCGCTCGCGACCTGGCGAAAGGGGCGCGAAATGCAATGCCGGCCTTGGCTGCGGCAGGCGCCCGTGAACCCGCGCAGCCAACTGGGCCTGTCAGGGAATAAGACCGCTCCCCTTGGTCGCGGCTCGGAAAGTCGAAGGCGGTCATAGCGAGCTACGGTATTGTTCGAGGGCGACTCGAACGAGCTGGCTGCGCGTACGGACGCCGGTCTTGGCGAACAGTTGCTGAATCGCATTCTTCACCGCGCTCTCGGAGATCTCCATCCGCGCTGCTATTACCTTGTTGGACAGGCCCTGGACCAGCAATCGCAGGACCTCCGTCTCGCGAGGATTCAGTGCGGCGAGTTCCCGATGCGTTGCCGAAGGCGAATTCGGGCCTGTTGTCGCCGCCTCCTCGGCGGCTTCCGTGATGATTGCAGCCACCTTGGGGGCCGGTCCTTCTTTGTACGTGGAGAACCAGACGTCGGCGGTGAAAGATTCACCGTTACCTCTCTGACCCCGGCATTGCATCGATGTCCGAAACTGGGGCGCCTCTTCCCATCGCAGCGCGTGGTGCAGCTCGGGAAGGAACGCGGCAATCGGATGGCCAATCAAATGGCTGTCTCGCGGAGCCATCAGTTCAACAGCCGCGCGATTGGCCAGTTCGATAAAACCGCGGTCGTCAACGGTCACAATAGCTGCCGGACTTGTCTCCACCAACGTCTTCAACTTCGCTTCCGCTTCAGCGCTCAATCGCCGGTTTCGAACCAGCTCCGCAACGAACAACCCACATCCGCCAAGCGCCAGGGTTTCAAAGGCCAAACGAACGAATGACCGGTCGAGCGAGCTGAAGACCTCGGCCAGGCCCGCGCAGGCGAATCCAAGCAGGGCAACCAGCCACCGGGGCAGGAACGCCGCGGCAAGCATGATCGGAAACAAGTACAGAAAACCCAGCGAGACGTAAGGCTTCGTCCACCAGTCCACCCCGGCGACTATCAAAATGATGGCGCCGCTAATCGCCAGGACGGGAATCCGGTTCCGCTCTTCCCACAGCCGTTCTAAGGACACCGTGTTTTTCTTGAGAAGCGTTCATTATCCCGCACTTTCCGACAGTTGGGGCTCAATCAAACGATTGGCCAAGAGGGTTCCGATGGAATGCCGCGCTCCGCCACTTGACTTTCCCGGCCCGCCGTTGCACACTGGCATAGTCTAACTATGCCACGGGACGAGATTCCGCCCGGAACCCTGTACATGCTGATCCTGAAGACGCTTGCGCGGGGCGGCGAGATGCACGGCTACGAGATTGCCAATTCGATCCAGGCGACGTCTTTCCAGGTGCTCCTGGTGGAGGAGGGGTCGCTCTATCCCGCGCTGCAGCGAATGCTCGTCAAAGGATGGGTGACCGCCCAGTGGGGAACGACTTCCGGGAACCGGCGCGCGCGCTATTACCACCTGACCGCGGCCGGCCGGAAGCAGTTGAACGTGGAAGTCTCCCAGTTCGAGAGAGTCACGGGAGCCGTTGCGCGCGTCATTGGGACCGCATAACCGAAGCGAGGGGATTATGTTCGAACGGGTCGCCGAACAGTACCGGAAACTGCGGGCCCTTCTCCAAAGGAAGCGGCTCCATCGGGATTTCGAGCAGGAGGTGCGGGCGCACCTCGAGCTTCGCGCGCAGGAGTATGCGGAGCGGGGCGCGGCGCCGGAGGAGGCGCGGCGGCTGGCCGAGCGGAGGTTTGGCAATCGCCTCGCCTTGTCGGAACAGGCGGGCGATGCCTGGGCGATGCCGCGGCTCGAAGGCGTCTTTCAGGACCTGCGGTACGGCGCGCGCGGCCTATGCCGCAATCCCGTGTTTTCGCTGACGGCGGTGGCCATTATCGCGGCCGGGATTGCCGCCACCTCGTCGGTGTTCAGCGTGGTCGACCGGCTGTTGTTTCGCAGTTTGCCGTACCCCGATTCGGACCGGCTGGTTTCCGTGGGGATCATCCATCCGCTCCTGGACGGCGAGTTTCTGGTGTCGGGCGACTACTTTCATCTGCGCGCAATGGAGACGCCGTTCACCGCGCTCACTTCCTGGAGAGGCGCTGCCCGCTGCGATCTCACCGAGGAGCATCCTCAAATTCTCTCCTGCGCGCCGGTGGAATCCACGTTTCTGCCGGCGTTCGGAATCGCGCCGGTCCTCGGACGCAACTTCACGAACGGGGAGGACCAGGCCAACGCTCGCAAGGTCGCGCTGATTTCCTATGGGCTTTGGCAATCGCGTTTCGGGGCGAATCCCGCCGCGATCGGCAAGACGATCCCGATCGACGGCGTGCCAACCGAGATTATCGGCGTTCTGCCGCGGGACTTCGAGCTGCCGACGCTCCAGCGGGCGGACCTGGTGGTGCCCCAGGCGGTACCGTTCCGGACGCCCAGCCAAGGCACGCCGCTCCGGGTCTTCGGCCGGCTGAAGAACGGCGTCACGGTGGAGCAGGCTCGCGCCGGGCTCGGCCCGTTCTTTCACTCGGCGATGGCGTTCATCAATCCCCGCGAGAGAGCGGCGGCGCGCGTGGCCCTCCGCTCCGTGCGCGACTTCCAGATTCAGGATGTCAAGCTGGCGTCGTGGGTTTTGTTCGGCGCGACTTTCGCGATTCTCCTGATCGTTTGCGCGAACGCGGCGAACCTTCTGCTGGCCCGCTCGGCGGCGCGCCAGAGAGAACTGGCGTTGCGGGTGGCGCTGGGCGCGGGCCGCGCGAGGCTCGTGCGCCAGACCTTCCTGGAGGCCCTGCTGCTGAGCGCCTTCGGGGCCGCGGCGGGATGCGCGCTGGCCGCGCTGCTTCTGCGCGTCTTCAAGCTTGTCGCGCCCGCCACCATTCCGCGGATGGAGCAGGCCGCCCTGGATGGGCGCGTGCTGCTGTTCACGGTTTCGACGACGCTGCTCTGCGGAATCCTCATGGGCCTGGCGCCGGCCGCGGTCAGTCCGCGCCCGGAGGTGCTCACCGGGTGGCGCGCTTCGTCCTGTCCGCGGATCGGCGTACGGCGCTTCCTGACCACCGCGCAGATCGCCGTCTCGTTGATTCTGCTGTCCGGCGCGGGCCTGCTGCTGGAGACCCTTTGGCGCATGCAGAATGTCGCGCCGGGCGTCAATACCGGGCAGGTGGTGACGGCGGATATCACGCTCGGGCTGGAGCGCTATCCGAATTCCCTGCGGCGGGAGAAGTTTTTCGACGACCTGCTGGCGCGCCTGCGAGCAAATCCGCTGGTAGCGTCCGCGGCTTTGAGCGACACGGTGCCGCCGGCCGGCTTCGTCCACAACCGCCCGTTCTTTGTGTTGCAGGTTCCGGGACAGCCGCTGCTCGAACGCGGCGAGGGAGGAGTGGCCGCCTGGCGATCGATTTCGCCCGATTACTTCGCCGCTCTCCAGATCCCGATTCTGCGCGGGCGCGGCTTCCGTGAGGAGGAACGCGCGTCTCGCGAGCAGACCATCGTCCTGAGCGCTTCGCTGGCGCGCCGGTTGTTCCCCAACCAGGACCCCATCGGGCGGGTGATCCACTTCCGGCCGGACGGCCCCGACGACACGGTGATTGGAGTGGCGGCGGACGTGGACAACTCCGGCATTCCGGGGCATCCCGATCCCGAATACTATCTGCTGCGCCGGAGCGTTACCGATCCGCAGGCCGGCGCCAACGTGTCGCTCGCCGCCCGGGCCTTGCACGTGTACGACGGCGAGGCGTGCCTGACGGTCCGCAGCAGCGCCCGCGCGGGTGTGGTTGCGGACTGGATCCGGACGGAAGTCGCGGCGCTCGATCCGACCGTGCCCATGACCATCGCCACCATGCGGCAGCGGGTGCGCGGCATGTCCGACCGCCTGCGATTCAACGCCATCCTGCTGACGCTGTTCGCGCTGATCGGCGTTCTGCTGGCCGCCTCGGGGCTGTACGGGTTGATCTCGTTTCTGGTGGTGCAGCGCACCGGGGAGATCGGAGTGCGCATGGCGCTGGGCGCCACTCCCGCGCGGATCGCCAGGCTGGTAGTCGACGACGCGCTCGGCTGGACCGCGGCGGGGATTGCAATCGGCCTCGCCGGCGCGATCGTCACGGCCCGCTCGCTTCGCAGCATTCTGGTGGAAGTCCGCGCCGGCAACCTCGTGCTGTTCGCCGCCGCCGCGCTATTGCTTTTCGGGATCGCGCTGGCCGCGGCGTTGCTGCCCTCGCTGCGCGCGTCGCGCATCGATCCGATACAGGCGCTGCGGCGGGAGTGAGGTTAATCCCAATCCCGAATCGGACGTGGGAGCGTTGTATAATCTGAAAAGTACTTTTAGGAGCAAAGGAGTGGTGTGGCATGGCCTCGAGTGCGAGCCCCGGAAGGCCCCCGAGCAGGTTCCTTGGCCTCCTGCGCGCAGCGGCCCTGATCGCGGTGCCGGCTGGGGCGGTGGGCTCGCTCGGCTTGATGCTCCATGCGGGCCGTCATAATGATTCCCGAATCCTGTTGATACTTTTCGCGCTCTGGGTGCTCTCCCCGTTCATGGCCCTCGTATTGGCCAACGTGGTTTCGAAGCGTTGGCCGGTTCATACCCGAGCTGCGCTCTATAGTGTGATGTTGGTTCTCACGCTGGGCTCTTTGGCCATCTACGGAGATGTTGCTTTGGGGCCCCCCAGGGCGAAGACCGCTTTCGTATTCGTTGTGGTTCCCCCGGCGTCATGGCTGCTGATTGCAATAGTTGTCCCGGCAGCCGCTCTGATATCCGGCAGGCGGTCACGCTAGTTCACCACCCAATTCTTTGCCAGGACGCGGTTCTTGCCAGGAGCCCGCCGCGGAAGCGCGCGCCATTCGTTGTATCATGAGGACGTTGCGGGGCGTGCAAGAGAGCGGCAGCCTTTTGAAGGCTGCTGTTTTGCGCGGAGCGCCTGGCGGACCAGCGTGGAAAAGGCAGCCGTGCTGTAAGTACCGCCCGTGCCGTGATGCGCGGCTGGAGCACCGCCAAGGCCTGGCTCTACCGCGAACCGCCGGCGGGACGGGTGATGGATTCCGATCGATGGAGACAAGTCGATAGCCTGCTCCAGGCGGTGCTGGAGCGTCCGCCCGAGCAGCGCGACGAATTTCTGCGGCGCTTGTGCGGGGGAGACGAGGCACTGGAGCGCGAAGTCCGGTCGTTGCTCGAGGCGCAGCAGGCGGCGGGGAGTTTTCTGGAGACGCCGGCCATCGAAGTGGCCGCGCAGGCAATCGCGATCGAGCAGAACCCGGAAACACCCGAGACCTCCGGTTCCCTCTCCGGCCAGGCCTTTTCCCACTACCGCGTCGTCGAGAAGTTGGGCGTTGGCGGAATGGGTGTCGTCTGGAAAGCCCGCGACACGCGACTGGACCGCTTCGTGGCGCTCAAACTTCTGCCCGCGGCGAGAATGAACGATCCCGAGCGCAAGCGGCGCTTTGTCCAGGAAGCCAGGACCGCCTCCGCGCTCAACCATCCGAACATCGTCACCATCTACGAAATCGACCAGGCCGGGCCCGCGGGGCACTCCGCCGATTTCATCGCCATGGAGTTCGTGCCCGGCAAGACGCTGGACCAGTTGATCGCCCACAAGGGACTGCGGCTGAACGACGCGCTCCAGCACGCCATCCAGGTGGCCGACGCGCTGGCGGCCGCGCACGCCGCGGGTATCGTGCATCGCGACCTGAAGCCCGGCAACATCATGGTGAGCGATGCCGGGGCCGTGAAGGTGTTGGATTTCGGCCTGGCCAAACTGACCGAGCACGGGTCCGGCGAATTCGCGCGCACCGAGACGCTGACCGAGGGCCCCCTGACCGATGAGGGCGTGATCGTCGGAACGGCCGCGTACATGTCGCCGGAACAGGCCGAGGGCAAGAAGGTGGATTCGCGGACCGATATCTTCAGTTTCGGCGCGGTGCTGTATGAAATGCTCACCGGCAGGCGCGCTTTCGGCGGCAAGTCCATGCTATCGATCCTGACGGCCATTTTGCGCGATGAGCCAACGCCGGCGAGGGAGATCGCGCAGGGCCTTCCGCGCGATCTGGACAGGATCCTCACCCGCTGCCTGCAAAAGGATCCCGGCCGCAGGTATCAGCACGCGGGCGACCTGAAGCTCGACTTGCAGCAGGTTAAGGAAGGGCCGGCTGCCGGCGATTCCGCGGTTCCCGAAGCTGCGCCCGCGAAGCGGAGTGCTGTCCGCCGGTGGTGGCTTGTTGCCGCCGCCGCGTGCGTGGCGATTGCGTTCGCCGTGGGGTGGTGGCTCCATGGCCCTCCGGCCGAACCGGCCCCCTGGGTGCTGACCCGGCTTACGGCCGATAACGGACTTTCAGGCTCTTCGGCGCTGTCGCCCGACGGCAAGCTGGTGGCGTACTCTTCCGATCGCAGCCTGGATGGCGCGCGCGATCTCTATGTCAAGCAGGTCGCCGGGGGCCAGCCGATCCGCTTGACCTCGGATGGCGCCGGCAACACCATGCCGGACTTTTCGCCGGACGGCAGCAAGATCGTGTTCCGGTCGAACCGCGATGGCGGCGGCATCTACGAGATCCCGGCTTTTGGCGGAGATGCCCGGCTGTTGGCGCGCGATGGCTTGAATCCCAAGTTTTCGCCGGACGGATCGCAAGTGGCCTATTGGGTTGGCGCGCCCGAGGTAGCCGCCGCGGTGCCCGGGAGCGGCACGGTCTGGGTGGTCCCCGTGGCCGGCGGGCAGCCGCAGCAGGTGGGAACGAATTTCACGGCCGCCCGCTTTCCCATCTGGTCCCCGGATGGCAAGCGCCTGCTGCTCATCGGATACACCTCGGCGAAGGCATACGAAGCCTCCGGCATTGATTGGTGGGTAGTCAACCTGAATGGAGGCGAGGCGGTAAGGACCGGCGAGTACGAAGCGATGGTCCGCACCAGACAGCGGGCAGTCGACTCCGCCAGCAACATAGCCTCGGCTATCCCCAACGTTCCAGTTCCAGGCTGTTGGTTGCCGGCCGGCAACACGGTCACCTTCTCCATCACGAGCGGCGATACGCAGAACCTATGGGAAGTCGGAATATCGCCACGAACCGGAAAACTAAGTGGCGCGTTCAAAAGACTGTCAACGGGCTCGGGGAACGAGGTCGGTGCGTCCTGCGCGTCCGGCGCCATAACATTCACAAACATCGAAACCCGAAGGAACGTCTGGTGGTTACCCATCGATTTGGACCGTGGCGCTTCTAATGGCGCCCTGGAGCGGGTCACAGAGGGGCTGGCAGAGCGGCAGTATCCGTCGCTTTCGAGCGATGGACGCTATGTGGCGTTTGCCTCCAATCAGTCGGGGCGGCTGAACATCTGGAGACGGGATACGGCGGCCGGAAAAGAGTCCAGCGTGGCCAGTTCGTCGTTTGTGCAGCGGTTTCCCGTGAGCAACGCATCCGGCGCCAGAATCGCGTATTCCTCGTACGAACAAGACAAGAGGGTGGTGTACGTCTCGGCACCGGGCGGCGCACCCGAGAAGTTATGTGAAGGGTGCCTGCGAGCTACCGACTGGTCGCGCGATGAGAAGATTCTGATCATGTTCGGCGGCAATCCCTATCAGATCAATCTTCTCGACCTTGCGTCGCATCAGCAGACGCCGCTGCTGAAGCACGCCACTTACAACTTGCTTTACGGCCGCTTCTCGCCCGACAATCGCTGGATCAGCTTCACGGCTCGGAATCAGCAAAATCGCGGGCGCATCACCATCGCGCCCGTCGACGGACCGAAACCGGTTCCCGAAAGCGCCTGGATCGCGATCGCCGAGGAGGGCCTGGAAGACTGGGCCAACTGGTCGCCCGATGGGAAGACGCTATATTTCACGTCGTCTAGGGATGGGTATGCCTGCCTCTGGGGGCAGCGGCTCGACGCCGGCTCCCACCGCCCCGCGGGCGACGCCTTCGCCGTACAACATTTTCATGGCCGCCTGACCTACGCGCCGGAGGGAGGTTGGTCGCCCGGGGGCGGACGAATCGCCATGGTCCTCACCGAGGCCACCGGGAATATCTGGATGATGTCCCGCTCCGCCGCGCGCTGACGCGGACTGAGTGTTGGTTCCGGCGCCCCCGCGCGGATTTCAGTACCCGGGTACCCGGAGAATACGCCTCCAATCACAGAAGGGTTCGGATGATCCGGGGTCCGACAGCAAAACGCGCTTCATACGCTGTCGCGGCATGTATGGTCCGTAACTGAACGAGGTCGTGGGCTTGGGCGCAGCGAAGCTCCTTCCTGCTCCAGTCGACAAAATCGCGGAGCTCCGACATGCGTTCCCTGGTCAGGGACCGGCTGCGGATGGCATTCTCCAGCCGGCGGACGGCCACGGCCCACAACCGGAGGCCCTCCGGATAGTTCCGGCAGGCGATGGCTGCGCGAACGGCCGCCAGATCGGCGTCTTCCAGGGGAGGTGTCATTTGTACATGGTCTCGTCCGTCTGCATGGCCTGAAACATGCCCGAGAGGACGTTGTATTGCTGCTCCATGGTGGCGATCAGCGCGTCCGCGGTGGCCATCTGCGCCGTGATGGTCGCGGTCAACTGGTCGACTTTCGCCTGCTTGTCCGTAATCTCGCTCTGGATATTCGAAATTTGGGCCTGATTATCGGCCTGCGCCGCCGGCAGGATTCCCGTCCCCGATTGTTCCACGCTGTTGAGGGCGTCGGTGGCATACTTCAGAAATCCACTGGTGCTGGCCCCGCCGAAGAAGGATTCGATTCCGGCTGAGTTCTGGATGTCCAGCCCCATCAGCGTGAACGCATCGTAGGTGAGGTGCCCGTCGTCCCCCAGATCGAACCCCAGGGTTTTGAGGCCGTCAATGGAGCCGTTGGAGGAGTAGGTGGCCAGGCCGCTCAACACGTTGCCGAGGTCCCCGACCACGGGGTTGCCGGCGAGCGTGCCGGGCGTGGTGCCGTGCTGTTTGTCCACCTCGTCCACAGCCGCATTGTAGTCCGTGGCGAAAGTCGTAAGAGCGTCGCTTAGAGCCGAGGTGGAGCGGGTGACCGTGATATCGACTGGGGTGGTGCCGTCGCCGGTCTTGAGCAGGGTCAGGTTGATCCCATCGGCGATGGCGACGGAGCGGGAAGAACTGTCCACTTCATTGCCCGACTGGTTCACGATGTAGCGAGCCAGGGCGCCCGTGGTGCTTTGCGCTTGCAGGCTGACGCCATTGTCCAGGATGTCGGGCGCCAGGTCGCCGAGTTGCGCGGCTTGCAGAGATATCCGGTAGCTGGGGTCGTCCGGAGTGTTTACGTTGACCACCGTAGCCCGAACCTGATCGCCGTACTGGCTGTTGATAGCCGAGGCAACGCTCGCGGCGCTGTCGTCGGCGGGGTCGATGGTGTAAAGATTGCCCCCTACGGATAGCTGGAAGCTGTGATCGGTCGTGGAATCCGGTGCCCAATCGCCCGTCATGCTGGTGGCGTACGTGCCTGCATCTATGACCTGGATGGAGTATTCTCCTTCCTGCGCCCCATCGCTGAGCGAGACGCCCACCTGAGTAGGGTCTGAAACCGTGGACTGGAACGAGGCGCCCCCCATCGCGGTTTGGATGCCGGCGATGGCGGTCTGCAGGTTTGTGAACGCGGTGTTCAGCCCGGTCAAAGAGGTGCCTTGATCGGTCAGGTTGCTCTGGTCGGTATTGAGTTGGGTGATGGGCAGTGAGGCAATGGCCGTGGCGCGAGAGATGACGGCCTGAAAATCGGAGGAGTAGCGGCTGTTGCCGCTAAAAATGGCGCTGCTGCTGCTGGTGGTTCCCATGAGAACTCCTGGTCTTCACCATCTATATCGGCGGTTTGGTGGAAAACTTCAGCGGATCGGGGCCCATCCGGCGTGACGGCCTGGGCCGGCGATTCCGGCGCTCGTCCATAAGGGTGGGGCGCGGCGTGGAAGTCCACCAATTCCCCGCCGTAGTCGATGAGGACCAGTTCATGCCGGATCCCGTGGTTTCGCATCTCGGCCACGATGTCGGCGGCCCGCCATTGGCAGGGAATGAGGATCACCTCCACGGGATGCTCGGACAACCACGAGCGGTGGCGGATCAACTGTCCGGTGCCGGGCACATAGGTGCCGGCCTTGGCCGCGTCGGAATCGACCACTATGGGGAAGCGCTCGCGATCCACCCGGTGGGCATTCAGGAACGCCGCCGATTTCCCGGTTCCGCCCCAGATGGCCGTGCTCTTTCCGGACCGGTGGAGAGTCTCCAGTTGCGCTTCAATGCGGCGCCGGTTGGCCGCGGCCCGCTGGTGAAACTCCAGCGCTTCCTTCCCGTTGCCGACCAGCTCGCGTCCCGCGTACAGGCGGATAAACGCATAGATCACTTCGCCGTCGTAGCCGTGCCCCAGGGTGGCCAGGCGGGCGCCGCTCTGATCCAGCATGCGGCAGAAACTGCCGGTCGTGAAATGGGAGTTGTGCTCGTAGTAAAAGTCTTCGGTGCGGCCGGTCTCCAGTGCCCGGTCGATGCAGGGCACCTCCAGGTACATCAGGGGCGATTGCCTGAGACAGGCGGCAGCCAAGGCCAGGCACTGGATGAAGCCGAGCGGGTCGCTGAGATGTTCCAGGACGTGCCGGCTGATGATGAGATCCGGCCGAAGCTCCGCCAGATGGCTTCCGGGGTCGAACAATTCGCGCCGCAGCTCCAGGCGCGACCCGTCCGGCGGAGCGGCGCCGTGCGGATCGAATCCGATGAACCGGCCGCCCGGAAAACGCGCCGCGAGCCCGTTCAGAAAGCTGGCATCGCCGTAGCCGATCTCCGCCACCACGGGGTGGGCCGGAAGACGCTGCCCGATCCCGGACGCCACCTGCTCGAGGAACTCCGACCACAGGCTGCCGCGATTGAACATGAGGTTCGGCATGTCCGAATACGGCACCTGGCGGTAGTCGAACGATCGATTGAATACGTGGCCGCAGGCCGTGCAGCGCAGAAAATCGAGGGGCAGGCGGGGCATTTGGACGGCCGCCTCGGCGGATTTCGGCCAGCCCAGCGTGGCCAGCGGCTGCCGGCCGCCATCGTAGAAGGGGGCCGCGACGTGATGCCCGCAAGCGGGGCAAGTGGCGCTCACCAGCCGCTTCGACAGGCTGCTGCCGGAATCAGCCGCCGAGCTGCCGGGAACACCATTCGCGCCAGATCTCTCGGTAGGCATTTTCCAGTTTCCTCGTGAACCCCGCGATGTCGCAGAGCGTGGATTGAGCCAGCCGGGCCCGCATACTGCTCCGCAATCCGGCCAGGCGGGCTGGATTGCGTCCCAGCTCGACCGCCTTTTGGATGTACTCCTCCCGGCTGTGGGCAATCAGCTCGGGCAACCCGGCATTGTGAAGAATGGTGGACCCGACACGGCTCACGAAGCGGTCGCCCGCGAGCGTCACCACCGGGACTCCCATCGCCAGCGCTTCGCAGGTGGTGGTGCCGCCATTGTAAGGAAAGGGGTCGAGAGCCAGATCCAGGTGCGCGTAGGCTCCGAAGACGTCGAGACGGTCCACCCTGTCGGACAGGTGCAGGCGGTCCGGCGTGATGCCACAGTCCTCGAAATGCCGCCGGTAGAGATCCCGCGAGGGTCCGTCGCCGAGACCCGCGTTCATCAAGGCGATGTGGGCCGTGGGATTGCGCCGCAGGATCTCGGCCCAAACCGAGATCACCTCCAGCCCAACCTTGGACATGTTGTTAAAGGAGCCATACGTGACAAAACCCCGGTATCCGCACGGCGCCGGGGCCGGTGTGGGTGCGTGGGCCGGAATCTCGTATGCCAGATAGCAGCCAGGCAAGCGCAAGGGCTTTTCGACGAAGGGCGCTTCCTCCTCCGGCGGCGCGAGCTGGGGATCCACCAGCAGGTAGTCCATCGCCTCCATCCCGGTGGTGTTGAAGTAGCCCAGCCAGCTTACCTGCACGGGCGCCGGCTTGCGCGCAAAAGCCAGCAGCCGGTTTCCCGCGGTATACCCGGCCAGATCGACCAGAATATCGATCCGATCGCGCTCGATCATTTCGGCCAGCTCGGCGTCCCCCAACCCGGTCATGTTTCTCCACAATCCGGCCTGGCGCCGGATGCGCAGGGTCCAGGAATCGTTTCGATCGAGGCCATAGCAAACGATTTCGACCTGCTCGCGATCATGGGCGGAGAACACCGGCGCCGTGAAATAAGACACCGGGTGCGCGTAAAAATCGGCCGAAACATAGCCGACCCGAAGCCGGCGGCCGGGCTCGGGCGAATTCACGTGCCGGCGGCCATGATCCCAGAGGGCGGCGGCGTAACGGAGGCCCCACTGGCGGTGCTCTTCGGCCAGGGCCCGCGGGGTGAGATCCGGGCTGTGGTGGAGTTTGAAGAGCGGAATCTGGTGGCCGACCGCGAAGGTCGGCTTCAGGGCCAGCCCCCGGCTCTCGGCGTCCCGAGCTTCCGCATGACGGCCCGGGCGCCATAGCAGCACCCCAGGGCAATGTGGAACTCGGCCACTTCCGGAGCAAGCCGGATGGCATCCTCGTAGGATTCGATGGCTTCCCCCAGACGGTTGGTGCGGAACAGCAGGTCGCCCAGATTGCTGCGCAGGTGAGCATGATCGGGGGCCAGTTGAATGGCACGCCGCAACAGGGCTTCGGCCCGGCGTACATCGCCCAGGTCCCGCACGATTCCCGCCAGGTTGGCGTAGGCCCGGAAATGGTCCGGATGGTCTTGAATCACGCGCTCGAAGCACGCGGCGGCTTCCGCCAACCGGCCTCTCGATTTGTACAGGTTGCCCAGATTATTGCGCGCGTCGGTGTGGCTTGGCTGGAAAGCCAGAACCTTCTCGAAACAGGCAATGGCTTCTCCGAGCAATTCCGAATCGCCGAGCAGATTGCCGAAATTGTAGAGCGCGTCGACGCAATTCGGGTCGAGCCCGAGGGCCAGCTGGTACTCCGCCCGGGCTCGCCCCGGATCGCCCGCCGCCCGCAGCGCGCTTCCCAGCGAAGAATGGAAGACCGGCCGCCCCGGATCGAGCGCCACGGCACGTTCGAACAGCACCAGCCGGGCTTCCGTATCGCCGGCTTCACCGGCTATGATGCCCAGGTTGTGCAACGCCAGGACGTGATCGGGCTGCTGCTCCAGGATGCGAAGGTACAGGTTCTTCGCTTGTTCCGGCATGTCGTGGAGCTGGCATTCCGTGGCCAAAGTAAAGGCGCGCTCGATCCAGAGTGCCGGGGCGGCACCAGGCTGCGCGGCTTCGGGCGGATTCACTGCCAGTTGAGATTGCATCTGGACAGATCATCGGCGGAATGAGACGTGAAACTTTAGGGGGAGGGGGAAAAAAAGGGGCCGAACCGGACGCATGGTCCGATCCGGCCCCGGTTCTCAAACTGCCGGCGTCAGCCGCCAATCGGGAGGTTCAGGGTTAGCCCCTCAGGAGTGTGAGCACTGCCTGGGGAGCGGAATTGGCCTGGGCCATGGCAGCGATGGTTGCCTGCTGCAGCACCTGGGCCTTGGTGAGGTTGGCCGCTTCGGCGGCGACGTCGGCGTCGCGAATCTGCGATTCGGCGGAAGAGAAGTTGCTGATCTGGGAGTTGGCCAGGTCGATGGCGTAGGTCAGCTGGTTCTGGCTCTTGCCGACGGCCGCCTGGGCGGTGCCGAGCTGCTGAACGGCGCCGCTCAAGGCAGTGACCGCCTGGATGGCCCCCTGGATGGTGTCGATGGACAGCACGCCGCCTTGCGAAGATGCGTAGCTGTTGCCTTGCGGGCTGGCGGCGCCGGTGCTGTCGTCGTACAAGCCGACCGGGACGGAACTGGTGTTGTTGGTCGCCTTTCCGATGGTCACGTTGAAAGAGGGCAGCGAACTGACGAACCGGATCCCTTCCGCCGTGCCCGCGGCATTCAGCTCCTTGACCGCTACGACGTTCGTCAGGGTCTTGGTGGGGTCGGCCTGCAGCGCGGCGTTGATGGCGGCGACGGCGTCAGTCAGGTTGTCGGCGTTGGTGGTGTTGAGGTTCACCCCGATCGACTGCGACACTCCGTTGGCGTCCAGCGCGCCGATAGTCAGGCTCTGGGCATCGTTGGTGTTGCGCAGGGCCTTGAAGGCGAACACGTCCGCGTCGGTTCCGATTCCGCTTTCCGAAGTGCCGGTGGCGTCCACCTTGGTGTCGGTGCTGGTAACCGCCTGCAGGTTGCCCACCGAGGCTGCGCCCGCGCCATCGCCGCTGACGCCGCTCAACTGCATGTCAAAGGTCGGCGCGGAACGCGATGCGATGTTGTAGCGGAAATCGACGCCGCCCGAAGAGATCGTGACCTCTGTGTGCCCCCCATCGTCTACCGCCGTGATCCCCGCGGCTTTCAGGGTGCTGTTGGCGCCTGCGGCGGCCACGATATCCGCGGCAATCTGGGCGGTCGAATTGGTGTTGGTGAGCTGCACCGCGACCTTGTCGCCGCCATTGATGGAAAACTCGATGACCGCCGTGCCGGCGGCGAGGGTGGCTGCGGCGGCGCTGGTGTAGGTGCTCGCGGCGTAGCCCCCCTGCCAGCTTCCCAGGCCGAGGTAGTTGCCGGCATCGCCGCTGACCTGAACTTCCAGCGACTTGCCGTCCGGCCCGGTGAAGCTCAGCTTGCCGTTGGTATAGGAGGCCGTGACTCCGGCTGGCAAGGTGGCACCCGTCACGTGGGCCGCGGTGGCGGCGGCATTGGCATCGGCAGCCAGAAGGTTGACGTTTACGACACTCTGTGGCACGCCGTCGATGATGAATTTCAACCCCACGGTTTCGTTGGCAGCCGCCTGCACCACGCTGCTCGCCGCGGTGAACTTGGCAGCCACATCCGCGCCTTCACCGGTGGATCCGCCCACCTTGAAGTTCCCCATCAGGGCCGAGGCCATCTTGCTGCCGGCCGACACCTGGAAGCCCGCGGCGGTGGACGAGAAGACCAGGCTCTTCACGCCGTTGCCATCCGTCTTGATGGAAGCCGTAATGCCGGCCGCGGCGAAATTGGCGTCGGAGTTCGCCACTGTCGTGATTTGATCGTTGATCTGACTGGCCAACGCATTGGGATCGGTTTGCCCACTCATGTCCACGTCGATGGCTTTGCTGGTGAAGCCCGGCCCGGAGATGTTGAATGTCGCATGGGTGGTGTCCGCGATGTTGTTGGCATTGGTGGCGATAGTGGCGACGCTGGAATTCGAGCCCGCCGCGATGCCCGTCGTGCTTGCGGAGCCCACTTCGAAATCCGAAGCCGCCAGCCCGAGCGCCTTCGAGTCCACTACCGCGGTGGTCAGGTCCAGGGTCACCGACCCGTTGGCTGTGTCCGCGCCGCCGGAGTTGCTGGCGCCGCCCCCGATGTAGACGCCCATCTGGGCCGCAAAGTGGCCGCCCGTGGCCAGGCCGACGCTCTGCGCCTGCCGGTCGATTTCGGCGACCAGGGTTTGATACTCGCTGTTCAGCGTGGCGCGGTTGCCGGTGAACGTGCCCGAGGCCGACTGCGTGGCCAGAGTCTTCAGCCGGTCCAACATCGTGCCGATGTTGTTCATTCCGCCGTCCATGATCTGAAGCTGGGAGATGCCGTCGTTGGCATTGCGCACGCCCTGGGTCAGTTCCGCCGTTTCGCTGCGGAACTGGTTGGCAATCGCCAATCCAGCCGCATCGTCACCGGAGGAGTTGATGCGATAACCAGACGTGAGCTGTTGAATCGTCTTGCTCTGGAAGTTGCTGTTGACACGCAGGTTCTCCTGCGCGACGAGAGAGTTTACGTTGGTTTGAATGGAGATTGACATTGGAAATCCTTTTGGTTTGTGAAGTGATGAAGATGGCGAGGCTGTCCCTCAAAATCGACGCGTGGGCCTCTCTCATGTCGGCAGCGGCATGGCAATGGCTTCTCCGGGCGATTCCGGTTCGCCGGGCGGATTGCCGGGGATGGGGAGCGCATTGACCGGATTCGGGCCGAACTGGAGGGCCATCCGGTACTCCGTCCGCGCCCGTTCGAACTCGCCCGCATCCCCGTTTCCCGGCGCAGGATGGAAGACCGCGGTCAAGCGCGGCGGCGCGTTCGAACAGCGCCAGCCGGGCTTCCGCATCTCCGGCTTCACCGGCGTTTATGCCCGGGAGGTGCAACGCCGGGACGCGATCGGGCTGCCGCTCCAGAATGCGAAAGTACAAGCCCTTCGCTTGTTCCGGCATGTCGTGGAGCTGGCATTCCGCGGCCAAAGTGAAGGCGCGCTCGATCCAGGGTGCCGGGGCGGCACCAGGCTGCGCGGCTTCGGGCGGATTCACTGCCAGTTGCATCTGGACAGATCATCGGCGGAATGTGGCGTGAAACTTTAGGGGGAGGCGAAAAAAAGGGCCGAACCAGACGTATGGTCCGATCCGGCCCCGGTTCTCAGACTGCCGGCGTCAGCCGCCAATCGGGAGGTTCAAGGTTATCCCCTCAGGAGTGTGAGCACTGCCTGGGGAGCGGAATTGGCCTGGGCCATGGCAGCGATGGTTGCCTGCTGCAATACCTGGGCCTTGGTGAGGTTGGCCGCTTCGGCGGCGACGTCGGCGTCGCGAATCTGCGATTCGGCGGAAGAGAAGTTGGTGATCTGGGAGTTGGCCAGATCGATGGCGTAGGTCAACTGGTTCTGGCTCTTACCGACGGCCGCCTGGGCAATGCCGAGTTGCTGGACGGCGTTGCCCAAGGCACCGACCGCCTGTATGGCCCCCTGGATGGTATCGATGGACAGCACGCCGCCTTGCGAAGAAGCGTAGCTGCCGCCTTGAGGGTTGGCGCCGGTGCTGTTGTCGTATAGGCCGACCGGGACGGAGCTGGTGTTGTTGGTTGCCTTTCCGATGGTCACGTCGAAAGAGCCCAGCGAGCTGATGAACCGGATTCCTTCCGCCGTGCCCGCGGCGTCGAGTTCCTTGACCGCTACGACGTTGGTCAGGGTCTTGGTGGGGTCGGCCTGCAGGGCGGCGTTGATGGTGGCGACGGCCTGAGTCAGGTTGCTGGCGTTGCCCGTGGTGAGGTTCACCCCGATCGACTGCGCCACTCCGTTGGCGTCCAGAGCGCCGATGGTCAGGCTCTGGGCATCGTTGGTGTCGCGCAGGGCGTTGAAGGCAAACACGTCCGCGTTGGTTCCGACTTCGCTTTCGGAAGTGCCGGTGGCGTCCACCTTGGTGTCGGTGCTGGTTACCGCCTGCAGGTTGCCCGCGGAGGCTGCGCCCGCGCCATCGCCGCCGGCGCCGCTCAACTGCATGTCAAAGGTCGGCGCGGAACGCGATGCGATGTTGTAGCGGAAATCGACGCCGCCCGAAGAGATCGTGACACCCGTTCCCCCATCGTCTGCCGCCGTGATTCCCGCGGCTTTCAGGGTGCTGTTGGCGCTTGCGGCAGCCACGATATCCGCGGCAATCTGGGTGGTCGAATTGGTGTTGGTGAGCTGCACCGCGACCTTGTCGCCGCCATTGATGGAAAACTCGATGACCGCCGTGCCGGCGGCGAGGGTGGCTGAGCCGGCGCTGGTGTAGGTGTTGGCGGCGTAGCCCCCCTGCCAGCTTCCCAGGCCGAGGTAGTTGCCTGCATCGCCGCTGACCTGAACTTCCATCGACTTGCCGTCCGGCCCGGTGAAACTCAGCTTGCCGTTGGTATAGGAGGCCGTGACTCCGGCGGGCAAGGCAGCACTCGTCACATGGGCCGCGGTAGCGGCGGCATTGGCATCGGCAGCCAGAAGGCTGACGTTTACGACGGTCTGTGGCACGCCGTCGATGATGAATTTCAATCCCACGGTCTCGTTGGCAGCCGCTTGCGTCACGCTGCTCGCCGCGGTGAACTTGGCGCCCACGTCCGCGCCTTCACCCGTGGTTCCGCCCACCTTGAAGTTCCCCAGCAGGGCCGAGGCCATTTTGCTGCCGGCCGACACCTGGAAGCCCGCGGCGGTGGACGAAAACACCAGGCTCTTCACGCCGCTGCTATCCGTCTTGATGGAAGCCGTAATGCCGGCCGCGGCCAGATTGGCGTCGGAATTCGCCGCTGTGGTGATCGCATCGTTGATCTGGCTGGCCAACGCATTGGGATCGGTTTGACCGGTGGTGTTTACGGAGATGGCTTTGCTGGTGAAGCCCGGCCCGGAGAGGTTGAAAATCGCGTTCGTGCTGTCCGCGATGTTGTTGGCATTGGTGGCGATGGTGGACACGCTGGTGGTCGAGCCCGCCGCAATACCCGTGGTGCTTTCAGAGCCCACTTCGAAATCCGAAGCCGCCAGCCCGAGCGCCTTCGAGTCCACTACCGCGCTGGTCAGGTCGAGGTTCACGCTCCCGTTGTTCGTGTCGGCTGCGCCGGAGTTGCTGGCACCGCCGCCGAGGTAGACGCCCATCTGGGTGGCGAAGTGGCCGCCCGTGGCCAAGCCAATGCCCTGCGCCTGCCGGTCGATTTCGGCGACCAGGGTTTGATATTCGCTGTTCAGCGTGCCGCGGTCGCCGGTGAACGTGGCCGAGGCCGACTGCGTGGCCAGAGTCTTCAGCCGGTCCAACATCGTGCCGATGTTGGTCATTCCGCCGTCCATGATCTGGAGCTGGGAAATACCGTCGTTGGCATTGCGCACGCCCTGGGTCAATTCCGCCGTTTCGTTGCGGAACTGGTTGGCAATCGCCAACCCGGCCGCATCGTCACCGGAGGAGTTGATGCGATAGCCAGACGTGAGCTGTTGAATCGTCTTGCTCTGGAAGTTGCTGTTGACACGCAGGTTCTCCTGCGCGACGAGAGAGTTTACGTTGGTTTGAATGGAGAGCATTGTTTTACGTCCTGTTGTGAAAGTTCGGCATCTTGCCGCGGCCGTTTTGCCGCGGGACCGATTGGGCCCCGCGTTCCGGCCTTCAATTCCCCATATCGGTCCCGGCGGAGAAAGTTTGAATCAAAAGTTGGCGCAACTGCTGGGGCCACGCGCGCCGCCGGTGCGCTCCAGCCGCCCATCCGCCGCTTCCGGAACAGCCGCATGCCGGGATACGAGGGATTGTCCTGGCGCTCGAACCTCGAGCGTCAGCCGGGCGGGAAAGCCGGCAGGGTCCACACCGCGGACGGCCAGCCGCGGCAGGCTCCCCGGCGCCGCGGCAACGTCGAACCGGGGCAACCATGGACCGCATCGGCCAGCCGGCCGCAGGCGGACGGCGCGCGCCGACGGCCGCCTCGTCTCCCACGCGGCTCGGCGAGCGCCGCCAGACCCGGCGCGGCATGCGGCGTATGGTTCATCCCGCCCGCCGCCGGCCCGCGCTCCTGTTGGTCTTTCTCTACGGCGGCGCTTTCCCCGGGCCGGCGCGCAACCGCTCCAGAACCCCGGGCAAGGCGCCCGCCGCCATGGCGCGCGACGCGGCCAGGTTCTGTTCGCGCGTGCGCCGGACCTCGTTGCGCACGACCGTCACCTGCTGGGGCGCGCGGATCCCCAGCTTCACCCGGTTCGGGCCGCAGTCGATCACCTCGATCTCCACGTCGTCGCCGATCCAGATGGATTCCCCCGGATGGCGCCGGATCACGAGCATACGGCCTCCTCGACGACCAGCGGTTCCCGGCAGGAATACCGCTCGTCCGTGCGGATCGCCTGCACGGCGCAGCGCGCAGCTACGTGGACCACCACCGGCGCCAGCAGGTTGGCCGTCGGCGATTCGCCGTCCGCCAGCGAAAGGATCGCCAGCGCCATCACCTCGCTCGCCGGATCGGGCCGGTGCCCCGGCGGAAAACCGAGCAGCTCCAGGTCTTCTTCGGAAATGGCCAGCTCGTGATCCCGCCGCAGCACGCCCGCGGGCACCGCCAGAAAGCACAGGTCCGCTCGCTCCAGGCTCTGCAGGAAGATCAGGGCGGGCTGTTCGGGATGGTGCAGGATCGTAAAACGGCGGCAGCTCTCGAATCCCGGCAGGCCCGCGGGAAAGTGGATGGCGGACGATTCGTCCGCCGCTACCGGCCCCAAGTGGGCCGTCTGGAACGTCATGGTTGTCTCCTCTGGGCGGGCGCCGCCTCGACCGCGGCGCCCGGCATTTCCGGTTCGGCCCGCATCCCCTCCTGGGTCAGGAGCACGAGGTCCACGCGGCGGTTGTGCGCGCGGCCCTCTTCCGAGTCGTTGGTGTCGGCCGGCGCGTTCTCGGCATAGCCGGCGATCGCCATGCGCGACCGCGGGATCTGGTAGCGCGCCGCCAGAACTTCCATCATGGCGATGGCGCGCGCGGCCGACAGCTCCCAATTGCTGCGATACCGCGAGTTGTGGATCGGCACGGAATCCGTGTGGCCTTCCAGCCGCACGGCGTTGGGCAGCGAACCGATCACCGAGCCGATCTTGGCCAGGATCGGAAGGCTGGCCGGGCTCACGCCGTCGTCTCCGGAGGCGAAGAAGGCCGCTTCGCGCAGGCTGATCACCAGGCCGCGCGCCTCCAGCTTGAGCACTACCTTGCCGGTCTTCACCTCCGAATCCAGCCCGTGCTCGAGGGTGGAGAGCGATTCCTTGAGATCGGCGGGATGGTCCGGCGGCGGGGGAGGCGGCACGGAAGGCAGATTTTCCGACATGTTGACGCGATCGGGATTGAGCGGAGGGCGGGCGGCTTCGTGCCTTCCGCGCCCCAGCACGGTGGAGATCGCGGCGCTGAACTGGCCGTGTTCCAGGGCTTCGCGCACCGACTCGGAAACCGCCTTGGCCTTGGTCTTGTCGGCCTGAGTGGAGGCGAACATCACCACGAAGAAGGCGAACAGCAGGGTGATGAAATCGGCGTAGGACACCAGCCATCGCTCGTGATTCTCGTGGGCCGCGGCTGCTTTTCTTCGCATGCCGGCTCCTAATCGTCGCCCGCCGCGGCCGGCTCGGGCGGCGCCGCTGCCGGGGCATCCGCGCCCTTGCCGTCCGCCTTCGGTTTCTTGGGTTTCGGCGGATTCGGATCGAACGACTCGAGCTTCATGCGGATCAGCGTCGGGTTGAGGCCCTCCACGATACCGGTCACGCCTTCCAGCATCAGCTCCTTGAGCACCATCGCCTCCCGGGCGCGCGCCCGCAGTTTATTGGCCGCCGGCAGGAAGAAAATGTTGGCGCTGCCGACTCCGTAAACCGTCGCCACGAAGGCCACCGCGATGCCGTGCCCCACCTCCTTGATGTCCTCCAGGTGTTTCATGACCTGGATGAGCCCCATGACGGCGCCGATGATGCCGACGGTCGGCGCGTAGCCGCCGGCCGCCTCCCACACCTTGGCCTCGGATTCGGCCGCGTGCTCGCCCGCGGCAATATCGACGTCCATCATTTTGCGAAGCTCCTGCAGATCGGTGCCGTCCACCGCCAGGTCCAGCGCCCTCCTCAGGAAAGGGTCGGCAATGGTCGGGGTGTCCGTTTCCAGGCTTACGATGCCGTTCTTCCGCGCCTTGGCCGAATACTGGATGATGGTTTCGACGGTGGCCTGGATGGAGCTGCCCCGTTCGAAAAAGATACCCCCCAGTCCCCTCAGCGCACGCCAGAAGACCGGAAACGGGCTGGTCACCAGAACCGCTCCGAAGGTTCCGCCGAGCACGATCATGGCGGCGGTGCCCTGCGCGACATCCGTCAGCTTGCCCTTCTCCAGAAGCAGCCCTCCGATGATGCCGGCAAGCGCGATGGCAATCCCGGCCAGCGTGGCCAGATCGGGCCGGACGGCTACCTTCCCGGGAGTGGCTTTCTCTGATTCCGCGGCTTCAGCCATGGGTTTTCATTCCGGAACACCGGGTCCGGCAGCGGCGCCATCCCGGGGCTCGCGCAACGCACCCGGGCTTCCGATCTTGCGGCGGAATTCCACGATCCGGTCCACTACCTGGTCCGCCGTCTCGCGGACGCGCAGGATCTGCCCCGTGGTCAGCATGATCACGGTGTCGGGCGTTTCCTCGATGTGCTCGATCAGGTCCGAATTGAGAACCACCGCCACATGATTGAGGCGAGTCAGCCGAATCACTGCAACTCCTGGTGTTCTTATCGGCGGCGCCGCGCCAAACCCTTAGCTCATGGGGCGGGAAAACGGTCCGATAAGCTCTACAGAGGAAAACTATGGCATTCTTGCAGGCGATTCCACCTCCCGCCGGCCGGCTGGATCCTGGGGGATACCCCTTTGGGACACGGCGCGCCGCGTTCACCTTCGACGAGGAGCGGCGCGAGATGCTGGAGAGCGTTCTCGAAGCCATGGCCGGCCCCCAGTCGGACGCCGACCGCTCCGTGGCCTGCCGCTATCTGTTGCGGCACCTGACAAAGTTAACGTCCGTCCAGGCGGGGCTGCTGGTATCATAATCCTCCGGGAGGAGATTATGTCCGCTGCCAGCCAGCCCGCGCCCTTTGGCCTTTCCACCATAGGGCAAATCGCCATCACGGTGACCCAGGTGGAGCGCGCCATCGCGTTTTACCGCGACACCCTGGGGATCAAGCTCCTGTTTCAAGTGCCCAACATGGGATTCTTCGACTGCGGCGGAGTGCGACTGATGCTCTCGGGCACCGAGCCGTCCGGCGAGTCCTATGCATCGGTCATCTACTTCCAGGTCGCCGATATCCGCGAGACGTTTCAGACGCTCCAGAACCGCGGAGTGCCTTTCGACCGTGAACCGCACCTGCTCGCGCGCCTCGCCGGCCACGACCTGTGGATGGCGTTCTTCCGCGACCCGGATCGCAACCTGCTCGCCCTCATGAGCGAAGTGCCGAACGCGTAACCCGCGCCCGACGGCTTTGGGCAGTTTTGCCCAAACCGGGGAAAGGGAGCCCGCCGTGGCCTCAGGACTGAGGCCGCCACCAGTTCTGGATCGTGCCGCGAAAACGCGAATAGAGGAACGATATGGCCAGCAGCAGCACCCCCAGAATGCCGAATGCCGCCATGCGGTAGAACTGCGACAACAGCCAGATATCGTAGAGGTAAAGTTTCCCGACCACGAGGCCGATCAGTACCATACCGGCGATGCGCGTTGCCGGACTCCGGCGCGCCACGCCGCCGCCCACCAGCAGCAAGGCATAGGCGGCGGCCAGCACCGAGATCGCCGTGCTGGCCACGCTGCGAAAGTCCTGCGGGGCGGCCGTCCGCCCGGCCCAGCCCACGGCCTCCAGCGAGAGACCCCCGAGCATGACTGCCAGGCCGCACAGATAGGCGGCCAGCGCGCGAAGCCCCGGGCGGATCCACCACGCCGCGGCCCACAGGCTGGCCGCCGCCACACTGAAAGCCAGGAACCGCGCGTTGGCCAGCAGGCGGTACTCGGTGGCATCCGCGTACAGGAAGCTTTCGATCAACATCAGCCTCGCCAGGACCAGCCCGAACGTCACCAGCGCGGCGATCACCGGGCGCTGGTCGCGCAGCCGCACCCCGATCCACGCCAGGGCCGCGCCTTCCACCGCCCAGCCGATCGTGATGCGGTACCCCACGAACTCGACCGGCACCGCCAGCACCAGCAACACCACCGCGGCGCCGGCCGAAAGCAGCGATCCCCGGGCGTCGTGCCGCCACAACAGCCGCGCCGCGGCGATCTGGACCGCGGCGGCGGCAACCGCCAGCGGCCCGGCCCACGCGTCGTGGCCGAACTGGAGCAATCCGTAGCCCGCGCCAAAATAGAAGGCTGCGTTCAGCGCCAGCACCGCCAGGTCCAGAATCCGCAGGGGCTGCCCCCGCACCAGCACGCGCCACACCGGCCAGCCCAGAAACAACAGGAACGACGCGCTGGCCAGCACCAGGCTGGCCCCCACCGGCGGGTTGCCGGAGAGAGTGGACCACACCGCGTATGCCAGCCAGAAGCCGCCGAAGGAGGCGCCAGCCGCGGCCGCCCACCGGCGCCAGTCCGCCACCGCCAGGCTGCCCGCCGCAATCAGCAGCACCGCGAACAAAGCGCCGCCGCCATGGCCCCAGATTTGGACCATCGCCAGGCCCGCCAGCACCTGGGCGGCCGAGAAAACTCCCTGCCGGCTGGAGGCGGCAAACAGGATGAACCAGGCGATCACGAACAGCGCGTACACCCCGCGCATTCCCACCGGCATGGGCGCCTGGCTCAGGTACAGCACCACGGTTCCGCCCAGGGCCAGCGCCTCCGGCCACCGCCAATCGCGGCGCCGCGAAGCGAACGCGGTCCCCAGATCCAGCACCAGCGCGTATCCGAAAGTGAACGACGCGTCCCTGGCCGCGCCCAGCAGCAGCGGCGTGGCGAAGCCGCCGGCAAGCGCGAGCAGGGCCACCGCCGAACTGTCGTAGCGCAGCGCCGCCGTGCCGGCCGCGATGGTGGTGAGCACCATCAGGGCGAAGGAGACGGTCTGCGAAACCAGGTGGTACAGGCCGTTCGAGGCCCAGCAGGACAGGTACAGAAACACGATCCCGGCGGCCGTCAGCGCCTGGCCGTAGGTGCGCTGGCCCACGCGCCAGAAGCGCTCGCCGAACACCAGCCCCGCGGCGCCCGCCGCGGCGCCCAGCAGCACCCGGCCCCATTCGGTGATCCAGTGATTCTCGAAGGCGTATTTGAAAAAGAAGGCCAGCGCCAGCACCATGGTGAGCACCGCTATGCGGCTCAGCCAGGTGAGTCCCAAGGCGGTCTCGAGATCGTGCTTCGGGAGGGGCGGCGCCGGGACCGGCGCTGCAGCCTTCGCGGCCGGGACCGCCGCCGCGGGACGCGCCGCCGGGGCCGGACTCGCAGGGAACGCCGGCGCCGCTCCTGGCAACGCCGTGGCCTTCCCCAGCCGGGCCTCCAGCCACGCCAGGCGGCGCTCGATGGCTTCCAGCCGCGCGGCTTCGTCGGGGGTCACCGCCGGCGCCCCTGCCGCTCCAGTTGGTCGAGCAGAATCGAAAGGCGTGTCGCGGCCTCCGTTCGCCCGCCGAACCGCACGGCATTGTAGGCTTCGGTAAACTCCATGACGGCGCTTCCCAATCCGCCGGGAGGCAGCGACCCGGCAAACTCGGCCGGCGTAAACCACACCGGCTTGTGATATCCGTGCCGCCGGACCACGTGCAGCATTCGCTGGTACAGCAGCGTGGCATCCGCCACGCTGGCCTGGCCGCGGCGCACCCGCTGAAAGCGCCGGCGAATCCGCAGCCGGCGGACCAGCCGGGGTCCCGCCAGCCACATCCACAAACACACCACCAGCGCGCCCGCCACCCGCACCCCGTAGCGCTTGAACCACCTGGCCGCGCGCAGGTCCCAATCCGATCCGAACACGCTGAGCGAATCCACCCAGCGCAGGCTCACATTGCGGGCGCCCCCCAGCAGCGAGCCCTGCTGTCCGGAATCGTATCCCACCACCCACTCCTGCCAGAAGGTCTCGGCGGCGTCCAGGTACAGGCTCGCCCTGGTGAGGAATGCCAGCGCCGGCGAGTTGGTGTCCGGCGGCGTGGGATCGAAAGTGGCCCAGCCGTGGCCGGGGATCCAGGCTTCCACCCAGGTGTGCGCATCGGAGGCGCGCACCAGCCACAGCTCGGTGATGGGATTGTAAATCCCGCTCTGGAATCCGGTGGCCAGCCGCGCCGGGATCCCCAGCGTCCGCAGCAACACGGTCATCGCCGAGGCGAAGTATTCGCAGTGGCCCTTCTTGCGCGTGAACAGAAAATAGGCCAGCGGGTCGGCCACTTCGCGGCTGGGAAGTTCGAGCGTGTAGCCGAATTCCGTCCGCAGGTAGTGCTCCAGCGCGCGAGCCCGCTCCAGGTCGGTCGAGACGCGCGACCCCAGATCGTGCGCCAGCGCCGGAACGCGCGGGTCCAGTGGCGGCAATTGCAGGTAGCGCTCGCGCAGCGCCAGCGGCAGCACCGGCGTGGGGTAGCGCACCGGCGAGGTTTCGGGAGGTTCCTCCAGAAAGCTGTAGGCTTCGTAATGGAATCCCTGCGGCGTGGGGCCTGCCAGCCGGTAGTTTCCGCCCTCGCTCGCAATCAACAGCGGCTGGCGCAGGTACACGGTGACCGGAGTGCCGGCGAAAAACAGCGCGTCGGTTTCCACGTCTTCGTAAGCCACCTGGTAGCTGATCCCGCCGCCCGGCCGCCGGTTCGCCGGGGTTTCCAGCTCGGCTTGCCCGTGCGCCAGCGGAATCCTGTGCCGCTCCGACACGGGGTTGTACCAGCGCTTGCCGTCGAAATCCGTAAGCGTGCCGCCGCGCCATTTCACCGACGGCGGCAGCTCGTTGAAAGCCCGGATATGCATCACCGGCCGCGAGGTGGTTTTGATCTCGCCGATCTCGCCGAGCGTCACCTGGTTGGCAAACCCGGGGATGCGGATGCGGTGCGAGATCAGCCGCGAAAACGCCGCGTCCGCGGTGCGCGGCAGGAAGAAGAACAGGCCGAAGGTGAGCCCCAGGATGCCCAGCGCCACGCTGCCGGAAAGCGCCGAGAGACGCAGGTGGAAGCGTTTCGCCCCGCCCCGCGCCGTGGCCGTGGCCTTGTGCATCGAGCGCCGGATCTCTCCCGAGGTCAGCGCCGCGATGGCGAACAGCAGGTACACCGTCAGAAACACGAAGAAGTTCAGATTGACCGAGAGAATCGCGGCCGCCAGCAGCTCCAGAAAAGCGATCACCGCCGTGTACAGATGGTCCCGGCTGGTTTTCGCCGTCAGGATCTTCATGACCGCCAGGAAAAACACCAGGTGAACGGTGGCCGGCAGAAACTCGCGCGAGAGGAAAAAATAATCCACCACGTAGAAGCCCGTGTATCCGATCGTGATCAGCGTCGAAATGCGCTCGGTAATCATGAGATCCAGCCGCACCTTGTCGTCGTGGATCAGGAGCCAGCGGAGGAACAGGCCGGCTCCGGTCAGCGTGACGGTGGGCGCGTCCAGGTACCCGGAGCCCGCCACCGCCAGAAAGCCGCTGGCGACCAGGCCCAGCAGCGCCGATTGGAAGAAGCGCTCCACGCTGACGGTGGCGCTCGTGTCCGGTCGCGGCATGACTTCATTATTTCATCAACCGGCCGCCACGATACACTATAAAAACTTATGGAAAACCAGACCATCGGGCTCGTCGTGCACGCGGTCGGCAAAACCGGTGTGCTGCACCAGTTGACCGGCGTGATCGCGCGCCACGAGGGCGACATCACCTCGGTCGAGATCCTGGACAACCGTCCCGCCGAAGCGCGCACCTATTTCGAAGTGCTGTTGCCGGGCGGACCGGAGGCGCTGATCGAGGACCTGAGGAAGCTGTCCATCGTGCGCGCCGTCGAACTGGTGAAGACCCTGGACAAGATCTACGGCAAGCGCATCATCATCATGGGCGGCGGCGCGCAGGTGGGGCAAGTGGCCATCGGCGCGGTCTCCGAAGCGGACCGCCACAACATCCGCGGCGAGCACATCTCGGTGGACACCATCCCGCTGGTCGGCGAGCAGAAACTGGCGGACGCGGTGCGCGCCGTGGCCCGCCTGCCGCGCGCCCGCGCGCTGGTGCTGGCCGGATCGCTGATGGGCGGCGACATCGAAACCGCCGTCCGCGACGTGCGCCGCCAGGGCTTGCTGGTGATCAGCCTGAACATGGCCGGGAGCGTCCCGGACGCCGCCGACCTGGTGGTCAGCGACCCGGTGCAGGCCGGCGTGATGGCCGTGATGGCGGTGGCCGACACCGCCAAGTTCACCGTGGAGCGCCTGAATCGCCGGGTGTTCTGAAGGCAGCGCGGCTCCGCAGGCGCGGCCCGCCTCGAACCCGCGTGGGGCGGATACCAGGCTAAACGTTCGCCATCTTACTTGTTTTCGTGGACTTGTTTTCGTGGATTATTTCAGTTATATTAACCTCAAAGTCCTGGATAGAGGATTCGGTCCCCGAGACTCGCATCGGGTTTTCCACCAAGCAAGAAAAGCTTGAATCTTGTGTTTGGCATCCGATTTTCGACAGTTCGAAATCCGCTGGTTGGTGCGGTGAATGCCGACTCCGGTGGCGCATGTGCCGGCCGTGTCCGAAAGACTGAGGAGTCACTTCTTATGCTTCGTATTCGCGTGTTCGCTTTGGTCGTCATGACCTCTCTGGCTGCAACAGTTGTTAACGCCCAGGTGGCCGGCCGGGTCGCCGGCACGGTTGTGGACGCTTCGGGAGCCGCCGTCCCGGACGCCGCGGTCGCCTTGCAGTTGCCCGGCAGCGGCAAGGATGTGTTTACCGCCAGGACTGCCACGGATGGGGGCTACAACCTGCTTTCCGTTCCACCCGCCCAGTACGATCTGGTGGTCGAGGCCAAGGGCTTCGTCAAAAAGGTGGTAAGTAACCTGACGGTCGACCCCAACCAGACCCTGGACGTGCCGCAGATTAAGCTCGATGTGGCCGGCGTCACCGAGACGGTGGAAGTGAGCACGGCGGGAACCACGGTCCAGACCACCAATGCCGAAATCTCGACCACCATCACCAAGACGCAGATCTCCAACCTGCCCATCGCCGACCGCAGCCCGCTGGGCTTCCTGTTGACCCAGGTTGGAGTGAACTCCTCACGCGGCGCCACCACCATCAACGGCCAGCGTGTTTCTTACACCAATGTGACCTTGGACGGCGTCAACGTTCAGGACAATTTCATCCGCACCAACGCCATGGACTTCCTGCCCAACCTGCTGCTCCTCGACCAGGTGGCGGAAGTGACGGTCTCCACCTCCAACGCCAGCGCGTCCGCCGGCGGCGGCTCCGGCCAGGTCAACTTCGTGACGCCCTCGGGCACTAATCAGTTTCACGGCAACGCCTACTGGCAGAACCGCAATAACTATTTTCGGGCTAACTCCTTTTTCAATAACAAGAGCGGCGTGCCCGTCTCCTTCCTCAACCTGAACCAGCTCGGCGGTTCCGTCGGCGGCCACGTCATCAAGAACAAGCTGTTCTTCTATACCAACTACGAGGCGTACCGGCAGATCCAGCAGACCACCAATAACCGCACCATCCTGACGCCCAATGCCCGCCAGGGAATTTATACTTACAAAGACACCGCCGGAAACGTCCACCAGGTCAACATCCTCCAGGCGATGGGACTGTCCGCCAACCCGACCATGCAGGCGCTGCTGGGCCAGGTTCCCACGGCGTACAACAACTACGACGTCGGCGATTCCAGCGCGGCGCTCCTGCGGAACACCGCCGGATACCTTTTCAAGCAGCGCGACAATCGCACCCGCGACAACCTGACCCTCAAGGGCGACTACCTGCTTTCCACCAGGAATACCTTCAGCCTCACTTACGCTTACAACCGCGATATTCTCGACCGTCCGGATCAGGATCCCACCTTCGACGTGGTTCCGTTGCAGACCAACAACGATCACATCAAGCTGCTTTCGAGTTCGTGGCGGTGGAATCCCAAGTCGACCCTGACCAACGAAGTGCGCTTCGGTTTCAACTGGGCGCCCGCCACCTTCATAGACGCCCAGCAGATACCGAATGCCTTCATTACCGGCACTACCTACACCAACCCGGTCGCCGGAATTCTCCGCACGCAGGGCCGCAACACCGATACCTATAACTTCGCCGATAACGCCAGTTGGCTGCATGGAGCCCACACGTTTTCTTTTGGATTCCAGGGCCAGGCCATTCGAGTGGAGCAATATAATGACGCTGGCATCACGCCGTCCTACGGCCTCGGCCTCGGCCTGAACACCCCGGGCCTCACCGGGACGCAGATGCCGGGCGCCAGCTCCGCCGACATCAGCGCGGCGAACGGTTTGCTGGCTACCCTGGCCGGTCTCTACAACAGCTACACCCAGACCTTCAACGTGTCGAGCCGCACTTCGGGCTACGTCAAGGACTACGGCACCTGGCGCCACGATATTCAAAACAACTACGCGCTCTACCTCCAGGATGCGTGGAGACTGAGGCGCAACCTGAGCGTCACTCTGGGCGTGCGTTGGGACTACTATCCCACCATCGACGAGCGCGACGCGCTGGCATTGCTCCCCGTCCTCGAGAACAACAACCCCATCCAGACCATTCTGGATCCCAACGCCGTGCTGAACTTCGCCGGCAACGCCGTGGGCCGCCCGTGGTACAACGCCAGCAAGCGCAAATTCGCCCCCAACCTGGGCATGGCCTGGGACCCCACCGGCCAGGGCAAATGGGCCATTCGCGCCGGCTACTCTCTGGCGTTTGTGAACGACAACGTTCTCCGCGCGGTCGACAACGCCCAGTCCACCAACGCCGGCCTGACCAGCACGGTCACCGCGACGGGCCTGGACGGCACTGTCGCCGGCGGCCTGGCCGCCGTTCCGACCCCCGTGTTCAAGGTGCCGCGCACCTTTGCCGACAATTACGCATTAAGCTCCAGCAACGCCGAAGCCATGATCGATCCGGGCCTGGTGTCGCCCTACGTGCAGCAGTGGAACATCGGAGTGCAGCGCACCGTCAAAGGGACCCTCTTCGACCTGCGCTATGTGGGCAACCACGCCACCAAGTCGCTCCGCGGGTTCGATTACAACCAAGTCATGATTGGCGCCCTCCTCCAGCCCTTCCTCCAGGCGGCCAACAACGGCTGGCTTTCGCAGGCGTCCACCGGCGCCTTCGATCCGCGTTACAACGCCGCCATCCCCGGCAGCGTTGCGACCCCGTTCTTCAATGCCATGCCCAACGGCGGCTACCTCACCAACTCCAGCGTCAAAACCTACATGCAGCAGGGACAGGTCGGCGAGCTGGCCAACTTCTACCAGACCAATCAGGTGAACGGGAATGTCAGTTTCTACGCGAACCCCAACATCCTGGGCGGCAATGTGACCACCAACTTCAGCAACAGCGTGTATAACGGCTTGCAGTTCGACGTGAGCCACCGGTTCGCCAAGGGCTTGCAGTTCCAGGGCAATTACGTTTTCTCCAAGGTGTTGAGCGACGCCGGTGGCGACCAACAGACCGACTTCGAGCCGTTCCTCGATATCCACAACACCAAGATCGAGCGCCGGCGCGTGGCGGGCTTCGACGTCACCCACGTGATCAAAGGCAATTTCTACTATGAGCTGCCATTCGGCCAGGGGCAGCGGTTCACCACTTCCAACCGCATCCTCGCCAGGGTGATGGGCGGCTGGAACGCTTCGAGCATCTTCACCATGATGTCCGGCAACCCGTTCTCGGTGTTCTCCAGCCGGGGCACGCTGAACCGGGCTGCCCGCTCTTCGGGCACCAACACGGTGGACACCACGCTCACCCAGGGGCAGCTCGACAAGTTGTTCCAGTTCTACATGACCGGCAACGGGCCGTATTTCTTCCCGCAAGCCAACCTGAACCCCACCAACAACACCGCCGTCAACGTGGATGGCGCTCCGGGCTACAACGGCCAGGTGTTTCTGCAGCCGCCCGCGGGCACCCTCGGAGAGCTCCAGCGCAACCAGTTCTCCGGTCCCTGGGTCTGGACCATGGACTCGCGCGTCGGCAAGGTCACCAAGATCACCGAGACCAAGACGCTCGAGTTCCGCGCGGACGCGATCAACGTGTTCAACCACGACACGTGGTATGTGGGGGACCAGACCATCACCTCCACCACGTTCGGGAAGATCACCAGCAACTTCTACGGCAACCGTCTCTTGCAGTTCTCGCTGTACTTCCGCTTCTGAGGGCCGGGGCGCCGGAGGGAGCAGCGCCTACGCCAGCGGGCTCCTCTTCACCGCGTAGTCGATCGCCTCCTGCGGCACGCTGAAGTGCGCCACCGCGCTGTTCCCCATGTAGCCCAGCTCTCTCATGCCGATCGGGCTCGTGTAATACGCGTCCGCCACCATCCTGCGCGCCCAGGTGAAAAACTGAATCCCCGGCCCCAGCTCCGGCGATTGGTTCTTGCGATACGCGATCAGGTCCAGCATCCCGGTCTGCTCCGATGGCTGCGCGTCCAGAAAATCTTTCCCGCCGTGCCGCCGGCGCATCTCGTCGTCGAGCCAGGCGATCCCGCCGGTGTAGATTTCCTTCATGTCGTCGCTGGCCGCGCACAGGAAATCGATGAAGTCCGCCGCGCCCGCCTCCAGCGCGCCCGGCGACCGCTCGTCGGCCGGAATGATCAGATCCGCCAGGCGCCGCAGCGTGGCGTATTCGTGCGCCGTCAACGCCTTCGGCTGGTACGGTCCTTTAAGCGCCGTCTTCTCGTCCGTGACCGCCTGGTGTACGTGCTGCGCATCCTGCGCGGTGAGCAGCCCTCCGCCGGCCGCCACGCCGAGCGCGCCCCCGATGCGCCGCAGCAATTCGCGCCGCGACTCGCCTTGCGGGCGATAATCCCGATCCTCACACATTGCCCTTCCTCATTTCTTCCGCCAGGTACTCCGATGCCCGCCACGCGAACGCCACGATGCTCAGCGTGACGTTCTTGTCCGGCTGGCTCACGAACGGCGCCGCGTCGCACACGAACAGGTTCTTCACCTCGTGCGCCTGGCAATACCGGTTCAGCGCCGAGGTCTTCGCGTCGCTGCCCATGCGCACGGGCCCCGCCTCGTGAATGATCACCCCGCCGGTGGAGATCGCCAGCCGCGCCTCCCGCTGTGTCCCGTTTACCTGCCCGCCCATGGTCTGGATGATCGAGGCGAACGTCTGCTCCATGTGGCGCACCTGCTTGATCTCGTTGTCGCTCCAAGCGAAGTGGAACCGCAACACCGGAATGCCCCACGCGTCCACCCGCTGCGGGTCGATGTCGCACCAGCTCTCTTTGTTGGGAATCATCTCCCCGCGGCCCGCGAAATGCACGAACGCGCCGTACTGCTCGCGCAGTTTGTCCTTGAGCGCCTTCCCGTAGCCCTCGATCCGCGCGCACTGCCCCGCGAACGCGCCCAGGCCCGGCATGTCGAATCCGCCGCCGATTTCGATGTGGTACCCCCGCGGGAAATCCTTGCTCTTGTCGCCGTACAGCCACCACGGCACGTACACGTGCATGCCGCCGATGCCGTCGCTGTTGTGCCGCGGCAGGTTGGCCAGCGCCGGCACGTACCCCGACGCGCTGTATCCCACCGAATCCGTGAGGTAGCGCCCCACCACGCCCGACCCGTTGGCGATCCCGCCGGGGAACCGCGCCGATTTCGAATTCAGCAGCAGCCGCGCCGATTCGCACGCGCTGGCCGCCACCACCGCCGCGCGGCAGCGCACCTGCTTCTCCGTGCGGGTGGCTTTGTCCACGTACGAAACCGCCGTCACTTTTCCCGAGCCGTCCGCCACCAGTTCGCGCGCCATCGCGCCCGTGAAGATCGTGAGCTTGCCGGTCTTCATCGCCGGAAAGATCATCGCCTGGCTCGACGAAAACGCCGACGCCGTCTGGCAGCCGCGCCCGCACTGCCCGCAATAGTGGCACGCCGCGCGCCCGTTGAGCGCCTTGGTGAGCATGGCCATGCGCGAAGGGATGCACGGAATATTCAGCTTGCCGCACGCTTTCTGAATCAGGACCTCGTGCACGCGCGGCGCGATGGGCGGCAGGAAGTTGCCGTCGGGCGCGGTGCGCAGCCCTTCCTTGGTCCCGGTGACTCCGATGAATCCCTCCGCCTTGTCGTACCACGGCGACATCTCGGCGTAGGTCACCGGCCACGGATCGCTCAGCCCGTCTTCCGGCTGGAAATCGTAATCCGAGAAGCGCAGCGAGATGCGCCCGTAGTGGTTGGTCCGCCCGCCGATGATGCGCGACCGGAACCATCGCCACTGGCTCCCCTGCGCCACCGTATAGGGCTCGCCCGGGACGTCCCAATACCCGTTCGGCGCCTCGAAATAGCCCCACTGCTGGCGGCCGAAATACATCTCCGCGTGCGGCCCCGCCCCGCGGTGGTCCACCTGGTAGGGCAGAATGTGTTCCTTGAAATCCTTCGCCGGGTTGAGCATCGGCCCGGCCTCCAGCAGCGCCACCGTCAGCCCCAGGTCCGTCAGAACCTTGACCGCCGTCCCGCCGCCGGCTCCCGACCCGATGACCGCCACGTCAAACACCTGCGGACTTCGCGTGATTTGGAGCATCCCGATTCCTTCGGTTCCATCTTACCCCTTTGTGGGGCATGGCTCCGGAAGGCCTACGGAAGCGGCCGCATCATGAGGTTCCGAAATTGAACCACGCTGCCCTGGTTGTGCTGCTGGAGCGCCAGGTAGCCCTTCGTGTAGGTGTTCTTCTGCTCCACGAAGTCGGTCACGGTCTTGTCGTTGACCTTGATGACGATGTGATTGCCGCGCGCGATGACGTCCTGCGTCCACCAGGTGTCGTCGGCAATGAGTTGCTCGGTCACCCTCGAAAATCCGTACAGGCTGCCGGTCTTCTGCGGATCGGGCGACGTGTTCTCCACCTGCGCCTCGTAGCCTTTGGGGAATCCGGGGCCAAAAGCCGCGCGCACATACATGCCCGAGTTGCCGCTGTGGTTCAGCTTTACCTCGGCGCGGAACTCGCAATCCTCGCACTCCCGCGCCATCCAGAACAGATGGCTGGTCGGGCCGTCGCCCACGATGGCCCCGTCCACCACCTTCCAGCTCTCCGGGTTGTTGCCGGCTTTCCAGCCGTCCAGCGTCTTGCCGTCGAACATGCTGATCCAGCCGTCTTTGCCTGGCGTGGGCGCGTTCTGCTGGGCCACCAGGCAGAAGCATGCCACCAGCGCCAGCACGGCGCCACCGATCGTTCCAAACGTTTTCATCATTCTGTCTCCTGACTCCTGACTTCCATATCCCTACACGCTCTTGCTCTTGGCCTCCCCGCCGCTGACGATCCAGCCATCGGCGAGTTGCACGATGCGGTGCCCGTACGACGCGTTGACCTCCGAATGGGTCACCTGCACGATGGTGGTTCCTTCGTCGTTGAGCTTCTTGAACAGCTCCATGATTTCCTTGCCCTGGCTGGAGTGCAGGTTGCCGGTCGGCTCGTCCGCCAGGATCAGCTTGGGATTGGCAATCACCGCGCGCGCCACCGCCACCAACTGCTGCTGGCCGCCCGAAAGCTGGCTGGGGTAGAGATCGCGCTTGCCCACGATGTGAAACCGGTCGAGCGTGTCGCACACCATGGCCGCCCGCTCCGAGCTTTTCACGTTGCGGTACGACAGCGGGATGTCGAGGTTCTCGTAAACCGTCAGGTTGTCGATCAGGTGATAGCTCTGAAACACGAACCCGATGTATTTCTTGTTCAGCTCCACCCGGTCCTTGGGCTTCATGCGATGCACCTGGTGGCCGAAAAATTCGAACTCCCCGGTCCAGGCGCCGTCCAGCATCCCGAGGATGCTGAGCAGCGTCGACTTGCCCGCGCCCGACGGGCCCATGATGGTGACGAACTCGCCCTCTCGCACCTCTCCGTTGATGCGGCGCAGCACGTAGCTCCGGCCGTAGCCGCCTTCGTAAAATTTCTCGACATTGCGAAGTATGATCATCGGTTTGTCCTATTCGTGCCGCAGCGCGGTCACCGGATCGAGCGCCATCGCCCGCCGCGCGGGCAGGTAGCTCGCCAGAAGCGCCACCGCTCCCAGCAATACGGAAATGCCCGCGAAAGTGTACCCGTCGGTGGTCTTCACGCCGTAGAGCATGGTCTCCATCACGCGAGTCAGGGCCAACGCCATCACCAGGCCCGCCGCGATTCCGCAAGCCGCCAGCCGCGCCCCCTGCTTCATTATCAATTGGAGCACGTCGCCCGGCAGCGCGCCCATCGCCATGCGGATGCCGATTTCGTTGGTTCGCCGGCTGACGTCGTAGGCGATTACCCCGTAGATTCCAACCGCCGCGAGGAGGAAAGCAATCTCGGCGAAAAGAGTCAGCAGCACCATGTTGAAACGAGCCCCGGCCGTCGCCTGGTCCATCACCATTTCCATCGGGCGCACATCGGCGATGGGCTGGTCCGGATCGAACTGATGCAATTCGTGTTCCACCGCGGAGACCAGCGAGAGAGGCGGCGCCGACGTGCGCACCACCATCGTCATCGTGGCATAAGCGTACGGATAATAGAGGGTCGGCCACTCCTCGGCCTCCAGGCGGTCCGCTTTGACATCGCCTACCACTCCGACGATCTCGACCCCTCCCAAGTTAGCAAGCGCCAGCCGGCCGCCGATGGCGCTGGAGGGCCGGAATCGCCGGGCCAGCGTCTCGTTAACCACCACCGCGCGGCGCGCTCCGGTTGTGTCCGCCGCCGTGAAATCGCGTCCCTCTTTGAGGGGAATTCCCATGACCCGGATATAGTTCGTGCTGACCGCGCGGACCAGCGCGATGGGACCCTGGCCCGGCGACGCCGCGCGGCCTTGGATGGTAAACGTGTCGCCCAGTCCCAGCCCGGTCAGCGGCAGCGAGTTGACCGCGCCCACCGCCCGCACGCCCGGAAGCGCGGCGAGGCGGTCGGAGATCGCTTGGAAGGTGGCCATTCGCTGTGCCGGAGACGAGCCTCGGGCGGGAATCAGCGGGACGCGGAACGTCAGCAGATTGGCGGGCTGGAATCCCGGATCCGCCGAGCGCAGGCGGATGAAGCTTCGGATCAGCAGGCCTGCCCCGATCAGCACCAGGACCGCCAGCGCCACCTCCGCCACCGCCAGGGCATTGCGCAATACCCGGCTCGAGCGCCCCATCGTTCCGCCGCGCCCGCCCTCGCGCAGCGCCGCATGCGAGCCGGCCCAAACCTGCATCGCCGGAACCATTCCGAACAGCACTCCCGTGAGGGCCGAGACGCCGAAAGCAAACAGGAACAGCCGGGCGTCGAGCCGCGCCTCGGCCAGCCTGGGGATGCTCGCCGGACCGAAATGCGCTGCCAGCGCCATGGCGCCGCGAGCCACCAGCAGGCCCAGCGCGCCTCCCGCCAGCGCCAGCACCACGTTCTCCGAGAGCAGCTGCGCCACGATGCGGCCGCGCGATGCCCCCAGCGCGCTTCGAATGGCGAACTCCCGCCGCCGCGCCGTGGCTCGCGCCAGCAGCAGGTTGGCCACGTTGACGCAGGCCATCAGCAGCAAAGCGCCCACCGCGCCCGACAGCACCAGCAGCGCCTGTTGCACCGTCCCCACCAGCTCGTTCTGGAGCGGAAACAGCGAGGGCCGCCAGCCGGTGTTGAGCGCCGGGTTGGCGCGCTCCAGCCGGTCGCCGATGGTCTCCATCTCGTTGCGGGCCTGCTCCATTTCCGCTCCCGGGCGCAGCCGCGCCACGATCATCAGGTTGCGCGCGGCGGAGGCGCGCGGGCTGCTCGTGTTGAGCGCCAGCGGCATCCACACATCGATGCCCGGATCGAGGACCGCGAAGCCGGCCGGCAGCACTCCGACGATGGTGTAGCCGCGGTCCTGGAGTCGAATGGCTTTGCCTCCGATGGATGGATCCGCGCCGAAACGCGTCTCCCACAGGCTGTGGCTCAGAAGCACGCAGTCGGCGCGGCCCGGCATGTCTTCCTCGTCCCGAAACGTGCGTCCCACCGCGGCTTCGACTCCCAGCAAGGGAAACAGGGACGCCGACACCCGTTCCGCCCGAAGCTCCTCGGCCTCGATCCGGCCGTTGGGGCCGCCGGTCAGGTTGATGCGGAGATCCTGAATGGCGGCCATGCTCTCGAAGCTCCGGCTTTGCCGCTGCCACTCCTGGAAATTCCCGGCCGCCACAAACAGCCGGAATTTCCGCTGGTCGTAGTTCTTTTCCCAGATTGCCAGCAGGCGGCCGGGATCGCGAAACGGCAGCGGCTTCAGGAGCACGGCGTCCACCACGCTGAAGATGGCGGTTGTGGCGCCCATCCCGAGTGCTAACGCTACCAGTGCAACCAAGCTGAATCCGGGAGCCCTCCATAACTGGCGAATCCCGAAGCGCACGTCGTGCGCAACCGCGCCCATGGCCGATCAGGTTAACAGATGGCGCCGCCGGGTGGGGCATGCTTCAGCTTGCCCGCCGCCCCCGCGCCTACGTCCACGAACGGTCCGGATGATGGTGCGACCCGGCTTGAATCGAAATCCCTCCGTTGACGTTGTCCACGTGGATCTGGGCTCCGCCGCGATGCAGCCTGGCGCGCAGGTGGTGGCCGCTTGCCGCGCGCAGGGGGCGCCCGAACGCCGAAGCGATCCCGCCGCTCAGGTTGTGCGCGTAGAGATCGGCGCCGGCGCCGCCGGGAATCGACAGGCGGATCTGTCCGTTCACCGAACTCAATGAGATTGGGTTCGCCGCGCTGATCCGGTCGAAATCGGCATCCAGCCGGCCGTTGATGGTCGAAAGATCCGCTTGCCCTTCGAGCTTCTCCGCCCGGATGCTGCCGTTCACCGAGGTGGCCTTGACGTGGCCTGCGAGCCCGCTGATCGAAAGCAGGCCGTTGACCAGTTTAACGTTCTCCAGGTTGGCGCCGCGGGGCACGGTGATGCGGTACTCCACGCTGGCCGGCTGCTCGGCATCGGCGCCCGCATACTGCGTTCGGATGGAAACCAGGTCCGAGGAGGAGTTCACCACGATCCGGGCCTCGTCCAACTGCCTGGGATCGTCCGATTTCTTGATGGCCTCGACCAGGACTTCATCGCGGTCCCACGCCGTAATCCGCACGTCCCCATACAGGTTTTGGATGGTCACGCGCCCGTTGGAATTCAGAGAATAGGTTCGCCGGAACTGCGTCCGCGGCGTCCCAATGACGTTTGCAAACAGGCAATTGCAAGCGGCTAGCGCCAGCAATACCACCCCGGTCCCCTTTAGCCGTCCTGACATGCGCACCCTCCCCTTCGCGCTCTCCTGGCTTCAGTGTCCCGACTGTGGCGCCGATGGGCCTCTTGCGGGGCCCTCCGGCACTCAATCAACTTTTGCCGACTCGATCCGTTCTTCCACGATGCGGCCGTCGAAGAGCCGTATCGTGCGGTCTGCAAACTGCGCGTAGCGCGGGTCGTGAGTCACCATGCAAATGGTCGACCCCGCCTGGTGAAGTTCGCGGAGTAAGTTCATGACGGCTTCGCCGTTGGCCGAATCCAGGTTGCCGGTCGGCTCATCGGCCAACAGGATCAACGGATCGCCGCTCAGCGCGCGGGCTACCGCCACGCGCTGCTGCTGGCCGCCCGAGAGTTGCGAGGGGTAGTGCTTCATGCGGTGCGACATCCCCACCCGCTCGAGGGCCTCCTGCACCCGCCGCTTGCGCTCCGCCGAAGGCATTCCGCGGTAGGTCAGCGGCAATTCCACGTTCTCGTAGACGGTGAGGTCGCCGATTAAGTTGAATGCCTGGAAAATAAATCCGATTTCCCGGTTGCGGATCCGCGCCCGTTCGGAAAGCTTCAACCCCGTCACCGGCTTTCCGTTCAGGTAGTACGTGCCGTCGCTGGGCGTGTCCAGCAGGCCGAGAATGGCCAGCAGGGTCGACTTGCCGCATCCGGACGGACCCGCAATCGACAGGTACTCCCCTTTCTTCACATCGAAGTGGACGCTGGAAAGGGCGTGCGTCTCCACCTCGTCGGTCACGAAGACCTTGCTGACATTGTCCAGCCGTATCAGCGGTTGTGCGCCGTTGTCCATTTTCATTACCCCTTATCTACGAGAGTCGCCACACGTTAGTTCAACTTAATTCGATCGTAATTGTCGTAAGCCGACATGTCCGAGAGTATCACCCGGTCACCCACCTTCAGTCCGTCCTTCACCTCGATGGTGTTCACCGAGCTGCGGCCGAAAGTCACTTTTGTCTTGTTGGCATACTTGCCGTCGGGGTCGACCCGGAAGAGCTGCACGGTGCTGTTTTCCTGGCCGAAAACCGGCCGCCCCACGAATACCACATCGTCCAGCTTTTCGAGCTGAACGGTGCCGTCCACGCTGAGATCGGGACGCAATACCGGCGGGAGCTTGCCCCCCAGCGCCACGTCGACCGTCACCGTGCCGTTCAAAATAGAGGGATCGATGCGCGATACCTTGCCATTGATCAACCCGTCCCATCCGTTTCCCGCGAGGCGAGTGTCGATCACCGCCGGTTGTCCGATGGCGATGTCCTTTACTTGTGTTTCGGCGATCTTCAATTCGGCCTTGAGGTGGGAGGGCTGCGCCACTTTTCCCAGGGCTGTGCCGGCGGTTACCTTCAAACCTTCTTCCACCGGGGTGAGAGGCGGGGGAAGGGCCTGGAGCATGCCCTCGAAGCCGGCCTTCACCTTCAACTGGTCCACCTGGCTCTTCTTGAGGTTCAGTTCGGCGCGGAGCTGCTCCACCTTGACTTTTTGCGACGCCAGTTGCGACTCCTCGGCCTGGGTATTGATGACCAGGCGTTTCTTCTCGATTTCGAGGCGGCCCGCCAATTGGTTGGCTTTCACTTCGGAAATCTGGGCGTCCACGTTCGGGAGCAGATTCTCCTTGGCCAGCGCCGTGTCGCGGTCGGCCTGAAGTTTGGCGGTGCTGTAATCCGCCTCCACCTGGGACAGGTTGGACTGCAAATCGAAAAGTTGCTTCTGCAGCGTGACCTTCAGGTTCTCGTAGTCGGCCTCGGCCACCTTGACGGCGAAGTCGGCCGTCACCAAATCGGTCTCCAGAGTCTCGCTGGTGAGCACCATCACGACGGAATCGGCTTTGACCGGGGTGCCCGGTTTGATGAGGATGCGCGATACCCGGCCGTCGGTGGTCGCGGTGATGAGCATGGTGTCTTCGGGCACCAGCGTGCCCAGCCCGCGCACTTCGCGGACCATGGGGCCGCGGCGCACGTTGTCGGGCCAAAGGGTTGACATTTCGACACCGGGAGCGGCCGGCTTCAACTTGCCCAACCCGATAGTGATCCCGGGGATCGCCGCCAGGATGACCACCCCGATGACAATGCGGCGGATCAGTCTTTTCCGGCCGGCATCTTTACGTGGTATGTCCATTGTGATTTCCAGCCGTTAGAAGGCACGGCTCCTGCCATCCTGTTTTCGGGCTAACGTTTTGACGTTGCAGCACTAAAAAAGGATAGCGCAGTCCGGGGGGTGTCCGCTTGTGGGACACCCTGTGCCGCGGTGGGACGGGCTACGTGCCGCTGCCGTTGCCGCCGCGGCCCTTGAGGATGAGGTCGGCGATGCGGTCGATTTTCTGGTCCAGCGCCTGCATGGCGGCCTCGTGCTGGCGGCGCCAACTCTCGTGCTCCTGCAGGGCCGCCTCGTGCTGCTGAAGCCATTCCTGGTGTCTGACCCATGCGCGGGTGCTGTCCGCGAGCCATTGGTCGTGGTCAACGACCATGCCGGCGTGCCGGTCCACGATGGCATTGGTGACCACCAGGCCGTCCTCGATCCGCATCATCAGTTGGTCCATCTGGCTGATACGCTTTTCCAGTTGTTCGAAATCAGTCATTGGGTGGGTCCTTCCGGCGTGCCTGTCCTCAAATATAACAGCGGCCCGGGCTTAGTGCAAAAACCAGCCCGGCCCAACCGTCAAGTGGTGGGTGACCGAGTCCGGGACCACCAGGAACAGCAGGAACCCGATGGTTCCATGGGCCGCGCCCAGAAACCATAAGTTCTGATATCGCCGGTAGATGCGCGCGCAGCAGTAACCCGCGAGCAGGGTCACGGCCATGAGGAACCAGTTGGGCACGTGCGCTCCCGAAAACAGGGTGGCGGCCAGCAGGGGCGCCGCGCGGCGGGACAAAACCGCGTTGAAGCGGTTCAGGAAATAGCCGTTCAAAAGGTACTGCTGGAACACTCCCCAGGGGACGTACGCCATCCACGACAGTACCGCCCGGTCGAACGCCACGGGCCGCAGGGACTGGAGCAGGATGCCGCCCGCGATCATCATCAGCGTGAAGAGCGCCAGCAGCGGCGCGAACTCCCGCCAGCACTCGCGCAGTCCACTGGCCCGGAACCCCAGGGCGGAGGCGCGCTCGCGATGCAACAGGTGTGACAGCAGCATGATGGCCAGGATCGCCATCCACCAGCCGTGATGCGTGTAGCGGACTTCCCAGATGTAGGCCATGATCATGGCGAACACCGTGACCGGTTCCAGGATCGCCACCTTTCGAACCACCCCCGGCGACATCATGTCATCCCCTTAAAAGAAGAAGTGCTTAGTCCAATCTACCAGAGTGTGCAGCAGGGCGGAGGAGATCACCGTGGAGCACTTGTGAAATACCTTCCCATAGGCAAAGCCGGCAATCGTGGCCAGGATCATGTAGCGCCAGTTGGGCAGGGGCTGGGGCCCGTTATCCAGGTGGGCGCAGCCGAAGATGAAGCTGGCCGCCAGCAGGGTGCCCGTGCCGCCGCCCCAGCGCTGGACCATCAGGTTCTGGATCAGCGAACGGAACAGGATCTCCTCCGGCAGCGCCGTGGCGGCGAAGATCAGTCCCAGGGCGCCGGCCATGCGTAAGCCCGGCGCGGCTGGGGTTGGCAGGTGCGGCGGAGGGATGAAGCCGATGGGGATCCCGACGGCGACCAGCACCGGCGCCGTGACGGCAAAGGCAACCAGGGGGAGCCACAGATCGCGGCGATTCCGAGGCAGGTTGTACTTCATCCCCGGCAGCGAACGAAAGCCCAAAAAGAGAATGAGGCCCAGCAGGATGGCGATGCCGTACGCCACGCTGTGCAGGAATCCCTGGGCGGCTCGTGGCACCAGCGCGCCCCCGGCGCCAAACTCGAGGGGCAGCCAGAGGAGCAGTACCGCGAGGAAGTCACAAGCGGTGCGCCCTCCCGTCCGGCCGATGTTCCGGCTCAGCCACAGGCAGGCCACGGGCGCCGCCGTATACACCAACAACAGCAGGATCAATTCCGCGCGGAAAGCTCCGGCGACCGCCGCGGCAGCGGCGAATATCGCCGTCAACAGGAACGGAACGCCCCAGACCAGCCCCGGCCTGCCATCCAGCGCATGCCGCACCCGATCCTGGACGGACGGCGCGAAGAAGCCGAATACCGCCGCGAGCAGTAGCGCGAGAAACAGCGTTTGCATGGCTTCGGAACGTACGGCGTTCCTTACTCAAAGACCCGCGAACCGCCGCCGGCAACTACAGCGCGCCGCTACCTGATCACGATGCCGCGCGCGTCGAGCAGCTCGCCGGTCTGGGTGAGCAGGTTGAGCAGGTTCTTGCGGACGTTGATCTGGTTGGTGGCCACGGCCGAATCCGCCTGCACCAGGGCCTGCTGCGCGTTGATCACGTTCTGGTTGATCTCCGTGCCCAGGAGGTATTTCTGGTTTTCGGCGTCGAGGTTCTTCTTGGCGAAATCCTGCTGGATCTGCGCCAGCTTCAACTGCTCCTTGGCGCCTTCGAGGTTGACCACCGCCGTCAGAACGTTCAGCCGGATGGCCTGCTCCTGGTTGCGCAGCGTCAGGACATCCATTTTCTTCTGCACCATCGCGTTGGCCATGGCGGCCGATGCCGCCTTGGAACGGACGGGAAGCGTAAGCGTGAGACCCGCCTGGTACGTGGGGTAGCCGAACCCGAACATCTGGCCGAGAGAATCGCCGATGCCGCCGGGAACTACTTCGGCAAGACCGTTAATATAAGACCCGCCGCGTCCGGCCGCGGAATAGCCGCCGGTGAGGTTCAGGCTGGGCAGCAGTCCGTTCTTGGCGGACTGGATTCCGAGATCGTCCACATCCAGCTTTTGCACAGCGCCCTTTACCGCGGGATTGATGTTCAGCCCTTTGCTCACGGCCTGCTCGCGGTCGACCGTCAGGGAATCAGCCGGCCCGAGGTCCACACTCTCGGTAAGGACGACCGGCAGATTGCGGACTTGCGGATCGAGATCGGCTCCGACCTGGTGGCGCAACGCCTCCTCGGCGGTAGCCAGAGCGAACTTGGCCTGCGACACCGAGAGATCGGCGGCCGCGAGATTCTGCTGCGGATTGTAAATATCGAGCGGCGAGAGGGCGCCCAGATCCAACTGCTGCTGCATGTACTTCAGATAGGCGTCCGCGGTGTCGCGGGCCTTCTCCTGCACCTTCAGGTTCTCGCGCGCCGAGATTACGTTCCAATAAGCCGTTTCGGCGGTGTTGATCAGGGTGATCAACTGCGAGCGCAACTGGAATTCCGAGATCTTGTAACTGCTCTGCGCCTGCATTATCGGAATCTTGTTGACGTACGTGCCCCGGTTCCGGATCAGCGGCTGGGTGATGTTGAACGCGAGGCCGGTGCTCTCCAGATTCGCATTGTAGGAGTTCTTCGTGACGGCGGAGGAGGAAGTCTTCTGGCCAGTGAAGCCGACCGAGTATTGCAGTCCGTTGGTAAGCGTCTGGTTCCAGGTCGCGCTGTACGGTTCGGCCAGGGATTTGCTCGAACCGCCGACCGGGACGGAGTCGATGGCCGTGCTGGGGTTGGTCACGTAGGCAGTGCTTCGAGTGGTGTTGTAGGCGGCGCGCAGGGTCGGATCGAAGACGCCCCATGCGGTCAGGATCGCGTTTCTCGGCATCTCCAGACTGAGCAACTGGAGCTGAACGTCGGTGTTGTTGGCCATCACCAGTTCCAAGTAATGCTGGAGCGACAGCTCCAGCTTGCCGTCGGCCACAAAGTCGTTCAACCTCGCCGGAGGCTTGAGCTCGACCTTGGTCTGGGTCTTTTGAAAGGTCTCCCGGAAGTAAGACGGTTTGGGGAAGGACGTCATCTGAGCGGAAGCGCCCGCCGCCAGTAGCAGTGCTGCGACGAAAGTTCGATACACCATATTTCTACTCGTAACGAATGGCCTCGATGGGATCCAGTTTCGCGGCCTGAACGGCCGGATAAATTCCAAACAACAAACCAATGAACACGGAGACGCCGAAGGCGATGATGATCGACGACGCCGTAACCAGGGTCGACCAGCCCGCGGCCGACGCGATAATCTTGGACAGCGAATATCCGAAGCCAATGCCGATCAGGCCGCCCACGATGGAGATCAACACCGCCTCCGTGAGGAACTGACGGACAATGTCCTGCTGCCGCGCGCCGATGGCGCGGCGGATTCCGATTTCGCGCGTCCGCTCCAGAACCGTGGCCAGCATGATGTTCATGATGCCGATGCCGCCGACCAGCAGGGAGATGCCCGCGATGCAGATCATGACGACGTTGAAGATCATCTGCGTCTGCTTCTTTTGCTCCAGGAGGCCGGCGGGCACGATCACGGTGAAGTCGCCCGCGTCCTTATGGGTCGCGGTCAGAATCGCCCGCACCACGTTGGAGGTCTCGATGGAATCGACATTGGGCCCCACCTTCATGTAAATGCCGTCGATTTCGTCCTTGAGGTAGCTGGTGTTGTCCTCGAACCGCCGCATCACGGTGTTGAGGGGCGAGATCACCAGGTTGTTGCGGTTGGCCGCCTGGGCCCCTTCCGTGTCGGAATCGCCGGTGGCCTGGGGCGTCAGGGTGCCGATCACCTGCAGCCACGTGTCGTTGACCTTGATGTACTTGCCGACGGCCTTGTCGTAACCCAGCAGGCTCACTTTGGCGCCTTCGCCGAGCACGCAGACCGGGGCGGACGCCTTGTTCTCATCCTCCGTAAAGAAGCGGCCGTCCACCAGCTTGAGGCTGTTGATCTCCATGAAGTTGGGCAGGACGCCGATGAGCTGGGGCGTATCGCTGCTGGTCTTGGGCAGCAGCTTCTGCGGCTTGAAACGCTTGCGCGGGGTAATGGCCACCAGGCCGGAGACGTTCTCGGAGATGGCGCGGTAGTCCCGGAAGGTAAGTCCCGGCGAGACCGAGCGCACGGTCTGCAGCTCGTTCCGGTCCAGGGCTTCGTGCGCCTCTACGATGATGTTGTTCACGCCCAGCTGGTCGATGAAGCTCATCATCTCTTTCTGCGCGCCGGCGGTGATGGAAAGCATGGCCACCACGGCGCCCACTCCGAAGATCATGCCGAGCATCGTCAGCAAGCTGCGCAGCTTGTGCGCGAAGAGGCTGGCCAGCCCCATCTTCAATTCGGGAATAATGTGTGAGCCGATCATGTTATTTGGTACCCGCGGGCATGTTCCCCATCGGGTTGCCCTGCGACGACTTGTTGTCGCCGCCCTTCTTCTTCTCGGCGGTGGGATCGGCCATGGCGATGATCTCGCCCGGCTGCACGCCCGAAGCCAGCACCATCATGGTTTCGCTCTGCTTCATCAACTGCACTTCGCGAGGCTCGAACTTGCCGTTCCGCTGCTGCACGAACACGGTAAACTTGCCGCTTTTCTGGAAAACCGCCTGCGCGGGAACGTGCAGGACGTCGGGAATTTTCTCCACCACGATTTCGACATCCGACAGCAGGCCGGGCCGCAGCAGCGTCTGCACCTGGGAATCCTGCTCCGGAGGAAGGGGAAGCTTGGCGTTCTTGCGTTCTTCTTCGCTGTACTGCGACGCCGCGGCGGCGCCGCGCTTCATGAGAGTCTCGAGCGAGAAGTCACCCGCGACCCCACCCGGGGCGCCGGCTTGACCGGCTCCCGGACCGCGGCCCGCGCCGCCGGGTCCCTGGCCGCCGGCGAATTGCCCGCCACCGCCCTGGCCACGGCCGCCGCCTTCGCCACGGCCGCCGCCCTCGCCACGGCCGCCGCCAG
>DASQZT010000053.1:0-19763 GCA_035638575.1 Bryobacteraceae bacterium
ACAAGCCCCCAACCCCAAGCTGCTTCGGAACCGGGTAGCCAAGTTCGTGCGGGAACTTCGATCCCTGGGCTATCAGGTCATTCCACCCGTCCCTACTGCGGGTGCATCGGTATAGGTTTTCGACCGTGCCCCACAAGCGGGCCGAAGCTTACCGGCGGCACTCGATGAGGTTCTCGGCGAGGAGATTCTTCAGAAGATATCCGGCGGCGTAACGGCGCAGCGTGGTGGAACCGGCGAAGCAGTCCGCGAGGTCTGTGACACACGCTTGCACGGTGCGCCTGCCGTTGCAGGTTTCGAGGGCGCGGGCGAGCAGAGGGGAGATCCGGATCAGGCGGATATCGTCATCAGGGGTCAAACCGGTGCGATAGAAGACGGGCTGTCGAACGGCGGCCGGCTGCCCGGCCTTGAGGGAGTCGATCACGGCCTGGATGTCCCAGTCAAGCTGGAGGACGTGAACGTGGCGCGCGCGAACGGGTTTGTCGGAAGCCCTCAGCCTGCGCGCCGGCGTGCAGCCCTTGCGTGGGAGGCGCGCGTCGGAGGTTTCGGCCTTCAGGAATGCTTCCTGATAATCGAGGAGGGCCCGGACGGCCGGGCTGTCGAACCTTGCGACCTTTCGGCGCACGAAACCGACGAAATCGCGCCTGAAAACCGGTTGGATGTAATAGTGGCGCAGGCTGCCGCCGCTCAATCCGGGATGGAGCGCGAGGCGATGGCGGCGCCAGAGCAGAAAGACATCCAGGATGCCGGTGGAACTGCGGTGGAGGGCGACCAGGAGCCACCGAAGCCGCGCCGTGGCCGCCAGGAGAAACTCCCGCAGCTCCAGGCACGCGGCGCGATCGAGGCCGGGGGTGGGAAGCAGGTAGAAATTCGGGAAGATCTCCGGGTACCGGCGGATCAGGTCGCGGTCGGCCTGGTTGTGAATCCGGCCCTGATGTGACATATCCGAACAGAGTTCTTCCAAAACCATCTGGTGCTGGTATCGGGCGTGAATCGGGGTGCCCGCTACGGGCGCCAGCACGTTCAACTGGGGATGGGATCCGGGATGCCGGGCGGTGTGCATGTAGATGTCCATGGTTTCCCGGAGGTCATCCCAGGTCTCTTCGGGGAACCCGGCGATGAGGCTGACCGTGTTGGACATGCCGAGGCGGGCCGTGGTGTCGATCGCCGCCCGGGCCCGATCGAGGTCCAGGCCCTTCTCGATGACTTTCTGCAAGCGTGGCGATCCGGTTTCCACGCCGAAGAACAGGCCCTGACAGCCGGCGCGGGCCATCAGTCCCAGGAGTTCCTCATCCACGCAGTCGGTCCTGGCGCTGGTCGACCAGGCGAATTCCTCGCCGGATTGAATCAAGCGATCGCAGAAGGCCGCCACGCGCCTCCGATCCACGGTAAACATGTCGTGGATGAGACGGAAGGAGCGGATGCCGAACCGGGAAGCGATGGCGCGCATATCGGCGAGCATGCGCTCCGGCGACTTGAGGCGGAATCTGCGGCGGAAAAAGTCGTTGGTGGAGCAGAAGGTGCAGCCGAAAGGACAGCCGCGGCCCAACTCTAAAGAAGCGCCGCCGGCGCCGTCCAACTCGCCGGTCAGGCCGTAGGCGGGAAGCGGGAGCGAGTCGAGACCTTCGATGAGGGGCGCATCGGCATTGCGTTGAATTCCGGACGGAGAGCGCCAGGAGAGCCCGGGAACCGCCGAGAGGCGGCGCTTGCCGCTCAGCTCATCCAGGAGCAGAGGCAGGGTCTGGTCGGCTTCGCCGCGCAGGATGAAATCGACGAAGGGGAAAGCCGCAAGAGTCTCGGTGGCTACGATGCTGGCCTGGGGACCGCCCAGAACAATGTCACACCCGGGCGCCTCGCGTTTGAGATGCCCGGCGATGCGGAGGGTGACCGGATAGCTGCTGCAGATGGTGCCGAAGCCGAACACATCGGCGCCCGACGACGCAATCCGGCTGGCCGCCCACCTGGCGAAGCCGGCCACGCTGCGCGAGCGTTGATCCACCAGATACTCATAATACGCCCGGTCCAGGTTGAAGATTCGAGGCGCCATGCCACGCTGGTCCAGCACGGCGGCCAGGGTCAGGATTCCCAATTGCGGCTCGGCGGCGACCTCGCGAACCTGCCGGGTCGCCGCGTCGTCCGGATCCTCGAAATCCGTGGCGACCGCGGCAGTGACCAGGCAGCATTTCATCGAGCCCCGCGCGTCCTACTTCTTCGGCGGCTTCTTCTTTACCGGCGCCTTCTTCTCCGCTTTCGGCCTCCGCTCGTCCCAGTACTCGATGTTGATGGCGATTCTGGAGCGCGGCTCAAGTTGTTCCGTCGGGATCTGCGAATCGATCGCTTGGTTGACGAGGTTCTTCAGATCCTGCTTGCTGATGCCCGCGGGCACCTTGATCACAATCTTGGGCATATGGCTTTTTAACCGATGTAATCGTAGTACGCGTTGCCAGGAAAAGCAAGAGAAAAATGTTCGAATATCCGAATGATCAGCGGATCGAGAACAGGCCGCGCAAGACCTCCAGGGGGGTTGGACGGCTTAACACTCCGACCCATATCGATTGGGTCACTTCGCCGACATTGGTGAAAATCTCGCCGCCGCCCACCGAGAGAGCGCGCGTGGCGGGGTTGGTGCGTTCCGGCGTGAACCGGCGGTTGTGGTAGTGCGTCACCGCGAAGGGTTTGCCGGGCAATCCAGTGGCCGCGTCAAAGGACTGGCCCCAGATGCAAAGGTATCCATCCCGCTTGGAGAAATAGAAGAAGGCCTTACCGTCGCTTGACCAGCGCGGCTGGTTGACGTCCCTTCCCGCTGCGGCCGGCAGCCAATCACCGCGAGCGGCGGCGTCAGCCTCGGGGAAGCGCACCGCGAAGATCTGTCTGTCTCCTTCATGGGTGGACGAGGTGAACAGCAGGTACTGGTGAGACGGGCTCCAATCGGCGTTGCCCAACATGGCGCCGGCCCGGCCCTTCAAGACCACGCGGGACTCCCCGGTGGACACGTCCAGCAATGCAATCTCGCCCGCGGCGGTAGTGTGGAACAGGGCCTGGTCTCCAGCGAACCAACTGGTGGGCTGGGAGCAGTTGGCACACAAGCTGCGAGCCGGTTGGTTGCGGGTGAAGAGTTGGATGGAAGACGATCCGGTCTCGGAGCGGGTCCCGAATGCCACACGGCTGCCATCCGAATTCGCGACCAACTGTAGTTTGTCCGCCTGCGATGAGAAAACCAGGGACTCGGTTCCGGATGGCACGTCCTTGCGGAACAGTTGCCGGTAAGCGCCCACCTTCCTGGTAAAGAACACCCAGCGTCCGTCGCGCGAGGCGCTGGGGCAGCAATCCGCCCCGGGGTCGTCGGTCATTCGGACTAGGGCGACATCGCGGTTGCTGGCCCTGGCGGGGATACGCCACAGGTGCAGCGCTCCGGAAGCCTGCCCGAACGCGAGTTGCCCGGTGATAGCGAGAGACGGCCCCCGATCGGTGCTTGTGCCGTAAGTGATTTGCCGCGGATTGCCGGACACGCGCAGATCTTTTGGGGAAAGGACCAACTCCCAAAGCTTGGAGCTTGGGCCCATGGCGCCGCTGAACAACACCCTGTCTCCCAGCCATGCCTTCACGCTGGGAGGGGTGTGCGCGTCGATGTGCGCCGCCTCGAGCAGCGCCATCGCGCCGGTCTTCCTCACGTCGCTCCCGTCCACACGCATGGTCCACCAATCGGTACAGGACGACAGCGGGGCGGTGCCGACAGGGCAGCCGTCGAACAAGATGCGCTGTCCATCGGAACTCCAGACGGGGTATCGCGCATCGGCGAAGCCGGCTGCCAGGCGCTGGGGTGGCCCTCCGCCGACCGGGATGGAGTACACCTGGCCAGGCGGCGCGGCCTCGCCGTGATAGCCCGCCCAATAGGCAATGTAGCGCCCGTCGGGCGAGAAGGCGGGGTTCTTTCCGATGCCCGGTACGAGTAACCGTTCCCCTGCGCCCTGAGAGTCGACGAGATAGATACCGCCGCCCTCCCGCTCGGAGGAGAAGGCGACCAGCTTGCCGTCGGGCGAGACACTTAGCGTGTCGTCCTCGGCGGGTTGTGTGGTAAGGCGCCTGGGAGTTCCGACGGTGGGCGGCTGAATCCACACAGTCAGGTCGCCGGGCTTTCCCCGATCGGACAGGTAGGCCACCCAATTGCCGTCGCGGGAGATGCTGGGAGAACCCGCCAGGTCGGTGTCGGGCGTCAGGCGGACGGCGTTGATGACCCGGTCGCCCCAATCCTGGTGTGCCACGAAACCGGCGGTGGCCAACAGGGCGAGGACGGCGAGGCCGGCGGCGATGGCGCGGCCGCGAAGCTTGCGCTGGCGGCTGCCATCGAGGATCGGGACGATGTCGCGGACGTCGCGGAAGCGGTCTTCGGGGCGGAACTCGAGGCAGCGCCGGAGAACCTGCTGGGCACGGGGATTGTGGCGGGTCTTGGGCTGGGACTGCAGCCACGAATTCAGTTGCGCGCGGCACTGCGCGGCATCCGAGCGGTGCAGATCCGGGCGCTCGCCGGTGAGCATTTCGGCGATGACCAGCCCCAGGGCGAACTGATCGGAAGCGAATGTTACGGGCTGGCCGGCGGCCTGCTCGGGCGCCATGTACGCGGGGGTTCCCTCGCCTTTCTCGGAGGGCTCATTGGGCTGGTCGGTGGCCAGACTGAGCGCCAGTCCGAAATCCGTGACTTTGGCGCGCTCGTTTTCCGGGCCGCTCGGCACGATCATCACGTTGCTGGGTTTGAAATCGCGATGGACGATTTCGTGTTCGTGCGCGGTGGCCAGGGCGGCGACCATCTCGCGGATCAGCGGCAACGCCTGGTGGAGGGGCATGGCGCCGCCGGAGGCAAGACGCTGGGCCAGGGTCTGGCCTTCCAGAAGCTCCATGGTCAGGAACCAGATGGGTTCTCCTAAAGGCTGGTCGTGGCTGAAGAGGTCGTAGACGCGGCAGACATTGCCGTGAGTGACGTGGCGGGTCTGCTTGACTTCCCGCTTGAAGCGGTCGATCACCGGCGCCAGGGACGCGATGGCGGGGCGGATGGTCTTGAGTGCGACGGCCTCCTGCAGTTCCAGGTCGAATGCGGAGTAGACTTCGCCCATTCCGCCGCGGTTGAGGAAGCTCACGATGCGGAAGCGTCCGGCGACGACCTGGCCGGGCGAAAAACAGGGCACCCGCTGGACCTGCTGGGCCAGCAGGCCCTTGACGTTGATCGGCAGGGTGGAGAGAAACTCGGTTTCGGTGGATTCGGCTTCATGCAGAAGCCGCAACACCTCGCGGGCGATTTCCGCATCGCCCGCGCAAGCCCCCGCGACAAACGCCGGACGGCCGGCTGGGGGGCGCTCCAGCGCGTCGGCGGTGATCTCCTTGATGCGCTGCCAGCGCTCCGCGGTCATCTGGCTAGTTGTGGGACAGTTCGCCATGCAGCCACGCTCGTGCGACTTGCCAGTCGCGCTTGACTGTTCGTGGCGATATCCCGAGCGCTTCGCCGATCTCCTCTTCGGTGAGACCGGCGAAGAACCGCATTTCGACGATGCGGCTGAGCCGGGGATCCCATTCTGACAGGCGTGTGAGGGCTTCGTCCAGAGCGATCAGTTCCTCGCAATGGTCATCCGATACACCCATGGCTTCGTCGAGCGGAAGTTTCAGCCCGGGGCCTCCGCGTTTGGCGGCGTTGCGCCGGCGGGCGTGGTCGATCAGCATGCGGCGCATGAGCACCGCGGCGGTGGCGAAAAACTGGGAGCGATTCTGCCAGCTCCGCTCCTCCTGATCCACCAGCCGGAGAAAGGCATCGTGAACCAGGATGGTAGCCTGTATGGTCTGGCCCGGGCGCTCGCCGTGCATGTAGTTGTCCGCCAGGCGGTGCAGCTCGTCGTAAACCAACGAGGCCAGGCGCGACTCGGCACTCCTGTCCCCACCCTGGACTTCGGCAAGCAACTGGGTGATTTCGCCGGGCATCTTAGGGGACCGAACCGATTATAGCAACACGCCATTACCGGCCTGAATGCCCGTACTGCTACTGGATGTTGGCGGCCAGTATGGTATATCCGCCGTCGTTTGCGGTGTTGCCCGTGGCGCTGACCTCGATCAGGTAGGTCTTGCCGGCTGTAACCGGAACGGCCGTGCTCACCATCTGCCAGGTCGAAGTGTCGCGCCCTTGCTGGACGCAGGCGAGTTCGTTGCCCGCGGCAGCTTGTGTGTCGTACACCGTCAGCACCACTCCGGAATTGCCGAAGACGTCGTAACGCTCGCCCTGCACACCGAGATTCAGCGTGCCGGAGGAATTGGCGGCGAAGGCGAACCATGCCGACTTGAAATCCGCGGACTGCGTGCAGGAGTGCACCGGATCGTTGGGGTTGGAGGTCAGCTTGCGAGTGTCTTCGATTCCCACGTACGGCACCACGATTTTCGCCGCGGCGGTCGCCTCATCGTTGCCTCCGGCGATAGTGGGGGCGCTCTGCGAAACCGCGATGGCCTGGTCCTGCACGTAGACCGTTCCGCTGCGCGCCTTGGTGGTTGTATTCACCGGCGCCATCACGTTGATGGCCGCGCTGCCGGCGCCACTGGCGGGAGACTCGACGGCAAAAGTCGAGCCGCCCGGAACCGCCACCCAGCCGCATGGGCCGCCGGTCGTGAGTGTCACGGCAATCGGCCCGCCGTAGGCCGTAGCGGTCAGCGTGTTCGGGGAGACCGCATACTGGCAGGGGTTGCCCGAGTTCGGCAGCGTCAGCCGCCAGACGCCGCGGCCGGTGGTGAAGGCGAACAGGTTGGTCACGCCGGCGCCGCGATCGAGAGCCAGGTTCACCACCGGCACATTAACGTACGGCGTATCCTCCATGGCCCAAGTCACCCCTCCATCGAGCGAAACGAAAATGCCCAGGTCGGCGCCCACGTAGATGGTGGACGGGTTGAGCGGGTCAACCACGATGGAACTGACCGGAGCGTCGGGGAGACCGGAACCGCCGCTGCCGTCGATGCCGGTCCAGGTGGCGCCCCCATCGATCGTCTTGTAGACGTAATTCTGGGCGCCGGTCTTGAAGGTGCTGTATGTGGCGTAGGCGATGTCCGGGGTGGTCGGGTCGAAGGCGATGGCGGCCACAAAACCGGTGCGCGGGGCGACGAAGTCCCACGCGGTTGTCGCGTCGGTTGCCAGCGCATTCGCATTGCGGTAGATGCGCCCGCTGGAAGTTCCGAACAGCACGCGGTTGGAATCGGCGGGGGAAACGGCGATGGTGCTGATGCCCCCCGCGGCGCCAGGAATCGGAGCGCTGGCGGCGGACCAGCCGGCCGCCCCGTCGTTGCTGCGCCACAGAGTCAGGCCGCCGATGTAGACTGTATCGGGATTGCCGGGATCCAACGTGAACGGCGGGATGAACAAGAAGTTTCCGGACGCCTCGGTAATGCCGCCAACCGCATCAGCGAACGTCTGTCCGCCATCGATCGATTTGACGAGGCTGAGGCCCGTGAACTCGTGGTAGACCACGTTGGCGTCGGCAGGGTTCACGGCCACGTAACCGCCGTCGCCCCCATCCACTATGGACCACGCGTCCGGGCCGGATGCATCGCTTCCGCGCACCGTGCCGTTATCCTGGCTGCCGCCCCAGTACCAGATCCCGGCTGGGTACGGAGCGCCGTAGTGAAACTCCGTAACGGCGAAGGTATTGTTCAGCGTTTGCCAAACGACCTTGGTCTGGTATGGAGCGCAGCCGGCCTGATTCCCGGTGGCCACGTCCGCGTTGGCGTTGTTGGTGACGAAGACCCCGCCATCGCTGGTGTTGTAAAGCGTCGTGTTGCCGGCGCCATCGTACGCCGGATGAAAAATCAGCCGGTGATTGTCCGCATGTGCGCCCAGCGGAGGGCCGGCCTCCCAGAAACTGGCGATGCCCCAGTTCTTGCCGCCATCGTCGGAACGGAAAATATCGATGCCCCCGGCCCACACGCGGTCAGGCTTCACGGGGTCCACAACCAGCGTCATGTCCAGGTAGGCCTGGCCGTTCGAGTTTCCGCGCGTGCCGCCGCAAAGGTCGCCGAAGGTGGAGCCCGGGTAGGAGAGGATGGAGACGTTGGCGCGGTTGGAATCCGTGTTCTGGACCAGCGCCGTCCAACTGCCCGGATCGCCGTTGGCGTCGGAGCGGTAGATGCCCAGCAGGGCGTACAGGAAGTCCGTATTCTTGGGGTCCACGCTGCTCAGCATCGCGTACACGGTGCTCTGGTTCGATGGCGCCACGGCGATGGACGTCCTGCCCATGCCGGGTGCGGTGAGCACCTGGGTCCACGTCCCGGTGCCCGAGGCGTCGGTGTTGCGGAAAATGCCGGAGGCCGGTGCATTGTTGCGTCCGCATGCGGCCAGGAGATAATCCGTGGCCTGGTCTGTGCGGATCAGCAGGTCCTGGCAGCCACTGTTCGGAGCGGATCGGTCGAGCGAGAGCTGCCAGGTGTTGCCGGCATCCGGGCTGAAGAAAACGCCGGTTTCGGTGGCCACGTAGATATTGTTGTTGTTATTCGGGCTGATGACGATCTGGTTCACGAAATAGAAATCGGAAGTGGCGGTGCCTGGAAGCTGGTTCCAGGTGGCGCCGCCATCGGTGGTCTTGAAGACGCCCGCACCCCGGCGCGCCACCGAGCCCGTGGGCTCGCCGGTGCCGGCGTACAAAGTGTCCAGGTTGACCGGGTCCATAGCGATGGCATCCACCGCAATGCTGGGCAGCAGGTCGCTCAGCGGATTCCAACTCTTGCCGCCATCGGTGGTTTTCCACACGCCGCCGCCGCTGGTGCCGGCGTACATGGTGGCCGGCGTGGACGGATGGATGACCAGCGCGCGGGTGCGTCCGCCGATGTTGCCGGGGCCCAGCGGAACCCAATCGGTGACTGGCTGCGTGATTACGTCGCGCGGCCGGAGGCCCGAGACGAAGCTTCGGCGGGCGCTCGAATACCTGGGCATTCGCCGGGCGGCCTCGCGCGCGGCGAGGTAGCGCTCCGCGGGAAGATTCCGGCCATCGGGAGCGCGCTTCAACAGGTAAAACGCGGCGGCCTCCTCGGCCTCATCCGCGCGGTCTTCTGTTTCCGCAGTGGGAGCAGCCGCCGGGGGTGGGGCGGGCGGACCAGGGGCTTGCGTCACTCGAACTCTGGCGCAAGAGGCAAGCAAAAGGCACAGCGAGAGGATTCCTCCCAGGCGCATGATCACGCTGAGATTATAAACGCGGGGCGCCATGCCATACAATACTCCCATGCGGACTACGCTAATTCTCCTATTCGCCGCGGCGGCCTGGGCTCAGCCCGCGGCGCCCCCGCCTCCCGTTCCCACGCCTTCCGTGCTGGCGCCCGTGGCGCGCATGATCAACGACTACGGCAATACCGCCCGGTATGCGGCCGACAACCAGAAGGTGCAGCCTCCCGCTCCCGGCGAGGACCGCGTGGTCTTCATGGGCGATTCGATTACCGACGGCTGGGGCCGCAATAACAACGGAAGCACGTTCTTTCCGGGCAAGCCTTACATCAACCGCGGGATCAGCGGCCAGGTCACGCCGCAGATGCTGCTCCGTTTCTACCCGGATGTGATCGCGCTGAAGCCCAAGGTGGTGGTGTTCCTCGCGGGCACGAACGACATCGGAGGCAACATCGGTCCCATGACCCTGGAGGCCACCGAGAGCTACCTGATGTCGATGGCCGATATGGCGCGGGCCAACAATATCAAGGTAGTGCTGGGGTCGCTGCTGCCGGTCTGCGATTACCACCGGCCGCAGACACAGGCGAGGCCGCCGGAAAAGATCCTGGAGCTGAATCGCTGGATGAAGGATTACGCCGCGAAGACCAACGCGGTGTATCTGGATTATTTTTCCGCGACGGTCGATGACAAGGGATTCTTCAAGGCGGAACTTACGGGCGACGGGCTGCACCCCAACGCGGCCGGATACCAGGTGATGGGGCCGCTCGCGGAGAGGGCCATTGCGCAGGCTTTGAGTAAGTGAGGTGAATCATGAGTACCCAAAAGAACGATCGGCGCGGATTCCTGTACGGGCTGGCCGGAACCGGAGCACTGGCCGCCGCCCCTGCCGCTGCGCAGGCTCAGAATCGCGGGGCCGCGTCCGATGCGCCGTTCCTGCCCAGATACACGCGGGCGCAGAATTACAAATCCCTCAAGCAATCCAGTTACGACCGCACCGGCGGCAACCGCGATTCCTGGAACATCGCCGCGGGTGGAGTGCAGGAGGTTTTCAACGCGCAGGGTCCGGGCGTGATCAGCCACATCTGGTTCACCATCTCGGCGCGCAGCAACGACCATCTGAAAGAACTGGTGTTGCGCGGCTACTGGGATGGCAACTCGAAGCCCAGCGTGGAAACGCCTGTCGGCGACTTCTTCGGGCTGAACCTCAACAGTTACCAGATCTATCAATCGGCGTACCTGGCGTGTTCGCCCGGCAAGTCGCTGAACTGCTACTTTGCCATGCCGTACCGGCGGTCGGCGCGGTTCACCGTGACCAATGAAGGGAGACAGGAGGTCCCGTCCTTCTATTCGAACATCGACTACCTGACGGCGCCCAGCCTGCCCGACGATGCGCTTTACTTCCACGCGCAGTACCGGCAGAGCGCTCCGTGCACGCCGGTGGCCAGCCAGGGTCCCAAGCTGAATCTCGACGGCAAAATGAACTATGTCTACCTGGAGACGCGCGGCCGGGGCCACCTGATGGGCGTCACTCTGGGCGTGCTGGAGAACGCCAACGGGTGGTGGGGCGAGGGCGACGACATGATTTTCGTCGACGACGAGTCGAAGCCTGTCATCAACGGCACGGGTTCGGAAGATTACTTCCTGGGAAGCTGGGATTTCGGCGGACGCGACGGCGCGCAGCCCTTCGGCTACTCGATGTACGGCGCGCCGCTGATCGTCAACGCCGAGCGCACCGGCGGCCGCTACTGTTGCTACCGGTGGCACGGCGACAATCCCGTGACTTTCGAGCGGTACCTGAAGCACACCATGGAACACGGCCACGCCAACGACCGCGGCGACAACTTCTTTTCCGTGGGGTACTGGTATCAGACGACGCCCTACACGGACTTCCCGCCGCTGCCTTCCGTGGAGACACGCATCCCAGTGGTGCGGACGGCGTAAGCCAGCGCGCGGTGCGTTTACTGCGCGACCGGCCAGTTCTGCACCAGGTTCAAGGCATTAATGGTGCCGAGCCCCGTGGCGAAGTTCCAGCCGGTGGCTGTGCCGTAAGCCGGGGAGTACGACTGAGAGGCGGTGGACAGCGCCCCGTTTCCGTTTTGAGAGCCTCGCCCGCCGCGCGCCCCGCCCGCCACGACAGCAGCGCCGTAGCAATCCTGCGCGCCGCCGCAGTTGACGTCGATATCGCCGAGGGTCACGTTGTAAAACATGCAGCCGCAGCCGGCGGCGTTGCCATTCGACGAATTGCAGGCGGTCGAGCCGGAGGCGTACTGTTGCGCTGCGAGCTGGTAGTAAACGTAGTTCGGATTGCCTTGCGGGCCGCCCACCGCCTGGTTCACCAGCGCCTGAATGCCGGCCATAATGGGCGAAGAAAACGACGTGCCGCCGAGGCCGGCCCATCCGCCAGGATCGCCCGTACAGGGCGCCCCGCCGTTCTTTACATCGCTCCAGCACGTCACGTAATAGTGTCCCCAGACGCCATCGCCGGCGAATAGCGAAACGTCCGGGATGTCCCGCACTCCGTCGCCGGGAATTCCCGCCACACCCGACTGCCAGGCGGGCTTGTCATATCCCTGGCAGCTTCCGCTCACCACGCTGCCGATGGACGGCGTTCCCGTGGCGCATCCGCTGGGACCGCCGCTGCCCGCTCCAACCACCAGCAGGCCGTTCCGCGAGGCAACAGTACTGCCGCAGAAGCCGGCGGTTCCATAAGTCGTGTTATAGCCGAAGTAACTCGACAGCAGAACACCGGCACACGAGTCGTTCCATGCGATCTCAGGAATATAAGATATGGCCGAACCGTATGTGGACGTGTTAGTAGAGTTCCAGTAGGTCCCGGTCGATCCCTGGTAGACATCCCCGAAGTCCGTGCCTCCCACGGCGACGTTGTAAGGCGTCGATGCCCAGCCGTTGACGCCGATGCCGTGGGTCGCCGCAGTGGCGCCGGCATCGCAACTGGCCGCTCCCTCATCGCCCGCCGAGACGAACACAGACACGCCCTCCGCCACCGCCTGCTGATACAGCGACTGGAACGCCGCATTGGCCGATGCCCCGTTGTCCACCTCGCATTGGCCATAGCTGATGCTGATGATGGCTGGTGGCTGAGCCGAATTGACCAGGTTTCCCATCGCGATGAAACCGCCGAAAGTGGCGCTGGTGCTGGCGCAGGCGGCCACCAGGATGCTGGCGTCGGGCGCCGCGGCGCTGGCCCATTCCGCATCCAGGATCGCCTCGCCGTCGTCGCCGGCCGAAGCGCCGCGCGGCACGCCCGGGGCGGCGCAGTTGTTCGTGCCGCTCGCCGGCGCCGGGTGGACGGTTGTCAGGGATCCGGAAGTGTAACCGGACAGGCCGAAGGTGGTGCGAAAAGTGGTCCAGTCAGAGGCGGAGTAGAGGTCGCTGTCTTCGATCACGGCGACTGTCTGCCCCTTGCCGGTGGTGCCGGCGGCAAACAGCGGATTCAGATTATAAATGGTGGCCAGATCCGCCGGCACCACGGCCTGGTTGGTAGAATTGCCGGAGGTGACGGTATAGTTGGCGCGGCGCTTTTGCATCGGGTGGGGCGCGAAATCGTGCATCGAGACGACTCCGGCGACGGCCGGCGCCAGTGCCGCCGGAATCCGCGGATCGCTCATATTGGCGATGTGCTGCCGGCCGTTTGCCTGCAGATAATGGATCTCGGTGTGAAACGCCTGGCGCACCTGGCCGGACGTGCCCGAGAAGTCGATCACCATTCCGCTGGCGGACACCCCATGCACCGTGAAGCCGCGCGATTCGAGCCACGAGGTGATGGTGGCGATATCCTGTTGAGACGGTCCATAGGCCTCGCCGAATTGAGCCGCTGTCAGCCAATGATGGAAGTTCGCGCTCTTGGGGTCGTGCAGCCGATCGATGAACTGCCTGGCAGCCTGTTCCTGCTCGGCCGGGCGCTGCAATTGAAGCATCATGTGCTCCATCGCGAGGCTGTCGGGGACCGCGCCGCGGTCGTTCTGCGCATTGGCCAGGGGATGGGTGTTACCCGCCAGCGTTGCCAGCCTGGCATCATCGATCTTCTCCGTAATAAGAGAGCGCGAACGCCGCACCGGGGCGCTACCTTGTGACAGGAGGGCGCTGGGGAATGCCAACACCACGAACCCGGCGATGCCGAAAGCGAATCTGAACTTGCGTGACAGTGACATAATTCCTGTTAGTTGAGACCGTCTGTTGGTCTCGCCTGAATGACGTTCGATCGCGCCAGATCGTTGCGTCTTCTTGTTCACACCCGATCGATGTGTAGCGCTCCGCCCACTGTCGCCATTTCCGCCCGGCTCTTTCGAGCCAGTAACGGATACGCGCTCTTTGGTCGTCTATCAGGGCAAATCTGCTGGAGCCGAAGGTGGAGGATACGCGAATGATCGATTGGATACAGCACGAAGCAGCCAGCCATCTCGTCCTGGTTGTGGATGATGACTCCCGAATTCGCTCGTATATCAAAACAATCCTGCAAAGCGCCGACGTTCAAGTCCTGGAAGCTGGTGATGGATTGGAGGCGCTGGAGGTTTTTCATGTCTGGCGCGGCCGGATCGACTTAGTCATCACCGACATCCGGATGCCGCGCATGACGGGAACGGATCTCGCCGTCTCGCTTCGATCGAACTGTCCCGCCATTCCTCTGATTTTCGTTTCCGCGGAACCCGCCCCGGCAGACCTGAACGATCCGAAAACGGGGTTCTTTTTCATAGAAAAACCGTTTTCCCCGAAAGCATTGTTGGATGCCGCACGCCGGTTCTTCAATTGACCGGCCCGGAAACGCCGCAACGCGAACGCGGTGCGCCGCGTTTAACTAGTGCGGAGACCAACTGGGATTCTTCATGTTTCGTAAAGGACTGCTGTCTATTCTGCCCGTTTCCCTGGCGCTCCTGGCCGGCGGCGGCCAGCCCTGGAAAGACAAGGCGATTTCGGAGTGGAACGACGACGACACGCATCTGGTCCTCAACGATTCACCATGGGCCAAGACCGTGCAGCCGTCCTTGGACAACACCAATAACGGCCAGCGCCAGTCCCGTGGCATGGGCCGCGGCGGCGGCATCAATCTCGGCGGAATCGGGATCGGGATACCCGGCATGGGCGGCATGGGCCGGCGCGGAGGCATGGGATATCCGGGCGGTGGTTATCCCGGGGGACAGCCCGACGGCAACGGCGGGAGCACCGCGGGCAGCAGCCAACCGCCGCCGCTCCATCTCCGTTGGGAAAGCGCGCTGGCCGTGCGTGCGGCCGAATTGAAGGCTCGCGAGGCCAACGCGCCCACACTGGACGAGAGCCACTATGCCATTGCCGTATATGGCGCCCCCGACCGCATGGTCGTCGGCAGTTCGCAGAGCCTGGCCAGTCAACTGAAAAAACAAGCTGTCATCAAGCGCGACGGCAAGCGCGATCTGAAGCCCTCCAGCGTCGATGTGCTGCAGAGACAGGACGGGCCGGTGATCGTCTACCTGTTCCCCCGATCGAAAGAGATCACGCGCCAGGACAAGCGTCTCGAGTTCGATGCGCAGATCGGCAAACTGCGGTTTACCGAGTCGTTCTTTGTGGACGACATGATGTACCAGGGGAAACTCGATCTGTGATCGCGCAGCGGCGCCGGGCGGGAGCGATTTGGAATCCGGCGTGCTTTAACAGCACCAGACCAGTATCGAGAGGATCATCCGATGAAAAACCGGTTTTGGAATTCGTCGCTTCGAGGGAGCCTGTTGGCTCTGGTGTCCGGATTGCTGATTCTGCCCGCAAGCGGAGCGCAGCGTTTGACGGCTTCGAATGGGGCTGCCGAGACGATGCACAATCTGCAGTTGATGAGCAGCGAGATGGAACGTCTCTCCATCGCGGTCGCGCCGAAAGTGGTGCAGATCGCGACCCAGGGACTGAAGATCACCGGGAACGGCGACGAACAACCGGCGGGCGTGCTGGTGGCCGAGCGCGGCCGCGGGTCGGGCTTCTTCGTTTCTTCCGACGGTTATCTGCTCACCAACGCGCACGTGATCGCCGACGCCATACGGATTACGGTAGTGGTCCAATCGGGCGTGGCATCCCCGGACGCCGATCGCACCCGGGAATATGTGGCGCGAGTTGCCGGCGTGGATAACGACAACGACCTGGCACTGCTCAAGATCGACGCGGAAGGCCTGTCGTTCTTCGATTTGAACCGCGGTGTCAGCGCACGCCAAGGCCAGTTGGTGCTGGCCTACGGCAACCCCATGGGCCTCTCGCAATCGGCGACTCTCGGATTGGTCAGCGCCGTGGAGCGTCAACTCATTCCCGACGATCCGCGGGTCTACATACAGACCGACGCTCCCCTGAATCCGGGTAACTCGGGAGGGCCGCTGGTGGATCTCGACGGGCACCTGCTGGGGGTGAACACCATGATCCTCTCGCAATCCGGCGGCAGCGAAGGAATCGGCTTCGCCGTGCCGCTGGACGTGGCGCGGTACTCCTATTCCATACTTCGCGAAAAGGGAACGATGGCGCGTCCCATGTTGGGCGTTCAGCCCCGCAGCCTGACGCCGGAATTGATCGCCGGCCTGCACTTGAAGGCCACCGAGGGGGTGCTGGTCGAGGACGTCCCTCCGGGAGGGCCAGGGGCGGATGCCGGTCTGCAGCCGGGCGACGTTATCTCCGGGCTGGCCGGTAAGCCCATCCGCAATGTCCGCGACCTGCTCCGCGTGGAGTACCAGCTTTCACCCGGCCAGGCGTCGGAACTGACCGTCCTGCGTGGCGACTCGCCGCGCGCGCTTCGCATCACACCCGCCGTCCCGCGAAGTTCCCCAGCTGCCCTTCCGTCCCGGGATATCACCGACAAGGACAACCTGATTCTCCGCCTGAGCATGTATGGCGCCACGCTCACGCCCACCCTGGCATCGGGTCTGGATGCGGGTGCGGGATTCCACCGGCGTGCTGGTGATTGCCCGTGCCTGGCAGGGACTGTCGGGGCAAAGCCCTCTTCAACCCGGTGACATCGTCCACGCCGTGAACGGCTCCGCTGTCGATGGCATGGAGGGTCTCCGGCAGAGACTCGACTCCATATCCGATGGCACGCCGATCGTGTTGCAGGTGGAACGCTCAGGCATGCTCTCGTACATGGCGCTGTCGCGGCCGGCCTACCCCGAGGCGCTTCCCAAGGCCAGCCGGTTTGCCACGGAATCGGGATCGCCTGGCAGCGCGGCGCCGATCGCGCCGATCGCGCCGATCGCCGGCTGGTAAGGCCTCGCGCTACTCCTGGCGCAGGGCGTTCATCGGTTCGACCCGGCTCGCCCGGCGGGCCGGCAGAAAACTCGCGAACAGGGCGGCAACCACCAGGACCGGAATCATGATGGCGAACGTGGACGGCCCGGTGGCCTGCATTCCTTCGACCAGGCGCCGCAAGACACGGCCCGCCGCCAGCGCGGCGGAGATGCCGACGCCAACACCCAGGAAAATCATTCCGAGGCTCTGCCGCAGCACCAGCCACACGACATCGCGGGCGCTCGCCCCGAGGGCCATGCGAACGCCGAATTCCGGCACGCGCCGGCTGGTGAGATATGCCAGCACTCCATAAATGCCGATGGACGCCAGCAGTAAAGCCAGGCCGGCGAAGATGCCAAACAACAACAAAAGGAAGCGTTGCCGCGCGAGCGAATCGCCGGCCAGCTTCTCCAGGGTGTTGACCTCGTACAGAACCTGGTCGTTGGTGACTGCGCGCACGGCATGGCGCAGCGGTTCGATCATATTTTCGGGCTCGATGCCGGTGCGGACGGCGACCGACATGAGTTCCGACCAACGGCGTAAGTACTTGTCGGGCACCTGGGCAAAAGGATAGTAGAGCTGCGCGCGCACCCTCGCTTGATCGTCGCCGGCGAGCCCCCAATACCGGACATGGCCAACTACACCCACCACTGTCACGGGGTCCATGCCGAGATCGATCCAGAGGTGCTTTCCGACAGGCTCCTGCCCGCCGAAAGCCTGGCGGGCCATCACTTCATCGATCACTACGACGGACTGGCTGCCCATGCGGTCCTGGTCATCGAAGAACCGGCCTTCGAGCAGGCGGAGCCCCATCACCTTCAGATACTCCGGCGTCACGCTGTTGGCCAGCACCAGCGGCTGTTTGCCGGCCGGCGGAGCAGCGGGAGTGGTCGCGTAGCCGATCGGGTTGTTGCCTTCGCGCATGGGGACGGTATCGACCATGGCAACGGCCTCGACACCGGGCACGCGGCGCATGCGGTCCAGGATGTCATCCCAGGCTGTACGGATCCGCCCTGTATTGGCGAGCGTCGCGGGCGAAAGCGCCGTGCGGGCGGTCAGCACGTTCCGCAGGTTCACTCCCGGATCCAGGAGCGAGAGCCGCAGCATGGTGCGTCCGAGCATCCCCGCGGCAACCAAGAGCACCACCGCCAGGGCGATCTCGGAGATCACGAAACCGCTGTGCAGGCGGCGCGAGCTTCCCGCGACCGTCCGCGCTCCGGCACGGAGTATCGGTTCCAGATTGCGAACCGGAGCGCGCAGGGCGGGGGCCAGTCCGAAAAGAAGGCCGCTGGCGAGCGACGCGCCGAGTGCGAACAGCAGCACGCGCCAGTCGAGCCAGACCTCCTCGGCGCGGGGCAGACTGCCCGGCCAGAACGTCACAAACGGGCGGACGCCGATGGCCGCGAGGAGGACCCCGAGCACGCCTCCGGTGAGCCCCAATAGCGCGCTCTCCGTCAGACATTGGCGCACCAGGCGGCTCCGGCCCGCTCCGAGCGCCACGCGCATGGCAAGCTCCCGCTCGCGGGAAACCGCGCGCGCCAACAGCAGGCTGGCTACATTGGCGCACGCAATCAGCAGCACCAGGCTGACCGCGCCGAGGAGCAGCCAGAGGGTGGATCCGACATCGCCGACATCGGGCCGCAGCGGCTGCGCAATGAACGTGCGGCCCTTGTTCGACTTCGGATACTGTTCCGCCAGGCGTCGGCCAACCAGCGCCAGCTCCGCCTGTGCCGCGGACAGCGTGGCGCCGGGCTTGAGGCGCGCCCAAACACGGATGCGATGCGCTTCGCGATTCTGCATGTTCGGCGAAGTGTCCTGGCCGAGCGGCGTAAACACATCCGCGTCGTCTCCGCCCAGACGGAACCCCGCGGGCAAGACGCCGGCAACGGTGTAAGGCTTTCCGTCAAATACAAGCGGCCTGCCGATCGCTTCCGGGCTTCCGGCGAAGCGGCGCTGCCATAAGCCGTAGCTGATGATGACCACGGGCGGCGCGCCCAGCCGGTCGTCTTCGGGCCGGAACCCGCGCCCTCGTGCGAGGGAGACGCCCAGGAGGGGCAACAGCTCGGACGAGACCTGGCGGCCATTCACGTAGTCGGCTTCTCCCGGCTCGGTCACCGTGCCTCCGGTGAATCGCCACGCCGCGATGTCGAGAGAGCTGCTCTCGCGCCTGCAATCGAGGTAATTGGGATAGGTGAACGCCCACAGATCGCCCCACTGCGTGCTCCAATCCGTCTGTTCCTGAAGCAGGACCAGTCTATCGGGCTGGGCATACGACAGCGGCTTCAGCAGCACACCGTTGATCACGGTGAACATGACGGTGGTGGCGCCGATGCCCAGGGCCAAGGTCAGCAAGGCGACGGCCGCGAACCCCGGCTTCTGCCGCAGAGTGCGCAGGGCATAGCGGAAGTCCTGCCACAGGTCATCCAGCCAGCGCGTGCCCCGCGCATCGCGGCACTGCTCCTTGACCTGCTCCGGGCCGCCCAGGGCAAGCCTGGCTTGCCGCAATGCTTCCCCGGGATCGTGGCCCAGCGCGATCAGGTCGGCGGTGTGTTGCTCCAGATGAAAACGCAGTTCCTTGTTGAGCTGCTCCTCCATCTGCCCCCGGCGCAACAGGCGATGCCACCAGTTCATTCCGCGCCTCCCTCCGACAGTCTGAGGATCAGCCCGACGGCTTCGGCCAGGCGCTGCCAGCTCGCGGTTTCCGTTTCGAGCTGCGCCCGCCCTTTCCTCGTCAAGCGATAGAATTTGGCTTCGCGCCCAGTCTCCGTCTCCTTCCAATCGGCCGCCAGCAGGCCGCGGTTTTCGAGCCGGTGCAACGCCGGGTAGAGCGAGCCTTGCGGAACCTGGACGACGTCGCGCGACACCTGTTGCAGGCGCTGCGCGATCGCGTACCCGTGGACCGGGCCCAGTGCCGCGATTTTCAAGATCAAGAGATCCAGGGTGCCTTGCGGGAGATCGGATTTGGACGTCACTGCCGATACCTCGTTCTTCTACAGGTTAGACCGTCACGTGTAGAAGGTCAAGGTATGTCGCGCCGCCGCGAATCCTGGATTCAACCGAAGTTGCCGCGCACCAAAGCGCAGATCCTGCCACATGTGTCCGGGCACGATTCCGTCCTCTCACCTTCAGACGGCACAGGTGGCGTAACGGTTGGGAGAGTTTCCCGATAAGAGGGTCTCGCGAACAGGCGAGCTTCGCTCGCCGGGCGAGTTGCCAACCCGCCGCAGGATACCATCCTGTCGCCATGAGCCTGGGGCTCACCAAAAGTGATGAAAACCCAAGCGGCTGGCGGGTTGAATCCTGGTTGCATCTAATTAAGTAGCGCACGTCCGGTCCAGGTCGCTGGGGC
>DASQZT010000054.1:0-2033 GCA_035638575.1 Bryobacteraceae bacterium
GACTGATGGCGCCTACGCGGGCGTGGCCGCCGCCGCCGTAGCGCTCGCAAATGGTGGCCAGGTTGTGCTTCGGCTCCTGCGCCGCCCAGGGGTTCGAGCCCACCGAGATCTTGGTGCGGAAGCTGGAAGGACTCACCGAGACGGTGTAGGTGGAAGTCGGGAAGAGATAATACGGGATGAACTTGTTGTAGCCTTCCACGTCATAGCCGGCGAGGTCGAAAAATACGACGCCGTCTTCCTGGTGGGCGCGAGCTTGGATGAGGTCGATGGATTGCAGGTGGCGCTCGTACAGCGGCTGGTAGAGGCGCTGGATTTCGGGCTCGCCGATGATGTCGGAGAGCTGGCGGTGCTGCATCCAGCCGATGATCTGCTGCACGATGTCCGAGCCCTTGGCGGCCTCGATCACCAGGGTGAGCTTCATGGCGGGCGCGCCCAGCTCGACCGCCGTGTGGGCGTCGGGATATTGCGCGCCATCGATGACCAGGGACCACGCGACCAGGTCGTTGAGGTCCGGGGCCTCGAAGCCGAAGCGGTCGCGGGCCACCACCTTGATGAATGACGTGCAAGACTTGTAACTCGGATCGTAGAGCTTGCGGCCGCTGGTATCGCGGCGGAAATGCTCGGCGTCCTCGGGACTGAGGAAGGCGCTCTGGTGATGGTCGAACCACCAGGTGAGGCGCGGGTCGCTCGAGTATTTGAAGTCCACGATGGCATTCTCATCGCCATCGAAGAGGCTGGGATCGAACATCTGGGATGCCTTGTGGGCCATCCCGGTGTAGCGGAACTCGGCGCCGGGGTGCACGGAGCCCGCAATAAACCTGCTGAAGTAGGCAGCGGAGGCTGCCCCGTCAAAGCAGTGGTCATGATACAGCACGCGTTCCAGCATCGGAAAGGGGGAAAACCTATCAGCTTGCCTGAATGCGCGAAGAAAAGCAACTGCCTGTTGGGCTGGGGGTGTACGTCAGCAAAATGCGGGCTTTGGCCGGTGCCTTTATTTTTGTGCCTGTTCTTACGGCTATATTAGCCGTAAGATAGAGGTATGCCCGCTTCTGCTCCTCCCGATGTCCCGCCTCATGTCCGCCAACTCGCGGCGGAGTTAGCCGACGCCAAGCCCATGCGGCGCGGCTCCCTCTCCGAACGCACGATCAAGTGCAGCAAACCAGGGTGCGCTTGTGCGAAAGATCCCAAGGCTCGTCACGGTCCCTATCACAGCCTCACGCATGCCGTCGGAGGCAAGACGCGCTCCCGCTTCCTCACGGACGAAGAGGCCGGCCTGGTGCGGCAACAGATCGATGCCGGTCGTGAGTTTCGCGGCCGGGTGGATGCCTTGTGGGAGGCATGCGAAACATGGGCCGACGGCCAATTGGCAGATTTGGCAGCCTCCCCGGAGGATGCCAAAAAAGGGGGCTCCAAGCGAACCTCCAAAACGAAATCGTCCAGGAAATCGAAACGCTCTTAGGCCGACAAGCCGTCCAAGAACTGGATTTCGAAGCCCTGGAGACGGCGGCGCGGCGGCAGGCTTTACGGCTGGCCGCGCGAGCACTGGAACAACGGCTGAACGCCGATACCACGGATCATGCAGGGCCAGCACTGCCCTGCTCGTGCGGAGGCGTGGCCCAGTATCACGGCCGTCACGGTAAGACATTCGAAAGCGTACTGGGACCTCTGCATCTGGAGCGGGCCTACTATCACTGCGCAAAATGCGAAAGCGGATTCTGCCCGCGTGATCGTGCTCTGCGGATGGAACTGTTCTCCGTCACCCCCGGCGTTCTGCGGATGACGGGCAGCACGGCGGCGCTGGTGAGCTTTGCGGAGAGCAGCGCGCTGCTGCACGAGTTGGCGGGCGTGGAGGTCAGTGCCAAGCAGGTGGAACGAGCCGCCGAAGCGCTGGGCACCGAGATCGCCGACGATGAACGCTGTCACGTGGAGAGGATGGGCGAAGTGGCTCCCACCATGAACCTGGGGATGGACGGTACGGGAGTGCCGATGCGCGCAGTGGAAGTGGCCGGCCGCGCCGGCAAGCAACTGGATGG
>DASQZT010000055.1:0-46414 GCA_035638575.1 Bryobacteraceae bacterium
GCGCTGCGGCCGGCGCTGGTGCGGGTCGTGCCGCGGGCGGCGGACGTGGTGGCGCAGGTGGCGGCGGCGGACGCGGCGGTGCTCCCGGCGGCGCCGGCGGTGGGTTCGGGCTGGGAAACCGTGGCGGCGGCACCTGGCCGAACTATTACACCGCGACTGCCGAAGTGTGCTTGTGGGACATCCTCGGCAAGACGGTCAACCTGCCGATCTACAAGCTCCTGGGTGGCACCAAGGACCGCATGATGGCCTACGCCAGCTCGCAACACCTGGCGAACTGGGAAGACTTCGGTCCGGACGTGCAGAAGGCCAAGGACGAGGGCTACAAGGGCTACAAGATCCACCCCGGCGGGGGGCAGCCGAGAAGCGGCGCTCCGACTCCCAGGCACGTGGGGCACATGGAGGAGATCAAGCTGTGCCGCAAGACGGCCGGCGACAGCTTCATGCTGGCTCACGACCCCGTGCAAGGCTACAACCTTTACGAAGCGCTGAAGGTCGGCCGTTTGCTGGACGAGTTGGATTACGCCTGGTTCGAGGACCCGATCCGAACGACCGATGTGGATGGCCTGGTGGAGCTGAACCGGGTCCTCGATTTGCCGCTGCACGTGGGCGAGTTTCTCGCCTCCATTGCCGATTTCGCCGAGTACATCCAGAAGGGCGCGCTCAACGTGGTGCGGCTCATCGCCGATAACGTCGGCGGGATCAGCGGCTCGATGCGCGTGGGCCTGCTGGCCGACGCCTTCGGATTGGAGTGCACGCCGCACAACTGGGGCAACGTGCTGGACCTGGCGGTGCACTTCCAACTCGAACTGGCGCTGCCGAATGCATTCTGGTTCGAGATGCCGCACCCGGCCGAGTACGCGGATCGTCCGTATCACAAAGACAAGTTCCGCATCGACAAGGACAGCTACGTGCTCGCGCCCACGGCGCCCGGGCTCGGCTACCCGATCGATCGCGACGCGCTGGAGAAGATGCTGATCCGCATCGACCGGTAAGACCGCTCTAACACGTGATCAGCTCGATGCCTTCTTTTCGGCCCAGGTTGCGCGAATACTTCCGGGCGGCGGCATCGTTCCAGTGCTCGTGCACGCCCAGGCTGGCCAGCGTGCCGCGGCTGTCGGGCTGGTAAGTCGTCCCGGACGGCGGCTTAGGCGCCAGCGCCGCTTCGTGCAGGTAGTTGTCCGCGGAGCCCCGGACCTCGGTGGCGCGCGGCTCGTTTCTCAGGATGTCCAGGCCGACGGAGTCGATCGCCACGGGGTCCTGCGACATCAGGATGCTGGAAGCCCAGTGGTCGTCGAAGGAGGCCCACTTGATGACGTTGCCCTCGTTGTGCGCGGCCGAGTACAGGCCGTCCAGCACGTAGAGCATGGTCTTGCCGCCCAGGTGCCGGTGTCCCATCAGGTCCACCAGCGCGTTGTAGGAGCCCATGGGCAAGGTCCGCATCACGTTGGCGTGCAGCGCCCTTGGCGACCAGCCGCCGTCATTGGGGAAATGCACGGAACCGAAATGGTTCTTGCCGATCAGCGTGACGCCGGCCATCCCGTGAGGCCGCAGGAGCGCCATGTTGATCATGTACTTGGCCTCGGTCACCTGCTTGGCGAGATACGCCGCCGGCACTCCCTGCTTGGAGAACTGGATGGGGTTGGCCATGTCCGGCGTGGCGGAGAGCCGCCCGCCGAGATCGTAGTCGGTGCCCACCAGGAACTGCACGGCCTGGAATTGCTTGTCGGCGTTGGCCCTGATCCTGGTGAAGATGGGCTGGCCGACGTTGCGCTGGCCCGTGGTGTCGTACACCATGATGTCCTCGCCGCGCACTCCGGCGTGAATCAGTTGGGTTACCAGGGCCACGACGGCGTGCGGGCTGGGCAGGCCGTTCAGCGCTCCACGGGGAGGGCCTCCGCCGCGGCCCGGGGGAGGGCCGCCGCGCGCATCGCCGCCAGGTCCGCGGCCCTGGGGCGCGCCTCCGGGTGCGCGGCCCGAGGGCGGCGCCGAGACGCCCCACTCCGGAGACCGGTCCTGGTTGCAGTTGATCTTGATGGCGATCTTCTCTCCCGGGCGGTATCCGGCGCGTCCCAGCTTGTGGGTTTCGTTGAAGCTCCGGAACAAGGCATCCCATGCCTGTTTTTCGTTCTTCTGCCCCGTAAGCTCCAGGGCCACCCGCGAGGTCATCTGGTGTACTGCCTTTTGATCGGTGTAGGCATCGTCCCACCAGTGCCCCGTCGCGCCGTCCCAACTGGTGGCTTTGGCGTCGCGGGCCCACACCACTCTGCCCGGATGAATTCCTTTCGCGGCCCCGATGGGAGTGTTGGCCTCATCGACAGGCTTGAAGGGTTCGGCCGCCGCCATGCCGCCGCCCCGCTGCCAGGCTACGGCTTCGACCAGGCCGGCAGCCGGAGCCGCCGCCAACGATCGTAAGAAGCATCTTCGAAGCATGAGATCCCTCCTTGCAGGTTCGGCTCGGGCGAGCCGATTGGGAAATTTAAGTCCGAATACCCGAATTTCCCTGACGCCCGCCATGCTATCACAATTCCCGGAGCGTCCCCAACCCGGTGGCGAACGGGCCTGTCCCCGACGAAAAAAAACGGTGGCCCGAAGCACAGATTCGTCTCCCCGCGAGAGTATAATCTCAACATAAGGGAGGATTTCCGTGGCTAAAGACAAAAGTCCGAAGAAGGAAGTCAAGAAGCCCAAGAAGAAGAAGTAATCGCAGAGGCCGGGGTTTCCCGGCCTGAGCTATCCACCAGGGCAGGCGGTCGGATTCGGTCGCCTGCCTTCTTGGGCCGCTCACCCGAACGTCCGCAGCATTCAGGAGCCATCCATGCGCACAGAGTGGGTCGCAAAACGAAAGAACGACAAAGTCCGGACGCAGATGCACTATGCCCGGCAAGGCATCATTACCGAGGAGATGCACTACATCGCAAAACGCGAGCATCTCACCGGGGAACTGGTTCGCTCCGAAGTGGCGCGCGGCCGGATGATCATTCCGGCGAACGTCAACCACGCCAACCTGGAGCCGATGTGCATCGGGGTTGCATCGAAGTGCAAGATCAACTCCAATATCGGGAATTCTTCGGTCACTTCCAACATCGCGGGAGAACTCGAAAAACTGGAGTACTCGGTAAAATACGGCGCCGATACCGTGATGGATCTTTCCACCGGCGGCGACATCCCGGCCATACGCAAGGCCATCATCGATTCATCGCCGGTGCCCATCGGCACCGTGCCGATCTACGAAGCGCTCTCGCGCGTGCGGCGCGTGGAGGACCTGAGCCGCGAGGTGATGCTCGAAGTCATCGAGGAGCAGGCCGAGCAGGGTGTGGATTACATGACGATCCACGCCGGCGTGCTGGTGCAATATATCCCACTCACGACCAAACGGATCACCGGCATCGTCAGCCGGGGCGGGTCGATCCTGGCGGAGTGGATGGTGAAGAATCACAAGCAGAACATGCTGTACGAATGCTTCGAGGACATCTGCAAGATTTTCCAGAAGCACGACGTGAGCTTTTCGCTCGGCGACGGACTGCGCCCCGGCAGCGTGGCGGACGCCAGCGACGAAGCTCAGTTCGCGGAGTTGAAAACGCTTGGCGAGCTGACCCGGACGGCCTGGAAGTACGACGTGCAGGTGATGATCGAAGGGCCGGGCCACATCCCCATGGACCAGATCGAGCTTCAGGTCCAGAAGGAAAACGAGATGTGCGACGAGGCGCCCTTCTACACGCTGGGACCGCTGGTGACCGACATCGCGCCGGGCTACGACCACATCACTTCGGCCATCGGCGCAGCCATGATCGGCTGGTACGGCGCTTCCATGCTGTGCTACGTCACGCCCAAGGAACACCTGGGGCTGCCCAACCGCGACGATGTGAAGGCCGGGATCATCGCCTACAAGATCGCGGCGCACGCCGCCGATATCGCGCGGCACCGGCCGGGAGTGCGCGATCGCGACGACGAGCTTTCGCGCGCGCGCTACCGCTTCGACTGGAAGCGGCAGTTCGACCTTTCGCTCGACCCGGAGACGGCGCGTTCCATGCACGACGAGACGCTGCCGGACGAGGGCTTCAAGGATGCGCACTTCTGCTCGATGTGCGGGCCGAAGTTTTGCTCGATGAATATCTCCGCGAAGGTGGAGAGCTTCACCGCCGAAGAGGCGGACGCGGTGCTGAATGGCACATCGCCCGCCAGCCTGGTCCAGATCGCCGAAGAAAACTGACACCAACCATACGGAGACTGGACTTTCGTTTGCTGGTTCCCCGTAGTAGAGGAGGAGCAATGAAGAACCCAGGAACGTTTCTGTGCGCGTGTGTGGCGGTTTTCGTACTGTCAGCCGCTCAGGGTGTTGCGGAACAGAGGCAAAGCGCGGATCGATCCATCATACCCGGCGGGGCCGGCCAGGATCGGATCGCGCGCGAGGTTCGTCACGAACTGGTGATGCTGCCGTATTATGGCGTGTTCGATAACCTGGTTTTTCGCGTCGACGGGCGAGCCGTGACGCTGATGGGCCAGGTGACTCGTCCGACGCTCAAGGGCGACGCGGAGCGCGCGGTGAAGGGCATCGAAGGCGTGGAGCGCGTGACGAACCAGATTCAGGTGCTGCCGGCTTCGCCGATGGACGACCGCATTCGGATCGCGGAGTACCGGGCCATCTACAGCTTTCCGGGCCTGGACCGTTACGCCTTGCAGGCCGTACCGCCGATCCACATCATCGTGGACAACGGGCACGTGGCGCTGGAAGGCGTAGTCGCTTCACAGGCCGACAAAGAGGCGGCCGCCGTTCGCGCGAACACCGTCGCCGGCGTGTTTTCGGTGGAGAATCACTTACAGGTGGAAGGCAAGTAAGCCTGGCGGTGACGGGGGGTTGCGTCGGGCGGCCGCGGCTCGGAACCTACGGCCGCTCGTGCTCGGAACCGTTCGCTTTCAGGGTTTCCGGCCCCAGCCAGTATCCCGGCCGGTGCTGGACACGCTTGACGTCGGTATGTCCCAGGACGTCGATCGCGATCTCGTGGAAGCCCGACTGGTCCCGATTGGTGGGCTGGTAGCTGATGGTGTATTCGCTGTGCAGTTGCTCGCCCACCTTCTCCATGGCTTCCTCCAGAGTGCGGTTGCTGTGGAATCCGAATTCGCTGCCGCCCGTGCCCTTGGTAAAGAGTTCCACGGGATTGTCCTTGAAGATGGCCTTAACGTCCCGGAGGATCTCCAGCATCAGGGGAATGAATTCGGCGCGTCCGGAGTTCAGGCCGTAAGCCTGCGCCACGCTGGTGGGTGTGGCCGGCACGATACCGGGCAGGTTGGCCATGGCGGGAGGCCGGTTGTCGGGGCGAGGAACAGGCGGCGGCGCCGTCAAGGTGGTGATGAAGCGCGACATGTCGACGCCGTAGAACATCACGTTGGCGAGCTGCAGGCCGATGAGGGTCTCGCGCGCGCGGCTCTGGCTCCCCAGATCGCGCGTTTCTCCGACCACCATCAGGATGCGGCGGCGATTTCGCGGTACCCGCCGCAGCATGCGCGTTCCCTCCACCACGGCATCGATCATACAGTTCGAATAACTTCCGGGTGAAATCTTCTTCACGGCCTCGGTGATCTTGACAGGATCGGAGGTGAACTCCTGCAGCGTCCGGATGCGGTGGTCATAGGCGATAATGGCAACTTCGCCCTGCTCTCCGACCAGGAGCGGAGTCACCAGGTTGCCGATCCTCCTCACGTACGGTAGCAGGGCTTCCACGTGGGCGTTCGACTGGATGGCGATCACCATAGATATGGGGGTGAACGTCTCGTCCACCTGGATGACCTGTTGCTTGTCGTTGTCCCAAAGGCGGAACTGGTCCGGCCGGATGCCGTTCACGTAGTTGCCCGAGCGATCGAAGACGAGCACGGGCGCCACAACGAAATCCACCGGCACGCGGATCAGCAGGTCCGCCGGGGTCTCCTCCGGCTCCGTCTGCTGTTGCGCCGGGTTGTTGACCATGATCTGCGGCTGGGTAGTGGCCGGATTTTGCTGCTTTTGTTTTTGTTGCGCGAAAAGCAATCCACAGAGAAGCGATACGAGAACCAATCGAGGCATTCTACTCCTGACGGGCTACCGCGTGCTCGGTCCGCCCTCCCAGGAGTTCGAGCACGTGAGGCACCAATTCCACAATAGCATCCAGAGACTCGACCGCGCCTTTGGGCGAGCCGGGAAGATTGATGATCAAGACCCTGCCGCGGGTGCCGGCGACCGAGCGGGAGAGCGAGGCCAGCGGCGTGGATTCCCGCCCGCGGGCACGCATCAGTTCGCCCAAACCGGGGATCTCGCGGTCGAGCACCGCGCGGGTGGCCTCCGGGGTGACGTCGCGCGGCGCGACTCCGGTGCCGCCCGTCGTGAAGATCGCGGCAATCTGGCCTCCATCGGCCAAGGTCGCGAGGCGGACGCCAATCTGGTCGGCCTCGTCGGGGATGGTCTCCATGACCGTGACGCTCCAGCCCAGTTGTTCCAACCGGTCACGAACCGCCGGCCCGGAGCGGTCGGCACGCAGGCCGGCGCTGGCGGAATCGCTGATCGTCAGAACGGCGGCGTTGGTCATGGTTTCACCTTGCGGCGGAAATCCCCGCTTTTTCCACCGGTCTTTTCGAGAAGGTACACATCCTGGATTTCGATCGACTTGTCGAGCGCTTTGACCATGTCGTAAACGGTCAAAGCGGCCACCGAGGCGGCGGTCAGCGCCTCCATCTCGACGCCGGTCTGCGCGGTGGTAGCGGCGCTCGCCACTACACGGACGCCTTTTTTTTCCAGCGTGACCTCGACATCGGCGTGCGACAGCATCAACGGGTGGCAGAGTGGGATCAGGTCGGAGGTGCGCTTGGCGGCTGCGATGCCGGCGATGCGGGCGATCTCGAGCGGATTGCCTTTGGGATTGGAAGGCAGCTTCTCGAGGACCGACGGGGCGATGCGGACAAAGGCCTGGGCGCGCGCGGTGCGGCGCGTTTCCAGCTTCGCCGAAACGTCCACCATGCGCGGGCTGCCGGCCGCGTCGAAGTGCGAGAGCTTTTTCATTTGAGGAGCACCCGGATCAGCTCGCCGCGCGGATATTGGGCGCGATCGGAATCGGCGACCAGGAACGCGTTGGCGCGCGTCATCGCGGGGACATCTCCGGATCCGTGCCAATTGACCGGTGTGACTTCGGCGCCATCGGCGCTCAGGCGCGCCGGGAGGAAGCGCGTGAGGCCCGGGCGGTGTTGAAAGTCGCGCGTCAGTCGCGCCAGGGGCATGTGCAGGGCCGCTTCGGACTGGCCGGCCAGCAGTTCCAGCGCGGCGCGCGCCAAAACCTCGAAGGTCACCATGGTGGAGGCGGGGTTGCCCGGCAGGCCGAAAAAGAACTTGCCCGCGGCGCTGCCGAAGACCAGCGGCTGTCCGGGCTGGATGAGCACCCGGTCGAAATAGAATGTCGCGCCGAGGCCGGCGAGCACCTCTTCCACCACGTCGTACTTGCCGGCGGAGACGCCGCCCGAAAGCAGCAGCAGGTCGGCGCCCAGTCCGCGTTCGATCACCTGCCGCGTGTGTTCAACCGTGTCGCGGGCCACGGGAAGGATGCGCGGCACTCCGCCCGCGCGCTTCACCTGCGCGGCCAGCGACCACGCGTTGGAGTTGCGAATCTGGAATTCCTCGGGGGCCTGGTGAACCTCCACGATCTCATCGCCGGTGGCGACGATGGCCACTTCCGGTATGCGGTAGACCTTGGCGCTCGAGCGGCCGAACGCGGCGAGCATGGCGAGACCGCTATAGTCCAGGCGGGAGCCGGCGTGCAACACGATTTCATGCGCCGCGGCCTCGCAGCCCCGGGGATTGATGAACTGGTGCGGTTCCGCGGAACGATCGATCTTCACGCGGCCGTTGCGGCGGCTGGCGTGCTCGATCATCACGACTGCGTCGGCTCCCGCGGGAACAGGCGCGCCGGTCATGATCTCCACCGCCTGCCCCGGGCCGACCTCGCCGGGGAAGCGCTCGCCGGCGCGCACCTCGCCCACGACCTGCAACTCGCCGGGAAGATCGATGGCGCGCACCGCGAAGCCGTCGCGCACGGAGCGTGCAACGGCGGGCGAGTCGCGATCGGCGGCCACATCTTCGGCCAGCACGCGTCCCGCCGCGCTTTCGAGCGGCGCCTCCTCCACAGCGGGAACGCCGCGGGCGGCGCTCACTTCGGAGAGAACGGTTTCGCGCGCTTCGGAGAACGTCAGAGTCGCCACAATTTTATTTTGGCACGCTGCGCGGACCGGAATGTCTGTGGCACACTAGCGTCGTGCCGTATCGATCTTCGCTTTGCCTGATGGCGTCGATGGTGCGCGACGGGGCTGTCTCGCCGGTGGAACTGGTGGAGGCGCACCTGCGGCAGATCGAGAGCCGGAACCCGCCGCTGAACGCATTCGTGACGGTGTTCGCGGCGAGCGCGCGGGACGAAGCGCGTGAACGGGAGCGCGCCGCGGTGCGGGGCGAGCCCCTCGGCCTGTTGCACGGGGTGCCTGTCACGGTGAAGGACAGCTTCGACATCGAGGGGTGGCCCACCCAGGCCGGCAGCCGTTTGCGCTCCGGCCACCGCGCCGCGGCGGACGCGGCCGTGGTCGCGCGACTGCGCAAGGAAGGCGCGATTCTTCTCGGGAAGACCAATACGCCGGAGCTTCTGGCGAGCTACGAAACCGACAACTCCATCACCGGCCGCACCAACAATCCGTGGGATGTGGAGCGCACGCCCGGCGGGTCGAGCGGCGGCGAGGCGGCGGCGATTGCGGCATTCTGTTCACCTGGGGGCGTGGCCAGCGATGGCGGCGGATCCATCCGGATGCCGGCGCACTTCTGCGGCATTGCGGGATTGAAGCCGACCCCGGGACGCATTTCCGGAACGGGACACTTCCCTTCCCTGGGCTATCCGCTGGGACTGATGACGGCCGCCGGCCCCATGGCGCGCTCGGCCGAGGATCTGCGGCTGCTGTTTTCCGTGATGGCCGGCTACGATTCCGAGGACCCCTTTTCGGCTCCCGTGCCGCTGCGCGAGCCGGGGATCGCCAAACCGCGGATCGGCGTGTGGGAGCAGTTTTACGGCGTGCCGGCGGACCCGGAGATCCGCGCTGCCGTCCGCACCGCAGCCGCGCTGCTCGAAGGGCTGGGGTTCCCGGTGGAAGAGTTCGAGCCGCGCGGCCTGGAGCGCGCGCCCAACGTGTGGGCGTTTCTCTTCAACCAGTGGCCCGCCGCGGAGACGCGGAAGCTGGTGGAGGGCCGGGAGCGGGAGGCTCACTGGACGCTGCTGGAGACGCTGTCTCCGAAAGCGCCGTCGGGAGAAGAAGTGCTGATCCAACTGGCGCGCCGCGACCGTCTGCGCGCGGCATTGCTGCGCGAGATGGCGGGCACCGGCGTTCTTGTGATGCCGCCCTGCGGGATCACCGCATTCCGGCACGGCGAGAGAAAGTGGGAGATCGGCGGCAAAACCATCGGGCTGTTCCAGGCGATGATGCCGGCGGTCATCGCCAATGTGCTGGGGCTCCCTTCGGTGACCGTTCCGATCGCGAGATCGCGCGACGGGATGCCGATCGGCGTGCAGTTGGTGGGCCGTCCGTTTGAAGACGAGCCGCTGCTGGAACTCGCCGTGCAGCTGGAACACGCGAGGGGGCCGTGGGTCGGCGTGTAGCGGCGGGCTGTTATATTGATTGTTTCCTATGGAACTGAAGCTCGTGCCGCTCGAGATTCCCGATGGTGGGAACCTGATCCTGGGCCAGACGCATTTTATCAAGACCGTCGAGGACGTCTACGAGGCCATCATCACAACCGTGCCGCAGATGAAATTCGGGGTGGCCTTCAACGAAGCGTCGGGACCCTGCCTGACCCGGATCGACGGCAATGACGACGCGTTGAAGGCCATGGCCGCCCGTAACGCCACTTCGCTGGCCGCCGGGCACGTGTTCGTGGTGGTGATGCGGGAAGGCTACCCGATCAACGTGCTGAAACGGATCCAGGATGTGCCGGAAGTGTGCTCGATCTACTGTGCGACGGCGAATCCGGTGCAGGCGGTGGTGGCGGAGAGCGAACAGGGATGCGGAGTGCTGGGCGTCATCGATGGTTTTTCGCCAAAGGGCGAGGAAACGGCCGAAGACGTCGAAAAGCGCCGGGCGTTTCTGCGAATGATCGGCTACAAACGTTAGTCTCCCTTTTCCGCTTTTCCCTCCTTTTGGTCTGGCTCCTGCCCGGGCGGCGCGGGGGGCGTGACGTATTGGACAATCACCGAAATCCTGCGGTTCGAGGGGTGGTCGGGATCCTCGGGATGGCGCAACTGCCGGTCCGCATAGCCCCGAACCTGGGCAATCTGCTCCGGGCGCAAGCCGTGTGCCTGCATAATCTTGCGGGCGGAGTTGGCGCGGTCGGCGGAAAGCTCCCAGTTGGTGTAGGCACCGTCGCCCGAGTAAGGCTTGGCGTCGGTGTGGCCTTCGATCAGGATATTATTCGGCATCTTGCCCAGTTCTTCGGCCAGCCGCGTGAGCAATTCCGCGCCGCTCGAAGTCGGCAGGGGACGTCCCGATTCGAAAAACATGCCGGCTTCGGTCTCGAGCAGCTCGATGCGCAGGCCGTCTGAAGTTATGGTGATCTCCACGTGGTCTTTCAGATTGCGGAAGTTGGGGACGGTCATCAACGCCTGTTGGATCTTCTCGGCCAGCTTCTTCATGTCGTCTTTGGGCATTTCGAGGGCATTGCCCAAGCCCGCGGCGGCCGTTCCGGTGAGCTTCCCCGGACCCGATGGATTGTTGAAGTACGCGCTGATGGACTGCTGCACTTCCTTATCCGCGCTCATCAGCCAGAGGACGATGAACAGGGCCATCATGGCCGTCACGAAGTCCGCATAGGCCACTTTCCAGGCGCCGCCGTGATGGCCGCCGCCGCCGGCTTTGCGCCTGCGGACAATGATGACCGGCGCGGGCGGCTTCGCGGTTTCGCTCGACTCGGGCATCATCAGGCCGCCTTAGAGGCGACACTCCCGCCACCCCGGACGGTCGCCTCCATTTCCTGGAACGTTGGCCGGACGCCGGTCGGAATGGCGCGCCGCGCCATCTCCACCACCATGACCGGGGCAAGACCCTTGATAAAACCGAGCGCCGCCATTCGCAGGAAGCCGAAGTAGTGGCCCTCCGCTTCAGTCTGTTTGCCCATGGCCGCAGCCAGCGGTCCGAAGACGCCATAGCACAGCAGAATCCCCAGAAAGGTCCCCACCAGCGCCGCGGCTACGCGGTGCCCGATTTCTTCCTTGGGGCCTCCCAGCGATCCCATGGTGATCACCACCCCCAGGACGGCGGCGACAATGCCAAGCCCGGGCAGCGAGTCCGCCATGGTGGACAAAGCCGCCACCGGCTCGTGCGCTTCGCGATGGTGGACCTCCAGATCCACCTCCATCATCTGGTCGATATCCATGGGGTCGACTCCACCCGAGACGGCGGTCCGCAAGGTGTCGCACAGGAAATGGAGAGCGTGATGGGACTTGAGAAATTTCGGGTACTTGGTAAAAACCGCGCCTTTCTCCGGATTGTCGACCTCCTCCTCCAGCTTGGTGGAGCCGGCTTTGCGGGCGTGGCTGAAGAGTTCGTACAGCATTTTGAGGTTCTCCAGATAGAATGCCTTTGTGAGCTCGCCGCCGCTCACCACTCCAACCAGGCCTTTGGCGATGCGCGTCAGTGTGGGCAGAGGATTGGCGACGACGACCGTCCCCACCGCAGCCCCGAAAATAATCACCAGTTCAGCCGGCTGCAACAGTACCAGGAGCTTTCCGTGCTCCATCAAGTATCCACCGGCTATGGCACCCAGAACGATTAGAATTCCGATGATCGAGATCATATGGGGCAGTCAATTTCTCGTACCATTTCTCATATCGGCGCGGGCGGCGAAAATCGTTAGGAATCCGTTCCCGAAGTGCACCTCCGGATGCCGCCGGATGACGCGCGTCAACCCGAGTTCCCCGGTACGAGGATTTCCACTTGCCAGAAACCGAGCGGCTTGGAACAATAGACGTTGTCGAAAAGCTATGCACATACGCGTGTTGGGCATCGTACTGGCAGGCGGTAAAGGGACGCGGCTGTACCCGCTGACCCGGGAACGGGCCAAACCGGCCGTGCCGTTCGGAGGCAAGTACCGCATTATCGACTTCGTCCTGAGCAATTTCATCAACTCGGGAATCTATTCGATCTACGTGCTGACACAGTTCCGCAGCCAATCGCTGCTGCAGCATCTCAGCGAAGGCTGGCAGTTCGGCAGCCTGCTCAAGAACCAGTTCGTGATTCCCGTGCCGGCGCAGATGCGCTCGGCCGGCGAAACCTGGTACCAGGGCACGGCCGATGCCATTTACCAGAACATCAACCTGGTGGAGCAATCGGATCCGCACGTGGTGGCGATCTTCGGCGGCGATCATATTTACCGCATGAACATCACCGCCATGATCGAGTACCACGTGCAGAAAAGCGCGGACGTGACGGTAGCCGCGATACCCGTGCCCAAGAACCAGGCGTTCGAGTTCGGGGTGATCGAGGCGTCCGACGACGGCCACATCCTGGCCTTCCACGAAAAGAATCCCCAGGCGCCCACCATGCCCGGCGATCCCGAGCGGGTCTACGCCTCCATGGGCAACTACGTCTTTTCCACGCGGACGCTGCTGCGCCTGCTGCACGAGGACGCCGGCGAGGAGAGCAGCAGCCACGATTTCGGGCGCGACATCCTGCCCAAGCTGGCCGCCAAAGCGGAGATATTCGCGTACGATTTCCAGAACAACCGGATTCCCGGCGAACCCATCGACGCGGCGCCGTACTGGCGCGACGTGGGGACGATCGACGCCTATTACGAGGCCAACATGGACCTGCGCGCGGTGAGCCCGGCGCTGAACCTGTTCAACCGCGAATGGCCGGTGCGCACCACCAGCTATCCCGATCCGCCTGCCAAGTTCACCTTCGACGACGAGAACCGCCGCGGCCAGGCAATCGATTCCATCGTTTCCGGCGGCTGCATCCTCTCCGGCGGAATGGTGAGGAATTCGGTGCTGGCGCGCGGCGTGCGCGTGCATTCCGGCGCGGTGGTCGAGGACAGCGTGATTCTGGACAACTGCGACATTGGCCGCCGCGCCAAGTTGCGCCGCACGATCCTCGACAAGAACGTGCGGATTCCCGAGGACGCCGTGGTCGGCTGGGACCTGGAGCAGGATCGGGTTCATCGCCACGTGACGGAAAGCGGCATCGTAGTGGTGGGAGGCGGCCGATCGCCGGTGGATATTTCGGGCCTGGTGGTCTAGCGCAAGCCAGATGGAACAACACGTTCTGGCGTGGATCACGCAATACGGCTACGCGGCCATTTTCCTTCTGTTGGTGTGCGGCATCGTGGGCCTTCCGGTGCCCGATGAGACGCTTCTCACCTTCACCGGTTTTCTGATCTTCCAAGGCCACCTGGCGGCGCCGCTGGCCTTTGCCGCGACCCTGGCCGGCAGCGCCTGCGGCATCACCATCAGCTACTGGCTGGGCCGCACGTTCGGGCTCAAGCTGGTCCACCGGTACGGCAGGTACATGCACCTCACCGAAGAGCACGTCAACAAAGCCCACGCATGGTTCGAGCGCGTGGGCCACTGGGGCTTGACGTTCGGCTATTTCGTGCCCGGCGTGCGCCACCTGACGGCCTACGCCGCGGGCATGAGCCTGGTCGGGGCGCCCCAATTCGCGCTCTTCGCCTACACCGGCGCGGTGCTCTGGGTATCGGCCTTCCTCTCGCTCGGGTACTTTCTGGGCGACCGTTGGGAGGCGGTGGAGAAGGACATTCACCACTACCTGAGTGTCCTGGCGATCGGCCTGGCTATCCTGGCTGCCGCGTGGCTGGTATGGCGGAAGTGGCGGCAGTCACGGCCAGCGCGGTGACCACCACCACCACGCACCCGATCACGTTGAACCAGAGATACGATACGTGCCCGAAGTAGTACGTGGCCAGGACGACGGCTTCGCCGGCCAGCATCCCGATGAAGGTCGCGGTCCCGCGGACCCGCCGGAAGACAAAGGCCAGCACGAAGCAGCCGAGCAGCGTGCCGTAGAACAGCGAGCCCACCACGTTGACCGCGACGATCAGCGAGTCGGGCTTCTTGCCCCATCCGGCAAATGCCACCGCGTAGATTCCCCAGAACAAGGTGGCCGCGCGCGATGCCCACAGGTAGTGAAGGTCGCTGGCCCCCGGCCGCACGTGGCGCTTGTAGATGTCGATCACCGAAACGGTAGCCAGCGAATTGATCTCGCCCGAGCTGGCCGACATGGTGGCCGCGAACACCACCGCGATCACCAGCCCCACGACCCCCGCCGGCAGATAGTGGGTGACGAACGAGAGGAAGATGTAATTGGTGTCGCTGAAGCCCTTGGGCCCGCCGCTGCGCTCCACCAGATTCGCAGTTCGGGCGCGGGCATCGTCGATCCCCGCCTGCGCCGCGCGGTACTCTCCAATCTGCTGGTTCCGCGCCTCGGCGTCGCCCGCCCGGCGCGCTTCCGCCAGCGCCAGGGCCGCCGCCTTGCGCCGTTCCACCGCCGAGTTGTACTGCGCTTCGAGCGGCCTGAATGCCGCAGAACCCTCGACTCTTCGCAGCTCGGCCCTCTGGAACAGAACCGGCGGCGGTGTGAACAGGTAGAAGACGAACACCATGGCGCCGATGAACAGGATGAAGAACTGCATCGGAATTTTGGCCACGGCGTTGAACAGCAGGCTGATCCGGCTGGCGGTGATGGACTTCCCGGTCAGATAGCGCTGCACCTGCGACTGGTCGCAGCCGAAATAGGAGAGGAACAGGAACGTGCTGCCGATGAGGCCGCTCCAGATGTTGAAGCGGTCGTTCCAGTCGAAATTCGTGGTGACCGCGTTCAGCCGCCCCGCCGCACCCGCCAGGTACATGGCATCGCCGAACGATACGGAGTTCGGCAGAAGCAGTACCACCGTCACCAGCGCCACCACGAGCCCGAGAACGATCACGCACATCTGCTGCACGTCCGACCAGGTGACCGCCTTGATGCCGCCGATCACCGTGTACATCACCACCGTGGCGCCCATGATGACGGTGGTGACACGCTCGGGCCATCCCAGAATGATCGACAGCACGATGCCCGGAGCGTAGATGGTCAATCCCGCCGAGAGTCCCCGCTGGAAAAGGAAGACGACGCTCGCCAGCGTGCGCGTCTTGCTGTCGAAGCGCTTCTCCAGGAATTCGTACGCGGTGTAGACGTTGGCGCGGCGGAAAGCCGGCACGACCGTGGCGCAGATGATCACCATGGCGATGGGCAGTCCGAAATACGCCTGCACGAAGCGCATGCCATCGATGTAGGATTGCCCGGTGGTGGAGATGAAGGTGACGGCGCTGGCCTGGGTCGCCATGATGGCCAGCGCCATGGCGTACCACGGCATGGTCCGGTCCGCCAGCAGATAACGGCCCACGGTATTGCTGCCGCGGCCGCGGTACAAGCCGTACCCCACGATGGAAACGAGCGTGCCAACCAGGACGATCCAGTCGATCGGCCTCATCGATATGCTCTCGTGAACAGCCAGGCCGCTACTACCACTACGGCGAGATAGATCAGGATGGCGGCATAAACTCGCGGCCACGTGCCCAGGAATGGCGGCTTCTCATCGGGGACCTCGCGCAGTTCCGGCATGAAGGGAGTTTAGGTGGCTGTGGGGCAGGTTGTCAACAGTTGTCAACCTGCGGCGGGTTGTCAACCCGCCCGGCGAGCGAAGCTCGCCTCCGCGCTCTCCTGCTACCTGTCGCCCGGCGGCTTTCCTTTTAGGAGGCTGCCCTGGAAAAGGCTGTTCAGATAAGCTTGCCGGACGGCGGTATCCGCCGCGTCTTTGCGCGCCGGACCGGGGCGGAGCTTCGAGTCCGCCAGAAAGAAGTCCGTCTCGGGGCCGCGCGCGCCCAGCGCGATCGCCGTCTCGAGCGCCTGCCGCGCCTCTTCGTAATGCCGATGCGTATCCAGGATGATCCCGTGTGCCACCCAGACGGCGGACCACTCCGGCCACCGATGCTGAATCTCGGTCAGCAGATGGTCTGCTTCATCAGCTTTCCCGGCAAATTCGAACGTCGTCGCTTTCATCAGCAGAATCTCGCGGTTCTCCGGCAGGACGCGCGCCGCCTCATCGGCCCAACCGAGCGCCTCGGACGCGTTGCCCTCCCTCACCAGCAAAGCGGTCGCTTGCTGGAACAGATCGGGCCGTGTGCGAGCCGCGCCCAGCGCCTGGCGGAGGGCCGTAACGGCGTCCGGAAACTTCCCGGAGGCATCCAGCATCTGTGCGCGAGCCAGGTAATAATCGCTGCCGCGCCCGGATTCCGGTATGCGGTCCAACAGCTCGAGCCCGGCCTTCGCGTCTTTGGCGTGGTAAGTCGCGACTGCCAGTTCCAGTTCCACATCGGCGCCGTGCGGACCGGCCGCGGCGGCCTGTTCCAACAGGTCCCGCGCGAGCGCGAACTGGTTCGCCTCCAGGAGCGCGCGCCCCACGCCGGCCAGCACGGCCGCGCCAGGCTTCAAGGCGGCGATCCGCCTCGCCGCGGCTGCCACCTGGTCCGCCTTGCCATCTTCGAGCATCAGCATCAAGTAGTCCACCTGCGTCGCCGGGTCCTCCGGGTCATCGCGGACCGCTGCCTCCACGCGAGCCCGGTATTCGGCATGTCTCTGCTCGGGCGCGAGGCTCAAATAATCCACCAGGCCGGCAGGCACGCCTTTCTTTTTCTCCGGACCCAATTGCCGGAAGCGGTCCATCACCACCTTGGACTCGTCCGTGCGCCCCGCATCGGCCAGGGCGCGGCCATAATGCAGCAGCGTCCTGGAGTCTTCGGGTGCAAGTTCGGCGGCCCTTCGAAGCACCCGGACGGCATCGGCGGGGCGGTCCAGAGACTGAAAGGTTTGCCCCAGGCGATCCAGGTTCGCGGCATCGTCCGGCTGCAAGGATGCCGCAAGCTCCAGGTCCTTCACGGCGGACTCCGGCTTTCCCTGTTGGTTGTAAAGAATGCCGCGAGCCGACAGCGCGGCCACGTATTTCGGATCGAGCGCCACCGCCTTGTCCAGATGCCCGAGCGCCTGCGTCATGTCGACCGTGCGCTGGGCCTGGCCGAGCTCGTAATGCCCGACAGGGTCGCCGGGATGCCGCGTGACGAACCGTTCCAGCTCGGCGATGCCTTGCTCGAGCTTCCCCATTTTGGCCGCTGTGTAGGCTCGCTCCCGGCGGGCGACATCGTCGTCCGGCACGAGTTCCAGGTAGCGGTCCCATGCCGCGGTCGAATCAGCCAGCGCACCCAACTCGGTGGTCGTGATGGCCAACAACTTCTGCACGTCCGCCCGTCGCGGATCGAGTTTTGCCGCCCGTGCCAGCCGCAGGGCGGCAGCCTCCCATTGTTTGGTCACCTCATCGACGCACGCCAGGCGGTAGAGCACGTCCACATTCTGCGGCTCCTGCCGGAGGGCCGTCTCGAGCACCTCGCGCGCCCGCTCGTAGTGCCCCGTATAGGTGGCCATGAGGCCGAGGTTGTAAAGCACCTTGAAGTACGAGGGCGCGGCGGCCAATGCGCTGGCGAAGACGGGTTCGGCCTTGTCGTATTGCCCGGCCAGCCACAGGTGGGTTCCATAGTTGTTCAGAATATCGGCGGAGTTTGGAGCCGCTGCCACCGCGCGCCTGTGGAACTCATCCGCTTCCGGAATTCTCTTCTGATTGTCGAGCGCCACGCCGAGAAGGCTCGAGGCCCACGAGTCGCCGGGGTGCTGCTGGACCTCAGCCCGCAAGATCTTTTCGGCCGCCTGGAAATCCCCTCGCTGCATCGCCGCCGCCGCGTCGCGGGCCGCCGCGGTCTGAGCCGCACTCCGGCCGGCGGAGGCCGCCAGCAGCAGGACCGCAATCAGCGGGGCAGAATGAAGGAGCGGGCGGGCCATGGAAATCCGGCGCGAGCACCTCAAATTATAAACTCATCGACGGCCGGTGCGGATATCCTGAAGGTAATGACACGCAGAGAAGTGTTGTCGCTCCCCTGGGCGCTGGGCCTGGCGGCGGCGCGGGCCCGCGGGCAGAATCGCGGCATGGCCTCCCGGGGCGTCGCGGCCACGCCCCGGGGCACGCCTTCGGGGCGGCCATTCCATGCGCGTTTCGTCAACGTGGCCGCATCGGCCGGACTGCGTGCGCCGGTGGTCTATGGGAGCATCGCCCACACCGACTATATCGTCGAATCCATGGGGTGCGGCGCGGCGTTTCTGGATTACGACAACGACGGCTGGCAGGACCTCATCGTGCTGACCGGCCGCCGTCTTCAGTCCTCGCCCGAAGGGGCAATCATCCGGCTCTACAAGAACAACCGCGACGGCACTTTTTCCGACGTCAGCGAGAAATCCGGCCTGGGCCGCAGCGTGTGGGCCACCGGCATCACGGTGGGGGACTACGACAACGACGGCTTCGACGACGTCTTCATCACCTGCTGGGGCCGGAACATTCTTTTTCACAACAACGGCAACGGCACTTTCACGGACGTGACCGAAAAGGCCGGCCTGACGCGCCCCGGCTCCCACTACGCCACGGGCTGCACGTGGCTCGATTACGATCGCGACGGAAGGCTGGACCTGTTCGTCTCCCACTACAACGTCTTCGACCAGGACAAGATTCCGGCGCGGGGAAAGGACCCCGACTGCAACTACAATGGCGTTCCGATCTTCTGTGGACCCGGGGGGCTTCAGCAGGACAGTTGCCGCCTGTACCACGGCAACCCGGACGGCACGTTCACCGACGTGAGCGCGAAATCCGGCATCGCCGCCGTCAAGCCCGGATACGCGCTGACGGCAGCGGCCACCGACTTCGACGGCGACGGCTGGCCCGACATTTACGTGGCCTGCGACACGTCGCCGAGCCTGTTCTTCCGCAACAATCACGACGGGACGTTCACCGAAGAGGGTCTCGAACGCGGCGTTTCCCTGAGCGAAGACGGGCAGGAGCAGGCGGGCATGGGGCTGGGCATCGGGGATTTCAACGGCGACGGATTCGTGGACATCTTCAAGACGCATTTTCGCGGCGACACCGCGGTCCTCTACCGCAACAACGGCAAGGGTTATTTTCGCGACGTGACGCTGCGGGCGGGCCTCGGTGTGGAGACGAGGTTCGTATGCTGGGGCGCCGCCATTACGGACCTCGACAACGACGGCCTTCCCGACATCTTCTTCACCACCGGCATGGTCTACCCCGAAGCGGAGCAGAAAATTCCCGACGCTCCGTACAAAACGCCGAACGTGGTGTTCCGGAATCTGGGCGGAGAGAAATTCGAAGAGCTGATGACCGAGGCGGGACCCGGCATCGCGGAGACGCATTCGAGCCGCGGCGTGGCATTCGGCGACTTCGACAACGATGGCGACGTCGACATCCTGATCGTCAACGTGAACGAGCCGCCGTCGCTGCTGCGCAACGATGTGAGCGGCGGCGATCACTGGCTGAAGGTGCTGCTGTCCGGGACCGCCTCGAACCGCAGCGCCATCGGCGCGCAAGTAGTGGTTTCCTACGGCGAGCGCAAGCAGGCGCAGGCCGTGCTCGCCCAATCTTCTTATCTCTCGGTGAACGATCGGAGGCTGCATTTCGGGCTGGGCTCCGCGACGGCGGCCGGCGTGGAGGTTCGCTGGCCCAACGGCGGACACGAGACCGTCGCGGATGTGGCCGCCGACCAACTGGTGGTGATCAAGGAAGGCTCCGGAGTGGTTCGCACGGAGCGCTTCGGGCGGGGCGGGGAAAAGCGCAGGTGAAGATCGCAAGCACGCCTTGTAGCACTTTGTATATACAATCTGCTACGATAGCGATGTGGTCACCCCGGGTTTGAATGGGACGGCGGCAATATCCTGCATATCCAGAGACACGAGTTTACCCCAGACGAGGTCGAGGAGGTCTTTGCCGGTGTCCACAAGGTCAGACGGAGCCGCCAGCAGCGATACATTTCCCTCGGTGAAACTCTTGACGGCCGCCTGGCTTTCGCTGTCTTTCGTCGCCTGCCAGGAGGCCTGATCCGGGTGATCACGGCTCGTGACATGGACAGCGGTGAACGGCGGCTCTTCCGCCGCAAATAGGTGGATCGAATGAAGAAAAAGCTACCTTCAGCAAAGGCCCCTCTTCCGAAATTCCGCTCGGATGAAGACGCTGCCCAGTATTTCGAGAAACACTCTGTGGCGGAAGTGTGGGATCAACTACCTGAGGGCCGGCCGGTAAAGCTGTCAGCGGCGCTCGCCAAGTCAATTCAGGAACGTCACGCCCGCGCAAAATCTCCCATCTCCCTTCGCCTGGCTGCCGAACAGATCGCGGCGGCGAAGAGAATCGCGGCAGCGAAGTCGGTCGGCTACCAGACACAGTTGCGCATGTGGATTGCCGAGGGGATTCGGCGAGAGGCGAAGCGAGCCTGATCCTTGTCCGGCGACGCCTCTGACCGAGGCGCCGCGCTTGGTATAACTCGGGTTATACTTCAAGCATGAAAACCGCTGTGTCGGTGCCCGACGACCTCTTCCGCCAGGCGGAGGCGGCGGCGCGGCGCCTCCGGGTTTCGAGGAGCCAACTCTACGCCACCGCGATTTCGGAGTTCCTCGATCGCCAGCAGGCCAACACCATCACGGAACGCCTGAATCAGGTGTACTCGCGCCGCACCGCGAGGGTCGATGCGGCACTCCACCGCGCCCAACTGAGATCCCTCGAGAAAGAATCCTGGTAACCGCGATGGATCCCATTCAGCGCGGCGAGATTTGGTGGGCCGATCTCCCCGAGCCTCGCCGCTCCGAGCCCGGATACCGGCGGCCGGTCCTGGTCATTCAAGCAGATTCTTTCAACCGCAGCCGCATTCAAACCGTGATCGTGGCCGTGATCACCGGCAACCTCGAGCTTGCCGAAGCGCCAGGCAATGTCGTGCTGCCGGCCCGCTCTTCGGGCCTTCCCCGCGACTCGGTCGTCAATGTTTCCCAAGTCCTCACGCTCGACCGCGGTTACCTTACCGAGCACGCCGGCACGCTGCCGGCAAGCCTGCAGGGCTCCGTCGATGCGGGTTTGCGCACCATTCTGCAACTGTAGCCCGAAGAGGGCGGCCCAGCAGCATAAACTAATATGAAGTGGAGTAACTCATGAAGAGCATCCTTTACCGCAAGAAGCTCGTTCTCGTCCTCCTGGCGGCATCCGCCTCTTTCGCTTTCCAGGCAGCCCAAAACCCGGAGGCCGCGCGCTGGAAGCAGGAGGCCCGCAATGTCACCATCATCCGGGACGACTGGGGCGTCGCGCACGTCTACGGAAAAACGGACGCCGACGCGGTCTTCGGCGCCGTTTACGCCCAGGCCGAGGACGACTTCAATCGCGTCGAGACGAACTACATCAACGCCATGGGGCGCCTGGCCGAAGCCGAGGGCGAGTCCAGGATCTACCAGGACCTGCGCATGAAGCTCTTCATCAGCCCCGACGCCTTGAAGACGCAATACGCCGCAAGCCCGGCGTGGCTGAAGACGCTCATGAACTCGTTCGCCGACGGATTGAACTACTACCTCTCCCAGCACCCCGAGGTGAAGCCGCGGGTCATCCGGCGGTTCGAGCCCTGGATGGCGCTTTCCTTCACCGAGGGCAGCATCGGCGGCGATATCGAGCGTGTGAACCTCAACCAGCTTCAGGCGTTCTATGGCAAACCGCCCGCGATTCAGGCGTCCAACCGCAAAGCCCCCGCGACCCCGGCGCCATCCGCGATCGAGAGCGAGCCGGAGGAACCCACGGGATCGAACGGCGCCGCCGTCGCACCCTCCAATACCGCCGCGCATCATGCCCTGCTGCTGATCAATCCCCACACCTCGTTCTTCTTCCGGTCCGAGTTGCAGATGGTGAGCGACGAAGGGCTGGATGCCTACGGCGCCGTCACGTGGGGCCAGTTCTTCATCTACCAGGGCTTCAACGACCGCGCCGGCTGGATGCACACTTCCAGCGGCGTGGATGCCATCGACGAGTATCTCGAAACGGTTTTGAAAAAAGGCGATCGCTTCTTCTACCGGTACGGCAACGAGGAGCGTCCGCTCGCGGCATCGGATATCACCGTGCCATACCGCACCGATCACGGAATGGCCGAAAAGAAATTCACCGTCTACCGCACGCATCACGGGCCGATCGTCCGCGAGACGGACGGCAAGTGGGTCAGCGTCCGGTTGATGCAGGAGCCCGTCAAGGCGCTGACGCAGTCCTACACGCGAACCAAGGCGAAGGACTACAAGTCGTTTCGGCAGACCATGGAGCTGCACACCAACTCGTCGAACAACACGATCTTCGCCGATGCCGACGGCGACATCGCCTACTTCCACGGCAACTTTATTCCCCGGCGCGATACCAGATTCGATTGGACCAGGCCGGTGGATGGCAGCAATCCCGCGACGGAGTGGCAGGGACTGCTTTCCGTGGACGAGACGCCCCACCTGCTGAACCCCCAGAGCGGCTGGCTCTACAACACCAACAATTGGCCGTGGTCCGCGGCCGGGCCGAGCAGCCCGAAAAAGGAAGACTATCCCGTTTATGTCGAGAACGGCGGCGAGTCCGCGCGTGGACTGCACGCGATCCGGGTCTTGCAGAACACTAAGAATTTCACGATCGACTCCCTCATTGCCGCGGCGTTTGACAGCTACCTCACATGGTTCGAGAAGCCGATCCCGGCGTTGATCAAGGCTTGGGACGAGACCCCGGCGGGCAATCCCCTGAAAGCCAAGGTGGCCGGCGAGATCGCACTCCTGCGGGCGTGGGATCTTCGGTGGTCCGTGACGTCCGTACCCACGTCTCTGGCGGTGTTCTGGGGCGAAGAGGTCCGCCGGCAGGCGGGCGGCGGGAGACGCGGGGGCGGAGGCGGGCGCGGATCCGCCGACGACAACATCGCCAGGATGCCGGCCGGGCAGCTCCTCCAGGCGCTCGCGGCGGCGTCCGACAAACTCGCGGCCGACTTCGGAAGCTGGAAGACCCCGTGGGGTGACATCAATCGATTCCAGCGACTCACCGGCGACATCGTCCAGCCGTTCAACGACGCGGGGCCGAGCATTCCCGTCGGCTTCACTTCCTCGCAGTGGGGCTCGCTGGCCTCATTCGGAGCGCGCGCGTACCCGGAGACGAAGAAGTGGTACGGCACCAGCGGGAACAGCTTCGTCGCCGTGGTGGAGTTCGGCAACACCGTTCGGGCCAGGGCCGTGACAGCCGGCGGCGAGAGCGGAAATCCGGCCTCCCGTCACTTCAACGATCAGGCCAAACGGTACAGCACGGGCGACTTGCGGGACGTCTATTTCTACCGCCCGCAGCTCCAGGGGCACATCGAGCGGGAGTATCACCCCGGAAGCTGAGATACCTGGTATCTCCAAGCCGCGGTCGAGCCTCCGGGAATGTTAGCGCCGGCTGCCGGAAAAGGCCGGAAGATGGATGGCCGCCGATGAACGCGACTCAACACCGATTAAAATAAATTGCTTGATCCGCTTTAATCCGCGTTGATCGGCGGCCGAGAATCTTTTCCGGATCAGCCCCAGCGAGCGCGTATTCGTTCTGGTAAAGCGATTCAATATCGGGACCGAGAGCGACACGTAACTGCTCCCCCCACTACTCCAGCTTCGACCTCGCGAAGGGACGCGCAAATGCCGCGGGCACGCTGTGCGCGGTCGTGTTGGCCGCCATTCTGTAGTGCTCCAGCGCCTTCGCCCGGTCGCCCAGTTTCTCGTAGCTTTGGGCGATCAGGCATTGAATGAACGGATCGGTGAGCTGTGCGTTCTGGAGGTCCGCCAGCGCCGCCCGGTAGTCGCCCGCGTAAAACGCGACGTAACCGGTCAGAAACGGAAAATACACCTGCTGCGCCGCGTTCGTGCCCTTGCCCAGGATGGCCCGGGCGGCGGCGATGTACTTGCGGGCCTCCTCCGGCTTGCCGCGGCGGATCGCGATCCGCGCCCTCGCGTGCGCCCAGCGGAAGTCCCAAAGATCTTTGCGCGCCGGCGCGATGTTCTCTTCCTGCAACCCGGCTTCGTGGCCTCTCTGATACCAGGTGTAAGCGATATCCCAGTCGCCGGCATCGAGACAGATCCGGCCCAGCTCGTTGGCCACTTCGCCGGCGTTATAGAAATCCGGTGCCGCGAGGAAATACTCGTAGGCTTCGCGGTCGGACTTTTCGGCGCCTCGGCAATCGCGCGAAAAACCGTATGAGATTGCCAGGGCCCGCTGCGCTAATGCTTTTTCCAGGGGAGTGGGGGATCGCTTGACGGCCTGGCTGAAATACTTCCGGGCTTCGGCGTAGCGGCCCAACAGGTCCAGCACCACGCCGGCTCCGTTGTTCGCGGCCACCGATTTCGGGACGGCTTCCACGCCGCGAGCGTACACTTCCAGGGCTTCCTCGAGTTTCCCCTCGCGGATCAGTTGCGGCCCCCCGGTCTGATAGGCCCAGCCGGCGGCCATCACAAACGCGACCGCACTCATCCGGCGAACTGTCACCGCGGAACCTCTTGCTGAGCCGCGACCGTCAGGGAGCGGGCGCCCACGCCCGCATCAGAACTGGAACCGCAATTCCAGCGACAGAATACGCGGCCCCCGGTCACTGGTGTACTGTCCGGTGGATGCATTGGTATTCGCGCCGGTGGCCGGATTGAAAGTGAACGACGAGCTGATTCCGCTGAACTCCGTATGGTTGAAGACGTTGAATGCCTCCAGCCGTAGTTTGAGCTGCCGCTTCTCACTGCCGATCGGAATCGATCTGGAGAGCGACGCATCGAAGTTGAGCCACCCCGGACCGTACATGATGTTGGTGCCGGCGTTCCCGATGGTCCCCACGGCCGGAGCTGCAAACGCCGCGGGATTGAAGGCCAGCTTGCCATTGGGCAGAGACGCATTCGTCGGAACATTCGCGAAGGGGTTGCCCACCACGTCGATGCGCGCACCCTCGTTGGTGGATCCCGTGACATTCAGGCCGTCCGTCCTGCTGAAGCTCGGGGTGAACGGGCCTCCCGTGTTGGCGGTCGTGATACCCGACACTTGCCAGCCATCCGCGACGATGGTGAGCAATTTGTTGTGCATCGCCTGTCCCGGCTTCGGAAAATCGTAGGCGTAGTTGACGCCGATCGTCTGTCGCCGGTCGATACTCTGCGGCCCGTAGTTACGCGAGTAGTTGTTGGCCACCAGCGGGTCGAATGCCAGAAGCTGCATGGCGCGCGACCAGGAATAGGCCACGCCGAAGAGCAGGCCGCGCGATAAGCGCTTGCGCAGGGTCGACTGTAACCCGTTGTAACTCGACTTGCCGTTCATGACAAACTGGTTCAACGTGCCCAGGCTCGGATAGATCCACCGCTCCAAAGCCGCCGGAACCGCCTTGTTGCCAGTTACCGTGGGATCGATGTTCTGCGGCTGGAAGTCGGAGCCGATCGGAATCGCGTTGAAGTTCTCGTACACGTTCCGGTTCAGGCCGAAAGTGCCTTGATACGAGACGTCCAGCACGGTGCCGAAGCCAACGGCCTGCTGCACGCCCAGGCTGGCGCTGCGGACCTGGGGCAGCCTGGTGTGGCCGGCCCATTGAGTGATGGTTTGAGGTCCCAGGAGTCCGCCCGCGCCGGCCAACCCGGTGAGCTGGCCATAATATGCGGTAGGCGCATACACCACCGGCGGGTTGCTGGCCATGCTGTAGACTTCGTTGCCGTCCAGCCGGTCGAAGAAAACTCCCAAGCCGCCGCGGATCGCGGTCTTGCCATTGCCGAACATGTCGAGCGCGAAACCCAGGCGTGGAGCAGGCAGGAGCGGCGAAGTGCTGTAAGTGTTGTACGGGACGCCGTTCTGGCCCGCTACCACAAGTCCATCGGCGGGGTTTCCGCTATTCGGGACGAAGAGTCCGATCTCGGCGACCGGCGCGATGGCAGTGGGGTTCCCCGGATCCTGGGCCACGCGCTTTCCTCCCACGATGGCCGGGATATAGATCCTCGGGGCCGCCGACCTGACATACTTAGTAGGGTCGAAGTAGGCGAACCAGTTCTGATCCTGTTTATCCACCTCCGGCGTCTGGTGGTAGAAGCGGATACCATAGTCGAAGGTCAGTCGCTTGGTGACCCGCCAGTTGTCCTGCAAGTAAAACTCGGCGTTCCAGAACGTGTCGTTCACCACGATCTTGGCCGTCCACTCGGTATAGGTGCTGTAATAGCCCAGCAAGGCGTTCGCGTATCCATTGCCGGTGTTGAGCGAATTGTTGGTATCCGGAGAGAAGCTGTAGGCGCCAGTATAGCCATTGCATCCCGCGGAGCCGCAAGGCTGGATTTTCCGGTTGAACTCCAGGTACATGCCGCCTTTGATGCTGTGATTACCCTGAACCTTGCTCAAGTTATCCGTGGCCGTGTCGATGATATTGTTGTTGGAGTATTCGGGATTGCCGTTGGAGTAAGTGGGAGTGTTCGGGGTGGGCCCTCCGAAAGTCAGGTTGGGCATGTAGTTCGAATAACCATTCGACGCGTTGGCCTTACCCTCGACGAGCTGGTTGCCGCCAACGCCGGGGCCGACAGTGTGGAGCGGGAACAGGCTGGGGAGCGGTTGCCCCGCTTGTGGCGTGCCCTGGGTGCCGGCCAGCACGGACCGGTCTACCGCCGCGGGATCCACTTCGAACCAGGACCAGTGATTGAGGGTCTTGCTGTATGTGAACTGGTTGACCAGGGTCGGGCTGAATATATAGTTAGCCGAGGCCAAAATGCCGTGGCCCGGCGCCGGGTGATCCTGGGTGAGGTCCCCTGTGGGGCCCTTCAGAAACTGCGAGCTCTGAAAGAGTTCGACCCAGTCGTCGGCATCGTGGCCCCAGCGCACATAGGCGTTCAGCTTCGAAGTCAAATTCATGTCGAGCCGGACGATGTCGTTGCGCCGGGGATGCGAAGCGCTGCCCGCCGCCTGGAAGTTGTCCTGCAAGTACTGAGCGGTTCCCTGCGGGAAAAAGGTGTTCGGCGCCGGGAAGAAATTGAGCATCGCCTGGCCATCCGTTGATCCGGCTTTGGGGGATGACGTTGCCCGGAAACGGCGCTCCGGCCAACGGATCGGTGACCACGATGAGCGCGTTGCTGCCGTTCACGCTCTTGGAAAAATCTCCGCTGCGCTCCAGCGCCGTCGGCATGCTCCGGTACTGGTTTGAGAAATTCGCAAGCTGTCGCGTGTACTCTTGCGAGACGAAGAAGAACAGCTTGGTCTTGCCGATATTGAAGTGGTTCGGAATGAACACCGGGCCTCCCAGGCTGAAGCCGGCGATGTTATATCGGTAACGGCTGCGAGGCAGGCCGGTGATGTTATTGAAGAAATCGTTGGCGTTGAACTCTTCGTGCCGGTGGGTCCACCAGCCGGAGCCGTGGAACTGCTGGGTGCCGCTCTTGGTAACCACCGTGACCGCGCCGCCCGCATTGCGGCCGAACTCGGCCTGGTAGTTCGAAGTCAAAACCTTGATTTCGGCGATGGAGTCGATGTTCGGCTCGAAGTGGGTGAAACAGTTGCTGCAGCCGGAGTCTATGTCGCTGACCCCGTCCACCATGAAACCCGTGATGCCGGTGCTGCCGTTGAAGGTGAGACCCCCCAGGACGCTTCCGCCGGTCGCATCCCGCCCCACGGTGGTGTCCACCACGCCGGGAAGCATGCGCATGTAACTCATCATCTCGCGGCCTCTGATGGCCTCGCTGTTGAGTTGGTTGCCTTCAATAACGGAGGACCTTTCGGCGGTGGAGGTCTGGATCGGAGTCACCTCGGCGGTCACCGTGATCTCCTCCGTGACGTTGCCGATGTCGAGGGCCAGGCGCCCCAAATCCCGGTTCTCGCTGAGGCCCACAATAATGTCTTTGACGATCCGTGTCTTGAAACCATTGGCCTGGACGCTGATACTGTAGGTGGCCGGAAGGAGGTTGGGGAATCTGAAAATTCCCGAACTGTCGGCTGTCGCCGTGCTCGTGGCGGAGGTTCCCTGGTTTGTCAGTTGGATTTTCACATCCGGAATCACCGAGCCCGCCGGATCTGTCACGATACCGACCAGCGAACCGGTGACCGTTTGAGCAAATGAGCAAGCGCTTGCCACCAGCACCAGGCAGATGGACAGCGCGGTCCTTCGAAGCTTCATGAGACCCGTCCCCCTAAGCGCCGATGCTGTGCTTCCACGCCTTCGCGGAACCGGTCCCCGGGCCAGTTTCCCCCTTACATGCAGCAGACTGTCAGCGCGTACACGACATTACTAAACCAGTGAGCCGGTGTCAAGAACCTTTTATCTCTGATCGGGGAGAGCGGGCCAGACCCGTTTTTCTTGAGGGTTTCCATGCGGAAGGCAGGCCGGACGGCGTTTGTGCCGGCCGGTTATCGATAACGCTTCCAGCCGATTGGAGGACTTTACGGATGTAAGCGTTTGCCCTCAATTGTTAAATAGCTATATGATAAGCGTGCTTGTCGCGCGAAACGCTTCCCGGCCCCGCCATGCGGCCGGAGCGCCTCCGTAACAATCATTGGGTGACCTCCCATGTCAGCCCCATGCTCTACGGGCTGATGACCGGGGAGATCAACTATTCCTATGACGGCGGACTCTATGCGGAGCTGGTTCGCAATCGCAACTTCAAGGAAGACGCCAAGGATCCCGTGCATTGGCAGGTCGTCCGGGAGCGTGGCGGCGCCGGATCGATTTCGCTCGACGCCGGCCAGCCGTTCAACGACGTCATCCCAGCCAGCCTCGAGCTGACCGTGACTCAGGCTACCGGCAACCAACGCGTAGGCGTCGCCAACGACGGATTTTGGGGCATACCCGTGAAGCCGACTACGACCTATCGCGGCTCGTTTTATGCCAAGGCCGGCCCCGGATTCACCGGTCCGCTCACCGTCGCCATCGTCGGCAACCATGGCGCCACTGCCCACGCCAGCGCGCAGGTTCCGCGGATCACTCAGGATTGGAAGAAGTACGAAGTTACCTTGACAGTCGGACAAGCCGCGCCGTCCGCGGAAAACCGCCTGGTCATTTCGGCGGGCAGCCCCGGCGCCGTCTGGTTCAACCTGGTGAAGAAGACCATCGGCGATATCTCCGGGTGTCCGGGCCACGTGAACGATTCCTGGCGATACTGGTCGTCCGACGGTATGGGTCTGCTGGAATTCCTCGAGTGGTGCGAGGACCTGCACATGCAGCCCGTGCTCGGAGTCTATGCCGGCTACTCCCTGCGCGGCGGAGCGCGCTTCGCACCCGGAGCCGAGCTGGAGCCTTACGTGAAAGAAGCGCTCGAGGAGATCGAATATGTCACGGGTGACTCCGGCACGACGTGGGGCGCGCGGCGCGCCAAAGACGGACACTCCGCGCCGTTCCCGCTCCAATACGTCGAGGTGGGCAACGAGGACAACGCCGACCGGCAAGTGGGGAGTTACGAGGGCCGGTTCGCTCAATTCTTCGATGCCATCAAGGCGAAGTACCCGCACCTGTTGGTGATCGCTACCACTCCCGTGACCACCCGCGCCGCGGACGTGATCGACGAACACCACTATCGCCGCTCCGAAGACGAGATGGCATTCCACGCCAACGATCACGACACGCGCCGCCGCACGGGACAGCCGGTTTTCGTCGGCGAATGGGCCACCCGCGTGGGCGACCCGACTCCGAACATGGGCGCCGCGCTTGGCGACGCCGCCTGGATGGTGGGCATGGGGCGGAACTCCGGCCTCATCATCATGGCCTCCTACGCGCCCCTCTTCGTCAACGTGAACAAGGGTGGCATGCAGTGGCAGACGGACCTGATCGGCTACGATACGATGACGAGTTACGGTTCGCCGTCTTATTCCGCGCAGAAGATGTTCAGCCTGTATCACGGCGACGATGTTGTTTCGATCGCCGCGCAGGGCATCCCTACAAAGGAATGGCAGCCTCCTGCCGGGCGTGGATTCGTTCCTCCGCCCGCAGCCGCCGGCAGAGCCGGAACCGCGCAGCCGCTGGCGCCGCAAGGAGGAGCAGGGCGCGGAGGCAGGGGTAACCTGCAACCCGCGGGGCCGCAACAACCGCCCATGCCGCAACAGGTGCCCTTGATGTTCTTCGATGCCACCCGCGACAGCAAGACGGGAGCGATCTACGTGAAAGTCGTCAACCGCGCCGCCGCGCCCGAAGCCGTGCACATAGCCGTCAGCGGAATCGCCGCGGTCGAGGCCGGCGGACAAGCCGTCACCATGAGCCCGATCAGCCCGGCAGACACGAACTCCATTACCGACCCGGTCCGCATCGTGCCCATCACTGCGAAGGTGGACGGACTGAGCGCCAACTTCATCCGCGCCTTCCCTCCATATTCCATTACCGTTCTGGAGATGAAAGCGAAATAGGCGGCTCCCTTGCGGACAAGACTGTTTACATAACGCATTGAGTGGGGTCAATGGCCCTGTTGCTTGCCCGCCGAACGGGAGAAAGGGCCTCGCGGATGGACTTGTCTCCAAGAAGGGGGCTTACTGGGTGTTTGGCCGGTGTGAGGGGCATCCGCCACGGTAATCGACGGTCGGTCAGGGGCCCGACAGACGAGCGCAAGCAAACTTGCGACGTCCAGCTTGGGAAGCTGGACCTAGATTGAAAACAGAAGACATCTGTGTTTAGGGCGGAATTCCTGACCACCAAAAATGCACTGAGTTTTCGCGCTTCCTTCGAAAATCCACCAATTCGGTGGTCAGGTCGTGTCTTCCGACGCATTCTCTGAAAGATCGAGGGCCCATTCGGCAGTCCTTGTGGGCTACAGTCAGTGACGGATGCCACAGCATTCGCTATTCGCGAATCCCGAATGTACAATAGGAATGTGGCTGTCCTGAAACCCCAAGATCTGGCAGTAGTGCTGTACTTATGCAGGCCCTCTTCTTCGCGGCCACCCTACGCGCAGATTGCGGCCGGATTGTCTATGAGTCCGTCGGAAGTTCATGCTGCGGTCGCTAGGGCCGTCGGCTCCGGGCTGCTCCACGGCGCCGAGTTGGGTCATCGCCCCAATCTAAGCGGCCTAGAGGAGTTCCTCCTGCATGGGATGAAGTACGCCTTTCCGGCCGAGCGAGGTGAACCAACTCGAGGGGTCCCCACGTCTTATGCGGCGGCGCCTTTATCGGCGCTGATCAGGCCCAGTAACGACCTCCCGCCGGTCTGGCCGTATCCGCCAGGAAAAGTTCGCGGAACTGCTTTCCAGCCGCTCTACCGTGGCGCGCCGAAGGCGGCCCTTCGTGACCCCTTACTATACGAGTACCTAGCTCTCGTAGATGCTTTGCGCGATGGTCGAGCGCGGGAGCGCAAATTGGCGGAGGAACTAATTATTTCGCGACTTCGGCCGGCGGTTCATGCCTGATCCGAATATCGAGCAGCTGATTGCTGTTGCACGAAAGGTGCGACCACTGCTGGACGACCTTGTCTTCGTAGGTGGTTGTGCGACTGGCTTGTTGATTACCGACCCATCCGCGCCGTCAGTGCGATCGACATTCGATGTCGATGCGATTGCCGAAGTGACTACCTATTCGCAGTACGTTGCGCTCGCCGAGCGTTTGCGGGAGCTTGGGTTTTCCGAGGACAGCTCCGAAGGCGCACCGGCATGTCGCTGGATCAGCGGTGGCCAAGCTCTGGATGTCATGCCGCTCGATGCAAAAGTGCTGGGATTTTCAAACCGCTGGTACGGTGAAGCCGTACGCAGTTCAAATGCGATTTCTTTGGAGAAGTCTCTATCCATCCGCATCGTAACGGCACCCGTGTTCCTGGCGACAAAGCTGGAAGCTTTCAAGAGTCGGGGAATAGGAGACTACTTTGGCAGCCATGATCTTGAAGATGCGGTCTCCGTCATCGACGGGCGCGCCGAGCTTCTTGGCGAGATCCGGGCGGCCCAGCCTGCGCGACGGGAATATCTGGCCAACGAGTGGGAAACCCTTTTGCGCGATCCACGATTCGTCGATGCGCTACCTGGACACCTGCCGCCAGACCCGTCTAGCCAAGCGCGGGTAGGTATCCTCATGCGACGGATCGAGGCGATCGCTCGAATCTCCGGCGGATAATTGGCTGTAGCAGGCCCTGCAGGGAAGAACGGTGCACTCGAAAACAGGAATCCGAACTGGAGAAAGCTCTTGCCGAATGCCAACGCTTGAGGCAGGAGAACACCGAACCGCGTCGACTTCTCGCCGAGCAGCGACGAGACGTGCTGGTTCCTGGCGGCCGACTTCGATAAGGCAGCATGGGCCGAGGACGCGCTGGGGTTCGTGCAGACCTGTGCCGACGTGGGCGTGCCCGCTGCACGGGCTGATGCCTCAGGCCAGCAATTCCCCGGTCATCACCGTGACCGCCTGCCCGCCCAAAATCACGCGTTCGCCGTTCAGCCGCACCCGTACGACGCCGCCGCGCGCCGACGCCTGATATGCGGTCAACTCGCTCTTTCCCAGCCTCTCGGCCCAGTACGGCCCCAATGCCGTGTGCGACGAGCCGGTCACCGGGTCTTCGTTGATTCCGGAGCCCGGCGCGAAGAAGCGCGAAACGAAATCGAATTCCGCCGTGGAAGCCCGTGACGTCACGATCACGCCACGCACCGGAATCTTGCCCAGGGCGGTGTGGTCCGGCGCCAGGGCGCGCAGGGTCTCCTCCGAATCCACCTCCACCAGGTAATCGAACGCGTTCCGCCCCACGAAATTCGCGCGCTCCACGCCCAGCGAGCGCAGCAGGTCGGCCGGCGGCTCGGCGGCAGCCGCGAGTTTCGCCGGGAAATCCAGCTCGATCCACTCCCCTCGCCGGTCCGCCGTCAGCAGGCCGCTGCGCGTGAAGAAGCGGGCCTGGCGGCCTTCCGGCAGGTGCCGATCCTCCCAAAGAACGTGCGCGCTGGCCACGGTGGCGTGGCCGCACAGATCCACCTCGACGACAGGGGTGAGCCAGCGCAGGTTGTAGCCGCCGTCGTGGGGCGTCAGGAACGCGGTCTCGGAGAGGTTCATCTCCCGCGCAACGTCGCGCATCCACTGGTCGGGCCGGGGTTCCGAAAGCACGCAAACGGCCGCTGGGTTCCCCGCGTACGGCCGATTGGTAAAGGCATCCACCTGAACGATTCGAATGGGCATGATTTTTTGAGTTTCGCAAAACCAGGCTGCGGACACCAGTTCACGAATGCAAAAACCCCGCCTCGGCACGCACGCGTCCGTCCCCCGGTTGGAATGCGCACCGTCCGGAAGTTGGTGCAGTTGAAACCGGCGCCGGAATAGTGGAGTCTAAAGAGAGACGCAAAATGCTGTTGCGATTCCTCAAGCTCTGTTTGGCCGTCGGCTTGCTGCTCTCGATGTGGGGGCTCAGCAGGGTGCGGGAATCGGATGCGGGCGCCTGGCTGCGTCCCATAGGCTCGCAGCCGGGGCCGGTGCGCATTCTTCAGTTCTACGCCAGCGTCGGAACGCTCACGGTAGGCCAGAAGGCGCAGCTCTGTTACGGCGTGCAGAATGCCAGGTCGGTGCGGATCTCTCCGGCCATGGCCGGCATCTACCCCTCCTCCAGCCGCTGCGTGGAGGTCGGGCCGGAGCACACCACGCATTACGTTCTGCTGGCCGAAGGTTTCGACGGCCGCGTGACCACCCGCTCCTTGACCCTTCCGGTACAGTCGGCCCCGGTGGCGCCCCAGATTCTCAACTACGCCCTCGTCGAACCGTTCTTCAGCGCAGAATCACCAGCCGCACCCACAACCGCAAGAGCTGGGAAAACGTAGTCGCCAGCGACCGTATCCGGAAGAACTGCGACCTCCCGTGCAGCCGCTCGTAGTGGTGCACTCCGGTCTCCACCACCTGCCCGCCGCTCAGCTCCAGTTTGCGCACCAGCTCGACGCAGATCGTCCCGCTGGTCGAGGTCAGTTGGATCCGGTCCAGCAGCGCGCACCGGATCAGCCGGTAATCGCAGTCGATGTCGCGGATGCGTATGCCGAACAGCAGCCGCGCGCAAAAGTTGTAGACCGTCCCGATCCAGACGCGGTGCGCCGGATCGTGCCGTTCCAGCTTGTATCCGTTCACCAGGCTGGTCTCGGGCCCTACCAGCTCCAGGAGGCGCGGCAGTTCGCCGACGTCGTATTGCCCGTCGCCATCGGTGTAGAAGACGAATTCCTTGGTGGCCGCGGCGAACCCGCTGCGCAGCGCGCCGCCATAGCCGCGATTCTCCGGATGCGTCACCACCCGCAGGAACGGCGCGTGCGCCTGGCGAAGCTGCTCCAGGATCTCGCCGGTCTTGTCCCGGCTGCCGTCGTCGACCACGATCACTTCGTAATCCGCCACCGACTGTTCGAGCACCGCGAAGGTTTTCGCGATCAGCCCGGGGAGCGACGGCGCGTCGTTGTAGGCCGGAAAAAAGACGCTCAGCGCCGCGAATTTACGGTCTTCCGGGCTCATCGCATCTTCTCCCCGACGAGCACCAGCGACTGGCCCGCGGGAAAGCCGCGGCCGCCCGCGATCCAAGCCGCCTCCAGCGCCAGCGGCGCATACAGCAGATGGTCCAGCCACGGCGCCACCGGCTGCACTCCGCTTGCCGGAGCCTGGCGCAGAAGGGGCTCCCACAAGCGGAATTTCGCCAGCGCCACCGGCAGCAGAAGCGAGTTGACATAGGTGCATCGCAGCACGCGGATGCCGGCGCCGGTCACCAGGCCCATCAGCCTGCGCCGCGTGAATCGCTGCCGCTCGAAGGCGAAGGCGGAGTGGCGGCTGCGGAGAATATCGAGCGCCGCCGCCCGCACCGCCAGCAGGCCGCCCGGCGCCAGCACGCGGGCCATTTCGCGCGCCGCCCGATGCTCTTCTCCCCGCGGCAGGTGCGGCAGAACGTCCATCGACATCACCACATCGAACGCGGCATCGGCAAACGGAAGCTCCATGACGTCTCCCTGAACGGGCCGCTCGATTCCCATTTCGCGCGCGTACCGAAGGCCCTCCTGACTGATGTCCATGGGGATGATGGGCCAGTGCCGTTCGGTCTGCAACCGGTGCGAAAGGTAGCCCGTGCCGCAGCCGGCTTCGAGCGCGCGCCCGATCCGCCGGCCTTCCAGAAATGGATCCAGCATGCGGAAGAGAATCGTCCGCATGCCCCGGTACCACCAGAAATCGCGTTCCGATTTGGCGATGTTGGCGAATTCCGCCGGGTTCATCAGGCCGCTCATAGGACGGGGGCGGCTCCCGATAGCGCTGGCAAACCTGTACTCCGATCAACCTCTTTTAGCGCATCGGCGCGGGTTCGGGCAACTTGCGTGTGGCGCCGTGAGATCCCGCTACTGCGAGACGGCAATCGTCGCATCGTTCCGCGTGGTGATCCCGTTCATCTGAATTTGCAGCGAAACGGCATCGCCGGTCGGAGTGTTGGCCGCGATAATGATGTTGATCTGGAACACGCCCGGATACTGGGTCAGCCCGGCAAAAACGACCTGGGCCGGAACGTTGCCCACCAGCACCGCGGGGGTAATCACCGCACGGCTCAAGACCCCGGGTGCCGGGACGCCTCCGTCGGCAACCGGGTTGTCGACCACGCCCAATCCGGTGGCGAGAATGACCAGCGTGTTGGGATCGCCGATCTTCGCCGGATGGGAGGTAAAAGGGAGGCCCGAGTTCACCGGCGCGGCGATAGCGTAGTCGAAATTGCCATACGCAATCGCCTGGCCGGGGCCGCTGGAAAAGGTAAAGATTCCGGGCGCCGCGGCGCTGATCTGCGCGGTGAACGGCGTAGAACTCGCGCCGGCGCTAGTCACGATTACCGGCACACCGGTCGTGCCGGCCGTGCCGGGAGGGAGGACCGGCAGTACCTGCCAGGGCACCTCTGCGTTGATCTGGTCGTACCCGTCCAGGTGGAACATGCCCGTCACGGGAGCCGCGATGCCATTGAATGTCACCCCGACTGCCGCACCGCTCGGGTCCACCAGGTTCGTGCCGAAAATCGAAATCAGCGAGCCGGGCGCCACCGGCTGGCCGGTCTTGTCGAAACTGGCGCCATTGAGAATGCCGCCGGGGAAAATGACCGGCCCTTGCGCCCAGGCTGCGCCGGCCAGCAGGAAAAGCCAGGGGATTATAAGCTTCTTGGAGAAGGCCATCCCTTCAATTCTACCTGGGAGGCCGGGATTCTCGTGGTGCGGACCGGCACAGCTTGCCAATCAGCGGGATGCCTGGTGCGCCACCGCGGCCGCCGGGCGCGGCAAGGCCACACCGCGGCTGCGCAGCGCTCCTTCGACTGCGGCTACGAAGATGTCGATGCTCTTTCGCGAATACCGGAGCATTCCCTGCCGGCGCAGCCAGTTCATCTGGAACGTGATAATTTCACGGGATGTGCCCACGTAGCCAGCCAGCGTGTGGTGCGTCAGCGACGCCATGCTGGTCCAGCCGTCGGCCAGGGGCGTGCCCAGGGAGCCGGCGAGCTGTATCAGCGCCAGCATCACGCGCTCCGCGGTCTTGTACATCGCCATGCTCTCGATCCGGTCCTGCAATTCGATGCATTGGCTCACCAGGCGCTGCGAGAGCGCAATACCCAGCCGCGGCTCATGCTCGATGTGCCGCTCGATTTCCGCGCGCGTCCATGCCATGACGCTCACCTTGTCGAGCGCCACCGCCGATTCCTGCCGCTTCTCGGCGCCGACCAAGCTGGATTCGCCGAAAAAATCGTCTACGCTCACGATCCGGCTTACCGTCTCCAGTCCGTCATCGGCAACCGAGGTGATTTTCACCCGCCCCAAAATGATCACATACAGACCGTCGCAAGCCTGCTCCGCATCGTAGATCACACTCCGCCTCGCAAACCCTTGTACAGGCTTCCGCGGCAGGTAGGTCAAGGGATCTTCAAAGCTAAGCGCTTCCCCCGAATTGCCGATCATATGCCCCCAAGCGTGTGGCCCTGTGGCGACCCGGGCCGACAGTTATGTACATTATCGCTCCTCCGGCGAGAGCCGGCCATGGCCCTTTTTGACAGCCGTGGAGAGCGGATGTACGGAATCGAACGTTGTGGCGTCCGGTTCCAGACAGGGACTTCCCGGAGTATCGGGCGTCCTCCTGGGAGCGAACACGCGGGCCAGCTTATCCCACACGTGGTAAACTACATTTTCACCGCAAAGAATGCTGCTTGCCCGCGAATTCGTCGCCTATCTGTCACGGCAACTCGTCAACAGGCTGGCCCACGGAACCATCGAAACCACCACGCCTGATGTGGTCGCCGAAAAGATTTCCGCGGTGATCTCCGAAGAATTGGCCGTCGAGGACCGCCTCAACGACGAAGTGCGCGACCTGCTGAGCCAGTACAGCGAATACATGCGGAGGGAAGGCGTCAGTTACCAGGAGATGTTCCGGCGCATCAAGAACACCCTGATCTCCCAGCGCAAGGTGATTCGCGCCTCGGGACGCGATTCGGGCGACGCCATGAAGCTTTCCCGCGACAAGGTGAGCGACATCTCACACAAGATCGTCGAAGTGCTGCGAAAAACCCGCGAGTTGCGGTTGAAGAACAAAGACAGCAACGCCGTGCGGCTCGAGATTGTGAAGGTGATGACGGAACTGCTGATGGCCGAGGATAAAGTCGACCGGGCCGCCCGGCAGAAAATCCGCTCCCAAAAGCGCGAGATTCCCGAGGGCAGCGAGGAGTGGGACCTGATGCACAGACGGTACTACTCGGAGGAGTTGAAAAAGTTGGGCATCGACCTCGGCCGATAGTGGGAGATAGTTGATGGATAAGAGGCAGAGCAGATTCAGTACTGCTATACTCGCATAGTATCGGCGTTCCCGGTAGATTTGGATATACGTCCCCGCCGCGTCATGACGAAGCTGTACTCCGCTACCATCCGCACCAGGGAAGACGTTGCCGCCGCGAGGCGGCGCGCCCGCGATATAGCGGCTCTCCTCGGATTCGACGCCAACGACCGGACGCGAATTTCCACCGCCGTGTCCGAGATCGCGCGTAACGCCTGCGACTGCGCCGCCGGCGGCGAAGCGGAATTCCTGTTCGATCCGGCCCAGTCCTGCTACACGATTCGCGTTTCCGAAAAGGGGCCCGGCATCCCCGGCCTGGAAGAAGTTCTGGGCGGAAAGCTGGGCATGGCGGGCGACGGCCGGCTGGTGGACGATTTCCATGTGGATTGCGAAGCCGGCGGAGGCGCCATCGTCTCCCTCTCCAAACACCTTCCCGAGCGGGCGCCCAAGGTCACCGAGCAGCGCCTCTCGAAGATCTCCGCCGAGCTGGCCAGGGGCAACCCGTCCGCGCCGATTCCGAGCCGCGCGCAAGCGGTTGCCGGGGGCGCCCAGAGCGCCGGGGAAACCGCGCGCGTCCCGGCCGACGAATGGGAAGCGATTTTCGAGGCCATCCGGGATGGCGTCGCTCTGGTGGACGCCGAGGGCCGGATCCTTCGCTCCAACCAAAGCCTCGCCCGGCTCCTGGGCCGCCCCGCACCGGAATTGGACGGCATGGCTTGCGACGAGCTGTGGAGCCGCCTGCCCCGCGAAAAGCAGCCGTTCTTCCGCGCGCTGGAGAGCCGGCGCCGCGAAGCCATCGAGCTGGAGTGCGATTCCCGCCGTCTCAACATCAGCATCGACCCGATGTTCGACGCTGGCGGGGCCCCTGCCGGCGGCGTGCTCATCGCCGGCGACGTCACCGAGAAACGCCGGCTCGAGGAACAGTTCCGCGAAAGCCAGAAATTCGAAACCATCGGGACGCTGGCAGCGGGCGTCGCGCACGATTTCAACAACCTGCTCACCAGCATCATGGGCAACGCCAGCCTGGTGCTCGAGGATCTGCCCGCGGACTCCCCGTTCTCGGAGAGGCTTCAGGACGTGTTGCGCGCGGCCGAGCGGGCGGCCGGCCTGACCCACCAGTTGCTGGCGTACTCCGGCAAGGGCGGCCGCTACCTGCAGAAGGTGGACCTGTCGGGCGCGACCCGCAACTGCCGGGATCTGATCGCGGCCTCCATCCCCAAGAAGATCGCGCTGGAAGTGGACCTCGACTCGCGCCTTCCGCGGATCGAAGCCGATGTCAACCAGCTCCAGCAGGTGATCTTGAACCTGGTGAGCAACGCCGCCGAGGCCATCGGGGAGCAAGCCGGAACGATTGTCGTCCGCACCACCAGCGATGTTGGCGAATTGGTTTGCCTGGAAGTTCGCGACACCGGCTGCGGCATGGATGCCGAAACCCGATCGCGGATCTTCGACCCCTTCTTCACCACCAAGTTCACCGGCCGTGGCCTGGGGCTCGCCGCCGTGGCGGGCATCGCCCGCGGTCACCGCGCGTCGCTCCACGTCACCAGCGCTCCCGGCGAAGGGAGCACATTCCGGATCTCCTTTCCGGCCGCGGAAGAGCCGGCGCCGGCCGTCCCGCCGGCAGCCGTGGAGTCCGCCGCCGCCGGAACCATACTCGTGGTGGACGACGAGGACGTGGTCCAGCGCTTCGCCCGCGCCGCGCTGGAGGCCCAGGGCCACAAAGTGCTGGTCGCGTCCAACGGACCCGAAGCCATCGCGCAGGTGCGGCGGAACCCGGAGATCGGGCTGGTCCTTCTCGATCTCACCATGCCGATGATGGGTGGCGAAGAGGCGATCGACGGGATAGTGTCCGCGCGCCCGGGTATCCGTGTTGTGGTTTCCACGGGCTACGACCACGCCGAAGCCGTCGCCCGATTCCGTGAGAAACCGGTCGCCGGATTCCTGCAAAAACCCTACACTCCCCGGCAGCTCGCGGACCAGGTCCAAGCCGTGCTCGATGATCGCTCCCGTTTCTGAGCCGCGCGCGTGAGCCAGCGGTCCGCGCCCCCCTACTTCGGCGTGAAACCGAAATTCGACAGCGCCACCGTGTCCCCGCCGGGAATCAGGAACCCGAACTTTCCGTTGCCGAACTGCCGGTCCGCTTCCGTCCACGAATCCAGCACCCCCCACTTGGACCCATCCCACAGCTTGTGCGTGATATTGCCCACGGCCACTCCCATCTCGATGGTCAGCGCGCTCCCTTTGGGCGCGGCGTACGGGGTCTTGTTTAACTCCTTCTCCTTCCCATCCACCACCTGCGCGCGGTAGAAGAATTTCTTGTCCATCTGGAAGAGCAGATAGTTCTTCGCGTCCACGCGCGCCACCACCCACTGGAGCCGCTTGCCCTTGCGCAGATCCAGGGTAAACACGAAGGTGCCCGTGATCTGCGACGGCTTGTACCCCACGAAATTACCGCCCTTGCGCACGAACCATCCGGCTTCCTCCACCCAGCCGGCAGGCTCGTCCCAATCGGCCATTCCCAAAACCTTCACGGCCGAGGCCGTGCTGGTGAGCACCAGGTCAACCGCCTTCGTCTCACCCGCGGACACCGTGACCGTGACGGACTTGTCGGCGTAATTCGGCGCCCGCGCCGCCAGCGTGTAGGTTCCATCCGCCACGGTGAGAGTGGTGTCGCCGACGGCCCTGGGCGCCTCTCCCGCGCGGCTGATGGTGACGCGGGCGTCCGGGGGCGTCACCCTCAGGCGCAAGGTCGCCGGTATTTTCTCCATCGCCACGTCCGCCGCCGCCAGGTCCACCGACGCGCCGGCTTCGAAGCGCTTCTCGATCTTCTTCGGGCGATACGCGTCCTTGCGCAGTTCCAGCGCGTGCTCGCCGGGCGACACACTCGACTGCCGGAAGCTTCCGTCGTCCTGCACCGTGCCGATCGGGTTGCCGTCCAGCAGCACCACCGCGCCGGGAATGGCGCCGCTGATGACCAGCGACGCCACCCTCGGTAAGGGTCTGAGATGGAATTCGAGCTTCGACTCTTCGCCCTTGCGGACCGGCGCGCGCTGTTCCGGTTCCTCCAGGAATCCGTCCTTCGCCACGCGCACGGCGTACTCCTTCACCGGGAGATTGTTGATCCGCAACTGCCCGCGCTCGGTCTGCTTCCGGTACTCCTTGCCGTCCAGGAACACGTGGACCCCGTCCTCTCCCGTGACCAGCACCAGCGCGCCGGCATTGCGGTCGGACTTGAGAAACACGGTCAGCATGGGAGCGGGCCCGATCCCCACCACCATCGACCGCAGGTCTTTTCCCTCGCCCACGGTAAGCTCGTGATTGCCCGGCGCGAGGTCGTTCAACTCCAGGCCCGCGGCTCCGGTTTCGCCCACGGCTTTCCCGTCGACGCTCACTTTCGCCGATCCCGCGCTGGACTGCACCTTGGCACGGCCGCCCATGCTCGTCACCGTCACCGCGATCACTTCTTTGGCCGCCACGGATTCGACGTTCGGCGGCGCTCCGGGCACGGCTTCGAGAGCGATGGTGGCCTGTTCGTGGGCCGCCGAGATCTTGAGCGAATGCTTCCCGGGCGCCAGGTTGTCGAGCGAGATCTGCCCGTCCTGCAAGTCTCCGGGCGGATTGTCGTCCAGCGCGACCTTGCCCGCTTCCACGTCGGCCAGCACCCGCACCGTGCTGTTCGGCGGCGGCGCTACCGGCGCCGCAACCGGAGCGGCGGGCGCGGGCTCGCCGGAAACGGGAGCCGCGGCCGGAGCCCGCTTGAATTTCGGCGCGACCACGAATCCCACCGCCAGCAACACCGCAACCCCCGCCGCCGCCGCGATGCCGGCCATCAGGCGCGAGGGACGTTTGGGAGGCAGCTTGCCCGCCGCCGGACGGGCAGGCGCCGGCGCCACCGGAGAGGCAGCCTCCACGGCCGCAGGAGTGGGAGGAGCCGGCGGCGCGGGTTCCGCGACCACCGGCGGCGGAATCGCCACTGTCTCCGCGGAAATCGCCACCGTCTCCGCGGGCAGCCCCCGCTGCGGCATCGCTACGGTCTCCGCCGGCAGCGCCCGCGGGGAAGCTGCCGATCCCGGCAGCGGAATCGTGGTCCGCGAACTCTTCAGCGCCTGGGTATCCGCAAAAGCCTTGGCCAGCGTTACCCGCAACTGCACCAGCCGCGTCTCGCGCGGATACTCGCTCAGCCCCTCGTCCACATGCTGCAGCGCGGCCTCGATCTGGCCGTCGCTCTGGCACCGCCGCGCCTGCGCCACGCACCGCTCCACAAACTCCTCGCGCCTGCGGTCCTGCGCCAGCGTCCGAAGGCTCTTCGCCTGCGCGTTCGCCGGATCCAGCTCCAGCGCCTGCTCCGCCATCCTTTCGGCCGCCTGCCAGTCTTGATCCAGCTTCGTCCGCGCCTGCTCCACCAAGGTTCCCGTCAGCGCGGCGCGGATCGCGATGTTCTTCCCGTCCAGCTCATAGGCGCGCTCGAGCACCGGGATCCCCTCCTCGAACCGGAACGCCTTGCACAGCTCCTGTCCCTCGGCCAGCAGCTTCTGCGCCTCCGCCGCGCGTGCCAGCCCCTGCGCCGCCAGCTTCTCCAGCTCCGCCAGCTCCGAATCGCCCGGATACTCCGCCGTGGCGCTGGCCAGAAGCTCCTGCGCCCGCTGATAGTCGCCCGCCCCGAGCTGCCAGTCGATCTGCTCCACCCACCGGGCCTTGGCGTCGGAGCGCACCTGCTGATCGCGCCGCCGCCCGATGCGCTCGATCTCGAAATCCAGCCCCGGATACTGGCTGTAGATGGTTTTCAGAATCTCCCACTGCGCCAGGCTGTCGCCGAACTGCCCGCGTTCCTCCAGCGCGTGGGCCTTGCTTACGATGGAGTTCACCAAGTCGCGCTTGTCCCGCATGGTGCGCAGCATGCGTTCGAAATGCGCCTCGCCGGGATGGCTCTCCAGCGCGCCGGTCAGGATGTGGACGCGCTTCTCCAGGTCGGGCTCGGCCTCCACCTGCCCGTCCACTTCCGCGATATGCGCCGAAAGCTGCTGCCTCCGCCCCTCCTCCACGTCCAGTTTCAGCGCCTGAAACAGCGCCTGCCCGGGATGCCGCGACAGTTGATCGTTGCAGATCGCCAGGGCCGCGTCGAAATTGCCGTCCATCAGGTGCTTGCGCGCCTGCTCGTATCCGCTCTTGATGGCGTCGTGCTCCGACCGCACCTCGTTGTAAAAATTCTGGAACGTGGCCGAGCGCTCCGGCGCGGCGGTGTCGGGCGAGCTGCGGTCGATGTCCACCAGGCGCTCCAGCTTGGATAGGGCGACGCTCACGTCTCCGCCCTGCCACGCCTCCATCGCCTTGGCGTACAGCGCTTCCTTCTCCTGCCGCGCGCGCACGAAATCCTGTTCGCGCCGGTCCACCTCGCCCATGAGCTGGAGCGCCCGCGTTTCCCTCGGCTTCAGGTCCAGCACGTTCTGCAGCGCCTGCCGCGCGTGGCCGAACGCGTTCTGCTCCATGTGCTGCCGCGCCAGGCGGAACCAGTCTTCGATCATCCGCTCGCTGCGCTTGTTTTCGATCTCGCTCTTCAGCGCCAGCGCCGCGCCGTTGGACGGGTCCAGCGCCAGCAGCTCCTGCAATTTCTGCAAGGCCAGCGGATACTCTTCTTCGTCCACCCGCCTCCGCGCGCTCTCCAGAAGCTGCGCGATCATCTTCTGCCGCTGCGTCACGTCGATCTGCCGCCGCAGCGCCGTCACCGAGGCGTCTACATTGCCTTCCGCCTCCAGCTCGGTCAGGATCTCGTCGGCGAACTGCGAGTCGCCTCCTTCAAACGCCTTTTGGGCGCGCTGGATGCGGGGCTGGATGCGCGCCGGATCGAACATCTCGATGGGCTCGTTGCGCGACGCCTTCTGCAGCGTCTCGGCCATTTCCCGCGCGTTGACAAACCGGTACCACGGCTGCTTGGCAATGGCCTTGTGAACCACCCGGCTGATCATGGCGTTCACCGACGGGTTCAGCTCCGAAACCGGCGGCGGAACGTACTTCATGATGGCCGAGGCCACGTCCCCGGCATTGCCCCGCTCGAAGGGATGCCGCAGCGTCAGCGTCTCGAAGAACACCACACCCAGCGAGAAGATATCGGACAGCGCCGAAGCCCCCTTCATCTCCACCTGCTCGGGAGCCATGTACAACAGCGTTCCCTTGTGGCCCATGGTGGTCTTGGAGTCGGCCATGTGGGCCACGCCGAAGTCGATGATCTTCACCGAGTCGTCTTCCATCACGAAGATGTTGCTCGGCTTCAGATCCCGGTGCACCAGGCCCCGTTCGTGCGCCGCCTGGAGCCCGCGGCACGTCTGCGAGAAAATCTCCACCGATCGCGGGACCGTCAGCCGGCTGCTGCCCGAGTGGATGAGTTCCTCCAGCGTTTTCCCCTGGAGCAGCGGCATCACGAAATACGGCTTGCTGCCCCCGTCTTCTTCGAACTCCCCGATATCGAAGATCTCGACGATATTGGGATGGCTGATGGAGGCGAGCACGTCGCATTCTTTGTAAAAGAGGTCCAGCGCCGTACGGCTGGGAACGTCGCGAATGGTCTTGAGCGCGACCCCGCGCTTCACCACCTTGTCGTAGGCATGGTAGACGACTCCCATGCCGCCCTGCCCCAGGACGTTACGGATCTCATAGCGTCCTTTGATCTGTGTGGGAACCGGCATAAAAGATCGGCGATCTATCTTTTATAGCACCGCCTGCACCCGCGGTGAAAGGCCGGGTTCGCTGCCGGTTTATCCCAGCGATTGCGCTGGCTTGCGCGCGCGGCCCGGTCTGTGTCGCATCGCATGGGGAATGTGGTGTGTGATTTCATGCAGCGGTAAGCTCCTCTGTTTCAGCGGGTTGCGAGGAGGCGTCCGAGTTTTGTGTCGCACTTGGAGGGTCTTTTGCCGGAGGTGCGACACAAGGGTCCGCTTGCAGGTCGATGACTTTGCTTCCTCCGGATAAACGCCGGAATTTCAACTCGATACCGGCGTCGGCCAGAGTCAGCATACACTTCCTGAGCTGCTCGGAGACGCCTTTGGGGGTCTGGCAGGAAAGCGCCGGTTGCAGAAGGTCGAGGAGCTCCGTAGCGGAGCCGGTCCAGCAGCGGCGTCGTTCCAGGAGGGCCTGGACGGCTTCCACCATGGGATGCGGCGGCGGCGGGGGATCGAAGGCTTGCTCGATCTGCTCCTCGGTACAGCCCAAGGCTGGGCTGGCCGCCATGGCCCAGGCGAGCGCGTCGGCACACCGGTCCGAGGGCCGGCGGGCGGAGGGCTGCATGATTTCGGGAAGCCGGCGGAGGGCCACGCTGAGGGCCGAGCAGAGCGCGCCGAGAATGCGCGGCCAAGATTCCTCGAGGGCGCCGAGGAGTTCGGCCTCGAAGCGGCGTTCGGCTGGCGGGATGGGCGGCAGGGTGACGGTGAGGGCGCGGGCGGCGAGATCGGCGGGCGACGACCACCGGCTGGTGACGGTGAGCAGCACGGGGCGCCGGCAGGATTGCAGCAGAGGCTCGGAAGAGCGGGCCTCCTCACGCAGGGAGACGCCGGCGCCGGAGGAGAGGCGGCAGAGGGCGTCGGTGAGCTGGGGCGAGAAGGCCGAGACGTGGTCGAAGGCGAGGACCCAGTTGTGGCGGGCGAGGGTGAGGAGGTCGCGGGCGGAAGAAGGGATGGGGGCGAGCGGCGCGGCAGAGGGATCGATCAGAGAGCGGAGGATGCGGGCGGCGAAGGTTTTGCCGGAGCCGGGAGGGCCCTGGAAGATGAGGAAGGGATAAGGGCCGGAGGGGCGGAAGGCGGCCAGGAGCCAAGCCAGGCAGCGGAGCCAGGCCGAGCCGGACGGAAGGTTGAGGCAGGAGCGGAGCGTCTCGAGATCGGCAGCAGGGTCATCGGAAGGGACGGGCGCGGGAATCCGCTTGGTGGAGCGGGAGGTTTCGAGAAGAGCGTCGGTGCCGGCTGCGACGGTCCAGCCATGGGGAGAGATATCGACGAACTGGCGTTCGGGGTTGGCGAGATCGAGGAGGATTTGTTTGGGGACGTAGTCGGGGACGCGGGAGCCTACGCGGCGCGAGACGGCGAGGCGCTGATTGTCTTCGTCGCCGCCCGCCTGGGCTTCGAGGTGATTGAGGATGGCGTGGAAGGCATGGGAGGAGGGCAGGGTTTCGTAGAGGGCGAAGAACTGCTGAAAGAACCAGTCGCGAAAGGCACGGGAGCGGACGGGGAGGAAGAAGAAACCGCCGGAAGAGACGACGGGGAGGCGCAGGAAGGCTTGGCCGTCAGCGGCGGTGAAGGGGATGCCCTGTTGGACGATGGGGATGAGGCGCTCGATGGACGGGTTGCGGGGTTGGGTCTGGTGGTGCATAAGGTCACTCTCCATCCCACGGATAGCATGGGGGCGGAACGGACTCCGAAATTGAGATCTGGAAGTGGTTGAAAACGAGGGAAATTGAGTTTTGGCGGGCTTGTGAACGCCCCAGGGCCGATTCCCGCAGCGGGGGATGAAACGGGCCCGAACAGGCGTATGATTATGCCGTCGCGAACGTGACAGGAGGTCGGCGTCAGTCCGGAGCTTTCTGCCCGCCTGTGAACGTGACCCGGACGCTCCGCACATCAGTTTGTGCGTTGGCACAGCGGATTGTCGCCTTTCGCCGCGAGGCGAGAGAGCACGGGAAGGAAAGTCAGCGTTTTCCAAGCGTCCTTCGCTCGCGGCGAAAGGAGACCAAGGTGAGTCTAATATACCGCCGTTGCGCCGGGTTGG
>DASQZT010000056.1:0-15185 GCA_035638575.1 Bryobacteraceae bacterium
GCGAGCGCTTTGGCCATGTCGCCCATACCGTAGTAGATATTGCCGAGATTGTTCAACGCGACGGCCTCTTTGTGGCGGTCGCCGATGGCGCGGTGAATCGTCAAAGCCTGTTGGTAATACTCCAGCGCCTTCTGCAGGTCGCCCAAGCCGACATAGAGATTGGCGACGTTGCCGAGGGTCACCGCCTCGTTGGCGCGATCGCCTTCGGCGCGGTGGAGCGCCAACGCCTGGTTGTACAAATCCAGGGCTTTCTGCTTCTCTCCCAGGTCGTCATAAACCACCGCCGTGTTGTTGAGGGTGAGGGCTTGGCCGGAGCGGTTGCCCAATGCACGGTAGATGTCCATAGCCCGGTTGTGGAAGTCCACGGCCTTCTGTTTCTCCCCCATGTCGGCGTACAGGTCGGCGGTGAGGTTGAGGATAGAGGCTTCCGCGCCGCGGTTGCGCGCGGCATGGATAATCGGCAATGCAAGGTTGGAGGTCTCTAACGCTTTTTGGTTGTCGCCCGAGCGGTAGTAGGCACGGGCAATTTTCCCCAGCGTGGAAGCTTCATAGACGTGGTCGCCGAGGGAGCGAAGCAGCGGCAGGGCCTGGTTGTACAGCTCCAGGGCCTTGGGCATGTCGCCCAGGTCGAAGTACACGTTGCCGGTGCGAGTCAAGGTGTGGGCCTCGGCGGCGTGGTGTCCGGCCGCGCGCAGGACCGGCAACGCCTGCTGGAAGAACTTCAGCGCCTCTTGATCCTGTCCCAGGTCCGCGTAGATGGTGCCCATGATTTCGAGCGTGGCGCCCTCGGCTGCGCGGTCGCCCAGGGCGCGTTCCAAGGGCAGTGCCCGATTGCAGAAATCCAGCGCCTTATGATCATCGTCATCCACGATGCTGAGGGTGTGAACCGAGAGCGCCACCATGTAGCGGTCGTTCAAACGCTCGAATAGCATGGCCGCTTCGGTGTATCCTTCGACGGCACGGGCGCGGTCGGCGGCGACATTTTTGGCCGCGGCGTCTTCTACCGCGGCGTCTTCTACCGCGGCCCGGAAGACCGACTCCGCGTGGAGGCGGGCGCGATCCTCCTCAGTGGGCGCCCGCAACGCCACCAGCTCGATACGATACCGCCCCTCTAACCGGAATTCGCCCTTGTCCTCCAGCAGCACGGTGTATTCACCGGCCCGGTCGGCCACTATCGATGCATGGTCGAATCCAAACCCGACGTTGGGGCTGTTGGAAGAGAGAATCTCGAGGCCTTCCGGATCGAGAATCGACAGCACTATGTCGATGCCCTTCTTTTCCAGCGACACGTGGAAGAAATCGCCGGACCGCGCCGTTACGTGAAACCGATGCTTCTGGCCGGGCCCCATCTCGAATTCGCGGGGCTTCTGCGGCTCGAGCGCGCCGAGATCCTGAGGTTGTTGCGCACGTGCCGAACCCGCCAGGGCCGCCACCAGCCAAAGAAGCCAGACCGATCTGTGCACTTTGGTCACGTCATTACCTGTTCACTACCCAATCCGCCCCCGCAGCCGCTCACCCTCGATCTTGAGTTCTTCCGCTTCGCGCTTGTAGGCTTCCGCGGCGTCGCGCCACCGCTCGAGGTCGGCCAGGTGTACCGGGTCTCCCGAGGTCCCGTAACGCTCCGCCGCCCGCGCCATGGCGTCTTCGGCCTCGCGCGCCAGCCTGAGTTTCATCTCGGCCTCGCGGAGCGCGTCGTCCGCCATGGCGTGCAGACGACGCACCTCTTCCTCCGCGGGTTCTTTGCCCCTTTCTCGTGCGAACGACCTCTCCAAGACTCCGCCCAGTTCTTCCTGGGTGCGCGGGTCCGCCGGCTGGAAACGGGAGGCGTCTTCGGGATCGAACGGTTCGTTGGGCATAATTGATCAGGTCAGCTCTCCGGATCGGCGGCGGTGGTATCCGGGGCGTTACGGATCGCCTCGGCCTCGTTTTGCGCCGCCCAGGCATCGTTCCCCTGGGTAGCAGCCGCATTCTGCCAGTCGGTGGCAGTGGCCGTGTTTGCGTCGGCGGCCTGAGTCTGGTCTGTCCATGTACTCACGTCCGGCGTCGCATTGGCGAGAGTGGTGTCCGCGGTGGCATCCAGAGTTGCGGCGTCGGCCATCGAGTTCGCACCGTCCTGGCGGTCCTGCGCGGCTTCACCCTGGAAGTCCGCGGCCTGGGCCTCATACCAGGTGCGATCCTCCGGGTCCGTGGCGTTCTTCGCCTGCCACTCGGCGTTGTCGGCATTCTGGTCCGCCAAACTCCCCCGCCAGTCCTGATTGGCGGCGGTGTTTTGATCCATCGAGGCGTCGAACTGCGTCCACCCGGCCTGGTCCTGGGTGCTCGGATCGATCGCGTCGCCTCCTGTGGAGGCATCGGCGGTTGGCGTCGTGTCCTGTGGTGCATCCCAGGCGAGCGTGCTGTCCACCTGGGCCGCGGTATCTGGGGCGACCTCTTCCGTTGGGGTGTCGGCTACCGCGGTGGATTCCACCGAGGTGTCGGTTGCGGTTGTGTCATCGTCTGCCATGGCGCTTCTCCTTACAAAGTATTAAGTCTTGGCATTGCCTGCGGTCTGGAATCCTTCGAGCACGTACAAGCTCTTGGCCCCTGAATTGACCAGGTAACAATAGGCCAATCCCTGCTCGTGTTGCGGCGCAACGGTGAAGGGGGTGGCGTCGCGCGCAAACTGCCGCACCAGCGTGACCAGCCGGTCGAAGTTGTTCACGAAGTCCGGCTGCTCGCTGGCCGTTTTGAGGCGCTCCGCCAGGCCGCGGGCCTTGCCCGCCAGGTCGCGCTGCACGGTGTAGCCGTACCAGCACGGATGCAGGCAGAAGCGGCAGCCGGGTTCCTTGCGCCGCGGCTGAACGGCCACCTGCGTCCGCATCTCATCCACGAAAGCCGCGAACGATTCGGCCGCGGCCTGCGGCAGCGGACCATCCTCCAGCAGGGGCGGCAAGGCCCGCAGCAGCGTCTCTTCGAGCTTCACATACGACCGGTGGCCGCCGATTCCGCCGCCGTGGTAGTGCAGCCATTCGCGCAGCGTCACATGGGCCAGCTCCGTGACGTGGCACTGCACCACGCCGCGTGCCGGCACGACCCCGCCATACTTCTTGCGCAGGCCCTCCAGCAGCACCGCCCGAGTGCGCCGCCAGACCTGTAAGGATATGACCGGCGACGCCGTCATCAGGCTCGAGAGAAACGTCTGGAATGCCTCGTAGGACTCGGTTTCGGGCGCGTTCAGCTCCGAGTAGTAGGTGCAGGGGGCGTCGCAGGTGTGGCATCCCGGCCAGCGGCGGTAGATGTCGCGCACCTGGTCTTGAAACGCCGTCATGCGCTTCTTCAGGCCCGCCCGCCCGATATCGCGGTCGAACTGCTCGCGCAGGTTGTCCTTCACCCCGTGAATCTGCAACAGCACCGGCTTGTCCAGAAACTCGTTGTGCACGATGGCCTGTCCCACGCGCAACCGGACCACCTGCTCCTTCTGCTCCTGGGTCAGGTTCATGGCGTTGCCCACCGAGTCGCGGTCGTCCTCGGCCACGATGCGATGCAGGATCTTCAGGTTGGTGTTCTTAAGGACGTCGGGCGCGAGCTTGGCGGGTACCTGGTCCACGATGATGAAGCCTTCGCCATATTCGCGGATCTCGGCCAGGATGTCGCCGAACATCTCCACCGCCTTGCCGCGCGGATTCGCCGATTCGGCGCTCACCGAGGCCGGGATGTTCTTGAGCAGCCGGTGCGACTCCTCAATCAGCGTGATGTGCTGCAGCCCGCCGCCGTAGCGGCGCGCCGTTTCGCAGTACTCGTACAGGTTGATGAGCAGCAGGGCCATCAGGAACGCCTTTTCGGAATCGTCCCCCACGTTCTTCAGCTCCATCACCGAAGGCTTGCCGAACAGCAGCTCGAGCGGATAGGAGCTGCGCGTATTCAGCATGGAGCCCTTGCCCGCGATCAGCAGGCTCTTGATGCGGGCTTTGAGCGCCGCCGAAATATCCTGGCTCAACTGCGCCCCATACTTCTTGCGCTCCACCACGACGTCGATCTGCCGGTACAGATCCTCCAGATTGGGCAGGTAGTTGGTGTAATCGTCGCGGCTGGCATCGATGTAGCGGTTGGTGGACTGCGCCAGGTCCCAGCCGCGGTCGGTGTAGACATCGAGCACGGCTTCCTCCAGGATGTACGGCATGGAGGCGTACATGGGAAAGCTGGCGTTGAAGACCGCTTTCAGGAGGTCGATATGGGTGAGCACCGGATAGCCGCGCGCAAACTGGAACGGATTCAGGCGAAATGGCGAAGTGGTTTCGTCGCCGAGGGTGAAGATCTGCAGGTCCTTACCCATGACCGGGTCGGCCAGCAGGACGCGGTATTCCGTCTTGGCCGGCTCGATCACCAGGAACGGAGCGCCCTCGCCCTCATAGGCGGCGCGCAGCAGCGCCAGGCAGGTGTTGGTCTTGCCGGCGCCGGTGATCCCGGTGATGAACGTGTGCTTGTTGAGGCTCTTCGCCGTGATGCACAGACGGTCCTGCAGCACCTCGCCGCGATACATCACCTGGCCGATCGAAAAGCCGCTCGAGGCCGGAGGATTCAGCCCGAAATCGGCCATGGGAGTGAGCCGCAAGCCCGGCACCTCTTCCCGAGGCAGGCCCACCACGAGCGAAAGCTCGGCGGTGTTGAGCGGCGTGGCCAGCTTGTGAAAGACCCTTCCCAAAGGATGCGGCGCCTCGGCCGGCAGCTTGATGGTGGGGTTGCGGAACTGCATGAGCGCGTCCCGCAAGTCCTCCTCGGCCGCGCCGGTTTCGATGGAGCGCAGCGGCTCGAAGTAAGTTTCGGCGCCGGAGAGCACCGCCCGGACGACGCCTTGCCCGCGCCGCAGGGTATTCTCGTTTTCGGCAAGCAGGAACGTTCCCACGTTCCACAAGCCGAGGTTCTTGCCATCCTGCAGGCGCGCCATGTAGCGTTCGAGTACCGTCTCGCAGAAGGCCGCCGTCTTGTTCAATACCTCATGGCTAAGCGCGCGGGTGTGCTGTTCGGAGGTGGTGTCGGTGCGCCCCATGGAGAAGCCGGCGCCGCCCAGGATGGAGCCCAGGACCGGACCCGCCGCTCCCACGATCGAACCAAAGCCCAGCATTCCGCCAAGCAGGCTGGCGCCGCCCATCAGGACGCCGCCGCCCAGCGATCCGCCTTTCTGATCGGCGTGCGATTTGGTCTGGCCCGTGGAATCGCTGAGCGTGCCGCGTACGTAGCCGTGGATTTCGGAGCTGAGGCCGCGGCAACGCTGGATCACCTCATCCACGGCGATCTCGGGGATGGGCTCGGCGATCACCATCAGGCAATACTGCTCGCCGCGCAGGCTGTTGGTCAGCCGCTCCAGGCCCTGCACGAAGAAAGTGCTGGAATCGGCCTTCAGCGAGGGGATACCGGTGACGGCTCCGGTCTTTGCCAGGGAGGCGATCGGCCGCAGCACCTCGATCGACACGTCGCGCGCCGAGAGCTGCTCCAGGCGGATTCCGGGAAAGTTCCCGTGCAGCGCGCTGGCCAGCATTTCGATCTGGTCGGCGGTGTGCGCGTCGCTGGTGGGGTCGAGCTTGTACAGACCCAGGTAGACCCGTATGTGGCCCTCTTCACCGGTTACCACGAATACCAGCGAGTGGGAGCCGTCGCGGAAGGAACTGATCACGTTCTGCATGTTGAGCGCATGCAGGCTGCGCGCCAGGTCGGCCGCGTGCGCCACCTCCGCGATGCGCAGGAAGCGGATATTCGCCATCAGGTTGGTATCCGGCTGCACCCGCACCAATCCGAGCTCCGCGACTCCGGGAAGGTAGCGCCTTTCGAGAACCGTCAGGAGGCTTTCGGTCAGCGCGCCGTCCGCCGGCGCCATCGACTGCTCCTGCGGTCCGATCGTCTGTATTCCCATGTCTTGACTCCTCCCGAACTAGCGCGCTCCCCAGAAGACCAGTCCCCGGGCGATGGCTTCCTCGGGGTTGCCCGCCACTTTGGGAGCGCGGCCCAGGGCCGTCCGCACTGCGTCGCGCGCAAAGTAGCATCGCGCCGCCCCTCCCACCAGCACCACCTGGTCGAAATCCTCCGCCTGGAAGCCCACTCGCCCTGGCGCTTCCGCCACGGTCGATTCGAAATGCGCGCGGGTGTCCTGGAACAGTTCCTCCAGTTCCTGCCTGGTAATCGAAATGCGAGTCGGCGGAAATCCCACCGGCAGCACGCAATATTGAACGTGTTCAGACCGGCCCTCGGCGAAGGAGACCGAGGCCTTCTCTTTGAACTGGCGGGCGAACAAGGTCAGGCCGCGGCGGTCCTCGTCGGAAAGCCCCGCGGGCAACTGTTCGGCCAGCCACCCTTCCAGGATCATGTCGAACCAGGTGCCCCCCAGCGGGTGCTCTATGTGATCGATCACCGCGGGTCCATCGGATGCGGGAGCGTCCTCCACTACGGAAAGGTCCAGCCCCTGGCTGCCCCAATCGATCACCAGGAAGTGCTGAGCTTCGGCGGGGCGCCCGCCCGCGTTCCCGGGGCCGTCGGCGTTCCGGGAAAGGTACGCCGCCACCGCGGCCACCGGCTCGGGGACTAGCTGCACCACTGGAAAGCCGGCCTGTTGGGCGACTTCGATGAGCGGATTGGCGCAGGGATCTCCCCGGCCCACGGAAACGGAAAGGGCGGTAGCCGCGCCTTCTCCCGCCTCGGCGGCGCCGGGGCCCAGCACCTCCACCAGCCGGTAATTCAGGAACTTCAGAAACGCGCGGGCAGCGGGCAGCGCCGAACCGCCATCCAACCCGAGCTCTTCGGTGAAACCCAGGCTGACTTCGGCGGGGTTCTGCACCCAGCTCGACAGGGCCCGGCTGCCGCACAACTCGCTCGTCCGCTGGCCCGCCAGACGAACCGCCGTAGGAATCACGGTGCGGCCGTCCAGCCGTATGAAATCCGGCGGCCCGAGCAGCCTCGATCCTTCCGCCCGCCCGTAGGCCAGGTAGGAGCCGCCCCGGCCCAGGGCCAGCCCGGTCAAAGTGTGAGCGCCGCGCCGCGCCGCTGGCTGCCTCACCTGAAAGGCGGTGACCGACATGGACCGCACGGGCTCAGGCTTCGGCGGCTTCGGCAGCGCAGCAGGCGCTGGCTCTACCGGAGGCTCCGGCGCCTCTACCTGTGACGCCTGCCCTTCGATTAGCACCGCTTCCTGCGGAGCAAGGGGTGTGGCGATGCCCGTGCTGGACCCCACCAGCGTGGAGCGGAGTCTTTCTGCCATGTCCCGGGTCAAGCCGGCCCCCAGGACGGCCGCCGAGGCGATCCGGCCCTTCGCCGGCTCCGCGTTTTGCAGCAGTTGGCGGAAGGCCAGCATCACCTTGCCCTTGTATCCGCTGTCGTCCGGTGGAGGAGACTGGAAAGTCGCGGCGGGCGCTTCCGCCGGGGCTGCGGCCGGCCGAGATTCAGGCGCCGTAGCTGCTGCATCGGCCTCGCCCGCGGTGGCTTCGGGAGGCGGCGGCGCCGGTGGGGCGGCCACCTCCGGCGGCGGTTCCTGACGCCGCCCGCACTGGATGCAGAAGCGGCCAAGTGGCGTTAGGGGGACCCCACAGGCCACACAAGTACGGATCGGAGGGGCGGTGAGAGCGTCGCTCATAGGATGGTCTCAGGGGCGCGTCAAGCGGTCACCGCACTGCCGCAACCGTCGCAGAAGCCGGCGCCGGGAGTGAGTTCCTGGCCGCAGTTCAAACACCTCTTGGCAATCACCGATCCGCAGGCCGGACAGAACCGGGAGCCCGGTGTCAGCGATTGGCCGCACTGTGGGTTGGGACACTGGCTGACGATGGCCGGCGGACCCTTCGGGCTGGCAGGATTGGCGCTGGCTGGATTGTGGCGCGAGTCCTGCCCGGCCGGATGCTGGCCCGAGTTCGCGCGAATGTACCGCTCCACGAATTGCCACGCCTCGCTGTTCAAATGCGTCTGCTGGTACGCGCCGATACCGGCCGTAATGAGAGCGGGAAAGAACAGAACCGCGCCGACTCCGGCTGCCACGCCTTTGTCCATCCAGTGGGCGCCCCCCACGTCCACGCAAACATTCTCACCGTCCCGGGTGAGGATCGTGGTCAACGCGGTCGACATGCCGGTGATTTTTCGCAGGGTGTCTTCCTTGCGGGCCTGCACCATGGATCCGGCGTTGGCCGTCGGCATGATCTGGATCTCATAACCCTCGCCGGAGAAGTTATCGGCAAGCGCATGGGCCAAGGCGGAGATGTCGATTCCTGGCCCGTAGAACGTCCGTCTCTCCGTACCCATTGGGCTCCTCCAGTCCGAGCGTATGGGTGATTATACACTAACCGTCCCGTTGGACGGACACAGACCCGGATTCGCTGCTGGGCCTGGAGCCTCGGGGTAGAGTGTCGCTCCAGTCCGGATTCTTTTGGGTGCGGGTGGACGCACCTACTCGAGACCTCAACCAATGAATGGATCGACGATACGCACGCCGGCGTTCACGAAGTCAGCACGATTTCGCGTGGCAACCGCCAGACCGTGGACGGGCGCCGTGGCCGCGATGAGGCTATCCTTGATTGGCATCGCTTTCCCGGTTGTGCGAAGGCGCGCCAGCAGTTCCGCCCATTTCAGCCCCGTGTCCGCGTGCCAGGGAAGACAGTGGAGAACCCCGGCCCCCTCGTCGAACCAGCGTTCCAGGGCGGCCCGCTTCCTTCCTTTGGGAAGGATGAGAATCCCGAATCGGAGTTCGCCGGGAATCACGGGATCGACGGCGATATCCGGCTCATGTCTGCGAAGCCACGCCAGGACCCGCGGATCGGGCGTTGGTTTCGCCGGCTCGCTCAGAACGTTGGCGTCGACCAAGTACTTCACAGCGCATCCGTCGATTCAGAGTCGATGGGGACGAAGAAGTCCTTCTGCGGACAGGCGAGCAGCCATTCAATGGCACCCTCGTTCGGCGGAGCCGCACGCCGGACGAGGCGATAGTCCCCACGATCGATACGCTCGACGTCGAACTCCTGCCCCGGTTCGATACGGTCCATCCGCCGGAACTCTGCCGGCAGAACAATTTGGCCCTCGGAGGAGACGGTGGTCTTCATGCAGGTAAGATACTGTCTTAAACCTATCGCAGAGTCAAGCACTACACCCAGGGAATCACGACCAGTATCGGTGGACTGGAAAACCACGCGCATCGGCTGCGGCGGGCAAGCCACAAAAAGTTCGCAACGCGGCCACGATGGGGAGCGAAAACCCCAGGCGCGAGGCGGCGCGGGCTACCCGGCGCCCCGTCTACTACGGCAGGAATTGAACCGCGATCTGCTGGGTCCACATGGCGCCGCTGGGGTCACGGCCCGAGAATACGATCACCTGCGACGACGGCACGGCTATGTTCTTGCTGCCTAAACTTGCGGCGAGCGTGCCATGCGCCGGCAGAGTGGTGCTGCCGAAGAAACTCGCGATCGAGGACGCGTAGCTGACCCCGCCGAAGGTGAATCCGGTAATGGTCGTCGCCACCCCCGCGGTCTCGTTAAGCTGGATGGTGAAAGAGAACGTGGCTCCATTGGCAGCCGGCGCCTGCTGGTGGACCGGGTTCGGCGTCACCGTCACTGCTACCGCGGAAGTTGCGGCGGGAGTGCCCACGCTGAGCGTGGCCGTTCCCGATGAGGGGGTGAAAATGGGACTGCCGCTGTAGGCAGCCTGTATGGTGTTGCTGGCAGTCAGCAACTGGCCGCCGAAAACAGTGATGCTGGCGCTGGCGGATCCTCCCGACCCCGAGAGGGTCGCGTCGCCCAAGAGCAGGCTGCCCAGGGTGAAGGAAACCGTTCCGGTGGGTGATCGGGTGCCGCTGGCGGCCTTCACCGTCGCGGTCAGGACCGCGGATCCGCCAGCCGTAATCGTGGCCGGGCTCGCGGTAAGCGTGGTGGTAGTGGAGCTGACCGGAATGCCGGCCCATACGGTGACCAGGTTGTTGGCGTCCACGGAACCGAGCCCCGTCACAAGGTCGTAACCCACACCGGCTTTATACCCAAAATGACCGTCGGCGCAGTCCGGAGTGCCCATCTGGCAGGGAACGATGTTGTCACCGGTGGTCACGTCGTGAAAGACGCCGGCTGCGGCTCCCGCCGCCATGCCGTACAGCTTCGGGTTGATGTTGCCCAAGCCGGACTTCGCTTGCACCTGGTTCTGCACCAGGAACTGGTTCAGGACTGCGAGGATCCCGGCGAACGAAGGCGCAGCGGCCGACGTTCCACCCACGCCAATTGCCGTGCCCTGCATAACGACGATGTAAGGGTCGTGGGCGGCCGATGCGGCCATCGCGACATCGGGCACATCGCGCACGCCGTCGTTGGGAACTCCGGGGCCCGTTTGCCAGGCAGGTTTCTTATATACCGAACTCAATCCGCCGCCGGATGCCGCAAGGCCAAAACCCGCCGATGTATCGTTCCAAGCGATTTCGGGAATGTAGGACAGGGCCGACTTGCCATACAGCCCGTTGGCGCTGCTCCAATAACTGAGGCCGCCTTCATCAAATCCCGTGCCGCCCACCGCGGTGACCTCGGGAATGCTGGCGGGAAGGCTGACTCCGAAACCCTGGGTCGCTATTGCGACCTGGTAGTCGCAGCCGGCCGCTCCCGAGTCGCCGGACGAAACCACCCACGTAATTCCCAGCGCATTGCCTTTCTGCGCCTCCACCTGATAGGTGCCGAGGCCCATCCGGTTGGACCCCACCTGGTACTCGCACAGCCCAAAGCTCTCACTGATCACCGGGGCCAGGTCGTTGTCAATCGCATAGTAAGCGGAGTAGTCGGCATCATCGCTGTAAACGAAGATCAGCGTGGCGAATCGAGCCACCGCACCAGCCCATTCCAGGTCCAGGTCCGCCTCACCTTCGTCGTCGGGGGAGATGCCCGGGTAAGTGCCGGTGGGGACCATCTGGATGGTAGTCGGGGGCAGGTCCCACAGGCTGCGAAACGCCGCAATGTCACCAGGATCGATGTCGCTCTGCCCAACGATCACGATGCTCTGCCCTGCGCCCGCATATCCGTAATTGTAAAGAGGGTTCAGATTGTAGATGGCCGCGAAGTCATCCGGCGCCAGGGCATGGGTTTTATCGGTGTCGGTGAAGTTCGGCAGAACTCGCTTGCGGGGCGCCTTGGGGTGAAAGTCGTGAAGCCCCAGGACGCCTGCCACCATGGGAGCGATGGCCGCTGGCAGGGCCAGGTCCGTGGCGTTCGCGAAATGGATTTCGCTGCCCACCCGGTACCGGTGGATTTCGGTATGAAGCGCTGCCAGCACCTGGCGGGCCGTGCCGCTGAAGCTGATGAAGTCGCGGCCGCGCGCCGTATACCGCACGGTGAAGCCCTCAGAGCGCAACCAGGCGCCGACCTTATCCAGATCCGCCGCACTCGTTCCGAAGCGCTCGGCGTAGGTTTCCGGAGTCAACCAGTTGTGGTAGTTCGGCGATGCAGGATCCTGCTGTTCCGCCAGCAACCGTTCAAGAGCGAGCTGCCGATCGTCCGACGGCTTTAACAAGAGGGTGATGTTGCCGAGCGGGAAATCCGGTTCCACGGCTCCCCGATCGTAATCCGGCTTCGCGAGTGGATGAACGCTGCCCCTGACGACTACCGAATGGCGGGAATCGATGGTGGCCGTGATGCGATCCGGCTGGGCCGGCAACACGTAAGCGAAGAGGCAAATCAAAAGTGCGGTAAAGACACTTTGGCGCGATACCATGATTCTTTGTATCGCTCAGAGTAAGGAAGTGTCTATTGCCCAAAGGTTGATATACAGGTGTAACCGGAGGTTATACGGAACCTAAGGACCGCGCAGAGGATTTGTTGCAGCGGGGGTTGGATTGCCACAGCGCCGGCCGCCTGGAGGAGGCCCGCGGTGCATACCGGACGCTCCTGGAGCGCAGGCCGGACGACCCCAACGCGCTCTATCTGCTGGGCGCGCTGGCGTATCAGACCGGCAACCCGGCCGAGGCGGTCGATCTGGCCCGGCGCGCCCTGGCGGCGGGCGCCGACGCGGCCGAGTGCCACAACATCCTGGGGCTGGCGTTCCAGAACCTCGGCCGGACCAGTGAAGCGGAGACCAGCTTCCAGAAGGCCATCGCCATCCACACGTCGCCCACTTTCTCGATCAACCTGGGGAATCTGTATTGCGGACAGGGCCGCTTCGATGACGCGATCGCCCAATACGGCCAGGCGCTGGCACTGGATCCCGGCCACGCCGGCGCGCACTACAACCTGGGCAATGCGCACCGCGCGAAGGGCGAGTTGGATCGAGCCGCTGAGTGTTTCGGGCGCGCCGTGGAGCACGACCCCACGCACGGCAACGCGCTGGCCGGCCTGGGCCAGGTACTGCACGCGCTGAAGCGCGACAGAGAGGCCGTGACCTGGATCGAGAAAGCGCTGGCACTGCTTCCCGATGACGCCGGGCTGCACCGGGAACTGGGCGAATCGCTGCACCAACTGGGCCGCATCCCGGAAGCCATCGCGGCGTACCGGCAGGCCCTGACGCTCGACCCCAGGCTCGCGCGGACGTGGTACGCAGCCGGATGCGCGGAGGCATCGCGCGACGAATGGGCGGCGGCCGTGACGTGCTTCCGCAAGGCGCTGGAGGCGGATCCGGAATGGGCCGCGGCCCAGCACAACCTCGGCCAGGCTTTGTTCAACCTGGGGCAGGCGGAGGAAGCGCTCGAGCTGATGCGCCGCGCGACCGCGGGCGGCGATCCCGAGTTGCCGCGGGCCTCGATCGCGGTGATCGTCACGGGCAGCGAGAGCAGCGGCAACCAGGCGATCCTGGACGCGCGGTCGGCATTTGCCGAACACGACTTGCCGGCCCCCAGTCGTGAGCGCGTGCGTGCGCGGTTCCACGAGGGGCCCTTGCGGGTCGGTTACGTGTCGTCGCTTTTCGATCGGCACAATTACATGAAGCCGGTGTGGGGCGTGATCAACCGGCACGATCGCCGGCGATTCGCGATTCATCTGTTCTCGGATTCGCCCGCGGCCTCCATCAAGCACAGCTACCAGGCTCACCCGGACGACCGGTTTCACGACATCGCGCGGCTTTCGAACGAAAAGGCCGCGGAGCTGATCGAAGTATCCGGCATCGACCTGCTGGTGGACCTGAACGGCTACAGCCGATTCAAGCGGCTTCCGCTTTTCGCGCTGCGGCCGGCGCCGATCATCGTCGGGTCGTTCAACTTGATCGCCACCACGGGTATGCGCGCTTTCGACTACCTGATCGCCGACCACGAGGTGGTTCCTCCCGAAGAAGAGAAGTTTTATTGCGAGAAGATCCTCCGTGTGCCGGGCAGCTACTTGAGCTTCGAGGTGACCTATGCGGTGCCCCCGGTGGCCGGCCCGCCGTGCGCCGCCAAAGGCGCGATCACTTTCGGGTGCCTGGCCACGCTGTACAAGATCAACCCGGGCGTGATCGCGGCCTGGAGCAGCATTCTTCGGCAAGCGCCGCACAGCTCGCTGATTCTGAAAAACGCGGCGATGCGATCACCCGGGAACCGGGAGTTCGCGCACGATCTGTTCCGCGAGCAGGGGATTGGACGGGAGAGAGTGCGGCTCGAAGGTCCGTCGGCTCACCTCGAATTTCTGAAGCAGTACGATGAGATCGACGTGGCGCTGGATACGTTCCCTTGTAACGGCGGCACCACGACCACGGAAGCGATTTGGCAGGGGCTCCCGGTGATTGCGTTTCGGGGAGATCGCTGGGCGGCCCGCACCAGCGCGTCGATTCTGCGCGCGGCCAACCTCGGCGAGTTTGTGGCGGAGGGACTCGAGGAGTATGTGTCAATGGCCGTGGGACTGGCGAATTCCGCCGGCACCCCTGCCAGGCTGGCGGAACTGCGCCGCAACATGCGGGCGCAACTCAGCGGCTCGCCGGTTTGCGATATGCAGACGATCACCGAGGCGGTGGAAGGGCTCTACACCCAGATGTGGCGGGCCGCCATTTCCTGAGCCCCGTATCAAAACGCACACCTGAATCTTTTCGAGGAAAGAGCTTGACTCGGATGCCGAAACCGCCGTATAAACAACCTAATAGTATCAAGCGCACAGGTGTCGGTGTCATTATGCGTTGCCTGGGATGTGTGCGCACGACAATGTACTAAGAGAGGGGATGTTCCTTGACTACCACACGCCGGAGGTCTCTGTTTCCTGGTATTTTCCTGCCGGAGTTGCTGCTCCTGGCTCTCGCCTGCGGGCTGTCTGTACGACCCATTTCCGCGCAGGTGCTTTACGGTTCCGTGATTGGAACCGTCACCGACCCGTCCAGCGCAGTGGTGCCTGGAGCCAAGGTAACGGTGACCAGCAAAGACACAGGTTCATCACGGGATGCGGTCAGCGATGAGGGCGGGCGGTATTCCCTGGTGAATGTGATGCCGGGCAGGTATGACATCAAAGTGTCCGCCAACGGGTTCCGCGCCTACGCCGTGACGGATTTCGAAGTGGTGCCGGACACGGTGGCCCGGCTCGACGTGAAACTCGAAGTCGGGCAACTCACGGATACCGTGACGGTCAGTGCGGAGGCCGCCGCTCTGCAAACCGACAAGGCGGACACCCATTCGGTGCTGGAAACCGAGCAGATCACCAGCCTTCCCCTGAACAACTATCGCAACTACCAGGAGTTGCTCAACCTGGTGCCGGGCACGACCCCGGCGTCGCTGCAGAACTCCATTACCGACACGCCGCAACGTGCGCTGCACACCAACGTCAACGGCGGACCGGGCCAAACCAACATCACGCGCATCGACGGCGTTACCAGTGTAAACGTGTGGCTGCCCCATCACGTGGGTTATGTGACGCCGGAGGAAACGATCGATGTGGTGAACATCACAACGACGGCGGCGGATGCCGAGCAAGGTATGGCTGGAGCTTCGTCCATCACGCTGGTGACGAAGTCGGGGACGAATGAGATCCATGGCAGCGCCTTCGAGTTCCACGACGACCAGCACCTGAAGGCACGCAACTTCTTCCAGGCGGCGGGAACGCCGATTCCGCTGAGCATCAACAACGATTTCGGCGGGACGGTCGGCGGCCCCATCAGGAAGAACAAGCTGTTCTACTTTCTGAGCTACGAAAGCACGCGGCAGCGCGCGGCTTCCCCGGCTTTCTACACGGTCCCAACCGCAGCCTTGGCGACCGGCAATTTCAGCGGCACCGGCACCGTGATCTACGATCCGCAGACGGGGAACCCGGATGGCACCGGACGCACGCCGT
>DASQZT010000057.1:0-20862 GCA_035638575.1 Bryobacteraceae bacterium
GATATGTACAAAGGGCGAGCATCGGGGTATCGCCGATGGACTCGTTCACCTCCTTTTCATATTCGCAGAACTCCTTCCAGTCACGCCTCTCCAGCCACGCCGTATCAGCGCTGAGTCTGAAGCCGGCGTATCCGCCATTGATGGCGCAATCCCTCTTCTGCTTCCATCCCCGGGTAACTTTTTCCAGGTCCAGGTCATCGCCGTTCATATACCATTCCAGGCCGCGCACGATTTCGAGGCTCCGGCTCTCAAAATAGTCGTCGAACCGGGGAATCGCATGCTTCAGACAATAGCGGACTTCCTCTTCCGTGAGCGGATCGGCGATCACCCACATGCACAGTTCCCGGTTTTCCAGGCCCGCCCGAAAATAGGGCAGGCAGGCGTCGATGAGATCCTCTTTCGTTTCATGGAAAAGGAAGAAATGAGTTCCCCAAGGGACATCGCCGACAACACCGATTCCGGTTTGCCGCAATTGTTCGTCGTGCAAAGTGGCCTCCTTCTCGAGCTGTTCGGGTGCAACAAAATCTAGCAACCCAAATGCCACCAGACTCTGCCAATTTCTCGAGTGCAAAACAAGGCAGTTCCGATTAAGCTGAGTATACTGCAAGAGGTGATGGACATTGCAACGACAAGAGTGGCTCCCGCTGGCACGGAAGCTCGATTGAGATTTTTCGTACACCACGAAGGAGGATATTTCTGGGTGGTAGGACCTCCGGCCGGGTCGTTGACCCGTTGCCATCAGGATTTCGGCAGATTCGCGACGTTCCAGCCGCCGCCCAGCGCTTTGATGAGGAGCACGCTGGCGTCCATCCTGCGCCGTAATATGTCGACGTCGTTCCGCTCGTTGCTCAGGGCGATGGTCTGCGCAGTGATCACCTGCAGGTAGGTGTCGACACCTCCCGTGTAACGGGTCGTGAAGATCTGGAGCGATTGTTGTGCTGAGTCCACGGCCTCCTTTTGCTGCTTCCCTTCCTGTTCCAGGATGCGCGCGGCGGCGAGATTATCCTCCACCTGCTGGAATGCCGTGAGAATCGCTTCGCGGTAGTTCGCTACCATCGCATCGTAGCCGGCTAACGCGGCGTCGGAAGTGGCGCGCCGCCGCCCCGCATCGAACAGAGTTTGCGTGAGCGTCGGTCCTATCGCCCAGAGCCGGCTCGGCCAGGTGAGCCAACTGAGAATCGACGAGCCCTCGAAACCGGCGGTTGCACCCAAAGTCACCGTAGGGTAGTAGGCCGCGCGGGCGATGCCGATCTGCTCGTTGGCCTCCGCCATCCGCCGCTCCACCGCCGCAATGTCCGGCCTGCGTTCCAGGAGTTGCGCCGGCACGCCGATGGGGATTACCGGGGGCTGCAGGTTCAGCGGATCGGGCGGCAGGCTGAATTCCGCTGGAGGCTTTCCCAGCAGGATGGCGATGGCGTGCTCATACTGCGCGCGCTCGACACCGATGTCCGTATCGGCCACGCGTGTGGTGTCGAGCTGGGTTTGTGCCTGGGCGACATCGGATTTCGGCGCGGCGCCGCCTTCGAAGCGGGTGGTAGTGAGCCGCAGCGTTTCGGTGTAGGCTTTGACAGTATCGTCGAGCAGGCGCTGTTGCGAATCTGCGGCGCGCAGTTCGAAGTAGTCGTAAGCCAGTTCGGCATGGAGGCTGAGACTCGCGGTTTCCAAGTCGGCCGCGGTCGCTTGCGCTTCCTCGCGCGCGGCGTTCACGGTGCGGCGGACGCGGCCCCAGAGATCTACTTCGTAGGACAGATCGAACGGCAGCAGAAAATCGCCGGAAGGTGCTGGCGAGGTCGTGAAGAACGGGCGGTTGCTCGACACCCGCTCTGAACCGATGGACGGCGCCGTGGAAATGGTCGGGAACTGGGCGGCGCGATTGAATCGGATCATCGCGCGGGCCTGGCGAAATCGCGCTTCGGCGGCCTTCAGGTCCTGATTCCCGATGGTGAGTTGTTGCTCCAGGGCATTCAACTGAGGTTCGCCAAACATTTCCCACCAGTTGCCACGGATGGTCTGGTCGCCGGGTTGGGCGGTCTTCCACCCGTCACCCTCCTTGAAGGAGGCCGGCGGCGCTTCTTTGAAGGCCGCAGGTACTGGGGCCGTGGGTGTTTTGTACTTTGGCCCCACCATACAGCCGCTCAGCAGCAGCGCCAGGGCCACCGTGATTGGAAGTATCTTCTTCATTGTGTTTTAGCCTGGTTTACGTGTACCGGCGTGCCGCTGATCAGTGAATCCGTGGGGTTCAAAATCACCGACTCCGAACGATTCAGCCCGGAAACCACCTCCACAGTGCTGCCGAAATCGCGCCCGATGGCGATCGGCACAAGAACGGCCTGCCCATTTCGAACCACTCCCACGCGCAATCCTTCCGATCGGAAGAGGAGCGCGTTGGCGGGGATCGTCACCGAGCGAACGACCTCCGGCAGCTTTAAATGCACCGAGACGTACGCTCCCGGCAACAGTCGCTCGGTGGGATTATCCACGTCGACTTCGGTGTTCAGGGTGCGCGACGCCGGATCGATCGAATTGGAATTCCGGACGAGCGTACCGGTGAACTTCTCGCCGGGGAATTCGTCAAGCGTCAACGACGCCCTCGCGCCGTTCTGCGCTGCTCGCGAATAGACTTCAGGCACCGCGACGAAAAGGCGCAACTTGGCGATCGACGCCATGTGAAACAGCTCCTGAGTCGGTGTGCCCGCACCGGCGTTTATCAGGGCGCCGATATCGGTACTGCGCACCGTAATCACGCCGTCGAACGGCGCATACACTTTCTCAAACGACTGCAGATCCTCCAGACGCTTGACATTGGCGCTGTTGGCTTCCACGGCGGCCTTCTGAGCGCGAAGATTGCTGACCGCCTGGTCGGTCTCCTGTTTCGAGACCGAGCCGCTGGTCAATAGAAACTGCCAGCGGTCCGCGGTGGTCTGCGCCAGGTCTTGATTGGCTTTGGCCGTGTCGAGATCGGCGCGCGCCTGGCGCAGTTGCTGGTCAATCTCGGGAGTGTCGATTTCCGCCAGCAGGTCGCCCTGTTTGACGCGCGCACCAATGTCGAAATACCAGCGCTTCAGGTACCCGCTGGTGCGCGCATAGATCGGCGAATCTACGAATGCCTGCGTGCTCCCCGGCAAGACCACTTCCTGAGTGGGAGCCCCACCCTGAGGATGGGTAACGTCCACCGTCAGGACCGCCGACTGCTCGGTAGTCTGCTGCAACTTTGCCCCAGCCTCCACGCGCGCCCTGATACCGGAGTAGATTAGCGAGGCTAGCGCGAACACAGCCGCGGCGGCCAGCACTACGGTGAAGCTGTGCCGCAATCTTTGCCCTGTTTGTGATGTCATATTGCTTGCTCCTGTGGTTGGTCGGAATGCTTTCTTCGATGAAGCAAACTGAACACTGCCGGTACGAAAAATAGAGTGGCGAGGGTGGCGCACATCAGTCCGCCGATCACGGCGCGGCCCAGCGGCGCATTTTCCTCGCCGCCATCGCCCAGGCCGAGCGCCATCGGAACCATGCCGATGATCATCGCAAGTGCCGTCATCAGCACGGGCCGGAAGCGGGTGAATCCCGACTCGACGGCGGCCAGCGTGGGGTCGCCGTGATGCGTGAGGCGCTCCTTGGCGAAGGAAATCACCAGAATGCTGTTGGCGGTCGCTACCCCTACGCACATGATGGATCCGGTCAGAGCCGGAACACTCAACGTAGTATGAGTGATAAACAGAAAAAGGATAATGCCGCAAAGCGCGGCGGGAAGCGCCGTGATGATGATGAACGGATCCAGCCACGACTGGAAGTTCACCACGATCAGCAGGTACACCAGGACGATGGAGAATCCCAGGCCGGCAAATAATCCGACGTAGGACGTGTGCATGGTCTCGAGTTGCCCGCGAATGCGGAAGAAGCTGCCCCTGGGAAGAAGATGCTCGTTGGCCTTCACGATCCGCGAGATGTCGCGCCCAACGCCGGCGAGATCGCGTCCCTGTATCGATCCGTAAATATCGACTACGCGGCGGATATTGTAGTGCGAGAGCGCTTCCATCTCATTGCTGCGGTTGATGGACGCCACGTCGGCGAGTATCTCTGGACGAATCATTCCCGGTCCACTGACGGGAACGTTCTGCAGATCCGTCAACGATTGAATTGCGTACTGCGGCGTCTGCGTCACAAGGCTATAGTTCACGCCGTTTTGCTCGTTCAGAAAGAAGATAGGCGCGGTTTGGAAGCTGCCGCTGAGCGAAATCAGCAAGCCGGTCGCGATATCGCGCTGGCTGAAGCCGCCCTGTTGGGCCTTGGTTCGATCTACAGTGATGTGAAACTTCGGGTAGTCGAAAGTCTGCTGGACCCGCAGGTCGGTTAGCCCGGGCACATGTCGGAACTGCTCCAGAACCTGGTCCGCGACGTTGCGATTGGCGGCCACGTCAGCGCCTTCGATTTGCACATCGATGGGCGCAGGCAGCCCAAAATTCAGGATTTGGGTGACCATATCGGCCGGCAGGAAATAGAATGTGGTCCCAGGAAACTCCAACGGCAGCTTATTCCGGAGGGAGGCCACGTAATCGGCAGTCGGATGGTGCTTTTCGTGGAGCGAAACCAGCACGTCCGCCTCCGACGCGCCCAGCACGCCGGAAGAACCGTGCAGATAGTTGATGCTGCTGTAAGGCAGGCCGATGTTGTCGAGAATATTGTCTAGCTCGTTTGCCGGGACTTCGCTGCGGATGCTGTTTTCCACCAGGTCGCAGAGTCGCGCGGTCTCTTCGATGCGCGTGCCGGTCTTGGCGCGCACGTGCAGCATGAACTGGCCGTTGTCGGTGGTCGGGAAAAAGTCCTGGCCGAGCCACGGAATCAGCAGCGCGCCCGAGAAGCACAGAACTAGAAAGCAAGGAATGAAGATGACGCGCCGGCGAACCAGCGTTTCGAGCAGAATCCGGTAGCCGCCGCGGAGCCGTTCGAATCCGTGCTCAAATGCCCGCTGGAAGAGAACCAGAGGATTCCGCGAACGGCTTTCTCCAGGAGTCGGCGGTTTTAACAGATACAGCGCCAGGGTGGGAACCAGCGTCCGCGAGAGTAGATAGGAGGCGATCATGGCGAAAACCACCGCTTCGGCCAGAGGCACAAACAGATACTTCGGCACGCCGCTGAGGAAGAACATCGGCAGGAACACAATGCAGATGCTGAGCGTCGATACCAGCGCGGGGACCGCGATTTGCGACGCGCCGTCGAGAATCGCGGTCCTGATTTCCTTGCCTTCCTCCAGGTTTCGATTGGTGTTTTCGATCTCCACGGTGGCATCGTCGACCAGGATTCCGACGGCTAGCGCCAGGCCTCCGAGAGTCATGATGTTGATGGTCTGCCCGAGAGCGCTCAGCACCAGGATGGAAGTCAGAATCGCCAGCGGAATGGAGACTGCGATGATCACCGTGCTGCGCCAGCTTCCCAGAAATAACAGGATCATGGCGCCCGTCAGGCACGCCGCAATCATCGCTTCGCGGACTACGCCGCTGATGGCGCCGCGCACGAAGATGGACTGGTCTGCCAGGGGCCGAATCTTCAACTGTGGTGGCAACGTCTGTTGAACCCGTGGCAACAACGCCTTAATCCCCGATACGACGTCGAGCGTGGAAGCGTTACCGCCCTTCAACACCGTGACCAGCACGGCGCGGCGGCCGTCCTGCCGGACGATATTGGTCTGCGGGGAGAATCCGTCGCGAACATGCGCAACGTCCCGCAGATAAAGGGTGGAATTGCCGACCACCTTTATCGGCAGGTCATTCAGTTTGTCCACTTCGGTGGGGCTGGCATTCAAATCGACGTCATATTCGAATTGGTCGATCTTAACGGTTCCGGATGGCAATACGAGATCCTGTAATGCCAGGGTGCTCGTCACGTCGGTGGCCGACAGCCCCTTCGATTGCAGCAGCGCGGGGCTGAGATCGACCATGATCTGGCGCTGCTTGCCGCCATACGGGTATGGAATGGATGCCCCGGGCACCGTGACGAGCTGGGTTCTCAAGAAGTTCAGGCCGATATCATTAAGGTCTTGTTCTGAAAGGCCGGAAAGCGCCAATTGCAAGATGGGAACCGAGGAAGCGCTGAAATTGAAGACCAACGGTGGCTGCGTACCTTGCGGCAGTTGGCGCAGAATCGACTGCGAGACCGCCGTCACTTCTGCGTTGGCGGTATCCAGGCTGGCATTTGGCTGCAGGTAGATCTTGACGAACGCCTGTCCGTTGATGGTCACCGATTCGATGTGTTCGATGTTGTCCACCAGCGTGGTCAGGACGCGCTCGTACACCGTGGTGATGCGGCCCTCCATCTCTTGCGGGTTGAGACCGGTATATTGCCAGGCGACGGCGATGACCGGGATGTTGATGTTGGGAAAAATGTCCGTCGGGGTCCGGAGAATCACCACAGGCGCGAGCATCAGAATGAGCAGCGCGACCACTATAAAGGTGTAGGGTCGATTGAGAGCAAGTCTGACAATCCACATAATCTGCCTGACTCTCTGGGATTGCAAACGCCCCGCCAACGGCAAAACGCTTTCATACCAACGATTAACGCGCGGATGTCGGGAAGGCGTGTCGCCGGCACGTCGCCACCTGACCGGCGGGCGACCCCGATTGGGCGCGAATGCCACTATCGTGGTTGCTTTCGCGGCACAATTGCCGCGCAGAGAGGGTTGGCAACGCACGTGCATTCATGCAGGTTGAGTTATGACACCTTTTAAGAAAATCACGAAGAATCATCGGCTGGGGTTCATCGGCCTCGGGCACCTCGGGTCGCCGATGGCGCGCCGGCTGCTGGCTGCGGGGTTCCCGATGGTGGTCTACAATCGCGACAGCAATAAGACCCAAGCGTTATCCGCTCTGGGCGCCGAGGTAGCACGCGACCCTGGCAAACTGGCCGCCGAAGTGGATGTGGTGCTGTCGTGCCTGTCGGATGGAGCGGCCGTCGAGGCCATCTACCTGGGTGCGGGCGGCGTCCTGCGAAACGCCAGGCCCGGCACCCAGATTATCGAAATGAGTACCGTGGCTCCGGAAACCTCTCGAAAGCTCTACCGCGTTGCCCGGGAGTTCAGGCTCTCCGTGCTGGATGTGGCCGTCTCCGGCAGCACTCCTACCGCGGAGGCCGGGATGCTGACGCTTCTAGGCGGCGGCGATCGCCAGGACTTTGACGCTGCCGAAGCGATTTTCGGAGCGATCGCGAAGCAGTGGTTCTACATGGGCCCGAGCGGCAGCGGCGTGGCCATGAAACTAGTAGTGAACGCCCTCTTAGGCATAGGCATGCAGGCCGTCGCCGAAGCTGTCACGCTGGGCGAGGCACTCGGCCTGCCGCGCGATCTGCTGTTCGACACACTGGCCAAGACTGCCGTTGTCTCGCCCGTGCAAGTCGGCAAGCTGGGCAGCACAAAGAGGCACGACTATACGTCTCAGTTTCCGATTCGCCTGATGCAAAAAGATTTCGGCTTGGCTCTCAGCGCCGCCAGGCGTGCGAGCCTTTCGCTGCCTGCCACAGAGGCCGCGGCCGCGGTCAACGCAGCGGAAGGCGCGAGCGGGGGCGAAGAAGATTTCTCTGCCGTGGTCCGCTGGATGGAAGGGCACGTTGCGGTTGAGAGCTCTCTGCCGCCCGCCGCATAGGAGCAAATCAATGATATCGAATCTATTCTCGACCGATCCCGATTGGACACTCGCCGCCATCCGCATCACCTTGGGAGTGGTTTTCTTTGCGCACGGCGCACAGAAGGTCTTCGGCTGGTTCGGCGGGGCGGGGTTGGAGGGAACGCTGCGTATGATGCACGACCATATTCACCTCCCGATTCCTGTGGCCTTCCTGGCCGTAATGTCGGAATTCCTTGGCGGTGCCGGCCTCATCGTGGGCTTATTGAGCCGTGTGGCGGCAATCGGAATCTGCATCACGATGTTGTCGGCGATTGTGATGGTGCATGGCCGTAACGGTCTTTTCATGAACTGGCTCGGCGATCGCAAGGGTCACGGCATAGAGTATCACCTGCTGGCCATCGCCCTGGCGATCGCAATTGTAGTGCGGGGCTCGGGCGCAGCGTCGCTGGATCGCCTCTTATACATAACGCAATAGGAGTATTTCGAAATGAACTTACGAAAACTGGGACAGAGTGACTTGAACATCACACCAATTGGTATGGGAGCCTGGGCCATTGGCGGCGGAAAGTGGGAGTTCGCGTGGGGCGCGCAGGACGATGCAGAGTCTGTCATCGCAATTCGCGCGGGCCTTGAGCGAGGCATCAACTGGATCGATACGGCGGCGGTCTACGGGCTGGGTCATTCGGAAGAAGTGGTCGGCCGGGCGGTCCGCGGCCTGAACAAGCGTCCGTACGTCTTCACCAAGTGCAGCCTGGTCTGGGATGAATCCAGAACCATTTCCCACAATCTGCAGGCTGCCTCCATTCGAAGGGAAGCCGAAGCCAGTCTGAAGCGATTGGGGCTCGATGCGATCGACCTCTATCAAATCCACTGGCCGGCATGGAAGGGCAACCCGGAATCTGCCTCGCCCGGGTCGATCGAAGAGGCTGTGGGGGAACTGTCGAAACTCAAGGCCGAAGGCAAGATTCGGAATATCGGCGTCTCGAACTTCAACGCCCAGCAAATGGCGCGTGCCCTCAAAGTGGCGCCCATCACTTCCCTGCAGCCGCCATATTCGCTGCTGGCTACCGAGGTCGAGGACTCAACTCTGCCGTTCGCGTACCATCACCACATCGGCGCAATCGTCTATTCACCGATGGCCTCCGGTGTGCTGAGCGGCGGTATGACGCGCGAGCGGATTGCGGTAATGCCCGAAGACGATTGGCGAAAACGGAGCGAAAACTTCAGGGAGCCGGCGCTGACCCGCAATTTGCATCTGGTGGAAACGCTACGCGCCATCGGGCAACGTTACAACGTGACACCTGGCGCGGTAGCAATCGCCTGGACGTTGCGGAATCCGGCGGTCACCGGGGCAATCGTCGGTGTCCGCAGTGCTCAACAGGTGGACGGCGTGATCGGCGCTTCGGAGATCCAGCTCAATTCCAACGATCTATTGGAAATCGAGCAATCCATGACGTTGCAGGCGGCGTGATTACTTCGCCACGCCCTCAATGTGCCGAAGAGTGTCGACCGGGCGACACTTTGGCGGCGTGCATGGTAACAAAGCGGCCTAAATGGGCTCTGGGCCGTCGATTGCATCGGGAGGCGCAAAGGCTTGAGCTATGATCCAGATCTCCATTGACGGGACTCCCCATAATGTCGCGGCGGGAGATCGCTTGATCGACGCGATCAATCGTGCCGGCGTCCCACTGTCGCAGGTCTGCTACCTCCCGATATTAGGACCGATCCAGACCTGCGATACCTGCATCGTGGAGGTGGATGGCAAGCTGGTTCGCGCCTGCTCCACGGTAACGTCTGCCGGAATGAACGTCTCCACCACGGCCAGCCGCGCTCACGCCGCTCGCACCGAGGCGTTCGACCGCATTCTCCGCAATCACGATCTCTACTGTACCGTCTGCGACAACAACAACGGCAACTGCACGGTCCACAACACCACCAAACTGCTCGCGATTGAACACCAGCATTACCCGTTTCAGCCCAAGCCTTACGAGGTCGACAACAGCAATCCGTTCTACCGCTACGATCCTAATCAGTGCATTCTGTGCGGCCGGTGCGTGCAGGCCTGCCAGGATCTTCAGGTCAACGAGACGCTATCGATCCGCTGGGAGGATCCGCATCCCCGCGTTCTCTGGGATGGCGGCGCGCCGATCGGCGAGTCGAGCTGCGTGTCCTGCGGCCACTGCGTGACGGTTTGCCCGTGCAACGCCCTCATGGAAAAAACCATGATCGGGCACGCCGGCTTCCTGACGGGCTTCAGCAAACCAGTCTTGGGCAGCATGATCGACGTGGTGAAGGGACTCGAAGCGGAAACCGGCTACACTACGATCCTCGGTGTTTCCGAAGCGGAATCCGCTATGCGGACTACCCGCGTCCGGCGTACAAAAACGGTCTGCACTTATTGCGGCGTGGGATGCAGCTTCGATGTATGGACCAAGGACCGCCACATTCTCAAAGTGGAGCCGGCCGAGGGCCCAGCCAATGCCGTCTCCACGTGCATCAAAGGAAAATTCGCCTGGGATTTCGTCACCAACAAGGGCCGCCTCACCAAACCGCTGATCCGCGAGGGCGACCGCTTCCGGGAAGCCACGTGGGATGAGGCTCTGGACCTGGTCGCCCGCCGTTTCGGCGAGATCAAGGCCGGGCACGGTCCTGACGCGCTGGCCTTCATCGCCTCGTCGAAATGCACCAACGAAGAGGCGTTCCTGATGCAAAAGCTGGCCCGCGCCGTGGTCGGGACCAACAACGTCGACAACTGCTCGCGATATTGCCAGTCGCCGGCCACCGTGGGTTTGTTCCGCACAGTCGGGTACGGCGGCGACTCGGGCTCCATCCACGATATCGAGCAGGCCGATCTGGTGCTCATCGTCGGCAGCAACACCGCGGAGAGCCATCCCGTGCTCGCGACGCGCGTGAAGCGCGCCCACAAGCTGCACGGACAGAAGCTCATCGTCTCCGACTTACGCGAAAATGAGATGGCACACCGTGCCGATATCCACCTGCGAGCGACTCCGAGCACCGACATCGCGTGGCTGTGCGCCGTCGCCCGTTACATCCTGGACGAAGGCCTCGCCCACTCCGATTTCCTGAGCCGCTGGGTCAACGGCCTTACGGAATATCGCCGGAGTCTGGAGCCGTTCACTCTGGAGTTCGCTTCCAAGACCTGCAATCTGCCCGTAGAGACCCTCAAGCGCGTGGCCCACATGATTGCCGAAGCGAAGAGTGTCTGCGTCCTCTGGGCAATGGGGGTCACCCAGCAGAGCAACGGGTCCGATACCTCCACCGCGATTTCCAATTTGCTGCTCGTCACCGGCAACTACATGCGGCCGGGCACCGGCGCGTACCCGTTACGGGGCCACAACAACGTCCAGGGGGCCAGCGACCACGGGGCGATGCCCAACATGGTGTCCGGTTATCAATTGGTGGATGATCCCGAGGTCCGCGCGCGTTTTCGGAGCGCTTGGGGCGTTGACCTACCCGCCTCCAAGGGTCTGGACAATCACGAAATGGTCGACGCGATTCACCACGGCCAACTGCGGTCGATGTATTTGTGCGGCGAGGAAATGAGCCTCGTCGACTCCAACTCCAACTACGTGGGCGCCGCGTTTCGAAAACTCGACTTCTTCGTGATTCAAGACATTTTCTTCAGCACCACTTGCCAGTTCGCCGACGTTGTGTTGCCCGCCAGCCCCAGCCTGGAGAAGGAGGGCACTTTCACCAGCACAGAGCGGCGCTTCCAAAGGCTCTACCAGGTGTTCGAACCGCTGCCGGGAAGCCGGCCCGATTGGGTGATCATTCAGGACGTCGCCAACCGCCTGGGCGCTGGCTGGAATTATCGCCATCCTTCGGAAGTGATGGATGAGGTGGCTGGGCTCACTCCCATGTTTGCCGGCGTCAATTACCAAAGGCTGGAAGGCTACAGGTCGCTGCAATGGCCGGTGGCCGCGGACGGGAGCGATCAGCCGCTCCTCTATACGAGGAACTTCGCGTTCCCCGACGGGAAGGCCCGCCTGTATCCGCTAGCATGGCGCGAACCGCAGGAATGCAGAGATTCCGAGTTCGACCTTCACTTAAATAACGGCCGTTTGTTGGAACATTTTCACGAGGGTAATCTGACTTATCGCAGCCCCGGCATTTATGAAAAGACTCCCGACACTTTCGTCGAGGTCTCGCCGGAGCTGGCACGCTCGCGCGGTATCGACAGCGGCAGCCTGGTGCAACTCACGTCGCGGCACGGCCGCGTGCGGGTGCGCGCGTTGGTCACCGACCGGGTACAGGACGGCGAGCTATACATGCCGATGAATTCCACCACCAGCCCGGTCAACCTGCTCACCGGCAGCCACACCGACCCGGCGACGCATACGCCGGCATACAAGGAGACTTCAGTCCGCATGGAGGTTCTCGCACGGGCCGGCGAGAGTCCGTTGCCGCGCATCAATCATCGCTTCGGCCATCCGACTCCGCAGAGCGGTGTCGAGGTAGAGAGAAAATGGCGGCAGCCCGGCTATCGCTTCCCGGGCGAGCTCGTGCAGATCGAGACGAAGCGGGAGGCATAGAGTCCCATGGCACAACCGATTCCATTGACGCTTACGCCCAAGGGTCCAGACCCGGCGGAACGCCTGGAAGACGCGCTCGACAAGCATACCGATGCTATTGTCTCCGCGCTGGAACTCTTGCAACTCCTGCACGACCGCGGTGTCCTGGACCTACTGCGGGGATTGGTTGGCGCGGGGGATCAGTTAGTCGGCATCTTAACCGCAGCGGCAGGCACTCCGGAATCCCTGCGTGGGATTCGCAATTTCATTTTGTTGACGAAATTCTTTGCCAGCATCCCGCCGGACGTGTTGAACAGCCTGGTTCGAGCCGCCTCGGAAGGAGCCGAGCGCGAGAAGGCACAACGGGCGCCCGGAGTGCTGCAACTGCTGCGGCGGGCAGGCAGCGAGAACAGCCGCCATGCGATCGCGGTCACACTCGATCTGCTGGAAAGCGTAGGGAAGGCACTGTGAACGTCGCGGTGGTCCCGGTACCGATAGGCCGGGTGGAAGGTTGCGCTGCATCGCATGCCGACGACCTGCTGGCAGTCGAGGAGGCCCTGGAAATTCGACTGGGAAATCGCAGCCTCACCATCACCATGCGAACTCCCGGGAACGACTTCGAGCTGGCGGCGGGCTTCCTGCATTCGGAAGGGGTGCTCCAGGACATTTCCCAGATTCGGCGGCTGGGTCGCCCAAGCGACGGTAGCGCGGATATCGTAGTGGTGGAGTTGGACGGAGAGCCGCGGGAGCCGGTGCAGGCGCAGCGTAACTTTGTGATGACGTCCGCGTGCGGCGTCTGCGGAAAGGCGTCCTTGCAGGATCTGGAAGCGAATACGTGCCCCATTCTGCCCCCGGACGACATCCGGCTCTCGCCGGAAATCATCCATGGGCTGCCGGACGCGCTCAGGAGGGCTCAAAGTATCTTCGAAAGCACCGGGGGACTACACGCTGCGGCGCGTTTCGATCTCCGCGGCAAATTGGAGTGCCTGCGCGAGGATGTCGGGCGGCACAATGCCGTAGACAAGCTGGTGGGAGCGGCACTGCTGGAGCGGCGCATGCCGATGAGCACGTCGCTTCTGTTGGTAAGCGGCCGCGCCAGCTTCGAACTCGTGCAGAAGGCGCTGATGGCGGGCATTCCCGTGATGGCCGCCGTGGGCGCGCCTTCCAGCCTGGCGGTCGCCACGGCGGAACGGTCGGGCATGACGCTGATTGGTTTCCTCCGCAACGGGCGATTCAATGTGTACACGGGAAGTCATCGGATTGTGGGTCTTCTATGAAACTTCGCATTCAGGGAAATTCTCTACGGCTCCGGCTCTCGCAGAAGGAAGTCGCTCTCGTCCGCAACCGCGGGCTTGTGGAATCGGTCATTGAGTTCGCGCCGGGCCGCTCGCTTCGCTATGTTCTGGAGGGCTCGCCAATAACGGAGACGATGTCCGCGACTTTCGATGGACGCGCAATCCGGGTGACGATCCCGATGCATCAGATGACGGACTGGGTGGAGAGCGACCGGGTTGGCATCGAGGTCCGCTCGCACACCGGCGTTCAGCTTCTGGTCGAAAAGGACTTCCAGTGCCTGCACCGGTCCGTCGAACAGGAACCCGACGCCTATCCTCACCCACTTATGTCCTGACCGGCGGAGCAGCGCCCACGCCTTGGACGCTGAAATCCCGCGAATGACGCTCCCGCGGCGGCCGCAGGAACAGTGGGACTACCGCGCTCACGAGCGTTGCCAGGGCGAGCCAACGCATCGCGCCCTGATAATGGCCAGTAGCCTGGCGAATTCCTGCCACCAGACTCGGACCAAATACCGCGGCGCACCCCCAGGCCGTGAGCATCAGGCCGTAGATCGATCCGATTTGCGCCGCTCCAAAGTAGTCGGTGGCGAATGCCGGCATGGTGCCGAATCCACCGCCGTAGCAAAGCAAGATGAGAAACGCCAACAATGAGAGCAGGGCGAACTGATGAACCTGCGAGAGCAGTAGAAATGCCGCGGACTGCAGCAGGAACATCATCAGAAACACCGTCCGCCGGCCTACCGCATCCGAGAACCAGGCCCAGAGAAAACGTCCTGAGCCGTTGGCGATCGAGATAAGCCCCACCATCCCCGCAGCAGTCGCAGCCGATACGCCCGAGATCTCCTGCGCCATGGGAGACGCCTGCGAAATGATCGCGATTCCGGCTGTCGTGTTCAGGAACAAGGTAAGCCACAGCGCGTACCATTGCCAGGTTCCGAGCGCTTGCCGGAGTGTGAAATCCTGCGAAGCCGCTGCGCCGGGCTGGCGGGCCGAGGCGCGGTATCCCGCAGGCGCGTAGCCTTCGGGCGGATTCCGCATGACCAGCGCACACGCAAAGACAACCACCAGGTACGCCAGCCCCAGAACTCCAAACGTGCGGCCGACTCCCACCGAAGCGATCAGCGAATTCGCCGCCGGCGCGGTCACCAGTGCGCCCGCTCCGAAGCCGGCGACTGCCAGGCCCGTAATCATGCCTCGCTTGTCCGGAAACCATCGAACCAGGGTGGCAATAGGCACGATGTATCCCAAGCCAAGCCCCGCGCCGCCGATCACACCGTATGTCAAGTACAGCGTAGTCAAACCGTGCGACGTGCCGGTCAGCATTGTGCCCAGTCCATAGAGAATCGCGGCAGCGATCCCGACTGGGCGCGGTCCACTCCGTTTCATCCAGAGCCCGCCGGCGAACGCCGCCAAGCCAACGACGAAAATAGCGATCTCAAACGCAGCCGTGACTTCGGCAATGGTCCAGCCGTGAGCATGGGACAACGGAATGCGGAAGACGCTCCACGCGTACACGGCGCCAAAGGCGACCTGCATCAGCACGCCGGCGACAGCTATGATCGATCGATTTTGTGTAGTCATAACAGACCTCTCTATTTTCCGGTCGGCGTATAGCCGTCGGTCAATGTCTTCAGGAAAGCGACAATCTGATCTTCTTGTTGGCTGGTAAGTCCAAGGTTGCCCAATTGCCTTCGATTCATAGTCTCGGGATGTTCGGGCGCCGGCCAACAGGTCACCCTCTCCCCGGGGTCGCCGGCCTGGCAGCGCGGCAAGACGTCGCGAGTGTTATAGAAGTGCACCACTTCCTCGAGCGATTTCAGATAACCGTTGTGCATGTAGGCCTTGACGAAATCCGGGCGCGGCCGCTTATCGACGTTTCGCAAGGTGGGTGTCTTATGTTTGCCTATGAAGGATCTCGCCCTCGGCGTCCACTCCCGATCCGGATTCTCCGGGCCTTCGAGAAATCCGCCCACGCCGGCATCGAGAAAGCTGGGGCCGAGCGGGTTGGCCGCAAATCCGGAGCCGTCAGGCTGGTTCTCTTTGTAATACGGCATCGCATGGTTCGGTGGCAGGCCCAGGTTGGAAGCTGTGAAATCGGTAAACAAAGGCTCCTCGCCAGGACCTCCGTCGCGATGACATTCGTTGCAGTGCGTCGCGCCGCCGCGGAACAACTGGTAACCGGCGTCTTCGTCTGGAGTGAACTTCGCCTTGCCCGCCATGACATAGTCGTACTGCGAGGAAAACGAATTCACCTCACTGGATCCTTCGTACGCAGCGATGGCCTCCGCGATTTTGTCGTACGTAGCTTGCGCGATGCCTCGGTCCACCGGCGTCAGATGCACGGGCAGTGGATCCGCCTTCGGCGCTGGGCCAGGCCGGTCACAAGTCTCTTTAATGTCCGCCGGCCATCGGATGGCGAACGCTTGGGCGCCCCACAAGCGCTCCGCCATGGGCCGATACGGTCGCGCGGATGCGCGATATACCACGCAGGCCGCGTCAATAAGAGCCATCTCATTCGGATCGAGAGGCGGCCCTTGCGCCTGCTCCGCGAGCGGACTATTGAGCCGCAAACCGGTAGCGCGCATGTCCCAGAAGGCTCCGCCCACCAGGTCGCCCTGGAGCGCATTGTAGTGCAGCACCGGCGAGAAACTGGCGTACCCATGGGTCTGTGGTATGCGCCCGTTGAAGCGAGAACGCACCGATCCCGGATAGGCGGCGGTGGTCCGATTGAGTTCGCTCGCCGGTCCGGCGAATCCCGCTTCGGGCATATGACAGAAGGCGCAAGCTTCGTTCCTCCCGACAGACAACTGCCGGTCGTAAAAGAGCAGCTTGCCGAGCAGAAGGACCTGTTGCGAGGCGTCGGGACGCTCATGTTGCACTCTCGCCAGAGTCTCGGACTCAACCTGATTGATCTCTTTCTCAACCGACTCAATCTCTCTCTGGGCGGCGGCCGGGATATTTGTTCCGGCCGGGGACCAGGGTTCCGAACGCAGCGCCAGTGCGGCGCCAAGTACGGCGATAGCTCCGGCAATGTACAGTGCTCCTTGTCGCATCGTGAATCTCTCTTGCTGGAATAGAGTGCAAGCAGACTGCCAGGTCCCGGAGTCGATTTCTCAGGAGTTTGTGGCCGAGCTTATAAGAAGCATGACGTCATGACGACGCCGCCTGACGAAGGGACGTGCTCTCAGCCTAACCAGTGAGGGTTCTGGTATGTGCCATCAAACGTATGAGTCGTCTTGTACTGCTCATACCTGCCGGCTTGCGCGGCCTGCGCGGTCTTCGCCAGAAGGGCTTCGACTTCGGCGCGCTTCATGGGCCGGAAGCTCCGTGCTGCGCTCACCGCCTGGTCGAGGATCCGCATCGAGTCGCAACCAGTGATCACCACGCTGGTTGGAAGGTCCATGGCATAGTGCAGGCATTCGACTGGGGAGGCGGTCTTGCTATCAAGGATGATGTGGTCACCCATCGGCTTCATTCCAAGCACGCCGATATCGTTCTTCACCAACACAGGTAACACGTTCTTCTCGAAGCTGTCGTAATGCGCATCCATTACGTTCAACGGCATCTGCACCGTATCGAATCGGAACTGATGACTGTCCGCGATCGCCAGCATCTTCAAATGCACAGCGGGACTCTTGTGACCCGTAAAGCCGATATAGCGGATTTTCCCCGCCTTCTTAGCCTCGAGCACCGCTTCCATCGCGCCGCCGGCCGCGAAGATGCGGTCCGGATCGTCCATGCGGATAACCTCGTGGAACTGCAGAAGATCGATGTGGCCGGTCTCGAGCCGGCGCAGCGATTCTTCAATTTGTTGCGTAGCGGTCTTCTTATCGCGGCCGTCGATTTTGGTCATCAGGAATGCGCGTTGGCGATAGCCGTCGCGCAGCGCCTTGCCCATGCGAAGCTCGCTCTGCCCGCCGTTGTAGTCCCAGCAGTTGTCGAGGAAGTTAACTCCTTGATCGATGGCCGCGCGCACGATGCGAATACTCTCCGCCTCTTCGAGGTCTGGCCGGACAAGATGGTATCCGCCCAGGCCTATCATCGAGACCATTTCCTCTGTGTGGCCGAGTCTACGGCGGGGAACGTCTCCCATCGATTCCGCTCCTTTTGCAAACCACGATACCCTGGCGAGCACCGAAGCGCCGGTAACTACTTTAAGGAATTGTCTTCTCACGGCATCGAACGTCATATCGCTCTCCCGAGCACTAGGAGCCGGCCGACCGTGCAACCACTGGTTGCGTCCTCAAAACCTCGCCAAGCAGAAACACGTCAGTGAGCAGCGCACGCAGGTGCACCGAAGCGTTCAGGTTGTCGATCAACTGCGAACTGATCGAGGGCTGCGCCAGCACGAGTTCCAAGGCTGCCAACGAATCGCTCGCGTCCCGCTCCAACACAGCCAGAAATGACGGCCGGTCGTGCGCCATCGCCTCCGCACAGTGGTCCGGCAGCCCGATAAGAACGTTGACTGCGCGATTCAGGAACTCCCTGATCTGTCTGCCAGACTCGCTGCCCTTGTCGCTTGCGAGACCCTGCGCGGCATATGCCAGCATGAACTCGTAGCATTCCTCGATAACCTCAAAGCGCTCCAGGATTTCTGCGGCCATAAATCATTTCTCCCTGTCAGCCCGGATCGAGCCCGACCGCTGTACTTCCAACGCCCACCGCTGCGGGTCGTAGTGCTTCAGATAGAACTCTCGCCTCATCGTGCCAAAAACCATCGACTTCGTGATGTCCAGTTTTTCCGGCCGAATCGCGAAGTACACGTGCACCATCACCAGCGCGATGAGTCCCATGCCGGCCAGCCCGTGGAGCACGTACATCAGGCCCCATGTCATGTCGCTGAACAGATACGGATTGCGAGGGAAGAAGATGGTGCGGACCCGAAACATCATAAACACACCGGTGCCGATTGCCGACAATCCGGTAGCGATAATCGCGCCGTGATACAGCTTGTTCTCTAACGGATACTTTGCGAACTTCCGCGGCGGCGGCGCCGGGTGGCCCATGAATCGCTGCACTCTTCTCCACGCATCCACCAAGTCTTCTCTATCCGGCCAGATCGCCCAGAAGTCCAGCCAGAATGAGGCATGAATCACATGAAAGATAATCGATACCGCCAGTACGGTGCCGGCGATCCAATGATAAGTGACCCAATTGAACTGCACACCGAGCTTGGGCAAAAATGCCGTAAAGAGCAGGGTGAACATCGCGGCAGCCATAATCCAGTGAAACGATCGCGCGGCCAGCGAATGTCTGGGAATTCGAGCGGGCAGTTCAGCCGCGGGCACCGGAGCATCGCTGGCAGCAAATTCCTCTGCGCGGGCGAAATATCGTACATAAGTGGCGTGCACCATGAGGAATAGCAGGCCCGCGATCCCGGCCACCCAAATCAGGAACCACGCCACGTGGATGGGAACGCTCTGCCCCCAGGGACTCGTGGCCCATTCTGTAATCCGCTTCAGGATGCCCATTTTGCTTCCTCCACTCCCCCAATCGCCCGTTTCACAAGGTTTCTCATCAAGGGGATCTTATAGGCGTTGAACTGTAACGGGACGGCTCCCTGGACGGCTAGTTTCCCGGCCATTTCGCCCGTTGCCGGCGTCGCGGCCTTTCCGCGCACGGCATCTTCCACCGCCTTCAATCGCAAAGGACGAGCGGCGGCGCCGTTCACGGCAAGACGGATGCCCTCGATGGTGTCGCCGGAAACGTGCATCGCCGAGGCCACGTTCATCAAAGGAAAGTCCCACACGTTCCGGTCGCGCACTTTTTCGAAATAGAATCGCGCGCGCGCCCACGTGGACGGGACGCGAATGGCGGTCAGGAGGTCGCCGGGCTTCAGTATGTGCAGGCGCGTGATGTCGATGTCGGGCCCGATGAAGTAGTCTTCGGCGTCGACGATCCGTTCTCCCTTGGACGTTTGAATCACAAACTTGGCATCCAGGGCAATCAACGCCGGAGCCGAATCGGAGGGGTTCACCGCTACGCATCGCTCCGCGTGAAGGATGGCGTGCTCTCGGTTCCGGCCGGTGGGCGTGTCGGCATAACAAATATTTCCGCCCGCACGGTAGCACGGCCAGCCGGAGCGGTAATACCAGCAGCGCGTGTCCTGCGACACGTTGCCGCCGATTGTGCCCTGGTTCCGGATCTGTGGTGAGGCGATTAATTCGCCGGCCTCTGCCAACAGACCGTACTGCTCCCTGATGACGGGGTGGTTCACGATCTCTGTAAGCGTAGTCAGCGCCCCGATCTCGATGCCGCCGTCTGTCGTGCGAATGCCCCTGAGTTCCGCGATACCGCTGAGGTCAACCAGCACTTTCGGCCGCTTGATGCGGTCCTTGAGCCAGTCGAAGCTATCGAGCCCGCCGGCCATAATCCAGGCGTCCTCTCCATGCTGTTGGAGAAGATGCTGTGCATCGGCGGCGGAAGTCGGCTGAAGCAGGTCGAACGCGGGCATGACGTCTCGTATTACCGACATAAGTCCTCTCGCATTAGATGTGCGCCATCAGGGGATGTTGCACCGGGCGCCCAGCTTCCAACGAAGTCAAAATCGTGTCGGCATTAACCGGCGCGCGCCGAAAGATCTCATCGCCCAGGGCGTCCGAGAGCGCGTTTAAGACAGAGGCGCACCCGCCTCCCACAGGAGGTTCGCCGATACCGCGGGCGCCCACGGGAGTCTCCGGGTCCGGAATATCCAAGGCCTCCCATTGCATGTTCACCGGTACATCTAGTATCGTCGGCGGCTTATTATGGTGGAACCGCTTAGAGACCATCACTCCGTAATGTGGGTCGAAGACCCACTTCTGGCCGATGGCGTGGCCGATGCCGAGGATCGAGCGCCCCAGCACCTGCCCGCCAAGCGCGCGCGGATGGATCACCGTGCCCACGTCGGCGTACGCCAGGAAGTCCACGACGTAATACTTGCCGGTTTCAACATCAACTTCGATTTCGGCGAAGCTTGCCACGTAGGAATGTGTCATGCCGTCGCGCGGGTAATTGTCCTTCGCGGCCGCTACCAATCCCTGTCCGGCCAGCGACGCTATGGACGCCTTGGTCACCTTGTTGACATCGGCCGGCGCTTCATGGCCATCGTATTTGCCGCCGAGTTCGATCGCGCGGCGCGCTGCCTGCGCCAGAGTCATACCGGCGGAGCCCTGGCGGAAGACTCGCTCGTTCACGACCGTGTAGTCCTCCGGTCTGCCCCCCAGGCTCTTCGCGGCGATCTCCTGGAGTTTCTGCCTGGCATCCATCGCCACGGCGTGAGCGGCTCGGGTCATCGCATGGGTAGTCTGGCTGCCGCCGGACACGCACGTGAACGGAAGATGCTTCGACGTGTCGCCCCACACCACGTCGCATTTCTCCCACGGGACGCCGAGTACTTCTGCGGCCGCACGGTGGACGTCGATCACCGATTCCGTTCCCAGGTTT
>DASQZT010000058.1:0-10765 GCA_035638575.1 Bryobacteraceae bacterium
ACAGGCAAAAAGTCTCGCCGCCCGGTTCCACGTGCCGGCCGATCTGTTTCTTTAGACTCGGGCGCGCTAAAATCGGTCCATGACTCGCAAACTGCTGCTGTCCGTCCTCTTGCTCGCCGCCGTCGCCTTCGGGCAGAACCGCGTCTATGAGCTTCGCACCTACACCTGCAACGAAGGAAAGCTGGAAGCCCTGAAGGCCCGCTTCCGCGACCACACCATCGCGATCTTCAACCACCACGGCATGGAAAGCATCGGCTACTGGATTCCCCAGGACCCCGAGAAATCCAAGACTACCCTCATCTACATCCTGGCGCATCCCAGCCGCGAGGCCGCCGCGAAAAATTGGAAAGAGTTCGCCGCCGACCCCGAATGGAAGAAGGTCGCCGCCGATTCCGAGGCCAACGGCAAGATTCTGGCCAAGCCGCCGGAATCGGTCTTCATGGACCCGGCCGATTTCTCGAAGCTGAAATAGGCAGCCATGAACGAACTGAAAACCCACACAGGCACGAATGCCTGTGCCACCTGAAATAATCGTGGATATCGCGCGCCAGGCGCACATGCGCCGGCTGATCGAGCAGCTTCGCACGCTGGAAGACCGTCTGCGAGAAGGCGGCGGCGCCGCGCGCATCGAACGCCAGCACCGCGCCGGCAAAATGACGGCCCGCGAGCGCATCGCCGCGCTTCTCGATCCCGGCGCGCTCTTTTTCGAGATCGGCCTGCTCATCGCGTATGACCGTTATGACGGGCAGGCGCCGGCCGCGGGAGTGGTGACCGGTCTCGGCAGGATCGAAGGCCGGCCCGCGGTGGTGGTGGCCAATGACGCCACCGTGAAGGCCGGGGCGTGGTGGCCCGAGACCATCACCAAGATTCTGCGCGCGCAGGAAATCGCCATGCGCAACCGCCTGCCCATCGTGTACCTGGTGGACTCCGCGGGCGTGAACCTGCCGTATCAGGACGGCATCTTCCCGGGCCAGTACGGGGCCGGCCGCATCTTCCACTACAACTCCCTGATGCGCCGCAAGCTGCGCATTCCGCAGATAGCCGCGGTGATGGGACCGTGCATCGCCGGGGGCGCGTACCTGCCGGCGCTGAGCGACGTCATCATCATGGTGGAAGGCACCAGCTTCATGGGCCTCGGCGGTCCCAACCTGGTGAAGGGCGCCACCGGGCAGGTGATCGATTCGGAACCGCTGGGCGGCGCGCACCTGCACACGGCCGTCAGCGGTGTGGCGCACTACATGGCCAAGGACGATGCCGATTGCCTGGCGCGCATTCGCCAGCGCTTCCGGCAATTCCCCGAACCTGCGGGCGCGGTGGCGGCCGCGTCGCCGCCCTCGCGCGATCCGGAGGGCCTCTACGGCGCGCTCCCGGCCGACCATCGGCTGCCCTACGAGATCGAGGACGTGCTCTTCCGCATTTTCGACGGGGCCGACTACGCCGAGTTTCAACCCGAGTATGCGCCCGAAATGCTCTGCGCCGACGCCCGTCTTTCCGGCCACCCGGTCTCCATCGTCGCCAACCGCCGCGGCTTCCTGAAGGCGCAGGGGCGCCCGCGCATCGGTGGCATCATCTATACGGAATCCGCGCGCAAGGTGGCGTACTTCGTGGAGGCCAGCGAGCGGCTCGGCCATCCGCTGATCTACCTGCAGGATGTTTCCGGCTTCATGGTGGGGCCGGAGGCCGAGCGCGAAGGCATTATCCGCGCGGGCGCCGAGATGGTGGAAACCATGTCGTGCGCGTCGGTGCCGAAGATTGTGCTCACGCTGAATCATGCCAGCGGCGCCGGCTACTACGCCATGGCTGGCCAGGGCTTCGACCCGAACTTCACGCTGAATTGGCCGACCGCGCGCATCGGCGTCATGGAAGGAGAGTCCGCGGTGATGGCGCTGTATTCCGCCGAGTTGGAGAAGTACAAGGGCGCGCCTCTGCCCGAGGAGTTGCGCGAGTCCATCGAAAGAACGCGCGCCGACTACGAGCGCTGGCTGGACGCGCGGTATGCCGCCGCCCGCGGCCATTGCGATGCGATCATCGACCCGCTCGATACGCGCCAGATGTTGACCTTCGCGCTGGAAGCCTCGATGGCCGGCGGGGGTCCGCGACCATGATCCGCATCGCCAACGGCCAGGGATTTTGGGGCGACTGGCTGGAAGCTCCGGTGCGCCTGGTGGAGCAGGGGCCCATCGACTACCTGGCGCTCGACTATCTGGCCGAGATCACCATGTCGATCCTGCAGAAGCAGCGCCAGGCCGACCCCAAGCTGGGCTACGCGCGCGACTTTCCGCCGCTGATCGCCCGGATCTCGCGCCAGATCCGCGAGCGTGGCGTCAAAGTGATTGCCAACGCCGGCGGCGTGAATCCCGTGGCCTGCGCGCGCGAGGTAGTGCGCGTGGCGCCGGGCCTCAAGGTGGCGGTGGTGCTGGGCGACGATGTGTTTCCGCGGCTCGACGAGTTTCTCGCCAAGGGCTACGCCATGCGCGACATGGAAACCGGCGAGCCGATCGCTGCGATTCGCGATCGCATCCTCAGCGCCAATGCCTATATCGGCGCCTTTCCGCTGGCTGAGGCATTGGCCACCGGGGCCGACGTGGTGGTGGCCGGCCGCTCCACCGATACCGCGCTCACCCTGGCCCCCATGGTCCGCCGCTACGGCTGGCAGCCGGATGAGTACGACAAACTCGCCGCCGGAACCATCGCCGGGCACATCATCGAGTGCGGCGCGCAGTGCTCCGGCGGGAACTGCCAGGTGGATTGGGAGACCATCCCCAACATGGCGGATATCGGCTACCCGATCGTTGAGGCCGAACCGGATGGAACCTTCGTCGTGACCCGGCACGTCAACGCGGGCGGCCGCGTCGACAGCCACACCGTGAAGGAGCAACTGCTCTACGAGCTGGGCGACCCGCGAAACTACATCACGCCCGATTGCGTGGCCGACTTCACCAGCATTCGCCTCGAAGACGTGGGCCCTGAGCGCGTGCGCGTCAGTGGCATCCGCGGCGGCCCGCGTCCGCCGTCGCTCAAGCTTTCGATCAGCTACGCCAACGGCTGGAAGGCCATCGGGACGCTGGTCTACTCGTGGCCGCAGGCGCTCGCCAAGGCCCAGGCCGCCGACCGCATCGTGCGCCAGCGGCTGCAAGACATAGGGCTCGCGTTCGACGAGATCTATACCGAGTACTTCGGCGTGAATGCGTGCCTTGGACCCGCCGCGCCACCCAATCCCGACCCACCCGAAGTGCAGGTGCGCATAGGGGTCCGCGGGCCGGACAGGAAGGCGGTAGATCGCTTCACGCGCGAGCTGATTCCGCTGGTGTTGAACGGCCCGCCCGGCGCCACAGGCTTTGGAGAAGGCCGCCCGCCGGTCCGCGAGATCGTGGCGTATTGGTCGGCGCTGGTGCCTCGCGAGGAGATCGTGACGCGGGTGGAAGTGGTGGAGTGAGAGATGTGGCGCGTGCCTTACCGGGAGTGCTTGGCAGATGCTTTCTCCAGCGGCGCCTACCTCGCACTCTCGCCCGAATTCTCATATTGCGCTCAACTGCGGTGCGGTTGGAGCGCGGACTCGGGGTAACTGCGACAATAAACTAACGAGCACTATCGGCCGAGTTGTTTAGCGACTTTGAGCGCGGCAAGGACCACGTCAACCCAAGGTGGCCACTGTCCCCAGGTTTTTCGCAACGAACGCATTTCGCGCCTGAACTGGGGCAGGCCCTTGAACACTTCCTGGGGAGATACCTTGCCGACCGCGTCCGCTCTGGTTGCCAGCCATGCCATAACGGCGAGTATCAAACCTCGTTCGGTGCCGTCATGTGTGACTGGATCGAATCCAGCCAAGTCCGAAATATAGCGGCTGTATTGATGTCCGGTGGGCACCATGACCAACCAATCGTGTCTCTCGCCTGCACGCCTGTTCAAATATCGCCGCGCCATGGCTATACCAAGTTCCAGGGGCATGTTAAAACGCGCCAGGTTGGCATCCCCTTCTCCTCTACATCGAGATAGGTCGTGGATCGAGTATTTTGACTCGAAAATGGCTCTGGTGATCCGAGTCATGCGGGGTTCAGCAATGGTTCCGCTTTCCAAGGCGCTCCTCGCGGAGAAACCGCAGCAGATTACGGCCAGCACAGCGCAATCGAACAAGGGTTGGTACTCGACATCGTAGGGGCAATTGAGAAAAACTTAGGGGCAATTGAGAAAAACTGATGTTGCGGGATTGAGAGTCAACGCGCCCGCGCCGAATTGTTCCCGTCTTCGTTCCGCGGCCACTCCGCTATTCTTTCAGGCTGGATTTCATTTTTTTGGCAACGCGTTCGATTTCTCCCAGGCGCGTTCGGAGTGCCTTGCTTGGTTTGGCGCTCCGTTTTGCGGGCGCGCCGCCACGCCCCCAGCCTGCTCCGCGTATAGCATCGTATATTTTGAAAATCCAGGAGGGTTCAGGTTGGCCAGACTGCACTCGAACGGGTACCCAGTTCTTCAGAAATGGAGGCGGTGTTGCGTCATCTAACAGCACGGGTATGATCCGTTTGTCCGGGTCGGTCCATGTGCGTTGAAGGGCACCCTGCCATTCTCGATCCTGCCACTCTCCAATACGGTTCTTCGGTCCGACCACGATGAGAAAGTACTTGGCGTCATCCAAGGCACGCTGGATCTCTTCTACCCAGCGCTGGCCAGGCCTAATGCTCTTGAAGTCGGTCCAGGTCGAGATCCCTTTGTTTTCTAAGGACTCAGAGAGCTTTTCGGCCCACGGCCTCGCGTCCATCGAATAAGAGATAAATACGTCGGACGGTGCTTTGCTCACGCCTTTATGGTACAGGATTCGGCCGCAACGCGGAAAACGTCACGAACGACTTCGCCCTGGCCCCCGGCCTGCGTCCCGAGGGCACCCGCCTGGCCCCTGCTTCACAGGCGGCCGCAGCAGCCGCGCCGGTAATTTCGAAAGGTACGTCAGCCGCTCGATCACCGGCAGCAGACGCCGCACCGTCCGAGCGTGGAAAATCAAGCTGCCGGTCACCAGCGCCGGGTGCGGAATGGTGGTGCAGCAGCGCGAGCAGATATCGATTTCGCCGGCCCGGCCGCTGACGTGCAGCCGCCGCATGCGTTGCATCTCGTCCGAATTCCAGATTGCGAACAGAGGCTCGGTTTCGAGATTGCCCAGCGGCGCGCCGTCCAGCATGTAGCTCTGGCAGCAGGGGTACACGTCGCCGTTCTGTTTGACGTACATCGGGCCGCGCCACAAGTAGTGGCACGGATGCTTCCAATCGGCCGCGGCATGGCCCGCATCGGGATGCATCAGGTTGGTCTCGTCGGCCTTGATGCGCACCTGGTCCACGCCCGGGATGGCGCTCCAGAATGCCAGGAAGTCGTCCACCTCGGCCGCGTTGCCGTCCATCTTGACCATCTGGACGACCACCTGCAGACGGGAGCGCCGCTCGTGCTTCATGCGCGCGAAGCGGACGAAGTTGTCGCGCACCTTCTCGAATTTAGCGCCCTTGCGGTAGAACTCGAAAGTCTCCTTTTTCGCGCCGTCGAAGCTCAGGGTGATCTGCTCGAGCGGCGAATCCAGCACGCGCCCGGCGATGCGCTCGTCCAGAAACGTGCCGTTGGTCGAGAGCAGGCTGGAAATGCTGTGGCGGTGGCAGAACTCGATGCGCTCGAAGATCCGCGGGTCCATGAACGGCTCTCCCAGGCCGATCAGCATCATGTGCTCCGCCGAATTCCCCGCTTGCCGGACAAGACGTTCGAAGACTTCGTCCGTCATATCGGCTTTAGGTTGCGGATGCGTTTCGCGCGGGCACATCGGGCAGTACAGGTTGCACTTGGCCGTGGTCTCGACGATATACTCCACGGGCAGCGCCCCGAGTCTGGCCCGGCGCGCAAGGTAGCCCCACAGAAGCTTCGCGCGGTTCCAGGCCCTCATGCTCATATTCATTGTACCCGCAGGGTCACGAACGGAATTTGATGAGGATGCCGCGGCGGCGGTGACCGACGACTACCCGGAACTCGTTTCCGGAATGCTGCCGAAGTTCGACCTTCAGTCCTGGGCCGTCGATTCGAGCTGCGTGGCGCCGCCCGCACTCCATCGACCACGTTTCTCGCAGCCCGCGACCACGTGGAATTCCTGGAAGAATTGCTGGTCCGCCGGGAACTGGCCTTCAACTTCGTGCGTTATGCCAAGAGAGTGGCCAGGATCCGCGCGATCCGGTGTATACCCGAGAACAGTTCGAAAGCGCCGCGACGTGCGATGATTTATGGAATGCCACTCAGAAGGAATTGCTGCTCGGTGGCAAAATCCACGGCTATTACCGGATGTACCGGGGGCAAAAAGATTGTGGAATCGTCGGTCGCGGCTTACCTGCGGGAAATCGACCAGCTTGAACGCACAGGCAAGGAACTCACCACGTGAAAATCACCATTTCAGGAGCCTCGGGATTGATCGGACGCCGCCTCATGAAGGCGCTCATGAACGACAAGCATTCCATCCACGTACTCAGCCGGCACGCGGGCACCAACCTGCCTCCCGGGGTCCGGATATCGGTTTGGGATCCGCCTAAAGGAGAGCCGCCCGCCGACAGCCTGCGTGAAGCCGATGCAATTATTCACCTGGCGGGAGAACCCGTGGCTCAGCGCTGGACTGCCCACGCGAAGCAGAGCATCCGCGACAGCCGCGTGGCCGGGACGCGGAACCTGGTGCAGGCACTCGCCAAACTGGCGCAGCGCCCGCCGATGCTGGTCTGCGCCTCGGCCGTCGGATACTACGGATCGCGCGGCGACGAGACCTTGTCGGAGTCCTCCGCGCCCGGCAGCGGTTACCTGGCGGAAGTCTGCCAAGCCTGGGAGAAAGAGGCCCAGGCCGCCGAGTCGCTCGGAATGCGCGTCGTCCAGGTGAGGACCGGGCTGGTGCTGGATGCCCGCGGCGGAGCGCTGCAACGCATGCTTCCTCCCTTCCGCATGGGAGTGGGCGGGAAACTGGGCGATGGCAGGCAGTGGATGCCGTGGATCCACGTGCAAGACCTGGTGAGCCTGTACCGCTTTGCTATCGACCAGCCCTTGAAGGGCCCTATGAATGGCGTGTCGCCGTACCCCGTGGTGAATGCCGATTTCACCAAGGCGCTGGCCGGCGCGCTGAAACGGCCGGCCTTCCTGCCCATGCCGGGCTTCGCGCTGCATCTGCTGTTCGGCGAAATGTCCGGGATCCTCCTGGCCAGCCAGCGGGTGCTGCCCAAAGCCGCGGAGGCCGCGGGATTCCGCTTCCAGTTCCCGCAGTTGCCTGCGGCCCTGGCGGACGCGCTGAAGTAGCGCGTGGTGCTTGACTGGTGTGGGGACCGCTCCCTGACGGTCGCGGCTCTGTTCCGAACGCCGCCTGCTGACGGACGCCCTGAAGTAACGTGGTATGATAGGAGTTCTGGAAGTTGATCCGCAACCCCCTCTCCCCTGATCGGTAGTCGGCTCGCCGGTTTTCCTCCTTAAATAGACGATCAATGAACACTTTTTCTGAACTCCCCCTTTCCGCTCTTCTCAAGAGCAATCTGGTAAAGCACGGCTTTACCGAACCAACCCCCGTGCAAGCCCAGGCCATCGAGCCTGCACTCGCCGGAAAAGACCTGGTTGCCACGGCGCAAACCGGCACCGGCAAGACACTGGCATTTGTCCTGCCCTTGATCCACATGCTCGAGAAACAGCCGCGACAAAGCGGCGTTCGCAGCGTAATCCTGGCTCCTACGCGTGAGCTCGCGATGCAAATCGACGAAGTATTTGCCAAAATGGCCGCCGGCACCGGGATCCGCAGCGTGGTGGTAGTCGGCGGGGTCGGCGAGCGACCCCAGTTGCAGGCCATCCGCAAAGGCGCTCAGGTGCTTCTGGCGACTCCCGGCAGGCTGTACGATTTCCTGAGCCGCCAACTGGTCGACCTGAGCAAGGTGCGCATGCTGGTCCTGGACGAGGCGGACCGCATGCTCGATATGGGCTTCCTCCCCACCGTCAGACGCATCATGGCGGCTCTGCCTTCCGACCGCCAGACCATGTTGTTCTCGGCGACCATAGAAAGCTCGGTCAAGCACCTGGTCGAGACGCAGGTGCGGAACGCGATCCGCATCGAAGTGGGTTCCACCATCAAGCCGATCGAGCAAGTGGACTTGCACCTTTACGAAGTGGAGCAGGACCGGAAACTCGGCCTGCTGCAAACCATGTTGCGCGAGGAGAACGGCTCCTTCCTGGTGTTTGCGCGCACGAAGCACGGCGCCGAGCGCCTGTCGAAGAGGCTCGAGCGCGAAGGCGTGAAGGCCACCGCGATCCACGGCGACCGGAGCCAGAACCAGCGCAACCTCGCATTACGGGGTTTCCAGGAGGGACATTTCCGGGTCCTGGTGGCGACCGACGTGGCGGCCCGCGGCATTCACGTGGAAGGGATCTCCCACGTGGTGAATTACGATCTTCCGCAAGTTCCGGAGGACTTTATCCACCGGGTTGGCCGCACGGGGCGCATGGGCGCACGCGGCACGGCTTCGACCTTCGCCACGCGATCGGAGCGCGGGGATGTGGCCCACATCGAGCGGACGTTGACGACGCGGCTGATCCGGCGGACGGTCGGGGGCGATGTTCCCAGCGAGCATGGGGGAACGGCTCCGGTGATCGTGATACCGCGGCGCGTTAGGTCGTTCGCGCCTCGCACAAAAGCTCGGCGTTGGCACGCGGTTTAAGGCGCCGTCTTGCCTAAAACCGGAACTCAGTTCCGATCGGGTAACGGGGAATCAACAGGTTACGGGCCAAAAACCGATACTCAGTATCGGTTTTGCAGGCTGAAGCTCAAGGGGCCAAAAAAATCCGGGCGCCTTGGGGGGACGCCCGGAGAGGAGCACCCGCAATCTGCTCGGAGGTTCAGATTGCAGGCGTGGAGGAGCTTAACTTCAGGGTGGAGGAAACCTCGTTACGCCAGCAGGCCCCCGTGTCCCAGGCAAGCCACTTCCCAGCCTGTGACGTGATAGCGGGCCAGCAGGGGCGGCAAAACCAAGTCCACTACGTTCGGTTTGGCCGACCGGAAACAGCCCGGCGCCGAGATGATCGGCACCTCATCCCGATATGAGAGCAGGAGCAGGTTTCCCGGTTCCACCGGCGCCAGGAACCGCTCCACCAGGCCGCCAACCTTGGTCATTGCCTGTCCGATCACATCCTCCGGACCGGCCGGGGCGGTAGTAGAAGCCACCAGGATGACGCACGGTTTCGACCGCAGCAAGTGCTGGAGGCACCGGGCGACGGAATTCTCGTCTTCCGTGCAGGAGAGAACGAAGTTCGCGTTGACGCCGAACCGCTCGAGTCTCTGCCGCATGATGTTCTCGAAGAGTTGGCGGGCGCGCTCGCCACTGATGGAATCGGTGTAGAGAACTCCTACACTCGGGGTACGGACCGGGCGGGCTTGCAGGATCGGGCCCCGTTCCTTCAAGATACCGGTCACGGCCTCCAATTGATCCTTGGCTACCGCGAAGGGCGCGCTCTTCACGGTCGCAATGCGCTGGCCCGCCACCGCATAGCTGAAATTGAGCGCCGTGGCGATCACCACGCTGGCGGTGCAGTTGATCTGCTTGAGCAGTTCATCGTCCACCAGAACACAGCAGTTTTCCGTAGCCAGGAGGTTGGCCCGGCCGCCCGCCGCGAGGCGGATTTCGAAGCTGCCGCACCCCATCTCGCTGGCCACCTGGCAAACCGCGTCGTCCTCGCCGACTTCGCCCTCTTCCAACTCGGTAACCCAAATGGTTGCCATGCCTTCGGATTCCAGAACCCGAACGTCTTCGTCGCTGATAATGTGGCCTTTTGCCAGCAGCTTTTTGCCGCCCGGCCGGAAAACGGTACAGCAAAGGACCCTTCCAGTTGAGGATTTCACATCAACCGTCTGTGCTCTCATGTTTGCCTCACAAGTAGACTCAGGATCAGTTCCGTTTTAGGGTCTTGATATCCTTAATTTGGATTCTACATCTATAGGGTTCGAAAATGTAGATTATTTCCGCGGTCTTTTGCGGGGTGGGGCGGAGTCCCTACTTTGGGGGTAATGGGCCCGGCCCGTTCGCCTGGCGTGGAGCTGGAATTGAGGGTCTACAGGCGGTTGTCCGTAATGAGGCGCGACAGGGCGGAACTCATACGTTGCACGGCGAGGTTGAACAGCCCCGCGGCTTCTTCGCCCTGACTCACGAACTGATCGATTTCGTCGAGGATGGCAAAGAAGCGCTTCTCGATGCGGGCGATGCGGCTGGTCAAGTCGTTGGAGACGGGCAGTTTGAGGGCGGCCTGGCGGCGCAGGGCGGAAACGGCCTCGGCGACTCTCTGCGCGTTGGCGGGGTCCAGCTCGATGGTTTCGCCGTTATGGAGGATGGCGTGGTCCTTCACGACGGGCTCGACGATGCGGTAGGTTTCGGGCGAGATGTTCATCAATTGCTTCAAGTCGAAGATTCCGGGGCCGAATTCGTCCAGGAGGGCGATGATCCGGTCCGCCTGCGCGCCGCTGATGTGGAGGTATTCGGGGCAGAACTGCCTCCAATCGGAGCAGATTTTTTTGTAGGTTTTCTGGTCTCGTGTTTGCTTGATGAACATGGCCTGCGCGGCCGTGCAGCGGCCGGCGACGTGGCCGAACGCGCGAATCTGACCTAGTACTACTGTGTTATAAAATATTGGTGTTCAAGCGCTTAGCTGAAGCGGCGATATCCTGAGGTAGGAATGGGCGTTCCTGCGTCTGCTGCCGAACAATCTTCGGAAGAGATCCACGGCTTGGTATATGCGGCGGCGG
>DASQZT010000059.1:0-118443 GCA_035638575.1 Bryobacteraceae bacterium
GCGCCGCCCGACGAGCCCCGGCCCGCCTCCTTGAGCGGCGTGAGCAGGTCGCGGCCCGAAAGGTGCAGCGCCGGCGCCAGCCCGAACAGCAGCGACGCGGCCACCGACACCGCGAGCGTGAACAGCAGCACCGGCGCGTTCAGCGTGATGTGGGCCTCGTCGGGAATGGTGTTGGGCGGCACCATGGCGATGATTCCCCGAAGTCCCGCGGCCGCCAGCGCCACACCCAGCGCGCCGCCCGCGATCGCCAGCAACAGGCTCTCGGCGAGCAACTGCCGCACCAGCCGGAATCGCCCCGCACCCATCGCCGCGCGCACCGCGATCTCCCGCCGCCGGGATTGCGCGCGCGACAGCAGGAGGCTCGAGACGTTCACGCAGGAGATCAGCAGCAGCAGTCCCACCGCGCCGAACAGAATCCATAGAGCGCCCTGAATGTCGCTCGGAAAGGTCTCGCCGAAATCGCGCAGCACCAGCTTCCACTGCTTCGGAAAGACATTCGGGTTGCGCTGTTCGATGTCCTGGAAGACCGGCTGGAGCCCCGCCACGGCCTGCTCGCGCGCGATTCCCGGCTTGAGGCGTCCGAGCAGGAACACGTCGCGCTCGCCCTCCACCGTTTGCCCGCGGTGGAACACATCCGGCAGGTACACGTCGGCGCCGCGCCACATAAAACGCATCGGCATGACGCCGATCACCGTGCGCATCCTGTCGTTGAGCCGCAGCTTGCGGCCGATCACGCCGGGGTCGCCCCCGAACTGCCGCTGCCAGAACTTGTAGCCCAGAATCGCAACCGGCTCGGCGCCCTCCACGGCGTCGGAGGCCATGGTGGCGCGGCCGACGAGCGGCGCGACGCCCATCACTTCAAAGGTGTTCATGGTGCAGTGATTGCCGCGCAGCCGCTGCGGATCGCCCGCGCCCGTCCAGGTGACGTCGGACCATGTGGATGCCACCACTCCCTCGAACACCGTGTTGTGCTCCGCGATGTCCAGGAACTGGTCGATGGGATAATAGCCGCCGTAACCCCCGCGCGGCCCCTGGACCCCCACGCTCATGAGCCGGTGCGGCTCCTTGTAGGGAAAGGGATCGAGGATCACCGCGTAGATCACGCTGTACATGGCGGTGCTTCCGCCGATGCCCAGCGCGAGCGATCCGGCCGCGATCGCCGTGAACATCCGGCTCTTGGCCAGGTTCCGCGCTCCGAAGCGAATGTCACCGAAAAACTGCTCGAGCCAGGTAAGAAGTTGCATCCTGCGCCGCCCCCATTATCGACGATCGGGCCGGCTGTTTTGTTAGGCTATATCAACATGATCGCGAAATGCCTCGTCCTCCCCTTGCTCGCCGGGGCCGCGCTGGCGCAGCCCATGGTGATCAAAACCACAACCCTGATCGATGGCAAAGGCCACGTCCTGAGAAACCAGGAGATCGCCATCGAATCCGGCCGCATCGCGCGCATCGGCCCCGCGAGCGGCAAGCCCATGATCGACCTCGGCGGCCTCACGGTGATGCCCGGATGGATCGATACGCACGTCCATCTCGGCTGGTACTTCAATAAGGAGGGCCGGTACGACCCCGGCGGCCGTGACAGCAAGACCACGCCGCAGCAGGGCGCGCTGTACTCCGCCGCCAATGCCTACGCCACGCTGATGGGGGGATTCACCACCGTGCAGGGCCTGGGCCAGCCGATCGAAGGCGATCTCCGCGACCTCGTCGAAACAGGCGCCATTCCCGGTCCGCGCGTTCTCACCTCCCTGCGCTCGGTGAACGAGAACACCGGCGATCCCGCGCAGATCCGCGAGTACGTCCGCAAGATGAAAGAGGACGGCGCCGACGTCATCAAGATCTTCGCCACGGCCAGCATCCGCGACGGCGGCAAGATGACCATGACGGTCGACCAGGTGGACGCCGCCTGCGGCGAAGCCAAGGCCCTCGGCATGCGCGCCGCGGTGCACGCGCACGCCTCCGATGGCGCTCGCGCCGCGATTCTGGGTGGATGCACCTCCATCGAGCACGGCACCTTCCTGGACGACGCCACGCTGGAGCTGATGGCCTCGCGCGGCATTTACTTCGACCCCAATTTTCTGGTGCTGCACAACTACCTGGACAACAAGGCCAAGTATCTGGGCATCGGCAACTACACCGAAGAGGGCTTCGCCTACATGGAGAAGGGGCTGCCGCTGGTGGCCGACGTCTTGAGGCGCGCCCGCAAGCAGCACGTGAAGATCGTGCTGGGCACCGATGCGGTGGCGGGCTCTCACGGCCGCAACGCCGAGGAGTTCATCTATCGCGTGAAGGACGGCGGCGATACCCCTATGGACGCGCTGATGAGCGGCACCTCGGTCGCCGCCGAATCGCTCGGCATGGCCGGGAAGATCGGCTCGCTAGCCATCGGCATGGAGGCCGACCTGGTGGCCGTGGAGGGCGATCCGCTCGATGACATCACGGCGGTCCGCCGCGTGGTGTTCGTCATGCGGCACGGGAGAATCTACAAGAACACGCGCTGAAGCGGGCGCACCGCAGACCTTGGCATCCGCACCGGTTTTGGCCTACAATCGGGGCGTGTTTCTGATCTTTCTGATCGCCGAGTTTTTCGCCGCCACCATGATGCTCGGATTGGTGATCGGGCGGTTCGTCGAGACCACCTTGGGCTACCTCAGCGGATGGACCGTGCTGGGCAGGCGTTTCAAAGCCGCCAGCACACCCGCCCGGTGGGACTGGGTCGCCCAGACGATCAAGGTCGGTACGGTGCGGTACCGCCGCTGCCTGCGCCTGTCCGCCGAGCCCGAGGGGCTCTACATCTGCGAAGCCTCGCTGATGCGAGCCGTGCCGCTGTGCATTCCGTGGGGTGAGATACACCAGGCCAGGCCGGCGCTCCTCGACGGCAAAAATGCGGTCGCGGTGACCGTGGGAACGCCGCCGGTCGCAACCCTGGAGTTCCCGGCGGTGCTGTATCGCTCGATCCAGGCGACGGTTCAACAGCGCTGGGGCGGTACGTTATCCTGACCGGTGTGACGTCCCTCGTCCAGAAGTCCCCGCGCTTTCAAATCGATGACGCGATCCGCCTGGCGCGCGACCTGTACGGCCTCGATGTGGCCGCGGTCCCTCTGCCCAGCGAGCGCGATCAGAATTTTCGCCTGTGCGACGCCTCGGGCGCGCGGTACGTTCTCAAGATTGCGAACTCCGAAGAAGCACTCGAAATCCTCGACTTGCAGAACCAGGCCCTCAAGTTTCTGGCGGCATGCGACACGGGGCTCACCTGGCCGCGCCTGATTCCGACTCGCTCGGGCAGCGAAATCGTGCCGGTGGCCTCCGCAAGCGGCGCAGCCTATTTCGTCCGCGTGCTCGGTTGGGTGGAGGGCGCGTGCTTTGCCGATGTGAAACCGCACGGGCGCGAGTTGCTGAGATCCCTCGGCCGCGGCCTCGGCCGAACGGATGCCGCGCTCGCGAATTTTTCCCATCATGCCGCCCGCCGCACGTTCTATTGGGACCTGCGCCGCGCACCGCTGGCGCGGCAGCACGTGGAGTTGCTTTCGCCCGCCGGGCGCAGCATCGTGGAGCCGATTTTCGCCAGGTGGGAAGCCATCGATTGGGCCGATCTGCCTTCGAGCGTCATCCACAACGACGCCAACGACTACAACATCCTGGTGCACGAAAGCGGCGCCCGCGTCGCTTCCATACTCGATTTCGGCGACATGGTCGAGACAGCCACGGTCTGCGATCTGGCCATCGGGCTGGCCTATGCGATGCTGCATGAGCAGGACCCCATCGCCGCGGCGGCCGAAGTGACGGCCGGGTACCACGAAGCACGGCCGCTCTCGGAGGCCGAGATCGACGCGCTCTATCCGCTGGCCGCCACGCGACTGGCGATGAGCGTGTGCTACTGCGCCGGGCAGGCCCGCAACGCTCCGCACAACGAATATCTGAACATCAGCAACCGCCCGGCCTGGGCGCTGCTCGAAAAGCTCGATGAGTTGCCCGAAGGTTGGCCACGCGAGGTGTTCCGTCGCGCCTGCGGCGTCGGCGTCGCGCGCACTCCGGGCGGCCTCCTAGCCTCGCGCCGCAAGCGGCTCGGGCCCTCGCTCAGCATCTCGTATCGCGAGCCGCTCCACATCATCCGCGGCTGGCGCCAGTATCTCTACGATTCCGCCGGCCGCGCCTACCTCGATTGCGTCAACAACGTGGCGCACGTGGGCCACTGCCATCCGCGCGTAGTCCAAGCAGCCGCCCGACAAATGGCGCTCCTGAACACCAACACCCGCTACTTGCACGAGCTTCTGGTGGAGTACATCGAGCGGCTCGCCGCCACGCTTCCCGCGCCGCTCGGCGTGGTCTACCTGGTCTGCAGCGGCAGTGAGGCGAACGAGCTGGCCTTGCGGCTGGCGCGCGCCCACACCCGGCGCGAAGGCGTGGTCGTGATGGACACCGCGTACCACGGTAATACGAACGCGCTCATCGATATCAGCCCGTACAAGTTCGCCGGCCCAGGCGGACGCGGCAAGCCGCCGCACGTCCAGGTGGTTTCGTGGCAAAGTGATTTCCGGCCGTCGCTCGACGGCGTCGCCGCGTTCTTTTGCGAATCGGCCCTGAGCTGCGCGGGCCAGGTGATTCTGCGGCCGGGGTACCTCCAGGAAGCCTACGCGGCCGTCCGCGCGGCTGGCGGAGTATGCATCGCCGACGAAGTGCAGACCGGCTTCGGCCGCCCCGGCTCGCATTTCTGGATGTTCGAAACGCAGGGTGTAGTCCCCGACATCGTCACGCTCGGCAAGCCCATCGGCAACGGCCATCCCCTGGGCGCGGTCGTCACCACGCCTGAAATCGCCGCGTCTTTTGCCAATGGCATGGAGTACTTCAATACCTTCGGCGGCAATCCCGTCTCGTGCGCCGTGGGGCTGGCGGTGCTCGACGTCATTCGCGACGAGGGCCTGCAGGAGAACGCGCGGGTGGCCGGCGGCTACCTGCTGCGCGGCCTCGCGGACCTGGCGCAGCGTCATCCGTTGATCGCGGACGTGCGAGGGCTCGGCCTCTTCCTCGGCTTCGAGATGCGGCGCGAAACCGGCGAGCCGGCCGCCGAAGAGGCGTCGGACCTGGTGAACTGCATGAAGGAGCGCGGCGTCCTGCTGAGCACCGACGGCCCCTTCCACAACGTGATCAAGGTCAAGCCCCCGCTGATTTTCTCCCGCGCGGATTGCGATTTCCTTCTGGGCCGCCTGGACCGCGTATTGCCATGAACGGCGTTCTGGCGTGCTCCGCCACGCGCAACAGGCGCGCCTCGTTCGCGAGCGGAAGATTTCGTCCGTGGAGCTGGTCGAGGCGCACCTGGACCACATCGCGAAGATCAATCCGGTCATTCACGCAGCGGTCGAGGTGCTCGCCGATCGCGCCCTGGCGGAGGCGCGAAAGGCACCGCAAGGGCCGCTGGGCGGCGTCCCGTTCAGCGTCAAGGATTCGATCGAGCTGGCCGGCGCCGCGTGCACCGCCGGGACGCTGGGCCGCGCGGGCGCTCCGCCGTCCAGCGAAGATGCGGCGCTGGTGCGGATGCTGCGCGGCGCCGGAGCGGTCCCCATCGCCAGGACCAATCTGCCCGACCTGCTGTTCGCCTTCGAAAGCGACAACCTGCTCTTCGGCGCCACCAACAATCCTTACGACGTGGCCTGCACCTCGGGCGGAAGCAGCGGCGGCGAGGCGGCGCTGATCGCGGCGTGCGGTTCGCCGTGCGGGCTGGGCAGCGATGCTGCGGGCAGCGTGCGCCTGCCGGCGGCCTTCTGCGGCATCGCGGGTCTAAAACCGACTTCGGGCCGCCTGCCGCGCGAAGGGCACTTCCCGCCGGCCGGCGGGTGGATTGAAGCGCTGTGGCAGATCGGCCCCATGGCGCGGTACGTCGAAGACCTGCGCATCATGATGCAGATCTTCGGCGCGCTCGACCCCGGCGAAGCGTCTGTCCGCCCGCGCGTCGCGTTCTACACCGACAACGGAATTGCGGCAGCGGACGGCGAGGTATCGCGCGTGGTGCGCGCCGCGGCGAAAGCGCTGGAATCCGAGGCCGCGTTCGTAGCCGAGGACCGTCCGCGATGCCTGGACATGGCCTACGACCTGGAGATGAAACTTCTCGGCGCCGATGGCGGCGATTCACTGCGCCAGTACCTGGCCGAACTCGGTTCCACGCGCGTGCATCCGCTGCTCACCGCATGGCTCGACAAGCTCGAGCCCTACCGCACCGGCCTCGCCGGCTTCCAGCGATACTGGGCCGATTGGGACCTCTACCGCGCCGGAATGTCCGCGTTCCTCCGAAGTTACGACGTGATCGTCTGCCCGGCCTACATCCACGCGGCGCTGCCCCACGGAGCTTCCACGCTCGACGAAAACTTTCGCGGCTTCAGCCACACCATGGCCTACAACGTCGCCGGCTGGCCGGCCGCGGTGGTGCGCTGCGGTGAATCCGCCACGGGCCTGCCTGTCGCTGTTCAGGTAGTTGCTGGGCCCTGGCGCGAGGACCTGGTCCTGACCGTCGCCGCCTGGCTGGAGCAGGCATTCGGCGGATGGAAGCCGCCCCCGCTCATTTCTCCTGGATCGTGATCCGCTGGTCCGCCGCTACGCTGCCCACCTGCTGCTTGATGCCGCTCGGCCACTCCACCGAAAGCGATGCCGAAGTGTCCTTGCCCAGCCCGAACGTCAGCGCCAGGTCGCTCTGCGAGCAGTAGCTCGACCCGCTGCGCACCATGTTCCACTGCTTTCCCGAAGCGCTCTCCACCCGGACCACTGCCCCGATCCCGTCGCGGTTCGACTTCGTTCCCGCCAGCCGCACCGAAATCCAATGGTTCCGATTGCCCCCGTCGTTGCGGTACAGAATCGCCGGACCGTTGTTGGTGGAGATCAGGACGTCGAGGTCGCCGTCGTGATCGTAATCGGCATAGGCCGCGCCCCGCGCCACGATGGGACGGTTGAACGCGGCCCCCATGTCGCCCGTCACGTTGGCGAACTTGTGATTGCCCAGGTTGTGGAAGAGCAGCGGCGACTCCCGGTAGCTCACTTTCGGCTGCACGCGGCCGATCTCGTCTTCGATGTGGCCGTTCGCCGAAAAGATATCCGGGAATCCGTCCAGGTCGTAATCGAAGAAGAAGACGCCGAACGCGAGCGAGAGCAGGCTCGCGCGCCCCACGGTCGACGAGGGCGCTTCGTCCACGAACAGGCCGTTGCCCTCGTTGTGGTACAGCCCGAGCATCTGGTTCGAGAAGTTGCCCACCAGCAGGTGCGCGCGCCCGCTGCGGTCGTAGTCGCCCGCGTCGGCGCCCATCGCGCCGCGGGCCACGCCGTCTTCGCCGAATGCCACGCCGGCCGCGAGCCCCTCCTCGCGAAACGCGCCGTTCCCCAGGTTGCGGTACAGCTTGTTGGGCTGCGTATCGTTGGCCACGAACAGGTCGGGCCAGCCGTCGCCGTTGTAATCCAGCACGGCCACCCCCAGCGACTTGCTGGTGGGGTCGCCCAGGCCCGCGCGCTCCGCCACATCTTCGAAACGCCCGCCGCCCAGGTTGTGGAACAGCCGGGAACGCGTCCCGTGGTACGACTCCGGCGTGCAATACGATTTCGTCGCGCCGTCCAGCGAACACCACAGGTCGTGCTCGGGCGACCACTCCACGTAGTTGGCGACGAACAGGTCGAGCTTGCCGTCGCGATCGTAATCCAGCCACGCGGCGCTGGTTCCGAAGCTGGCGTTGTGAATGCCCGCGGCCTTTGTGACGTCGCGGAACTTGCCGTTGCCTTCGTTGTGAAACAGCCGGTCGCCCTCGAGCGCGGTGATGTACACGTCGTCGCGGCCGTCGTTGTCGTAATCGCCGATGGCTACGCCCATGCCGTACATCTCGACGTCGAGGCCGCTGCCCGCGGTGATGTCGGTGAACGTTCCGTTGTGATTGTTGCGATAGAGCGCAGGGAGCGAGCGGCGGCCGCGCGGCGTGAAGTCCTTGCCGTTGATGAGCAGGATATCGGGCCAGCCGTCGCCATCGGCGTCGAAGAAGGCGCACCCGGCCCCCAGCGTCTCGGGCAGGTACTTCTTCCCCGCCCTGCCGGCGTTGTGGACGAAATGAATGCCGGCCGCGGCGGTAACATCGGTGAAGGTGATTCCACCGGGCGACACAACGGCGGCGCTCGCGGCAGCGACAGCGGCGGCCACACTAACCCACCACTTCACCGGGACGCCCCTTTCAGCGCGCTTTCGTGATCGTGAATCGCCTGGCGCTCGTTGTTGTCTTCGGGGCTGATCATGCGGCGTTTCCCGGTGATAGCCTGCGACGCTTCATCCGCCTTGAACCGGCGGAACAGCGCCTCTTCCCGCGCCGCGCCCGCGGAATCGCCCAGGCCGCGGTAGCACAGCATCAGCGTGTAATGCATCTGCACGTCTTCGGGATCCACGTCGCACACCTGCTTCAGCGCGTCCACCGCCGCGGCGTATTGGCGCTTAAGGAACAGAATGCGCGCGATCTGGTTCAGCACCACGCGGTCGCGCGGATACTTCGAGCGCGCCATCTCGAGCGACTTCAGCGCCCCGTCGTAGTCTCCGTCCGCCTTCTGCACCGCCGCCTGAAAGAACCACGTGCGGCCCAGCGACGGATCGATCGCCATTGCCTTGGCGAGGAACGGCTTCGCTGCATCCGTCTCGCCTTCCTGCACGAGGGCGCGCGCCACGTTGAGCCATCCATCGGCGTATTCCGGCTCGGCCTCCGTCACTTTGCGGAAGGCGTACTCCGCGCCTTTCAGATCGCCCTGCAAGAGCAGTCCGATGCCCCAATCGTTCCACCGCTCGCGGTCCTGCTTGCGAACCACGGGAGTCCATGCGGGAGTGCCCACCGGCACCGACGCATTGGCCTCCGCCAGCGTGACCACCGGCAGGTCCGGAACGCGCCCGCGAATCTGTCCCGACACGTTCGCCGGGATCGATGCGGGTGTGAATTGATATTCGAGCCCGTTGCGGTCCGGCCCCACCAGCGCCGCGTCCTGGCCCGGCTTGGGCTGGCCCGCATAAGCGTAATTGGTGTAATACCAGGAGAACTTCCGGTAGTTGAGCCGCGCGGTGAAGCTGATGGGCCCGCGCGCGCCCTTCGGCACGCGCACCAGGTAGTGCGCCACATCCGCCGCGCCCGGCGGAATCAGCCGGACATAAAGAACGCTGCGCGTTTGAAACGCGTTCCGTTTGTTGATCGGGTTGGACTCGGCGTCCAGCTGATACGAGCGGTAGAAATGCGCGCCGGGCTCCACCGGCCCCGTGCCGTTCTCCGTCACGTTGCCGCTCCAGAAAATCACGCGCCCATCGGCGTCCCTGGCCTGCAATTCCAGCCACACGTCGAACGCATCCACGGTGCCGCCCGGAAAAAAGTGGCCGATCTTGCGCGTCCGCACCACCACGTCCACGCGCGCCGTGCTGCCCGGCTCCAACGCGCCGGACGCCGCGCCCACGGGCGCCGAAAGCTTGCCGACCTCGCGAATCACCGCCGGCGCGCCCTGCTCCGCCTCTTCGCCCACCGCGAAGGTCGTGTTGGCCTCGACCGTATCGCCGCGCCGGCGCATGGCCGTCTGGCCGGCGTGCTCGTCCGCGGGCGAGACCGCGAAGATGTCCACCGTAATGAAGCCCGACTTCAAGAACTGCTCCTCGGCCGCCAGTTGCGCCGCGTCCTGGTTGGCATACGCCACCGCCGTGTTGGCCGCCGGAAAGCGGTGCGAATGAATCTTCCCGTCGCGATTTCCCGGATCGCGCGAATCCACCGGCGGCATATGGCAGTCCGCGCAAACCTGCGACTTCGCCGGGTAATAGAACGACCGCGCGCCCTGGCCCGAGACGCCGCTCGCCTGCCAGTTGTCGTAATCGTTGAAGCCGCGGATCCAGCGGTAGCGGTTCACCGGAACGTCCAGGTGCACCTTGTGGCACGCCGCGCAGAATTCGGCCGAGGTCATGAACGGCTTCAGAAAGGTCTGCTTGTGCGGCCTCGGATTGAGGTAGGTCAGGAAGGAATCGGCCGCTCGAATGATGCGATTCCGGCTGCTTGCCAGCTCGTGCAGGGGCGGATATTCCACCGTGAAATCGCCGTTCCCCATGCTGCTGCCGACGTGCACGATGGCGTGGCACGACATGCAGCCCAGGCCCGCCTGCGCCTCGGGCGTATCGATCTGCTCGCGGATCGGCCGGTCGAAGCGCCCGTTGAAGAACACCGCGTGGTCGTGGCACCCGGCGCACCATTTGCTGGACCGCGTGCCGGTCACGTCCTGCATGTACTCGATGGACTTCCGGTAGAACTGGTTGTTGAACGAAGCGAAGTGGTGCACCGAGCCTTTCCACTGCTCGTAGATGTCCTTGTGGCACTGGCCGCAGGCCTCGGAGTCCATGAAGAAGTTCGAAGGAATGATCTTTCCTGTGTTGGTTTGCGCCGACGACGGCGCGAATGGCGAAGCCGCTCCCGCCCCCTCCTGATCCATCGAGAGGGGCGCCGTCGCGGGGTTGCGAATAGTGTCGTACGGATCGGGGCGCGTCTTGTGGTAGAGCGCGGCGGAAATTGGCAGGAGGAACATAAGCGCGACAGGTCCGAGCGCCGCCGCGCGTGTCGAGCCGGCACGCATCAGCGCGAGCGTCACCAACGCCACCGCGGTCACCCCCAGCGCCACGTGCAGCCACAAGATCCAGCGGTGATCCAGGGTGTTCCCGCGCACTGCCAGGAAGATCGCGGGCAGCCCGGCCAGCAGGAACGCGCCCGATTCCCGCGGATACCGCCGCGCCAGCATCCCCGCCGCCACCATCAGGGCGAGCCCGAGCCCCAGGTGCAGGACCACGTTCGCCATGTAAAAGATGTCAGCCTGAGGGAACGCGGCGATGTAGCCGCTGTTGACGATCAGCAGGCCGAATCCGCAAGCCAGCAATCGCCGACTGGTCATTCGGTCAACCTCCGGATCAGGCGTAGCGCCGGCCGGGTCAGATAGTCGCGCACGTACACCTGGTGGGTTGAATCCTCCGGGAACCGCTCTCCGGCCGGATACGGATAGCTGCTCATGCCGTGAAAAGGCAGCGGCAGCACGGTCTGCGAGAACGCCGTGTTGGCGTCCGCATCTTTGGCCCAGCCATCCACCCGCAGCAGGAAATCGCGCTTCCAGCCGGCGGGCGGCTCGGGCAGTCCGGACGCGCGGAAGCGCAGCGCGATCTCGTCGCCCGATCCCAGGATCGCCATGCGATCGTCCGCTTCCGCCAGCAACTCCTCCACCGGCCCGTAGCGCGTGTAGTTCCCGGAAGTGGGATTCCACATTGACGTCGGACTGACGGACCCGTAGTCGAACGCCTCGGGCTGCTTCCTCCGCGGATCGATGGTGGCGCGCGAGAAGCCCCGGAACCGCAGGTCCGCGGCGGCCAGAGGCACGGCGGTCATGCGGACGGGCGGCGGCGCGTTGTCCTCCACCAGGAGAATCTCGTCCCAATACACGCAGAGGTTGGTCACGATGCGCACCTCGCGCGATGCCGAAAGAAACTTGCCGGTGAGATCCACCGCCATCGTCTTGGGCTTGCCCGCCGGGATGCCCATGTCTTCGACGACCGTGCGCCACTGGCCCGCCGCGTCCTTCACTTGCAGATACGGAAACGTCAGGTCCCGGTGCGCCTGCATGGCCCCCAGGAACGTGCTGCCATCGGCCCAATCGACCCATCCGTTCAGGACCAGGACCGCGCGATTGTCCGGCGCGGCCGCTCCGAAATCCAGATCGAGATGGTGCAGCTCGGCCACACCCGCCGGGTCTCTCCGGAATCCGTCGGGATATACGTGGTCGCGCGCCTGCAATGCCGGCAGCACATTGCGGCCCTCGGAGTCGCGCGCCGCCACCGGATAAATCCGGCGCTTAACGCCAAACAGCCGGAACTCGGGAAACGGCGGCGACTTGAACTTCTCGTTGGTCACGATCGCGGTCTCCGCCGGGTGATCCAGCGCGATGAGCTTGATCTGATCGATGTAGGAGACCTCCCGCAGCTCTTCGGTGACCCGCACTTCGTACTGGCCGTCGCGCGCCGCGAGCGACTGGCCGGGGATGGAGACGTACTCGTCGTGATCCACAGGGAAGTAGCGCCCGTCGCCCGAACTCGCGCCCAGCGGTGCCACCCCCAGCACATCCGTGATGAACTCGAAACGTCCGCCGTTCCAGGTGAAGATCATGGGGCACGACCCGGAGAGGCGCGGCGCCTCTTTGATGGCGTCCAGGCGATTGACCGGGCGTTGGGTCTCGTTCTGGATCAGCCCGTTGGGCCACGTGATGCGCACGGTGTCCACCTGCGTGCGGCTGCCCAGCCGGAACACGAGGGGCACGCCCTGGTACCTCGCCCGCTGATAGCTGGTTCCCGATTTGACCTCGACCACCGCGTCCGGCGCGAGCTTGGCGTTCTTCACGCCGGTCAGCGCCACCTCGATCCAGTTCCCGTAGTCCGGCGTAATGTCCCGCTGCAAGACCAGCGCGCCGTCCTGGATCGCGGCGCGGTCCGCGCGGCCGGTGCCGCTGAAATCGGCCGCGATGACGGCGGGAGGGATTGCCCCGCCCGGAGCCGCCTCGTAAACGCCGCCGAGCTTGTCGCGGTACAGCACCGCCGGGCGCCCCTGGTAGGACACCAGCAGATCGAAGCCCGGCGCATCGGGCCCGGCATCCACCCGCGCCGCGTCGATTGCCGCGCCGGCCACGAACGGGAACCTTCTGGTCTCGTCGCTGAACCCCGCGGCGCCGTTGTTCCGCAGCAGCCGGGAATCGGCGCCGATCAGAAACAGGTCCGCGTCGTAATCGTGGTCGTAATCCACCCAGAGGGCTTTGCGGAACGACCCGGTGGCCAGATCGGCCTCCTTGCTGAACTTGCCGTTGACGTTGCGATACAGCGCCGCGCCTTTCGTGGTGACGACGCACAGGTCGGGAAGGCCGTCGTTGTCGAAATCGCCGGGCGCGATGTCGACCACGTCGCGCAGCGATTCCAATCCCGTATCGGCCACGCGCTCGGCGCCATTCCGGAAGACCGCGACGCCCGCGTGCGACCACGCGATCAGGCTGGGCCGGCTGCCGCCATAGACGGCCGCGACGGCGACACCGTCGAACCCATCGGCGATCCTCTCGCCGCGAAACGTCGAAGCGGCCAGCGTCGAGACAGGCAGCGCATCCGCGGGATCGTAAATCTCCGCATAGGTGCTCCAGTCCATGTCCTCCGGGACCGCCGCGCCCTCCTGCTGCTTCTTCAAATCCTGAAAGACGCGAAGCTCCTCGGCAGCCTCGCCGGCTCGCTCCGACTGGCGGTACAGGTTGTAAAGCTGGAAATGCGGCGCGGCGAGCCGAGGGTTCAGGGTGCGCGCCTTCTCGAATTCCCGGGCCGCCGCCGCCATATCGCCCTTGATTTTGAGTAGCGCGCCCAGGTGGTAGTGCGCGACCGGTTCATCGGGCGCCAGACGGATGACGCCCTCGAACTCGGTGAACGCGCGGTCGAAGTCCGCCTGCTTTTGAAACGCGACCCCCAGATTGAACCAAGTGTGGGGCAGCTTCGGATCGAGCTTCTGCGCCTTTTCCAACTGGGCAATGCCGGCATCCGCGTCACCCTCGCGCAGAAGCGCCAGCCCGTAGTTCACCTGCTCGCGGGCGGAATTCGGCGCGAGCGCAAGGGCCTGGCGAAACTGCTCCACGGCCTCTTTCCCGGTGGTGGGATTCTCGTAAAACGCTTTGCCGAGATTGCGAAGGCTCCACAGGCGGGCATCGTCGATGCGCTGGCCGCGAAGCACCCCGAAGCCGCAAGCCACAGCCAAAGCCAGTGCGATCAGCGCCCGCTTCCGATATGTCCCGTTCCCCAAGGCGTAGTTCTCCCGATGTCCGGTAGGATACTATGGATCGGCCTCCCGGCGGGCGGGTGCGACCCCCGGGCGCTCCTGGGCCGCTACCAGTACAGCTTCAAGGCGAACTGCATTTGCCGCGGCGAGTTGGCCTGTCCCGAAACCACTCCAAACGTCGAGCTGTTCAGATTGGTGCCGGGATTCGAGAAAACCGTCCGGTTGAAAAGGTTGAACGCCTCGGCGCGGAAGTCCATGCGGAACCGTTCGGCAAATGCAAACGACTTGCCCAGGCTCACGTTCTCGCTGAGGTTCGGGAACCCGCGAACCTTCGGGTTGTACCGCGTCGCATTGCCCAGCAGATAATTCGGCTGGGCCGGGAATGCCGCCGCGTTGAGGTACGTGTCCTTCGCCGGATCGAATCTTCCGTCGTAGGTGGTGAGCCATCCGTCGTACGTGGTGATCCAGGGGCGGTTCGACCCGTTGAAAATCGGAAGCGGCGCGTTGCGGGTGACGGCCAGCGGAGAGCCGCTGGCATAAACCTGCGTTCCGGTGAGCCGCCATCCGCCCAGCGCCTGGTTCAGGAAGCCGCGGGTGAGCCATCGCTTGCCCCTGCCGAAAGGCAGTTCGTACAAGGTGTTCAGCTTGACCACGTGGGTCTGGTCGAACTGGCCGATGGACTTCTCCAGCCGCCGGTTGCCGTTGTCCTCGGCAAAGCCGGAGTTCGCGTAGTAGGTATCGGAATCGGTCAGCAGCTTGGAAAGCGCGTAGCTCCCCTGGAACGTCAGTCCGCCCGAAAGGCGGCGCCGCAACTTCAGCACCAGCGCGTTGTAAGTGGAGTGACCGCTCTTGTCGCCGGCGCTCTGGCTGGTGTCCACGGTCAGGTATTGCGGGAAGGGCCGCAGCGCCTGGTTCACCGTTTGCGAGCGCTGCACCGCGCTGTTCGTAAAATTCGCATAGGGAACCGGGATGCCCGCCGCCACGGCCTGCGCCGAGGTGATGCTCGAATTGAGCAGGCTGATGGCCTGCGACGCGCCGTACTGCTGGATCAGCTGGTTGACGTCGGACATCGGCACCTGGTTGATGTTGATGATGCCGGCCTGCAGGTGGACACCCACGGCAGCGTTGTAGTCCGCCTCGAAAACCGTGCTCGGGGAAATCTCGCGCTCGATCGAGTACGTCCAGTTGAACGACGCCGGCGCCCGCGTCGCGTCCTGGCCGTTCCAGTAATCCACGTTGCCGTTGTTGGCGAATGCCGGATTGATCTGCGGCGGCAGCGGGTAGGACGGCAGCCCCTGGTCCCAGTAGAACGACGGCGTGATCCCCTGGTTGGTGGAGGCGAAAGCGTATTGGCCGATGAATCCGGCGTAATGGCTGCTGCTGGCCACCACGGTGACGCGGCTGAACGAGCGCGCGAAGCCCGCCCGCATGGTGGTCTTCGGGGTGAGGGAATACGCCAGGCCCACGCGCGGCCCCACCTCGCCGTAGTACCCGGGGACGAGGCTGCTCTTCCCCGTGCGGCCGGCGCCCGAGCCTGCGAAAATCAGCGCGCCTGGATAGTTGTTCACCGCCGGATTGGGCGTCATGGGGGAAAAGTCGGAATACTGGTCGCCGCCCGCCACCGGCGGCAGCGTGAATTCGTAGCGCAGCCCCAGGCTCAGCAGCAGGCGCTTGGTGATGCGCCAGTCGTCTTGCGCGTAGAAGCCGTGGTAACGGTAGGTCTGCGGCAGGTAGCGGATGGTTTCGGTGGCGCCGCTGTCGGCCGCGCCCAACAGGAACGACGCGAAGGAGCTGCCGCTGGTGAACGAAGTGGCGCCGGGGACGGCGGTCTCGAGGAAGCTGAACGTGGCCTGGCCGGCGATGTTCTGCTGGCCGAAGCCGTTGGCCCGCTGGCTTTCGAAAGCGTAGCCGAACTTCATGGTGTGGGCGCCGCGAACGTAGCTCACGTCGTCCTTCATCGACCAGGAGGGCTGCTCGGTCCCGTTGTACGCCGTGCTGCCCCAGCCGGTGAATTCGCTGAACGAGATGTTGGGGAAGTTCACGTTGCAGTCCACGGCATTCGGAATGCACACCTTGTTCTTCCAGTTCCCGCCCGAGTTGGGCGAGTAGCTGTTCTTGAAAAACTTGTTGCCGCCAATGGAGAAGTGATTCATCAGGCGCGGCGATACCGTCCAGTCGTAGCTCGTGCGGTAGAGCGACGCGCCGTACTGCGAGACTTGCCCGTTCCACAGCGGCTCGGGCAGACCCGAGGGACCGCTCGGGCCGGGCGTCGAATCGTAGCGTGTGTGGTTGTACAGGAACCCCACGTGGTGCCGCGCGCCGAAGTTCTGGTCGATCTTGAAACTGCCCTTGTCCGTCGGGCTCAAGGTGACACCGCCGTTCGACAGGTAGTTGTTGGTCACCCAACCCGGCGTGCCCGGGACCAGGCCGGAACGGTTGGGCGTCACGTCCTGCGCCAGTGGAATGATGCTGTTCGTAACGGTGCTGAAGCGCGCGGCTGGGATCTGATTTCCCGGAAAAGGATCGCGGATGAATCCGCTGCCGCCAGGATTCTGCCGCGTGGAAACCGGGTCGTACACCGCCAGTTGCGCGCCTTTCGAATTCACCCAGTCGGAAAAATCGCCCTTGTACATTTCCGGCGTGGGCACCGTCAGGACGCTCCCGTTGCTGCCGATGCGATTGCGGAAGCCTTCGTAGGACAGGAAGAAGAACGTGCGGTTCCTGCCGTGGTAGACCTTTGGAATTTCCACCGGCCCGCCCGCCGCCGCGCCGAAGTCGCTCTGCTTGTAGATGGAGCGCGTCTTGGCGAAGAACCCGCGCGCGTCGAAAAGGTCGTTGCGCAGGAACTCGTATGCCGTGCCGTGAAATTCGTTGGTGCCGGACTTCGAGGCAAACGTGATCACTCCACCGCCGGCCTGGCCATACTCGGCCTTGAACCCGTTGGTATCCACGGCGAATTCGGTGATCGATTCCACGGACGGCGTCAGATACGCGGTCTCGCCGGCGTCGGCCGACCGGTTGGTATTCACCGAGAGCCCGTCGAGCGTGGCGCTCCAACTGGCCGCCTGGCCGCCGCCCAACGAGACGGCGCTTCCGCTCCCCTTGGCCTCCGGCACCGTGGCGACCAGGTCGAAGGGGCTGCGCAGCGCGCCTCCCACCACCAGCGGCAGTTGATCCACCATCTTGTTTTCGACGGCGGTTGAGATCTTGGCGTCTTCCGTCTGCAACTGGGCGGCCTCGGCCTTCACCTCGATCGATTCGGTCAGCTGCCCCAGTTGAAGCTGGGCATCCAGACGAATGGTGGCTCCCGCGGTCAGCGTGATGCCCTCTGCCGCATAGCGGCGGAAGCCGGCGGCGCTGATTTCGATCCGGTATTCGCCGGGACTGAGGTTGGCAGCGGTATACTCACCCGAACTGGTGGTCAGGATGTGAGTCGAGATGTTGGTGGACTTGTTGACGATAGTCACCGCCACGTTCGGCATGTTCGCCCCGGACCCGTCGGTCACGACGCCTACGATGTTGCCGCGCTCGGACTGGGCGTGAACCAGCGTTGCCGCGGCAAGCGCGATCAGAAGAGCTTTCGACATGGAACCCCCTCGCTTGTGGGCTATTCCTATCACATCGGGAACCGGCGCGTCAATGTCGCTGTTGCCTCACAGCAAGGCACGGCGTCCGATAGCTGAAAGTGCTATTGTGAGTCACGCGGAGGGCGCCGATGGCTCAAAGATTTCTGTGGACCGAGAGAACCGACTTCGGACCAAGTCCCCGAATCGCGTTTGCGATGTCGTACGATTCCAACCTGGGCCAAGTCGTGCTCTTCGGCGGCGACTCGCTGGCCAATGGCCGGCTCGGCGACACCTGGGTCTGGGATGGCTCGTTCTGGACGCAGATGGAAGACATCGGTCCGGTCGCGCGCCGGGATTTTGGCATGGTGTACGACACCGCCGGGCAAGTTACCCTCCTGTTTGGAGGGAGCCTGGCAGTGGCGGGACAGGTGCTGGGTGACACCTGGCAGTGGGACGGCACAGAGTGGGCCCAGCTTTCCGATTCCGGGCCAGCCCCACGGTCCGCTCACGCTATGGCGTTCGATTCCAACAGAAACAGGACGGTGCTCTTCGGAGGCCAGTCGAACGCTGGCACATTTCTGGCGGATACCTGGGAGTTCGATGGCCAGGACTGGACTCAGCAGCAAGACACCGGCCCATCAGCCCGCATGTGGCACTCCATGGCTTACGACTCCGCCAGCGCTCGGGTCCTCCTGTTTGGAGGAGCCGGCGCCGACTCGCAAGGGCTCGGCGACACCTGGGCTTGGGACGGCACGAGTTGGGTGCAGATTGCCGAGTTCGGCCCGCCTGGCCGCGCCTCCGGAGCCATGGCGACGACGGGTTTCAGCGTGGTCCTGTTCGGCGGCCTGAGCCCCTCCCAACAGGTCTTCGCCGATACCTGGGAATTCGACGGAAAGCACTGGACCCAGCGCCAGGATATCGGCCCCGGTCCGCGCTGGTTTCCGGCGATGGCTTTCGACAGCGTCCGCAACCGAGTCGTCCTGTTTGGCGGATTGCCGATAGCCGCAGGCGATGAGGCCGCCCTCACCGCTCAGTTGTTGGGTGACACCTGGGAGCATGAGGTCCCGCTCGCCGTGGCTGTGGCATCCGTCCAGGCTCCGCATGTTATTAACGGGGGGCAGCCGTTTACCGTCACGGTCAACTTGACCGGCCCCGCCCCTCAGGGTGGCGCCACCGTTGGATTGACCGCGTCAGTTTTAGGGGAGTCTAAACCGCTCCCGGATCTCATAGTCGCGGCGGGATCTACGACTGGTAGCCAGTCGGTGATCCTCCAGTCTCTTCCAATTGACGTGAATCTCACCATCTCCGCTCAGATTCCCGGTACACCCGCGGCGACCACCACGGCGCTCGGCCAGTAACCCAACGCACGCTGACTGATGTAACCCCCGAAGCCCCCCGCGCGCCCTGTTATAATCCGTTCAGTTTCTCTCGAGAGGTAAGCCCCAACTATGCGCAAGACCATACTGTCCGCGGCCGCGGCGATCGTCCTGATGCTGGCCGCCGGCGGATTCGCCCAGTCCCTTCCGGCGGGCGTCCAGAAGAAGGCCTCCGTGGGAGGCATCACCGAGTACGACTTTCCCAACGGGTTGCGAGTGCTGCTATATCCCGACCAGGCCAGTCCCAAGGTGACGATCAACGTGACTTACCTGGTCGGCTCGCGCCACGAGGGCTACGGTGAAACAGGCATGGCCCACCTGCTCGAGCACATGGATTTCATCGAGACCACCAACGGCCGCCAGATCAAGAATGAGATCGTCAGCCACGGGGCCGCGTGGAACGGCACAACGTCCAACGATCGCACCAACTACTTCGAGACGATTCCTTCCAGCGACGAAAATCTGAAGTGGGCCCTCGGCCTGGAAGCCGATCGCATGATCAAGGTGAAGTTCACCAAGCAGATCCTGGACACCGAAATGACCGTGGTGCGCAACGAGTTCGAGCGCGGCGAAAACAGCCCGCAGAGCATCCTCCGCGAGCGCGTCGAGGCCACGGCGTACCTCTGGCACAACTACGGCAAGTCCACCATCGGCTCGAAGGACGATATCGAGCGAGTGCCCGTGGAACGGCTGGAAGCTTTCTACAAGAAGTTCTACCAACCCGACAATGCCGTACTGGTCATCACCGGGCGCCTGGATGAAGCCAAGACCCTGGGCTTCGTCGCCGGCACCATGGGCAGCATTCCGCGGCCCGGCCGCAAGCTCGAGCAGACCTACACGGTGGAGCCCGCGCAGGATGGCGAGCGATACGTCGAACTGCGGCGCGTCGGGCAGGGGCAGGAAGTGATGGTGGCGTACCACGGTCCGGCCGCCGGCCATCCGGATGCTGCCGCTCTTCAGATCCTCGCCGGAATCATGAGCGGTGGCGGCGGAGGCGGGGGACGCGGCGGAAGGGGCGGTGGCGGCGGCGGCGCCGAAGGCCGCCTGCGCAAGGCGCTGGTCGATACCAAGCTGGCCGAATCGGCCGGCATGTCGGCCGCCATGCTGCACGATCCCGGCCTCATCATGCTCCAGGCTTCCCTGAACAAAGACCAGTCGCTGGACGAAGCCCGCAAGGCCCTCATCCGGACCGTCGAAAACGTAGTCAACGACGTGCCGACGAAGGAGGAAGTGGACCGCGTGCGCACCGGTCTGCTGCGCAACCTGGAGAACAGCCTGTCGGATCCGCAATCCATCGCCACCGGCGCGCTCAACGCCGCCATCTCGCAGGGCGACTGGCGCCTCATGTTCCTCCAGCACGACCGCCTCCAGGACGTGCAGCCGTCCGACCTGGTGCGCGTGGCCAAGCTCTACTTCAAGCCCTCCAATCGCACTGTCGGCTACTACATTCCCGACGCGGCCCCCGACCGCACCGTGGTTCCCGAGACGCCCGACCTGGAGAACCTGCTGAAAGATTACAAGAGCACGGTGACCATCAGCCGCGCCGAGGCCTTCGACCCGACGCCCGCCAACATTGAAGGCCGTGTGGTGCGCAGCAAGCTCGCCAACGGCATGAAGGTGGTGATGCTGCCCAAGAAGACCGCCAACGACATGGTCGCCGCCACCATCGAGCTGCGCTTCGGCGACGCCAACACGCTCAAGGGCCAGAACGCCGCCGCGCAGTTTGCCGGCGCTTTGCTGAACAGCGGAACGAAGACCAAAACCCGGCAGCAACTGGCCGACGAGATGCAGAAGCTGAATGCCCGCATCACCGTGTCGGGCGGCGGTGGCGGCGGCTTCGGGGGACGCGGCGGAGGAGGAGGCCGCGGCGGCTTCGGCGGCGGCGGCGGAATCTCGAGCGCCAACGCCAACCTCACCGCGCCAGCCGGTACCTTTGTCGCCGCCATGCGCCTGGCCGTCGAAATGCTGAAGGAGCCGGCGTATCCCGCGGACGAATTCGACCGCATGCTCACCCAGCGCATCAAGTCCCTCGAGGTTCCTCCGACCGAGCCCACGCAGCTTGCCACCGAGACGCTCCAGCGCCATCTGAGCCCCTGGGCGAAGGGCGACGTCCTGTACAACGCCACGCGCGAGGAGCAGCTCCAGGAGTTGAGAAAGGTCACGCTGGCCGACGCGAAGAAGTTCCACGACCAGTATTACGGCGCCAACTACGGCGTCTTCGCGGTGGTCGGTCCCGTCGATCAGGCCGCCGTGCAGAAAGCCGCCGCCGAACTGCTGGGCGCCTGGAACACCGCCATGGCCTACAAGGAGATCGCCGCCCCGTACAAGGCGGCCGCGGCCATCAACCAGAAGATCGAGACGCCCGATAAGGCCAACGCCCAGTTCGAGGCCGGCGTGCGCTTCCGCATGTCCGAGAAGGACCCCGACTATGCCGCCATGCTGCTGGCCGGCTACATGTTCGGAGGCCCAATCACCTCCCGCGTCTCCGACCGCATCCGCAACCGCGAAGGCCTGAGTTACGGCGCCAATGCGCGCGTGGCCATCCCGGTCGAAGGCGACGCCGCCATGCTTTCCGGCACCGTCAGCCTGAATCCGGTGAACGGCCCCAAAGTGGAGGCCAGCTTCAAGGATGAGCTGGCCAGGACCCTGCGGGGCGGCTTCACCGCCGCCGAAGTCGCCGAAGCCAAGAAGGCCTACCTGGATTCGCGGATGGTTTCGCGCTCCCAGGATGCCGCCCTGCTTTCGCTTCTGGCCTCGCACGAGCAGGAAGGCCGCACCATGAAATGGGACGAGCAAGTGGAGCAGAAGATCCAGGCGCTCACCCCCGACGAGATCAACGCCGCCTTTCGCAAGCATATCGACGCCGCGGGCCTTTCCATCGTGAAGGCCGGCGATTTCAAAGCCGCGGGCGTGTATCAATGAACGTCGGACAGGTCTCTCGCCTGCCTCGGGCAGGCCGGGAGACCTGTCTGACCATCGCCTTCGTCTTTGCCGCCTACATCCTGTGTCCGCCGTTCACGTCGTTCGACTCGTACTGGACCGTGCCGACCGCTCTGGCCCTGATCGGCCATGGCACCACCGCCGTCGATGACTACGTGGCGTCCGCGCCGCCCGGCGCCCGGTATGCAGTGGAATGCGTGCCGCCGCACGCGACCGGTGTCGCTTACAACCTCGCTGACGGATGTCCCGGAGGCCACTGGTACAACTTCTATCCCGTGGGCGTGCCGCTGCTGGCTCTGCCGCTCGTCTTCCTGGTGAAAATGGGGACGGCCGCCGCCGCGTTTCTGGTCCCGCGCGCCGCGACGCTGGCCGCGCATCCCGTGCTGGCCGCTTTTCTCGGCGGGGACCTGGCCGCCGGCCACGCCGTGGTCGAACTCTTCTGCGGCGCGGTGTTTGGAGCCATCACGGTGTGGCTCCAATATCGCATCGCCGCGCTCTTTCTGGCCCGCCGCGCGGCGCTGCTCGTGGCGCTGATCTTCGCCTTCGGCACGTCGGAATGGTCCGTGGCCAGCCGCAACTTGTACCAGCACGGCCCTTCGCTGCTGCTCCTCAGCCTGGCGCTCTATCTGATCCTGCGCGCTCGCGAAGAGCCCTCGCGTATCTCCTACGCCGCCTTTCCCCTGGCTCTCTCCTTCGTAGTGCGCCCGTCCAACTGCATCTCCGTCGCGGCGCTCACGGTCTACGTCGCCATCCACTACCGTGCGCACCTCATGCGATTCCTGCTCTGGGCCGTTCCGGTCGCGGCGCCTTTCCTGGCCTACAATCTCGTGACGCGCCACAGCCTGTTTTCGAAATACTACAACGCCGGCATCGGCATGCACTATCCCCTGCTGGCCGGTTACGCGATGAACCTTTTCAGCCCGTCGCGAGGCCTCCTCATCTTCACCCCAATCGTCCTGTTCTCCTTTGTGGGAATGGTGCTGGCATGGCGTGCTCGCTGGTGTTTTCCGCTGACTCCCTACCTGGTCGCGATCGTGATCGTGCACTCCCTGTTCATCGCGATCTACTGGCCGGGGCACTGTTATGGCCCGCGCTATTTTACGGACATGCTGCACCTGTTCGTTTTCTTCCTGGTTCCGATCGTTCTGTACTGGCCGAAACTTCCGGTACGCGCGCGCCCGGCCGCCGCCGTCCTTTTTCTTCTGTTGGCGGCCTGGGGCGTTTTCACGCACGGCCGCGGCGCAACGTCGGTAGCGGCCAGCCAGTGGAACGTCGAGCCGGCCAACGTGGATCAAGCCCAGTGGCGCGTCTGGGATTGGAGCGATCCGCAATTCCTGAGAGGTCTCAAATGATCCTCGCCATCGACATCGGCGGCACCAAGTTTTCCATCGCGGTATTCGACGGCGACCGGATGGTCCGCCGCGAAACGCGCGCCACCGATGCCGCGGGAGGCCGCGAGTGGATGCTCGCCAACATCCGCGAAATGGTGGAATCCCTTCGCCTGGATTTCAGCTTCCAGCGCTGCGGCATCGGCTTCGGCGGTCCGGTGGATTTCGCGTCACAGCGCGTCGTGCTTTCCACCCATGTGGGCGGCTGGCACGGCTTCGACCTCCGCGGCTTCGTGCGCGATCTCGCGGGCGCTCCCACCGTCATGGACAACGACGCCAATGCCGGCGCCATCGGCGAGGCCGAATTCGGAACCGGGAAGGGCTGTTCGCCGCTCTTTTATATGACCCTTTCGACGGGCATCGGCGGGGGCATCTACCATAACGGCGAAGTGTGGCGCGGCGCCGATTCCTACGGCGGCGAAATCGGGCACCTCACCATCAGGCCCGGCGGCCCTGAATGCCTCTGTGGCGCGCGCGGCTGCTACGAGCGCATGTGCTGCGGCCTCTGGCTCGAGCGCGACTACGGCAAGCCAGCCATGGAACTTATGCAGGATCCCGCCTTCGTGGAGCGCTACGTCGTGGACCTGGCACTCGGCTTGAAAGCCGCCATCATGCTGCTGAATCCGGCCCGCATCGTGTTGGGCGGCGGCATCTCCAAAGCCGGCGACCGCCTCTTCGCGCCGCTTCGCGCCGAACTGCGTCGGCAGATCACAAGCTGGTCCGCGGCCCGCATCGACGTGGTTCCCGCCGCTCTGGGCGACGATAGCGTACTGTTTGGCGCACTGGCCCTCGCGCGCCGCTGACGTTTTGTGCTGTAACGAACACGTAACCTTCCGCTGAAATTGAGTCATCGTCATCGGACCGTTATGCTGTGGTGGGGATAGGGCATTCGCGAATGCCGGTCAAGCTTACGAACAAGGACAGAAAGTTCCGGCTGTTATTCCAAGAGAACCCGCAGCCGATGTGGGTCTTCGATCCCGGCACGCGCCGGTTTCTGGAGGTCAATGCCGCGGCCTCGCGCCTGTATGGCTACACCGCGGACGAGTTTCGCGGGCTCACTCTCTCCGACCTTCAGAGCCGCGAAGATGCCGGCCGTTTTCTCGCGCAGCGGAACGATCCCGCCGGCGCCGTACCCACCGCCTGGCGTCACCGCACCAAGAGCGGCCAGCAGATTGAAGTCGAAATCGCGGTATACGGGATCGACTACGGCGGCCGCGAGGCGCAACTGGCGGTCCTGATGGACATAACCGGGCGCCGCCATCTCGAAGATCAGCTCCGCCAGGCGCAGAAGATGGAGTCCGTGGGTCTGCTGGCGGGCGGCGTCGCGCACGACTTCAACAACCTGCTCACCATCATCACCGGCTACGGCCAGTTGATCCTCAATAGCCTTGGTCCGAAGGACCCCAACCGCCATTCGGCCGAGCAGATCCTGAAGGCCGGAGAGCGCGCCGCCGCCCTCACCAGGCAACTGCTGGCCTTCAGCCGGCGTCAGGCGCTGCAACCCAGGGTGCTCGATCTCAACATGCTGGTCGCCAGCCTCAGCACCATGTTGCGGAGGCTCATCGGCGAGGATATCGATCTGCGCCTGGTCCTGCCGTCCGATCTCGGCCGTGTGAGCGCCGACCCGGGCCAGATCGAGCAGGTCGTCATGAACCTGGCCGTGAATGCGCGCGACGCCATGCCGAAGGGCGGAGTCCTGATCCTCGAGACCGCCAACGTGCAATTGGACGAACAATACGCCGCCGCCCACGTCGCGGTGAAGCCCGGCCCCTACGTCCGGCTGGCGGTCAGCGACACCGGCACGGGCATGGATGAGGCCACGCGCGCGCGCCTCTTCGAGCCGTTCTTCACCACCAAGGGCGCCGGCCACGGAACCGGCCTGGGCCTCTCCACTGTGTTCGGCATCGTGAAGCAGGGTGGCGGCAACGTGGAAGTGTACAGCGAGCCGGGCCGCGGCACGTCCGTGAAGGTATATCTGCCGCGCATCGACCAGCCTGCCGCCATCGAAGCCGGGGATCTGAAGAGCCAGGCCGTTCGCGGCAGCGAGACCATCCTGGTGGCCGAGGATGACGAGATGGTTCGCTCGCTGGTGCGGGAAACTCTGGAGCGCGATGGCTACCGCGTGCTGGTAGCCTCGGACCCGATTCAGGCGCGCCGCATCGCGGACAGCCACCAGGGCCCCATCCATCTGCTGATCACCGACGTGATCATGCCCAACGTGAGCGGCCGCGAGCTGGCCGAGCATCTTCTCGCCCGCCGCCCCGGTCTCAAGGTGCTTTACATGTCGGGCTACACCGATAATGCCGTGCTCGCCAGCGGCATCCTGCAAACCGAAGTCGCGTTCCTGCAAAAGCCCTTCACCCCCGCCGCTCTGAACGAGAAGGTGCGGGAAGTCCTCGAGCCAAACGGCCTGAGCCGGCACGCCATGTAGCGCCGCGCTCCCGGCTGTGATAGCCTCCGGGCAGAGTATGCGCCTCCTATGTCTCCTGGCCGCCGCAGGCGCTGCCGCCATCGCTCAGCCGGAGAGCGACGTGCTCTTTCGCCAGACCTTCGAAACCGGCGCCGCCGGGTGGATTGCCTTCGGTCCCGGAGGCGTCGTGCGCGCGGAGCATGGCGCGTTGTCCCTCGACTACAATTTCGGCGCGAAGCAGATCGTGGCCGCGATCCTGCCCGCCCCGCCCGCCTTTGCGCGAATGCGCCGGATCCGCTTTCGCGCCAAATCCGACTACGATACCGCGCTGGGCGTATTCCTGAGCGAGAAGCAGCCCGGTGGCGGCCGCTACTTCGCCTGGTTCTGGTCGCCCGCCAACACCTGGCAGCAGATCGACCTCGCCCCCGCCGACTTCGCCGTGTCCGACGGCCCGCAAGATCCGGTGGATGCCGATGGCAAGCTGGATATCGACGCCGTTGAGAGTATCGGCGTCGTGGACGTATCGCAGATCTTCGCGCAGGCGCCCGCGAACCCAGATATTCCCATCGTCATCAACCGCCCGGCGGGCGCCCACACGATGCAGCTCGCCGACTTCCAGTTGCTGAGCAGCGCCGCCCCCGCCGCTCCAGTGGGAGTCGTCGATCGCTTCGACCGCGAGTTTCTCAAATGGATCACGCTGGGCGGGATGAATCTGAAGCTCGGCGCCTCGGACAACCCGCTCCACATGCGGGCTCTTCAGGCCACGTACCGGCAGGCGGAGGGACAGTTGCCGGTTCTCATGCGGCGCCTTTCGAACTTCGATCTCTCGAAGGCCACGCGGCTCTCCTTCGACATCGCATCGGAGCGGGAATCCACGCTGGTGCTGTCGCTCGAAACCAAAACGGGAGCGCGGTTCACCCTTCAGATTTACCCGCCCGGCGCGCGCGAGGTATTCCACGTCGGCCTGAAGCTGGCCGATTTTCAAGGGCAGGGGAAGCTCGATCCCGCGCAGTTGAAGTCGCTTTCGATCCTGGATGCCACCGCCGCGGCGGGCGGCGCCGAAGGCTCCAACACCATCTGGATCGGCAACGTGGAGATGCAGCCCTAGGGCGTCTTCCGGGACCGGCTCACCGTCCTGGTTCGCTGATCCTGATATTCCGGAACATGATGATCGAAAACTGGTCGTGCATCTGCAGTCCGATCGGCCCCACTTTGGACCGCTTCGGATCGCCCGGATGTTCCGCCACCACGCGGCCGTTCAACCTGATGGTGATCTTGTCGTTGCGCGAAGAAATATCCATGGCGTTCCAGTCGTCGTCGTGCTGGGCGTCTTTAGGCGCGTCCACGAACCCGTAGATGCTGCCCGAAGGATGCGGATCGGGAAACCGGTTGTTGATCTGGATCTCGTAGCCGATTTTGGAAGGCGTCCTGGTGTAGTCCGGCGGCGTGATCACGGCCCACCTGGCCCGCGACGTGTCGCGAATGGAGACGCCGCTGTTGCCCGTGGTCTTGGTCCAGTACTCCACGTGGAGATCGAACTCTCCGAAATCGTTGCGCCTGGTGTAGAGCCATGCTTGCGCGTTCACCCAGCCGCTGAATTGCTGCGGTGTGGAGAACGGACCGCCGGGCACGAGCATCTTCCGCAGGTCGGAAATGCGCTGGCCCAGCAAGGTCCCGTCGGCCATGACGGTCCATTGGCCATCGCCGATCGGCTCCCAGCCATCCAGGTTCTTCCCGTTGAACAGGAGTTTGCCGTCGGCCCCCGCCAGAAGTCCGGCGAACAGGGTACAGCAGGCGGCGCCAAGGAATATGGGTTTCACCCTCATATGATAGGCAAAGCGCGCGATTTGCGCCTCAGCCGGACGCTTCGGCCTCGCTCACGGCGCCGGAGGCGGCCATCTTGTCCCCGGCTCCCGATTTTCGGAGCCGCGAAAATCCTATTAAGCCGATCGCGGCCAGCATGGCCGCGCTGGCGAAATACAGGTTGCGGATCCCCGCGCGTTCCGCCACCGGCCCTGCCACGAACATCGCCACGACCTGCGAACCGGCCAGCAGCGACATCAGGCTGCTGGTCACCCGGCCGAGCAGCTCCCGCGGCGTCTCCTGTTGCAGCAGCGTAAAGCTGGTGACCATGACGAACGCCGCGAAAAAGCCCAGCCCCAGCATGCCCGCCGCCGTCGTGCCGATCCTGCCGAAGATCGCCGTGATCAACACCGCGGCGCCCATTCCGCTTACGCCGCAAACCACCATCAGGGGCTTGGAGATGCTCCGTGCCAGCCGGGGAATGGTCTGCGTGCCGCAAATCATCCCGATGCCAATGAGCGAATTCAGCATTCCAAATAGTGCGGCGCTCGAAGAGAGAACGTCGCGGACGTACACCGAAAGCAATGCGCCGAAACAGCGCACCGCGAACATGCCCGCGGTCATCGCCAGAATCACGAACGAAAGCGCCCCGTGCGTGAAGATGAAACGGAATCCCTGCCGCAGGGACGAGAGCACGGAGCTCGCCGCGGCCGCCGCGCCTGAGTGCTGCCGTTCGATCGTGAGCGTCATCACCATTCCGGCCGAAAAGAAAAAACTGAAGCTGTCGAAGAGAAAACAGGAGTTGGCGCCGAACCACTGAACCAGCAAACCCGAGACCGAGGGGCTGATAATCTGCGAGGCCTGTACGGCTTGCGACATCAGTCCATTCACGGCCATCAGCCCGGCGGCGGGCGCCAGCGTCCGCACCGCCACCGACTGCGCCGGAATGAAGAAACTCGACACCGTGCTCAGCCCGAAAAAGATGGCATAGATGGCGTTCAGGTCGCGCACGAAAAGCAGAACCAGCACCAGCACGCCCCGGATCGCGTCGCTCGCGATCATGGTCCACTTCACGCTCCACTTGTCCACGAAAACACCGGCCAGCGGGCTGACCACCGTCAGCGGCGCCAGGTATGCGACCAGGATCATGCTGACCTGCGTGGGAGTGCCGTGAAGCTGAAAGGTGACCAGGCTGAAGACCGCGAACACGGCCAGAAAGTCGCCGAAGATGCTGACGATCTGGGCCATCCACAGACGCCGGATGGAGCGCAGTTGCAGCACTTCGCGAAAACCCAGTGTTGCGGCAGGACTTGCCATGGCTTGGTGCGGCCCCTCGAAAGACTTTCACCTATCATAACATCGGACCGGCCGCCGGCGGATGTTGTACACTCACAGGAATTGGGTAATGCTTTGAAACTCGGAGTGGTGCTGTTTCAACTGGGCGGGCCGGATTCGCTCGAGGCCGTGGAGCCGTTTCTGTACAACCTGTTCTGCGACCCGGACATCATCGACTTTCCCTTCGCGCGAATCGCCCGCCAGCCGCTGGCGCGCCTGATCGCCTCGCGCCGTGCGCGGCACGTGGCGCATCACTACGCCGGCATCGGCGGCAAGAGCCCGCTGCTGGAGCACACCGCGCGCCAGGCGGCCGCGCTCGAAACCGCGCTGCGCTCGGACTTCGACGCCCGTGTCGCCGTGGCCATGCGCTACTGGCATCCGCTCACCGAAGAGGCCATCCGCGCCATGGAACGGCATGCGCCCGAAGAACTCGTGCTGCTCCCGCTCTACCCGCAATATTCCAGGACCACCACCGGCAGCAGCCTCAACGAGTGGGCTCGCCGCTTTCACCCTGACGGTTGGAACCCGCGCATCCAGGTGGTCCGCGAGTTCCACGAGGATGAAGGCTATCTGGACGCCGTGGCGGAGGCCGTCGATCGTTCGCTCGCCGAATTCCCCGACCCCCGCGGCGTCGACGTGGTCTTCAGCGCGCACAGCATCCCTGTTTCGGTGGTGGAGCGCGGCGATCCCTACCAGCGGCAGATCGAGCGCACGGTCGAGCTGGTATGGCGGCGCGGCGCGTGGCCCGCCCGCCACTGCCTCTGCTATCAGAGCAAGGTCGGCGCCTCGAAGTGGCTGGGCCCCTCCATGCACCAGACCCTCCGCCGGCTGGCCGGCGAGGGGCGCCGGAGCGTTCTGGTGGCGCCTGTCTCGTTCGTCTCGGATCACGTGGAGACCCTGCACGAGATCGCCATCGAGCACCGCGAGCAGGCGCATAGCCTCGGCATCGCCGACTACCGCATGGTCCCGGGGTTGAACGATTCTCCGTCCTTCATCCAGGCCCTCGCGGCGCTGGTCCGTTCGCGCGTCGCCGTCACCTCCCCGGGCTATACGTGATCCACATCGGCGACGCCCACACCAGCTGCCCGTCCTCCTGCTCGCCGCGCACGTAGTAATAACTGGCCTTCCCGGAGACCGCCGAGTTGTCCACCCACGAGAACTGCACCTCCGCGGAATTCGGCTGGGTCGAGTACACGTAAGCGTTGTCCTTGACGATGTGCACCCGGGCGAATCGCGCCGTGCCGGTCAGTTTCACGCGCAGGGAGGGGAGTGCGGACGTGGTGAAGGCGTCGCCCATCATGTGATCGCCGCTGCGCACATCGGCCAGGATGTTATCGGTGGACGCGTACACGTGGCGCTTCTTCAAGCCGTCCAGCACGGCTTCGCGCGTCAGGTCCCGAACGAAAATATTGCAGTAGCTGATGTGCGTCGAGATGTGGTCCGAGCTGGCTTCGAACCCTAAAACGTAACCTTTCTCGAGCGCCAGGTTCACGAAGCCTTTGGGCCGCCAGCCTCCGATCGCGTCGCCCTCCGAGGGAGCGCGCGGCGCGTCCGGTGTTTCGTAATTCTGGCGGTCGCCCTGGTAGATTTCGACCAGCGGCTCGACGCGCGGATCGTTGTCGCGCCAGTCCGTTCCCATGCTGGTGGCGCTGGTATGCGAGGCCACAATGCCATCGAAGTGCTTCAGGTAGGCGTAGAGCATCTGCGTGTCGGGCGCCTGGCCGGGAGCGTCCGCGCCGGTAATCGGCAGCCGCGGCAGCGGCCGGATGCCGCGCTCGACGAACACCACGTTGCGGTGGCCTTCGGGGTACGCCACGCTGCGCTCGTAGGCGAACATGGGGACGAAAACGCCGGGCGTATGGAAGACATCGGTGAGCTTCTGGATGATCCACCAGGAATACTCGCGGCCATTGCCGTTGTCGTGGTCGCAGCAGCCCACCCAGTCGAGCGAGCCGGCGTCGAGGATGTAGCGCCACTGGTCCAGCAGCGAGCCGTCGTTGCCGCCGTCGGCGGAGATCTCGCTGTGGCGGTGGAACTCGCCGCGCGCGATCCGGTAGGGGCCGGGCGAATCGGTGCGGTAATCGCGGATCCGCTTCACCGCCGCGGTCTCGCGTGGAAGGTCGGCTCCGGCCGCGGGCGCGGGCGCCAGCGCCTTGACCGCCGCGGCGCGCGACGCCGCCGGCAGCGAGATCTCGTTGGCGTACAGGTCATTGTTGTACGGATCCGGCATCGACTGCGCGATGAGCTGGGCCCGCCCGGCGTTCGGACCGAGGGTCATGTTCGCCACCTGCCGGAACTGCCGCCGGCCGTCCGACGATCCGATCACCATCACGGAACCCGCCTTGGCGGAAACCATCGCCGGCCGGTTGTCCAGCAGATTGTCGGAGTGGTGCAGGTACACCGGTTGGCTCCACGCCGCGCCGTCGAACGAGACCAGGTGTTCGGTCCACACCGTTCCCAGCGGACCCCACCACGTCGGATGCGCGCTGCGGAAGGCCAGCCACAAGCGTCCCGAGGAATCCACCGCCAGCCGCGGGTAGCTGTTGTGAGCGGCGCGCTTGTTCTGCGCCGCGGCGGAAGGCTGGCGATTCCGGGCGCTGCCCTGGTTGGCATCCATATCTTCAAAATCGCCCTGTGCGGAGGGCCTTTCTACGTGGAGGTCGGGAACGCCCGGGAGGACAGCGCCCAGGCTGGCCTGTGTCTCCACGCGCGCGCCGCCGGGCTCGATGCCCACCAGCCGGATGGCGCGGCCCTGGTAGAGCGCGATGCCCGAGGTGTCGTAAGCGCCGAAATCCTTGCCCCAGCCGCGGCCCCCTTCTTCGTACGCCACCCACAGGCGGCCCGTCGGATCGTATGCCGCCGAAGGATAGGCCTCATAGCGCGCGGTCGCCGCCACCGCGGTCTCCCGCCCCCATGACCCGCGGCCGGACGCCGTGCGCAGGAAGATGTCGTAGTTGCCGTTGCGGTAGGAATCCCACGCCACCGTGACGCGGCCGTCATGCGATGCGGCGATCGCCGGATTCCATTCGTTTCCCGCCGGCTCGGACACCACCGAAGGAGCGGTGAACCCGCTGCCCTGTTGTGACGCGGCGAAAATCGCGGCGCGCCCCTTGCGCCAGCCCTGCCAGGCCACCCAGACGTCGCCCCTGGAATCGGTGGCGGCCACCGGGTCGATATCCGAGCCCGGGTCCCTGGAGATCTGGATCGCGGCTCCAGGTCGCCCGCCGGCGATGCTGCGCGCCTGAATATCGAAGTTGCCGCGGTTGTTCTGCGACCAGAAGACCCACACCCGCTGGTTCCCGTCGACCGCGATCGCCGTGCGGTACAGGTCCAATCCCGGATCGGTGATCGCGATCGGAGGCCCCCACGAGCCGCCGGAGTACTTGCGGACCACCACCTGGTCGCCGCCGGTCGGTTGCTTGAGGGGCGCGAAGTCCTGAAGCGGTGTGGTCAGCGCCGCGCGGAGTTCGTCGTGGCGCGGATGATGGCGGAAAACGATGTAAGCCAGCCAGACATTGCCGTCGCGGTCGGTGGCCGCCGACGGGTAGTCCTCTTCATCGGGTGTGTTGGTGATGCGGGTGGTGGGAGGAATGCGGTCGGCGAACACGCGCCCGCCGAGCTTCGAGACGAACTTGCCGTAGGCGATTTCGTCCGTGCGGATTTCAAAATTGCCTTGCGCCGTGTTGAACTCGAGCAACGTCGAATCCGCATTCGCCAGGTGGATCACCACTCCGTTGGCCACGACCGGCGGCGGGTTGACCTGACCTCCGCCGAACCGGCGGGCCGGATGCGTCGTCACGCGCCAGCTATTGCCGGTGATGGCGTCGGCGCCTTCGAAGCGCCATGGCTCGATGGAGACGATCCCGGCGCCCTGCGCGCGCACGCCGCCGCTCCACGACGCCGGTTCCGTGTCGGTGGCGCCGAGCAGAACGCGGACGCTGACCGGACCCTGCGCGCTCGCCGGCAGAGAGATCGCGAGCAAAACCAGGAAGCGATACCTGCGCATGTGAAACCTCCCTTCTCCCGATTCGGAGAATATCACACGGTCACCGCACCGGAGTGCCGTACGGGATCAGCGTCTTCAGCCTCTCGGCGCCGTCCACCCGGGTAATTCTCCAGGCATTGCCGTCCTTCTCCAGGTACATGATTTGAGCCTCATTGCGGTCCTGGAAGACATATTCCACGCGCACGCTGGCTTCGCCGCCGCCGAGCGTCTGCGGATCGGAGATGGCGACCCCTTTGATCGCGGCGTTGGAATCGCGGAGGTACTTGCTGAAGTTATCCGCGGTGGTTTCGCGGACGGACTGTTCGAGCGAAGCCCGCATCTGGCCCGCGTAGCTGTCCAGGTAGGCTTTGACGTTGCCGGAACGCGCTGCGTCGAGCATGGCGTATATGAAGTCCTGGGGTGTCGCTGGTTCCGTGCCCGCGGCGGAACGCGACGCCTGCTTCCGGGCAAGGGCAATCCCGAGGGCCAGGGCCAATACGGTAATGGTGATGACGTGTACCTTCCGCTGCCGGGTCATCGTGATTCCAATGTGCCACAGGTTCGCCGTCCGTGGTGCCGCCGCTCGGGTCACGTGAAGCCTGCCGCCAGTTATCATGTTTTCGGAAAGGTGCCTGTCATGTATCTTGAAAAATTCAGCTTAAAGGACCGAACCGCCGTCGTCACCGGAGCCGGCCGGGGCATCGGTCTGGAGATCGCCCACGCTCTGGCAGACGCGGGGGCAACGGTAATCATCGCCGAGATCGTCGAAGAGGCCGGCCGGCAGGCCGCCGAGCGGCTGACCCAAGCGGGCCGCCGGGCCGATTTCCACCTGCTCGACGTCACCGATTCAGCGGCGGTCGGCCGCGCCGCCGATGCCATTCTCGCGAAGCACGGTAAGGTTGACATCCTGGTGAACAACGCCGGATACGCCAACAACATCAAGGCCGAAGATTACCCGGATGACGAGTATTACAAGCTGATGCGCATCAACTTGGACGGTGTGATGTTCTGCTGTCGCGCCTTCGGCCGGCACATGCTCGCCGCGGGCAAAGGCAGCATCGTCAATCTCGGGTCTATGTCCGGTTTGATCGTCAATAAGCCGCAACCCCAAAGCATTTACAATGCAAGCAAGGCGGCAGTGCACATGCTGACCAAATCGCTGGCGTGCGAATGGGCCAAGCTCGGGATTCGAGTCAACGCGGTGGCGCCGGGCTACATCAACACGGAGATGACCCTGCGCGGACGGACCAACGCCGATTGGAATGCATGCTGGCTGGAAATGACGCCCATGGGCCGCTGCGGCGAGCCGTGCGAAGTCGCGTCCGTGGTCCTGTTCCTGGCGAGCGATGCGGCCAGCTACATCACTGGCGCGGTGCTGAGCGTCGACGGCGGCTACACGGCCTGGTGACGCTCGGCGGCTTTGCCGGCGCCCCGCCCGGTGAGGGACCTTCCCGCCGCGTCAAAAAGGTGACTGGCATCGGCGCGGATGCGAAGCGCCAGCCGATCGCCTTCGCGAACGCTGGTATCGCCCGCCGTCTCCACCACGAATCTCGTTCCATCGGCCAGGCGGGCGTGGAGATAGGTCCGGGGTCCCAAGTGCTCCAACGCTTCGATCCCGCCCTGTAACTCTCCGTCCGGCGCCAGGTCCACGTGCTCGGGGCGGATGCCCAGCTTGAGCCGCTCCCCGGCTCTCAGGCTCCTCACCGGAGCCGGCACGGTGACGCTGATGCCGTGAAACAAACTCAACGTCAGGGACTGTTCGGTGGCAGCCTTGACCTCCACGTCCAGGAAGTTCATCTTGGGAGCGCCGATAAATCCGGCCACGAAAAGAGACGCCGGGTGTTGATACAACTCCAGTGGAAATCCCGCTTGCTCGACTCTCCCGTCGTTCAGGACGACAATCCTATCCGCCATGGTCATGGCTTCGACTTGATCGTGGGTCACATAGATCATGGTGGTGTTCAATTCGCGGTGCAGCCGGACCAGCTCCAGCCGCATCTGGGCCTGCAGCGCCGCATCGAGATTCGACAGGGGTTCATCCAGCAGGAACGCCTTGGGCTGCCTGACGATCGCGCGGCCCAGCGCGACCCGTTGCAATTGGCCGCCGGACAGCTCGCGCGGCTTGCGATGCAACAGCGGCTCCATCTCCAGGGTGCGAGCCACGGCGCGCACCTTCCGCTCTCTCTCCTCGATCGGGACTCCCGCCAGCCGCAAGCTGAAGCTCAAGTTCTCGGCCACGGTCATATGGGGATACAGGGCATAACTCTGGAAAACCATGGCCAGGCCGCGCTTCGCCGGCGGAACCCGTTGCGCGGACAATCCGTCGATCAGCACCTCTCCTTCCGAGATCTCTTCCAGCCCCGCGATCATTCGCAGCAAAGTAGACTTGCCGGAGCCGGACGGCCCCACAAACGCAACGAACTCATGGTCGTTGATCACGAGATCCACCCCGTGAATCACCTCGTGGCTGCCGAATCTCTTGCGAACGTTCTTCAATTCGACCGTAGCCATAGTCTCGATAGCCTCTTCTACTTGACCGCGCCGAAAGACAGGCCGCGCACGAGCTGGCGCTGGCCGATCCACCCGAAGATCAGGATCGGAGCGGTCGCCAGCGTCGAAGCAGCCGACAGCTTCGCCCAAAAAAGGCCCTCGGGGCTCGAGAACGAAGCGGTAAACGCAGTCAAGGTTGCTGCTTTGACGGTGGTTAAATTGAGGCTCCAAAACGCCTCGTTCCAGCACAGAATAACGGAAAGGAGCGCCGTGGCAGCGATGCCCGGCATGGCCAGGGGCAGCAGGATCCGGACCAGCTCCTGCCCCGGCGTCGCGCCATCCATGCGGCTGGCCTCCAGGATCTCGGAAGGCACTTCCCGGAAGAAAGAGAAGAGCATCCAAACCACGATCGGGAGGACGCTGATGCTGTCGATCAGAACCAGTCCGATGCGCGTGTCGAGCAGGCCCAGATTGCGCCACAACAGGTAAATCGGGACCAGCACGCCGACCGGCGGCAGCATTTTCGTGGAGAGCATCCAAAGCAGAGTGCCACGCGTACGGCGCCCGGGGAAGAAGGCCATGCTGTACGCCGCCGGCACTGCCAGCGCCAGAGCCAGCAACGTCGCACCCAGCGACACTATCACGCTGTTGATCGCGAACTGCACATAATCGGCCCGCTCGAAAACGGCGGAGTAGTTTGCCAGTGTCGGCTTGAAAAAAACGGCTGGAGGCGTGGCGACGGCGGTAATCTCCGTCTTGAAACTGGTTAGAAACATCCAGAGAATCGGAAAGAAAATCCCCAACGCGACGGTCCAGCCGGCCAAAGTCAGTCCCAGCCGCGCCTGCCACGTGCTCCTCATCGTTGGTCCTCCAGGTTGCGCCCTATCACCCGCATCAGGAAAAAGGCAACCATGTTGGCCAGGATGATGGCGATGACTCCGCCGGCCGAGCCTCCTCCCACATCCCAGTTCAGGAGGGCGTCCCGGAAAATCAGATATGCCAGGTTGGTCGAAGCCAGCCCCGGACCGCCTCCCGTGGTCACGTAGATTTCGGCGAACAGGCTGAGAAAGAAGATCGTTTCGATCATCGCGACGACCGCCATGGGACGCCGCAGATGCGGCAGCTCGATGTGATAGAAGAGCGCCAGCGTCCCGGCGCCATCCAGCCTGGCGGCTTCCTTCTGCTCGCGGTTCAGCGACTGAAGAGCCGGCAGCAGAATCAGCACGGCGAATGGCGTCCATTCCCAGGCCACGATTACCGCGATGGCGAGCAGCGGCATCCTGGCGAAGAAGTCGATTGTGCCGAACCCCAGCGAGCGCGTGATCCACGAGAACATCCCGAAAACAGGATTCATCAACATGTTCTTCCAGATCAGTGCGCTCACTGTCGGCATCACGAAGAACGGGGCAATTACCAGGAACCGGCAGATCTTGCGCCCCGGGAATTCCCGGTCCAGCAGCACGGCGAAGAGAGTCCCGGCAACCAGCGTAATCAGGAGAACCAGCCCGACCAGGAGCAGCGTGTTGCCCATGGACATCCACAGCGCGCGGCCGGTCAAGAGATAACGATAATTCTCGACGCCGGCAAACGCGCTTTTTCCCGGACTCAGAAGGTTGTACCGCTCCACGGAAAACCAGAGGGTCATCGCCAGCGGCACGACCATCCACAGGAACAACAGGAATACCGAGGGCCCGAGCAGCGGCGCAGTGCGAATCGTGCGAGCCTGCCTGGCCGGAGCGGCTCCGGTCACTTCAGATATCCTCCTCGCCGCATAGCGCGTTCAGCCTCCGCCTGCGCCAGCGCCAGCGCTTGCTCGACGGTTGCGCCGCCGGTAAGTGCCGCACTGATTTCCTGTCCGACATCCGTGCCGATAGCCTGAAACTCCGGAATCCCGACGTACTGAATTCCAATATAGGGCACCGGCAGCACACTCGGCTTGGTCATGTCCGCGGTCAGGATTGCCTCCCGCACGAGTTCCGCGAAAGGTGCGGCTCGCCGGTACGCCGGATTCTCGTACGTCGATCTTCGTGTCCCGGGAGGAGCCAGCACCCAGCCGTAACGCGCGCCCACGGTAGCAACGTATTGCCTGCTGGTGGCCCACTTGATGAACTGTTTGGCGGCGCCGGCTTTCGGCGAAGACTTCGGGATAGCCAGCGCCCAGCTCCAGGCCCAGGCCGCGCCATTGGGGACTTTCTGAATGGGGGCCTTGGCAAAACCGGTCGTCGAGGCCACCCGGCTCTGGCTGGGATCCAGGATGTAACCCGCCGCCGAAGTCGCGTCCACCCAAATCGCACAGTTGCCGTTGGCGAACAGCGCACGGACTTCGTTGTGGCCATCCGTGCTGGCGCCAGGCGGCCCGTACTTTCTCAGCACGTCCACATAGAAGCTCACCGCCTGTATCCACTCCGGGCTGGTGAGTTGCGGCTCCCAACCGAGATCCATCCACCGCCCGCCAAACGTATAGACCAGCGTGCTGACGTACGCCATGTTCTGGCCCCATCCCGGCTCTCCGCGCAGGCAGATGCCGTAAACGTTGTGCGCGGGATCGTTCAGTCTGGCGGCGTACCCGCGGATCTGCTCGTAACTGGGCTGCTCGGGCATTTCCAGGCCCGCCTGACGGAACAGGTCCTTCCGGTAGTAAGTGAAAGAACTCTCTGCATAGAACGGCGCCGCATACATCTTGCCCTGATAAGAAAGTCCCTGGCGAACTACATCGAAGATGTCATCGTAGTCATAGTCCGCGCCGAGATCGTCAACCGGGAGCAGCCACCCCCGCTGCCCCCAAAGAGGTGTCTCGTACGAGCCGATGGTGATGACATCGAAGGTGTCCCCGCCGGTCGAAATGTCCACGGTCAATCGCTGACGCAGGATATTCTCCCCGAGCACCACCCAATTCAGTTTGACGCCGCTTTGCGCTTCAAACTCCCGGGACAGCCGCTGCATCAGGATCATGTCGGCATTGTTCACCGTGCCGATGGTCAGTTCCGGCCCGGAATGCGGGTGGTACAGGAAATATGCGAGGAGGACCGCGCAGAGCGCCCCGCCAAGAGATTTGAAGATCTGATTGGCGGATCTCATGCGAGGGTAGTATAACAAAAGACAGCCGCGGTCCTCTTGACATGCTATCCTCAGCCTGAAGGATCGGGCGGATATGAGCACTTCCCGGCGTGAGTTCTTTCAGAGCACGGCCGCTTTGGCCGGTATTGCGAAATCGTTGTCAGGCGCGGACGCGAAGCTTCCCACGCGCCCGCTGGGAAAAACCGGAGAGCGTGTCTCCATCCTCGCGTTCGGCGGCGGTCAGCGGTTCTACACCACCCGGAACGAAGAGGATGCCGTCCGCTTCGTTGCCCAGGCCGTGGAGGCCGGCATCACCTACTTCGACACCGCCGACAGCTACCAGCGGGGCCGCAGTGAACAGTTGCTGGCCAGGGGCTTCCGGGCGCGCGGAGGCAAGCGGGGCCTTTTCCTGGCCACCAAGATCAGCTCCCGCGACGGCGCCGCGGTTCAGGCCACCGTCGAGCAAAGCCTCCGGAACCTGGAGGTTGACCAGGTGGATCTCATCCAGATCCACTCGCTCGAAAGCGAGGACGACCTGGCGCGCATCGAGGCCAAAGGAGGCGTGCTCGAGGCCCTCCTGAAAGCTCGGGAACAGAAGCTCACGCGTTTCATCGGCATCAGCAGCCATGACGCCCCCGCGGCCATGAAACTCGCTCTCGAGCGGCACGATTTCGATTGCTGCCAGATGGCTCTCAACGCCGCCATGGCGGACATGATCGGCACCACCAGGCCCGTAACGGCCGGCGATCAGAGCTTCGAGGCGCTGGCGCTTCCCGTGGCTCGGCGTAAGAACATGGGCGTCATCGCCATGAAGGTCTTCGCCCGGGACGCGCTGTCCGGCCAGCCCGAAGCCACCGCCCGGAACCTGATCTATTATGCGCTCTCGCTGCCCGTCTCGACCGCCGTGGTCGGACTGCCAACCGTCGGGCACCTGGAAGAGAACGTCCGCCTGGCGATGGCGTTCCAGCCGCTGGCCAAGGCGGAGATGGAGCGGCTCGCGCGCGCTCTCTCCACCCGCAACAAGGCGGCCCTGGTGGAGTTCTTCCGCCACCACGTGGACGCCTGATCCGCCGCGGTGGCGGTCTGGGAAGCTTCAGATGAAATCGGGAGCGCCGTCGGACTGGAACGCGAACCCGCGGTGCCATGGCTTGCTAGGCATGCGCTTGAATGCTTCTTCGTCCATTTCGTAGCCCCAGCCGGGCTTATCGGGAATCGCCAGATAGCCGTCCTTGACCACGATGGTGTCGCCCTTGATCAGGTCCTTGCGCGGAGACTCGTCATCCGGATGGTATTCCAGGATGACGAAGTTCGGTGTGGAAGCGGCGAAGTGGATGTTGATCAGCGTGGCCAGCGGACCCAGCGGGTTGTGCGGCGCCACCTGGACGTAGTGCGCTTCGGCGATGGCGGCAATCTTCTTCTGCTCGAGCATTCCGCCGGCCAGGCAGATGTCCGGCTGAACGATGTCGGCCCCGCCCAAGCTCAGCAGTTGCTGGAACTGGTACTTGGTGTACAGTTCCTCTCCCGTGGCGATCGGGATCTGGACCCGCCGCCGCAGCTCGGCCATGGAGTCCATATTCTCGGGCCGTATGGCCTCTTCGAGGAACAGCGGGCGCACCGGCTTCAGGACTTCGGCGAGCTCATAGGCCAGGTAGGGAGGCCATATTCTGGCGTGGGCATCGAAGCACAGGTCGACGTCAGGTCCGACCGCCTTGCGCATGGCCTCGGCTCGAGCCCCGAACGAGCGGATGCCGGCGCTTTCCGGCACGGCACTGGCGAAGCCCAGTGTGGCCTTCAGCGCCGTATACCCGTATTTGGCGATCAGGCTCTTGGCCTGCTCGGGAGAGTTGGCAGCCTGGTAGCAGCGGATCTTGTTGCGGCATTTCCCGCCCAGCAGCATGTAAACCGGCAGCCCGGCGGCTTTGCCCGCGATATCCCACAAGGCGTGCTCGATGCCGCTGATTGCCGCGTTGACCACCAGCCCTCCCGGAAAACGGGTGAAATTGTACATGGTGGCCCACAGATACTCGATGTTCCGGGGATCCTTGCCGACCAGCCATTCCTTAAAGTCCCGGACGGTCGCGGCCGTGGCCTCGTCGGGCCCCGCCGAATAGGCCTCACCCCAGCCATGGATACCCTGGTCGGTCGATATTTTCACATACAGATAGTTTCTTCCCGCATTGACTACGAACACCTGGACGTCGGTGATCTTCAACAGCGGATTCCCCGAGTAGCGCGGCGCGCTCTGTTGCATGGCGGCAGCCTGGAGCGGCAGCCCGATCGCCCCACCGGCGGCGATAAACTCACGTCTCATCATGTCGGCCATTCGGCACCCCCTGAGGTTGAATTTACAATCCAGAGTATAGCTCCAACACCATTGGTGAACGGCGGGCCAATCCTGTTAGAGTCAAAATTCTGTGGCCAGTTCAACTACTCCACTGAAGTCTGTCGGAGGCGAAGTCCCCCCGGTTCGCTGGGCCATCATCGGCGTGCTGAGCCTCGGCATGATCATCGCGTACGTGTCGCGTTCCGCCCTGGCGGTTCCCCTGGCACTGCCGGAGTTCATCAGGTCTTTCCATCTCTCCATCACCGATCGGGGAGTGCTGAACTCGGCGTTCTTCTGGACCTATGCCGTGCTTCAGATACCGGCCGGCTGGGCAGTGGACCGGTACGGCGTCAAGTTCCCCTATTTCCTGGGCTTCACGATCTGGTGCCTGGCGTCCGCGAGTACCGCCCTGACGCGGTCGATCCCACAGTTGATCGTGGTGCAAGTTCTTTTGGGCGCCGGCCAGGCGGTTGTGGTCCCCGTAAGCTACCGGTGGATCCGGCACCACTTCGTGGAGCGGGAGCGCGGCCTGGCGATCGCTCTTTACATGACGGGCACGAAGATCGGGCCGGCTATCGGAGCTCCGCTTGCCGCTTGGCTGATCGGCATGTACGACTGGCGGGTGATGTTCGTGCTGATCGGACTGGGCGGCCTGGTGTGGCTCCTACCCTGGCTTCTGCTGGTGAGCAATGACGACCGGCACATCGAGCGGGCCGCCATGAAGAAGGAGGGAACCAGGCCCATTCCGTTCGGCAGGATCATGGCAAGTCCGGTGATCTGGGGCACCATCGTCGCGTCTTTCTGCTACATGTACTTCGTCTACTTCTGCATGACCTGGATGCCGGCCTATTTCATGGAGAGGCGTCACCTCTCTCTCGGAAAGATGGGCCTCTACACGTTTTTCAGCTTCGGCGGCATGGCCATCGTGGCTACGCTGGCGGGTTGGTCGGCGGACCGGTTGATTGGGCGCGGGCATAACCCCGTGACGGTCCGAAAATGGTTCACCATCGCCGGCTTCTCCATCGCCTGCACGGAACTGATCGGTGCGCGGGCTTCTTCGCTGGAAACGGCGCTGGTCTTCGCGGTGGCGTCGCTCTCCGGCCTGGGGCTGGCCACCGCCAACTACTGGGCGCTCACCCAAACGCTGATCCCCGGCGCGGCCATCGGACGGATCTCCGGGATTCAAAACTGCGCCTGCAGTGTGGCCGGAATCGTAGCTCCGATCCTCACGGGCTGGCTTTTGGCGAAGACCGGCAGTTACGAAGCTCCCATGATGACGATCCTGGCCGTACTGCTGGTGGGCGTGCTTTCTTACTTGTTCCTGATCCGGGAGAAGTACGCCCCCAAGGCCGGGGAGGCGGTTGTTTGAGTGGCCGCGAGCGGGTTGGTGCCGTCATTTCGTGACGTGCCTAAAGCTTTCGGCGCGTTCCGCCGATCAGCGGAGTAATGCGATGGATCTGGATCTTGGCGGCGGCGCCGGCGCTCGCTCAAACTGCGCCGGCAAGCCCTCGAGACGCCATGCGGGCGGCCATCGAGAAGCAACAGGCGGCCGTCGCCCGGCAGCGGGAATCGATCCGAAAGCAGGCTGAGAACGTGGGGGTGTGGCTGCCTCCGGGAACCGAAGACGCTCCGCCCCAAGTTGCCGCACCGGCGCCCGCGTCCACGCCGGCACCGGCTGCCTCCCAGGCCCCGGCGCCGCCGGGTGCGGGGCCGGAAATGCCGTGCGATCTCATCGAAGACTCGGCGGTCGCGCCGATCATCGAGGCGGCGGCCAAGGCGCAGTCCCTTCAGGCGAAGCTCCTGCGCGCCGTAATCGAGCAGGAGTCCCGGTATCGGCCCTGCGCGGTCTCCCCGAAGGGAGCGAAGGGTCTCATGCAGCTCATGCCCGATACCGCCGATCAGTTTGGGGTAAAGGATGCATTCGACCCCGCACAGAACATCGAAGCCGGCGCCAGGTATCTGAAACAGCTCCTCGATCGATACGGTGGAGATCTCGCGCAAGCCCTTGGGGCCTATAACGCCGGCCCCGCCACCGTGGATCAGGCAGGCGGCGTTCCGAAGATTCGGGAAACCACCGACTACGTGAATTCGATCCTGCAAAAAATGGGCGTTGCGGACGTTCCGCCGGCAAAACCGCCGCCGGAGTGAGGGGCACGGAACCGGTCGCGCCAGCCGGGCCTCGAGCTATAGCAGCACCAGGCCTTTGCGGATACCGATGCTCACGGCCTCGGTGCGGCTGGACGCTCCGAGTTTGGCCATGATGGATGCGACGTGGAACTTCGCGGTGTGCTCGGAAATGTTCAGCTTCCACGCGATGATCTTGTTCGCCGCGCCCTCCGCCATCATGCGGAGCACTTCCATCTCCCGCGCGGAGAGCGTGGAGACCTCGGCCGAAGCATGAGCCGGCGCCGTCGATGAGAGCAACTGGTCGAGCACGCGCGGGTCGAGCACCGCCAGTCCGCTGGCCGCCGCTTCCACGGCGGCCAGGATTCCGGCGGGCGATGCGTCGCGCGGCAGCACGGCGCGAACGCCGAACCGCAGCGCTTCCTGCGTCCAGGACGGCTGGGATTCACTGGTCAGGACCACCAGCGCAGGCGCCCTGCCATCGGCGGGCGGCGCCAGCTCTTCCAGCGGCAACGCGGCGAGGATCACATCGGGGTGCAAATCGTCCGCCGAAGCGAGATCCGGAAACGAACCCACGACTTCCAGTTCGGGGCTGGAAGAGGCCAGCGCCTCCAGCCCCGCGCGAACCACTGCCGATGGCGCCGCGATGAGCAGCCGGATCACGCCACCTCCGCCCTCGCCCGCAGCCGGACATACGCCTCGCGCACCGGCCGTTCGCCGCCGCGAAGGAAGCGGAGCGGCGCCACATCGCGGCCGGAGTCGAGGGTATCGCCGAGATCGTCGAACGAGCCCAGCAGGATGTCCCCGGCCCGCAACGAAGCGGCGGCCGCGGCGCCATCGGGTTCGATGTCGAGAATCAGCAAACCGATCGGCAGAGGGCGCAGGGTGACGCCCAGCGAGGGACGGGCGCCGCGCGCCAGAAACTCCACCGCCCGGCCGGCCGGCGCCGCCACGCCGAGCCCGTTCACGATGGCCGTGTTGATGCCGACCACCTGCCCTTGCGCATTAGCCAGAGGCCCGCCGGAGTTCCCGGGCGCGAGCCGCACGTCGGCGCGGATCCAGGGCTGGCGCCCCATCCCCGGCAGCGCGCCGATGGAGTGAACTACTCCGGTCGACAGCGCGCCGGCGAACCCCAGCGGGTTGCCGATGGCGATCACCAGCTCGCCCGGACGCAAGGCGGATGAATCGCCCGGTGTGGCCGCCTCCAGTCCCTTCGCGCCAATTCGCAGCGCGGCCAGATCGCGCCGCGGGTCGCGGCTCTCCACGCGCGCCTCAAACCGCCGGCCATCCCACAGCTCCACCTGCGCCGCGGGCCCCCGGGCGACGTGCGCGTTGGTCAGGATGACGCCATCGGCGCTCCACACGACGCCCGAGCCGCCGCTCCTGCGGTCGCCTTGGAACACCTGTGCGGTGGACCGCCGGAGGCGCTCCGCAATCTCTCCGAATCCACGCATGTCAGTCCCTCCGGGGCCGTTCCCCGACCGCGATGGCAAGCTTGCGGGCCTGGCCGCCGCGCAGCACTTCCGCTTCGACGCTCTGACCCACGCCATGGGCCTCCAGCACGCCCTGAATATCGTCCGTATCGGCAACCCCCTGGCCGCCGAGCGAGACGAAGATATCGCCGATGAGCACGCCGGCTTTGGCCGCCGGCCCCTCGGGCGCCAGCGACAACACGATCAGGCCTTTGTGATGATCGGGCAACTCCACCGGTTGCAGCCCCACCCCCAGGTAGCCTCGCGCGACACGGCCCCGCGAGAGGATCTCCTCGACCACGCGGTCGACGGTGCTCGCCGGGATGGCCACGCCCGCAATACGGGAAAGCGCCGAAGTGGCAATGCCGATGACTTCTCCCGCGGTGTTCACCGCCGCTCCGCCCGAAGAGCCGGGATACATGGTGAGATCCAGGCGGATGTAGCGGTCGAGCCGCCCGCCGCGCCACGTGCGCCAGGGGCCGCTGACGGCGCTGACGATCCCCATGGTGGCATTTACACCGGAATCCTCGGAGCGCCCGATGGTCAGCGCCAGGTTGCCCGGCACGGGTTCGGCGGCGCGAGCCAGCGGCGCCGCGCCGGCTCCGGAGCCCTCTATGCGAAGGACAGCGATATCCGTGCCGGCATCGCTCCCGGCCAGCGTGGCCGGCGCGTTCGACCCGTCCGGCAGGGTCACTTTGATATCCTCTTCGTGCCGTATGGTGTGCTCGGCGGTGACGATGACGCCCGGGCGCCAGAACACGCCGCTCGACGAAAAACGCGGGCGCGCGTGCACCGCTGCCACGGCCTGTCCCGCCCGCTCCACCGCGGCTGCCAGCTCGTCGGACAGCGCGGTCAATTCATTGGTCATTCGAAAGCCTCCTGTGATTTCAGGATGCCGGGCCGGGGGGCCGTCGCACATCGGTAATTCGGGCAGGCGCGGCCTGTAAGAACGGCTAGGGGCCGCCGGATCACCGGGCGGCGCGGCGCGCCTCCGCCACGATCTCTTTCACTCGCGCGGTCAGCGTGGGGGCGTAATACGGGATGCCGTCCTTGATGGTCCACTCGACGCCGCCGGTGTGCACGGTCTTGCCGTTGCGGATCTCGTCCACGCCGGTGGGGTACAACACCTTCAGGTTTTCCAGCGGATTGCCGTTCACCACGATCAAGTCGGCCAGGAACCCGGCGCGGACGCGGCCGAGACGCTCCTCCTGTCCCAGGATCTTCGCGTTGTTGCCGGTGGCCTGCTGGACGATCTTGATGGGGTGGAACCCCGCCTCCTGGTGCAGCTCCATGCCGCGGATCAGGCCGAAGCCGTACATCTGGTAAATGAAACCGGCGTCGTCGCCCATGCCGATCAGGCCGCCCATGCGGTCGAACTGGCGGAGCGCGGCCATCCACAGTCGATAGTTTTCCTTCCAGAACGTCTCGTCGGAAGAGGTCCAGCCGAGAAAATACGAGCCGTGGTTGGCGGGGTTGGGTTTGAAATATTCCTCCAGCGTGGGGTGCAGAAGATCGGCGAACCAGGGCTGGGTCTGGGCGCGCTGGAGGTCGCGGCTGGCCTCATAGATGTCCAGCGTGGGGTCCCAGGCGACGTGCGCCGTGACCATTCCGTCCAGCACGCTGGTCAGGCGCTCGGGATTGGCCTCGCGCCAGAGATGGCCGGCGTAACGGAAACGGTCGGTCTCGTTGTTGTAGTTGTAGCCGGAGGGGAAATTCTGCACGCCGCCCTCGATGGCGGCGTCGGGAATGCCGTACCAGTGCTCGATGCTGGTGGTCCCGAAATTGATGTCGTCCCAGGCATTGGTCTCCTCGACGCCGGCGTGGTGCGCGATGCGCATGCCGAGCCTGTGCGCCTCTTCCTCCATGGCTTGCATGGTGTCGCGGTCGATGCCCAGGATCTTGATCCCGTCGGCGCCCATGTCCTTGAGGGCGTGGACGCGGGCGCGGGCCTCCTCGGCGTTGCGGGGGCGGCCGAACATGGGGTAGACGAAAATGCGCGGCGAGGCGATCTGGCCTTCGGCGCTCATGCGGCGCAGTTCGAGCGCGCGCTTGGTGTCGCTGCCCACGTCGCGGACCGTGGTGATGCCGCAGGCCAGCCAGATGTTCAGCTCGTACTCGATGGGCTGCGGCTTGCCGCCGCGCTCCTCCTGGAGATGGGCGTGGGCGTTGATGAGCCCCGGGAGCACGTACTTGCCGGTGGCGTCTATGACCGCGTCGGCTGGGGTGGAGCGCGACGCGCCGCGGGCCAGCGCCACGGGATCGAGCGCGATGACGTCGGCGATCCGGTTGTTCTCGACGAGGATGTCCTTGGGGCCGCTGGCGGGCGTGCCGTTGCCATCCACCACGGTGGCGTTATGGATCAGCAGGCGAGGGTAGCGCCTTCCGCTGGTGGGCGCGGTTTGGGCGGCCGCGGTGGCAGCCAGGACCAGGGCGGCGAGATGGCGATGCGTCATTGGTCGATTGTGTCACATCGCCCGCGCCTCCCGCCTACATCTCGGAGCGAGCCTTGGCGATGGCGGCGAGGTACAGGCGGGCGCGATTCTCGATGACGTCGAAGCGGCCCTCCTTGACGGACCTGCCATCCACCAGCTCGCCGCCCACGGCTACGGCGCAAGCGCCGGCCTTGAGGAATTCGCCGGCGGTTTCGAGATTGACGCCGCCGGTCGGGATCATCTCGATCTGCGGGAACGGTCCCTTCAGGGCCTTGATGTATTTGGGGCCGCCGACATTGCCGCAGGGGAATATCTTGACCACGTCGGCGCCGGCTTCCCACGCGGTCAACACCTCGGTGGGGGTCAGCGCGCCGGGACAGACGACCTTCGAATAGCGTTTGATCAGCTCGATGGTCGAAAGGCGCAGGCTGGGCGTGACAAAGAACTCGGCGCCGGCCAGCATGCAGGCGCGGGCGGTTTCCGGATCGAGCACGGTTCCCGCCCCGAGCATGATCTTGTCGCCGAACTGGTCGGCGACCTTCTCCAGGGCGCGAATCGCTCCGGGAACCGTCATGGTGATCTCGGCGGCGCGCACACCGCCGTTGTACAAGGCTTCCACGGCCTTGATAGCGCCTTCGGCGCTCGAAGTGCGCACCACGGGAACGATTCCGGCATCGGTTATAAAGGTAAGAATCTCTTTGGCGTTCATCAACTTTACGCTAGCATGCCGGCAGCGGCGTGCGGCGCGTTATGCTATTGGCTTGACGCCACAAAAGAAGCCGGAGCAGGAAAAACAGCCGCCACGAGCCTCCGTGGCGGTGGTCTCGCACAACCGGGTGCAGCTGCTCGAGCGATGCCTGAAATCGCTCGAGGCATCCCAGGGGCGGGAGACCATCCAGATCATCGTGGTGGATAACGGCTCGCGCGATGGCAGCGCGGACCTCGAAGCCGTGTTCCCTGGCGCCCAGTTCATCAAGCTGCCGAAAAATTTCGGCCTCACCAAGGCGCTGAATCTGGGATGGCGGGCGGCCGATGCCCCGTATGTTTTGTTTCTGCACGACGATACGGAAGTGGAGCCCGGAACGGTCCTGAGGCTCGCCGAGGCTTTGGACGCCAATCCGGAGGCGGGCGCGGTGTGTCCCCTGCTGGTGGATGACGAAGGCCGCCCCGCGCCGCAGTTGGGCGGTCTGCCGCCGAGCGGCGAATGGCATCCCGCCGACCCCGCGGGCGGGCCTGCGCCGGTGGATTACCCGCGCGGCGCGGCCCTGATGATGCGCGTGCACCTGATCAAGTCGGTGCGGCAGATCGATGAACGCTACGGGCAGTTCGGCGCCGACGCCGACCTGGCCGCCCAGATCCGGCGGGGCGGCAAAAAGATCCTGCTGATCCCCACGGCGCGGGTCGGGCACCAGGGGAGCGGGGAGTACACGGCCTTCGAGCGCGCCGATTTTCTGCTGGGCCGCGCCGTGTTTCTGCGCAAATACCAGGGCTTCGGCGCGGGCATCCGGGCGCGCCTCGCGGCGGTGTTCGGCCCGCTGTTCGGGTTCCGCTTCGGGGAGCTGAAATACACCGTGGCCGGCCAGAAGATCGACGGGACGCAATCGTAGCAGGATAATTGGATCAGCATTGACCTGATGCGATTCAGGAGGGGATCGAGTGCCCGCAACGGCTCCACGGCCTCCCATTCAGGATGTCCCGCCGTCCGCCGGCCTCGCCAGCGATGAAGCCCGCCGCCGGCTCGAGAAGTTCGGCCCCAACACGATTCCCGACACGGCTGTCGATCCCCTGCGCAGGGCCCTGGCCAAATTCTGGGCGCCGGTTCCATGGATGCTGGAAGCCGCGATCGTGCTCGAGCTGGCGCTCGGCAAGTACGTTGAGGCGTCCATCATCGCGGGCCTTCTGGGGTTCAACGCCGTGCTCGGATTCTTCCAGGAAGGGCGCGCCCAGGCGACGCTGGCCGCGCTCAAGTCGCGCCTTGCGCTGAGCGCCTCGGTGCGCCGGGACAATGCCTGGAGTATCATACCCGCCGCTGAACTGGTGCCGGGCGACATCGTGAAACTCTCGCTTGGCGCGGTGGTTGCCGCCGACGTGCGCCTGATAGAAGGCGAGGTCCTGCTCGACCAGTCCACGATCACCGGCGAATCCATACCCATCGAGGCGGCGCCAGGACTGGAAACCTATGCGGGGGCGTTGGTACGGCGCGGCGAAGCCGTTGCCGAGGTCACGGCGACCGGCGTGCGCACAAAGTTTGGACGCACCGCGGAGCTGGTCCGCACGGCGCACGTGGTCAGTTCCCAGCAGAAGGCCGTTCTGCGCGTGGTGCGCAATCTGGCCATGTTCAACAGCGTCATCATCCTTCTGCTGGTAACGTATGCCTGCGCTCTCAAAATGCCGTTTGGTGAAATCGTTCCCCTCGTGCTCACGGCGGTTCTGGCGTCGATTCCGGTAGCTCTGCCGGCTACCTTTACACTGGCGGCCGCCGTCGGCGCGCAAGCTCTGGCGCACAGGGGCGTCCTTCCCACCCGGCTTTCGGCGGTGGATGAAGCGGCAAGCATCGATGTGCTGTGCTCGGATAAGACGGGCACCTTGACCCGTAACGAACTGAAGGTGACCGCCATCCGTCCTGCGGCCGGCTTCGACGAGGCGCGCGTCCTGGGACTGGCCGCTCTCGCCAGCTCGGACGGCGGGCAGGATCCCGTGGACGGGGCCATTCGCTCGGCCGCCTCGCAAACCGCGGCCTCCGATCTGCCGAAGCTGAGTAAATTCGTGCCGTTCGATCCTGGCACGAAGATGTCCGAAGCCACGGCTGTGGATTCGAGCGGCGCCGACGTGCGTGTCGTGAAGGGAGCCTTTGCCGCCGTCACGAAGCTCGCGGCGCCCACGCCGGATTCGCTCGCGGCGGCGAGTGAGCTGGAGGCCCAGGGATTCCGGGTCCTGGGCGTCGCGGCGGGTCCCGCGGAGGCGGTGAAGCTCGCGGGGATCATTGCTCTGAGCGACCCGCCTCGTACCGATTCCGCGGCGCTCATTTCGGAATTGCGCGGCTTGGGCGTCCGAACCGTAATGGTGACGGGCGATGCCCCGGCGACGGCGGCGATCGTGGCTCGCGCGGTGGGTGTGGATGGAGCGGTTTGTCCACCCGGGCCCATCCCCGGCGACGTACGCCCGGAGGATTTCGCCGTCTTTGCCGGCGTGCTTCCGGAGGGAAAGTACAACCTCGTCAAGGCGTTCCAGAAGAGCGGCCACACCGTCGGCATGTGCGGCGACGGCGCCAACGACGCGCCGGCGCTCCGCCAGGCGCAGATGGGAATCGCGGTGTCGACAGCGACCGACGTCGCCAAGTCGGCCGCCGGCATCGTGCTGACCGAGCCCGGACTCGGCGGTATTGTCGCTTCGGTCAAAGAAGGCCGCGTCACGTTCCAGCGGATTCTGACCTACACGCTGAACTCCGTGATCAAGAAGATCGTGCAGGTGCTCTTTCTGGCGGTAGGCCTGATCCTGACAGGGCAGGCGATCCTGACCCCCATGCTCATGGTCATCCTGATGATCACCGGTGATTTTCTGGCGATGTCTCTGACGACCGACAACGTCCGCCCGTCCCCCGCGCCCAATGTCTGGCGCATCGGCCCGCTCACCATGGCGGGCGTCGCGATGGGAGTTGGCGAGCTGGCCTTCTGTGTCGCCGTCCTGGCCGCGGGGAAATTCTGGATGGAACTGAGAATCGAGGCGCTCAGAACCCTGGCGCTGGTCGCGCTCGTGTTCGGCAGTGAGGCGACGCTCTACGCCGTTCGCGAACGGCGGCGCCTGTGGAGTTCCCTCCCAAGCATCTGGGTGATTGTGTCGTCCGTCTGCGATGTTTTGATCGTTGTGGCGCTGGCCGCGCGCGGAATCGCAATGGCGGCGTTGCCGCTTCCGGTTATAGCCTGGGTACTCGCCGCGGCTGTCGCCTTCGGAGTCCTCGTAGACCTGGTAAAGGCGCCGGTATTCGAGCGCCTCGGAATTTCATAGGGCGTCGCGGCATCTGCCGGATTTCTTGGCGCCGCTGTCCAAATCGCGGGTGGCTCGAGCGTCATGCTAGTGAAGGAGACACCAAATGCAGTACATTCTGATGCTGTATGTGAACGAAGGCGCTTGGCCCAAGATGACCAAGGCCGAGCAGGAACAAGGGGTGGCGGCCTATATGGCGTACGCGGAGGCGCTGACGAAGGCGGGGGTCCTCAAGGGCTCGAACCGCCTCCAGCCGAGTTCGGCTGCCACCACCGTGCGCCTCGCGAATGGCAAGTCGCAGGTGCTGGATGGCCCCTACGCGGAGACGAAAGAACAACTGGGCGGCTACTTTATGATCGACGTGGCCGACCTCGATGCCGCTCTCTCGTGGGCCGCCCGCTGCCCGGCCGCGGGTCACGGCGTGGTCGAGGTGCGCCCGATCTGGGGCATGCAGGCGTGAGCCTCCTGGAAGGCGGCGAGCAGGCGCGGAGCACGGCGGACGCGGTCGCGCGCCGCAGCTACGGCAAGCTCGTCGCCTTTCTCGTGGCGCGCACGCGGGATGTGGCGGCCGCCGAAGACGCCCTCTCGGAGGCGTTCGCCGCCGCGCTCGAGGATTGGCCGCGGAAGGGCTGCCCTTCGAACCCGGAAGCGTGGCTGCTGACCGTCGCCCGGCGGAAGATCATCGATATCGCCCGGGGACGCCGCCGGCACGAGATCGCGGCCGGTCAGTTGCAGGTTATGGCGGAAGGGCTGGACGCTGCCGCCGCCGAGGCGCCGATTCCGGACCAGCGCCTCGCGCTGATGTTCGTCTGCGCGCATCCGGCCATCGAGGCCGGCATCCGCGCGCCGCTGATTCTGCAGGTGGTGCTCGGGCTGGATGCGAAGACCATCGCCTCGGCGTTCCTCACCTCTCCGGCGGCCATGGGCAAGCGGCTGGTCCGCGCCAAGGACAAGATCCGGCAGGCCGGCATCCCGTTCCGCGTCCCTGAGCGCGAGGAGCTTCCCGGCCGGCTAGACACCGTGCTGGACGCCATCTATGCCGCCTTTACGGAAGGCTGGACCGACCCTGGCGGGACCGATGCCGCCCGCCGCGATCTCACCGGGGAAGCCATATTTCTGGCCAGGCTCGTGACCGGCCTGCTGCCGCGGGAACCGGAGGCGCTGGGCCTGCTCGCACTCATGCTTCACGCCCAAGCCCGCCGTCGCGCCCGGCGCCAGGCGGACGGCGAGTACGTGCCGCTTGCCGGGCAGGATCCGGCGTTGTGGGATTCGCCAATGATGGTTGAGGCCGAAGCGCTGCTCCGGCGCGCCGGCGCGATGGGCTCGATTGGCCGCTATCAGTTGGAAGGCGCGTTGCAGTCGGCGCACGTCGATCGCTGCCGCACCGGTCGCGCCAACTGGGCGGAGGTGGTGCGGCTGTACGACGCACTGCTCGCCGTCGCTGGCTCGCCGGTGGTCGCAATCAATCGGGCGATGGCGGTCGCGGAGGTCGCGGGCGCCGCCGCCGCTCTCCAGGCGATTGAAGAGGCGGCCGCCGATGCGCGGCTCGCCGAATACCAACCTTACTGGGCCGCGCGCGCGGAGCTGCTGGCCAGGACAGGCGCGCATGGCGAAGCCCGCCGGGCATACGAGATCGCGATCGGCCTGGAGCGCGACCCCGCGGTGCGCCGCTTCCTGCAGCGGCGCCAGTCGGCCTTGCCGGGTTGATCCTCCCGACAGCCCGCGGCGTCAGGGAGGGCCGTCCTGCCCGTCCTCGACGAACCTGCGAAGCCGGAGAAGCGCATCGTCCCACTGGCTCGAGATCCTGTCGAGGTAGCGGCGGGCGTCTTCCAGGCGCCGCCGCTCCAATTGCCAAACGCTCTCGCGCCCGCGCCGCGTGCTGCGCACCAGACCCGATCCTTCCATCACCCGCAGGTGCTTGGTGATTGCCTGGCGAGTGACCCGGGAGCCCTCGGTGAGCCGGGCGATCGACATCGGTCCGCCATGACAGAGGCGGGAGACCAGGCGCAGGCGAGTCTCATCGCCCAGGGCGGCGAAAAGGTGCGCCGAGCTACTGCGCATGGCGCGTGTACTGCTCGATCAGTTTCATCACCATGGTCCAACCTCCCTCGTTCGCCTGGAAGGCCTTGGCCCGGCGCGCGAGCGGTATCTGGTCGAAGCCGGACTCGGTTACGGTCAGCATGATGCCGTCCGCTGTTTCCTCCAGTTCGAAGACCACCAGCGTGGTCGGCTCGGCGGAGTAGTCCACGCCGGGCTCGACCGCGCCGGGATGCCACCGGAACGAGAACAACCGCTCCGGCTCCATCTGTTCGATGGTGATTTCGAACGGTATGCCTTCGTACGGCTTCTGGGCTTTGGCGACCTCGGCATCCACCGTCGTCGGCACGATCACCGCGCGCATGACGGCGCCTGGCGCGAACGGGCCATCGAATTTCATGCCGAACCAGCCGCCGAACTCCGTGGAGTCCGCGAGCGCGCGCCAGACCCGTTTGCGCGGCGCGCGCAACAGAACCTTTTTCTCGATGCGATCCGTATTCATGCAATCTCCTGGTTGCATATTAGCAGGGGCGGGGATAAAACGCAACCATTCGGTTGCGCAGTCCAGATTACGTCAATTCCTCGAGCAACTCCAGGTCCTTGATCAGGAGGTCGCTTACAACATCGCCGACGTCCCGGCCCTTCTTCTGCGCGATACGCTCCAGACGCTTCTGCAACTGGCCATCAAGGTAGATAGGCAGACGTACGCGCGCTCCCTTCCGGTAGAACTTGCCTCGCTCCGCTTTGGAAAAGTCGTAATGTGACTTCATTGCTTCAGTCCCCGATACTGTGCGGCTTCTCTCCGATCCGCCCGGCGCGCCGAAATCAAACGGATCTTTGCACTCGCCTCACGACCGCCTTCCTTCTCCTCGCGGAACGTGTGGCACACCAGCAGCAGCGCTCCAGCGCGGTCCAATCCGAGGGTGATCCAGCGCTCTTCTTTCTCGCTGTGCTCGTCGTCGAATATCGACATGGCTCTTGGATCGAGAAAAACCGTGGCAGCCCTCTCAAATGAAACCCCGTGTTGCCGAACGTTCCGAAGGGCCTTTGCGGGTTCCCACTCGAACTGATGTTCGAATTGCCGCTCCACCCAAGGATTATCTCACGTAGTCCTACCTGCCTCGCCGGAGGCCGATCTGGCAAGCGCGGATGTACATCTTACATTGCGGCCAACTGCCTTTTCCTCAATTACTTGCGCCCGCCCCCCGCCAAACCAGGCTTTGGCCGGTTAACGGTCACAGCCGCGCGAAATAAACCGCAACTCTCTGATGTAAAGCGACTTACGACTCAATCCCCAGCCTTCCGCAAGCCGTCCGCGCAGCCTTCGCCTCTTACAATTAGGTGGAAGGAAGGGGGCTATTGCTGCCAGCCGAGCCATGCCCAAAGTTCTTTGACATTTTGAAAAGCGGTGCCCGATTGGCTTCGTTCCGCCAATTCCCCCGCTGGCCGCTCCCGGAATTGGCTTCGTTTCCACGCGTCGTTCGCCAGGTGATGACAGGATGACAGGAGATTTTGGATGCCGCGCCGAATTGGCTTTCGTTCCGCCAATTCACCCAGCCGCTCCCGAATTGGCTTCGTTCGGTCAATTCACGTCCCGCCCGCACCCCAAATTGGCCACTTTCCCTCGCAGTCGAGTGACAGGAATGACAGGATGACAGGAGATTTTGAGTGTGCGTTGCGAAATTACCCGCATCCGAGGGGAGCCCTACCCGCAAAGGCGCCGGCACTGCTTGGCGATCTCCCACTCTTCCTCGGTATGCACCACCAGAACCCGCACGCCGGACTCGGGGGCCGATATCTCGCCGTCACCGGAAATCGCGGCGTTCCGGCCCGCATCGATCCGAATGCCCAGAAACGCCAGGGACTCGCCGGCGGCCGCCCGCAGCGGCACGCAGTTTTCGCCGACTCCGGCGGTGAATACCAGCGCGTCCAGGCCGCCCAGGCTCGGCAGCATGCCGCCGATCGCGGCGCACAAACGGTGAACGTAGATGTCGAAGGCCAGGCGGGCGCGGCCGTTTCCGTTCTCCATGGCCGCGACGATATCGCGCATGTCGCCCGAGATGCCGGAGACGCCTTGGAGGCCGGACTCCTTATTCAGGATGCGGTCCAGGTCTTCGGCCCTCGAGCCGCAATGCCGCACGAGATGGATCAGAATGCCGGGATCGACCGTGCCTGAGCGCGTGCCCATCATGAGGCCTTCGAGCGGCGTGAAGCCCATGGTGGTGTCCACCGATTGGCCGTCGCGCACGGCGGCCAGCGAGCAGCCGTTGCCCAGGTGGCAGGTGATCATGCGTAGCGATTTCAGGTCGCGGCCCAGCACCTCCGCGGCGCGGCGCGAAACGTATTGATGGCTGATGCCGTGGAAACCGTAGCGGCGGATGCCTTGGTCCAGCCATTCGTACGGGCCCGGATAAGTGAAGGCGGCCGGCGGCAGGGTCGCGTGGAAAGCGGTGTCGAAGACGGCCACCTGCGGAGTTCCGGCCGGCAGCAGGCGCTCGACGGCTTCGATGGCCTCCTCTTCCAGAAGGTTGTGCTCGGGCGCGAAGCTGGCCAGTTGCGCGATGGCCGCCTTTACTTCGGGCGTGATGCGCGTGCTCTCGCGGAACGCCTTGCCGCCGTGCACGATGCGGTGGCCGGCGGCGTCGATGCGGGCGCCGCCATCCAGCAGCGGTTTGAGGAGCGGCTCGATGGCCGTGTCGGGCGGGCCCGGATGAAGGTGGAAATCCACCTGCGACTTCCAGGCAAGCGTGAGGTCCCCGGTGTAGAAGCGGGCCTTGATGCTGCTCGAGCCGCCGTTGAGCACCAGAATGTTCATGTCAATAAGGCCACTTCCAGTCGCGGATCTCGGGCATGTCGTCGCCGTGTATGGCGATGTAGCATTTGTGCTCGATCAGGCGGTCGCGCAGGTGCTGCTTGAAGTGCGCGGCCACGTCGCGCAGGCGCGGCACGCGGTCCACCACGTCGCCGGCGAGGTGGAAACGGTCCAGGTCGTTCAGCACGGTCATGTCGAAAGGCGTCGTGGTGGTGCCCTCTTCCTTGTAGCCGCGCACGTGGAGATTGGCGTGATTGTTGCGGCGGTAGGTGAGACGGTGGATCAGCCACGGGTATCCGTGAAATGCGAAGACCACCGGTTTGTCGCACGTGAAGATGGAGTCGAACTCGCGGTCGCCCAGGCCGTGGGGATGCTCTGTGGAGGGCTGGAGGGTCATCAGGTCCACCACGTTCACCACGCGGATCTTCAGTTCGGGCAGGTTGTGGCGCAGCAGGTCCACCGCGGCCATGGTTTCGAGCGTGGGGACATCGCCGCAGCAGGCCATCACCACGTCGGGCTCGACTCCCTGGTCGTTGCTGGCCCAACCCCAGATGCCGATGCCGGCGGTGCAGTGCAGGATGGCGGCTTCCATGTCGAGCCACTGAAGCGCGGGCTGCTTGCCGGCCACGATCACGTTGACGTAATTGCGGCTGCGCAGGCAGTGGTCGGTGACCGAAAGCAGGGTGTTGGCGTCGGGCGGCAGGTAGACGCGCACCACGTCGGCCTTCTTGTTCACCACGTTGTCGATGAAGCCCGGGTCCTGGTGGCTGAAGCCGTTGTGGTCCTGGCGCCAGACGTGCGAGGTCAGCAGGTAGTTGAGCGACGCGATGGAGCGGCGCCAGGGGATGTGGCGGGTGACCTTCAGCCACTTGGCGTGCTGGTTGAACATCGAGTCGATGATGTGGACGAAGGCCTCGTAGCACGAGAAGAAACCGTGGCGGCCGGTGAGCAGGTAGCCTTCCAGCCAGCCCTGGCACATGTGCTCGCTGAGCACTTCCATCACGCGGCCGTCGGGGCTGATGTGATCGTCGCTGGGGATGATCTCGGCGGTGGAGTCGCGATTGGTCACTTCGAAGAGCGCGTCCAGCCGGTTGGATGCGGTCTCGTCGGGGCCTACCACGCGGAAGTTGCGCGCCTCCATGTTGAGCTTCATGACGTCGCGGAGGAAGCGGCCCATCACGCGCGTGGCTTCCGCGATGACCGTGCCGGGCTTGGGCACCGCGACGGCGTAGTCGCCGAAGTCGGGCAGGGCCAGGTCCTTGAGCAGCAGGCCGCCGTTGGCGTGCCGGTTGGCGCCCATGCGGCGTTCCCCGCGCGGCGCCAGGTCGGCGAGTTCGGGGATCAGCTTCCCTGTGGAGTCGAACAGCTCTTCGGGGCGGTAGCTCTTCATCCATTGCTCGAGGATGCGGATGTGGTCCGGCTTGGTAGCGAGTTCCGAGAGCGGCACCTGGTGCGCGCGGAAGGTGCCCTCGATCTGCACGCCGTCCACGATTTTGGGGCCGGTCCAGCCTTTCGGCGACCGCAGGACAATCATGGGCCAGGGGCGCCGCTCGGAGAAGCCGTGGGCGCGGGCGTCGCGCTGGATGGCTTGGATCTCTTGCACCACGGTGTCGAGCGTGCGGGCCATGAGCTGATGCATCGTGGCGGGATCGTCGCCTTCCACGAAATACGGATTGTAGCCGTAGCCCCGCAGCAGTTCCGCGAGTTCTTCCCGCGGGATGCGCGCCAGCACGGTGGGGCCGGCGATCTTGTAGCCGTTGAGGTGCAGGATGGGAAGCACGGCGCCGTCGCTTGCGGGGTTCAGGAATTTGTTGGAGTGCCAGCTCGTGGCCAGCGGCCCGGTTTCCGCTTCGCCGTCGCCCACGACGCAGCACACCAACAGGCTGGGATTATCGAACGCGGCGCCGAAGGCGTGCAGCAGCGAGTAGCCCAGTTCGCCGCCCTCGTGGATGGAGCCCGGCGTTTCGGGCGCCACGTGGCTGGGAATCCCGCCGGGGAAGGAGAACTGCTTGAACAGCCGCTTCATCCCCAGTTCGCTTTGCGAGATGTTGGGATAGAACTCGCTGTAAGTGCCTTCCAGCCAGGTGTTGGCCACGAGGCCGGGTCCGCCGTGGCCCGGCCCGGCGACGTAGATCATGTCGAGGTCGTACTTCTTGATGATGCGGTTGGCGTGCACGTAGATGAAATTGAGCCCGGGCGTGGTGCCCCAGTGGCCCAGGAGCCTGGGCTTGATGTGCTCCAGCGAAAGAGGCTGCTTCAGCAGCGGGTTGTCGTAGAGATAAATCTGGCCGACCGACAGATAATTGGCGGCGCGCCAGTAAGCGTCCATTTTGCGCAGCTCCTCGGGAGCGAGCGCGGGAGTATGATTGACGGTTTCGGACATTTGGATTCCCTGTGTCTAATGATGGCAGAGTCGCGGGCGCGATTGAGAGACCACCGCGTGGGACAATGAAACCAAGCTCCCATATGCGTCGCCTCGGGCCTCTCGCTTTGCTCATTGCCGTGTGGATCGCGCCCGCGATCGCGCGCCATTTCCGGACCGGGTGCGGCGTCGGCAAGGAAACGGCCGCGGAGACGGTCTTCCTGCATCGCCAGGCGGTGCGCGCCCGCAGGGCCGTCCCCAGGGCTGTAACCGCGGCGCCGCTGGGGAATCGCGACTTCGGCAATATCGCCGTCATCGAGGACTCCGATGGCGTCGTGGCGTTTCCCAACGAGTTCAATCTCGACCTGAAGACCCTGACCTTCACGCCCGCCGCCTCCGATGCCACGAGCTATGGTTATGCGGTATCGGACGGCGGCTACGATTCCGCCGCGGCTGCCAACGGAATGCCGCTCGCCGCGCTGGACGACGACGATACCCGCCAGGTGAGCATGCCCTTCGCGTTTCCGTTCTTCGGCGCGCGGTACAACCAGATTTTCGTCAACTCCGACGGGAACCTCACCTTCACTGTGGGCGACAGCGCTTCCACCGACCGGTCTCTGGGCCGCATGACTGCGGGACCGCCGCGCATCTGCCCGCTGTTCGACGATCTCGATCCCGCGCTGACGCCCGGCGGCGTGCGCGTGTTCGCCGATGCCGGCCGCATGGTGGTCAGTTGGGTTGCCGTGCCGGAATGGCAGGCGGCTGGCGTGGGCGCAAACCAGACATTTCAAGTGGCGCTCTATGCCGATGGGCGCATCGCCTTTTCCTATTCCGGGACCGCCGCCTCGAGCGCCGTTGTCGGCATCGCTCCCGGTAACCAGCAAGGCGCCACCTCGCTGCTGGACTACCGCGACGATCCGGGCGGTCAATACTCCGCCGCGGTCGCCGAGCGGTTCGGAAACACCGTGCAGATCGACACCGTGAGCGCGGCCTGGAAGTTTTACCAGACGCACGAGGATTCCTACGACTACCTGGTGATCTACAACAACGAGGACATCCCGGTGGCGCCCTCGGTTCTGTCCGAGGAGAACACCATCCGCAGCAGCGGCACGGGGTATGGCGTCGCGCCGCGCGACGACGGCTCGATGTACGGATCGGCGTCGCGCCTGCAGGCCGTTCTGAACATGGGCATGCTCAGCGACTATCCCAGCGACCCCAGCGCGCTGGTGCCCCTGCGGGCGCCGCAGGGCGACACTCCCATCACCCTGCTGGGCCACGAAACCGGGCACCTCTTTCTGGCCTACGCCAGCGTGCCCGATCCTGACGACCCCACCGCCAAGCCCATGCTCGGCTACCAGAACGCGCACTGGAGCTTCGTGTTCAACTCCGAAGCCTCGTTCCTCGAAGGCGAACGCATCGCGGACCGCGGACCCTCGGTGGAGCCGGAATTTCTGACCACCGGCACCGTGCAGCAATATGCGCCGCTCGATCAGTACCTGATGGGCTTTCGCGTTGCCGCCGCCGTGCCCGATACGTTTCTGGTGACCGGCGTGCCCGCCTACATGACCCAGTGGCACCCGCTTCGAAACTACGGCTTCGACGGCACGCGCCGGAACATCGCCGCCTCCGACGTGGTTCAAGCCATGGGGCGGCGGACCCCCGACTACACCGTGGCGCAGCGCCGTTTCCGTTTCGCGTTCCTCCTGGTGGTGGCCGAAGGTTCACAACCATCCGCCGCCGACGTGGCCAAGCTCGAGGTGTTCCGGCAGCAGTTCGAGAGTCTCTATGCCACGGCCTCGTCAGGCAACGGCACGGCGGACACCGCGCTCGAGCGCAGCATGAAGCTCTCCCTCTATCCCGCGGCCGGCGTGGCTCCTGACGCGGCCATTACCGCGACTCTGACTCTCGAAACCGCGCCCGCGGCCGACCTTGCGGTTCAGCTTCAGGCGCCAAACGGTTTTGCGGCCCTGCCCGCTTCCGTTCGGATTCCCGCCGGCGCGAAGAGCGCCACCTTCGGCGTCACTGCCGTCAAGCCTGGGGTGGAAGAGGTGTCAGCCGTTCCCGCGGATGCTTCTTACGAGACCGCCGTGGCGCGGGTGCAGGTGGCGGACGCCTCGATCTTGAAACTGGCCGGCGTGTCGGGCGATCACCAGGTTTCCACGTCGGCGGCTCCCCTGCCCGACCCCATCGTGGTCCGCCTGACCGATAGCAACAGCCTGTCGTATCCGGGGGCGCGCATCCTGGCGACGGCTTCCGATGGTGGAAGCGTCGCTCCCGCCGCAGCCGTCACCGACCAGCGGGGACAGGCGGCCTTCCGCTGGACGCCCGGTCCGGCTTCTGCAAATCAGTTGCAACTGGCGCTCGAAGGGTCGCCCACGGTCAACTTGACCATGACCGCCCTGATGACGCCCTCGGGTGTCCCGGTAACCACCACGGTGAACGTCGGCGCCGGCGACTACATCGAGATTTATTGCACGGGGCTGGGCCCGACGCAGTTGTCGGCGGGATTGCAGCAGACCGTTCTGACGCCCGTGGTCTTCATCGGCGCCGTCCCGTTGCAACCGATTTACAGCGGTCTGGTGTCCGGCGTCGAGGGACTCTACCAGCTCGACGTGCAGGTGCCCGGCGGGCTGGCGCCCGGCGTGCAGCCCGTGCTTCTGTCCGTCAGCATGGCGCATAGCAACCAGGTTTCCATCATGGTGCAATAATGCTCTCCTGGCTCTTCTCCGATCCGCTCCCGCCCGGCACACCCGCGCCGGAGTTTTCGCTTCCCGACGAGGCCGGCCGCACGGTCACGCTTTCCAAACTGCGGGGCAAGAGCGTGGTCCTGGTTTTTTATCCGGGCGACGATACCCCGGGCTGAACCAAACAGCTCTGCCAGTTGCGTGACAACTGGGGAAAGGCGCGAGCCCGCGGCATCCGCGTCTTCGGTGTGAATCCGCAGGGCGCCCAGAGCCACGCGGAGTTCCGCGAGAAGTACCACTTTCCGTTTCCGCTGCTGGTGGACAAAGGGCAGAAGGTCGGGGAGTTGTATCACGCCAGCGGGCTGATCGTGAAGCGCACGGTGTACGGGATCGATGCCGGGGGGATCATCCGGTTCGCCCGCCGGGGGATGCCGGACCCCGAAGAGATTCTAGCCGCCGCCGAGTAGACCCTATGTTTCGCTTTGCCGCGCGTACCCTTGCCAAACGCCCGGGCTTCACGGCCGTCGCGGCCCTGACCCTGGGCCTCGGCATCGGCGCAACCACCGCCGTGTTCAGCATCGTCGACGCCGTGCTTCTGAGGCCGCTGCCATATAAGGATCCGGGACGGCTGGCCGCGGTCTGGATCACCAGCACGCGGGAAAAGGGCCTCGCCAAGATCTTCGCGACCCATGCGGACTACGCCGGATTCCACCGCGATGCCCGGTCTTTCGAAAGTGTCGCGGCCGCCACATGGGCGACGCACACCGGCCGTGTCCTGACGGGTATAGGACCGGCGCGCGAAGTGCTCACCATTCCGGCCAGCGCTTCGTTCTTCGACACGCTCGGCGTCCACGCCGCGGTGGGCCGCACTTTCCGTCTCGAAGACGAGGCCCACGGCTGCTCCCTGGTGCTCGCCCACAAATTCTGGACGTCCGCGCTCGCCGCCGATCGCGGAATCATTGGCAAGAACCTCACGCTCGATCAGCAACCGTGCGCCGTGCTCGGCGTCATGTCCGAGGATTTCAGCTTTTATCCCGCGCCGGCCCAGGCATGGATCCTGCTCGGACCGGCCTTCCAGGCGGACCAGGATCGCATGCTGGTGGGCATCTTCGCCCGCCTCCGGCCGGGAGTCACTCTCGCCCAGGCCGAGACCGAGCTTCGCAGCCTCTATCGGATCATTCATCCGGGCGGCGACGCGCGGGATCTTCAACCCGTGGTCTACGATCTTCACGGCGAGTTCACGTTTCTGGCGGGCCGCACCTTGCGAACCACGTTGATCCTGGTCTTTGCCGCGGTGCTGCTGGTCCTGCTGATCGCGTGCCTCAATGTCGCCAACCTTCTGCTCGCCCGGCTCTCGGAGCGCAGCCGCGAATTGGCGATACGGGCCGCGCTGGGCTCCGGGCAGGGCCGCCTGGTTCGCCAGGTGCTGAGCGAAGGCCTGCTCCTGTCCGGGCTGGGCGCGGTGCTCGGTGTAGCGATCGCATGGGGCGCTGTCCGATACTTCCGTGCGGCCAGCCCCATCGAGCTGAGCGTCGGCGCGAAAGTCGCCGTCAGCCTCCCGGTTCTCGTGTTCAGCGGAGCACTGTCGATTGCCACGACACTGATCTTCGGACTGCTCCCGGCTCTCCGCGCGTCCCGGGTCGATCTCACCCGGCATCTGAAGGCCGCCGGACGCGGTTTCGTCCCGGGCAGGCACCGGCTGGCGAAGTCCGTCATCGCCATCGAAGTGGCTCTCTCCTATATGCTGCTGACCGGCGCGGCCCTGCTGATGACCAGTGCCTTTCGGATGGGTTCCGAGCATCTCGGGTTCAACCCCGATGGCGTGCTGGCCACCAGCGTCTCCCTTCCGGCTTTTCGCTACTCGACCGATGCCCGGCGCATGCGCACCTGGGACCAACTGCTCGAACGCCTGGAACGCGTGCCGCGGGCAGCCGGCGTGGCACTCGCGTCGAAGATCCCGCCCAACGCCGGCGGCAACCAGGTGCTGGAGATTCAAGGCTGGCCGGTCGCGGCCGGCGGCGAGATTCACGACGTGGGGGCGGACGCGGTCAGTCCCGGATTTTTTGATGTCTTGGGCATCGCTCTCCGGCGCGGCCGGTTTTTCGGCGTCCAGGACCGCGAGACTTCACAGCCTGTCGCGATCGTCAATGAGTCGTTGTCCAGGAAATATTTCCCGGATGGCGACCCGGTCGGCCGGCAGATCCGCATTCCCGGCGGCGCTATGCCGTGGCTCAACATTGTCGGGGTGGTGGCAAATGTGAAGCACACCCAATTGATGGATGAAATGAGTTGGGTCGAGACACCCATATTTTACCGGCCTCTCGCCCAGGAGCCGCGTCCATCCATGCAGATCGCCGTGCGCGCGTTCGGGGAAATGGGGCCCTTGGGGCAGGACATCCAGAAGCAAATCGCCACCGTCGATCCGGCCATTCCCATTAACAACGTCGAAGCACTCACCTCCCGATTGGCTCATACGCTGGCCTATCCGCGATTCCGGGCGACGGTGCTCACTCTGTTTGCGCTGGGCGCGCTGATCCTCTCGGCCGTGGGACTCCACGGAGTGCTCTCGCAGCTGGTAGCGCAGCGCATACCGGAGTTCGGCGTTCGCCGGGCCGTCGGCGCGCAGACACAGGATCTGCTGTTGTTGATTGCACGCCAGGGCGGCCTTCCCGTTCTCGCCGGAATCGGTGTGGGAGTCTCTTTGACACTGGTCTTCAGCCGGGTAATGACCAGATTGCTTTACGGAATTCAACCGGCCGATCCGAAGGCCCTCGCGATGGTATCGGTCATGCTGTTGCTGGTAGCCGCCCTGGCGATCCTGCCGCCCGCCCGCCGCGCGGCACGCGTCGATCCCATGACTGCCCTGCGCGAAGAGTAGGGAAGGCTGGAACTAGAGCGGCGCCGGCACGTCCTGTCGTGCGGCCAGCACCTCACGGACTTTTCGGATGAGCGCGTCCGGAAGGAAGGGCTTGGGCAGAAATGCGTGTCCGCGGCTGGCAATTCGTTCCGAGACCTCGGGCTGATCGGGAAGTCCCGCCATGAAAAGCCACTGCGTTTCGGGATGGAGTCGGGTGAATCGCTCGGCGAGGCTGGGACCGCTGAGGCCGGGCATGACCACATCGGCCAGGAGCAGATCGATCGGGTCGTTTCTCCCGGCTCCGATTTGTAAAGCCTCATCGCCGGAGGCCGCGCGGAGGACGCCGAAGCCCGAGCGCTCCAGCATGGCGCAAACGCAATTCAAGACGCAAGGCTCGTCATCTACCACCAGCACTACACCGGCGCCGGCAGAGCGTGCAAGAGGCATATCAGTACTCGTGAGGGGCGCAGGTTCTGGAGCGATTGTAACCGCCTGGCCCAACAAAACGGGTGGGCGGGCGCGCCGATGTGTCTCAACGCACAAAACCAATTTCGGCGTTAAGGGTCCTGGTACCTTTAAACCTCTAAGACCGCATTCCAGTGCTCGCTGGGGGATCGGGGATCGGATCGGGCGGCGGCCTTGGCCGGGATGGGGAAGGACGAGTAGACCGGCGGCCAAGTGAGTTAAGTCACAGATAGACGCACCTGCACTCCGTGCCACTACCTGCAATTGAGGGAGTTGGGCGGGGACCGACCCGCCCTCGCCCGAAACTACTTCACGTCATCGACGGTGATGGTGTCGCCTTCAATCTTGCCGGTGACGGTCACTTTCTTGCCGGCCTGATCTTTCACCTTGTCCTGGTTCGCGATGCTATAAATCTTGCCGTCGTCGGTCACCAAAACGGCCGGGGCGCCCTTCGCCATGCAACTCTTGGCGCACGCCTCGTTTCCCCACATCGCTTTCTTGCTCGCGCAATTCTTGTCGATGATGTATCCGGACCAATCCGCAGCCATCGCCGACATTGCAGCGAGCAACATATACGGGAGCAGTCTTTTCACGTTTTCCTCCTCTGAGTGGAAAATGCCTCTATCTGTCTGGAACGACTATACCCTAGATACGCATGGGCCGCAAGTTTGGATGTTATCGGACGATTAACAATTGTGAACCAGCGGCACGCCGGATCCTAATAGAACAGGTACTTGCGCCACTGGGCATCGCCTTTGCCCAACATCCGCATGAGATGGCGGCTGGTGTGGAGGCTGAACGGCCTGGGCTGCCGGGCCAGTTTCATGCCGGCTTCATCGGGGGTGCGGTTTCCTTTACGATTGTTGCAGGGGTGGCAGCAGGCCACCAGGTTTTCCCACGCCGATTCGCCGGCGCGCGACCGGGGGACCACGTGGTCGAGCGTCAATTCGCCGGAAACCAGCGTCCGATGGCAATATTGGCAGGTGTAGCGGTCGCGCATCAGGATGTTCTTGCGCGAAAGCGCGCGGGTCTGGTGCGGAATCCGCCGGTACTCCAAGAGACGGATTACGGAAGGCAGGCGCACGGCGGCGCGCGCCGAGTGCACCGCGTTCATGGACTCCTCTTCCGCCGCCGCGACGCCCTTCAGCACCAGCACCAATGCCCGGCGCGCGGCGCAGATGTTGATCGGCTCATAACTGGCATTGAGCACCAGGACAGGCCTCTGTAGTCGATCGCTTGCCATTCAAACGCTCCCCCCCACCATCGAATCGGCCGCCACCGGGTGTCCGGCGTCCATGCGCCGGTCCGCGCGGGCAACCGTCAGAATCGCGACTCTGGCCACGCCGGCCCGCTTGAGGGCGAAAGCGCACGAGGCCGCTGTAGAACCGGTAGTCATCACGTCGTCGATCAGCAGAACGCGCTTGCCGTGCAGCCGCCAGACGATGCGCCGGCACTGGAATGCCGTGGCGACATTGCTCCGCCGGCGCGACTGGGCGAGGCTGGCCTGCGACGGTGTCGAGCGGACGCGCTTCAACACCCGGATCACGGGGATCCCGGTTCGCCGCCGGATTTCCCGCGCCAGGAGCTCCGACTGGTTGAAGCCTCTCTGCCATTGCCTGCGCCAGTGAAGCGGCACGGGGACCAGCGCATCGAACCGCTCGTCGCGCGGCAGCGCCGCGGCCAGCAGGCCGGCGAGCGGCCGGGCCAGGGTCCGTATGCGGGAGTATTTGTAGAGATGGATCAGCTCGCGCAGCACTCCTTCGTACGCGCCGAAGGAATAGGCCGCATCAAAACCGCGAAGGCCGCTGCGGCACACGGCGCAGCGGCCTTCGCGATCCAACGGGAAGCCGTTGTGAAACGGTGTCCTGCAACTTACGCAGAAGAACTCGGCCGAGAGCGGCTCCGGCAGCGCCAGGCAGGCACGGCAGACCGGAATCCGGGACATCTCATGCAAATGGCCGCCGCAAATGCGGCATTCGTCGGGGAAGAAGAGGGAAAAAAGGGCGTGCGAGGCGGAACGTACTGCTGCGGGACCGGCGTTCGCGATTGCGGCTCGCCTGCTACTCGAGAAGACCCACCTCCGCTAAAACTTTTATTGTAGCCGAATTCAGGCCAGTACAAAAGAGCGCGATTTCGTTTGGGCGCCGCGGCGGCCGCTCCCTTCGGTCGCGGCTCGGTAACGGGAGTCCGCCCTGCGGAGTGGTATTCAGAGTACAATACTGTGCGGGAGTTCCATGAAGAACTCGCAAAGTATCGCGTTGTGCGGTTTCGGTTTCCTGGCCCTGTTTGCCATGCGAGCGCAGGTGGCTGTCACGCCCCGCGCCAAGGCCGCCGAACCCGGGCAGCAGAGGAGGCCGCAGGCCAATCTGCGCGTCGATACCAACGTGGTTCTGGTTCCGGTATCGGTGTACGACCCCACCAACCATCCCGTCACGGGTCTGGAGAAGGAGCACTTCAAGCTCTTCGACGACAAAGTGGAGCAGACCGTCACCCAGTTTTCGATGGACGACGAAGCGGTGGCCATCGGGCTGGTGGTCGACACTAGCGGCAGCATGGGTCCCAAGCTGCGCCGCTCGCGGCACGCGGCGTCCGCGTTTTTCCAGACGGCCAACCCCGACGACGAGTTCTTTCTGGTGGAATTCAACGACACGCCGAGACTGATGGTGCCGCTGACGTCTCATACCGAGGACATCGAGAATCAGCTCCTGTTCACGCAGTCGCGGGGCCGCACGGCGCTGCTGGACGCGGTCATGCTCTCGCTGCACGAGCTGAAGAAATCGGACAAGAAGCGCAAGGCGCTGCTGATCATCTCCGATGGCGGCGACAACAGCAGCCGGTACTCGGAAACCGAAGTGCGCAACATGGTGCGGGAAAGCGACGTGCTGATTTACGCCATCGGCGTTTTCGAGCCGTTCAGCAGCCGCGGCCGCACGCCCGAGGAATCGGCCGGCCCAGGGCTGCTGACGGACATTACGGAACAAACGGGCGGCCGCCACTTTCCGGCGGACCTGGTCGAGCTTCCGGACATCGCGGCCAAAATCGGAATCGAGTTGCGCAACCGCTACGTGCTGGGATACTCGCCGACCGACCGGCTGCGCGACGGCCGCTACCACCACGTGCAGGTCAAAGTGGTGCCGCCGCGCGGCCTTCCGCCGCTCAAGGCGTCCTGGCGGCTGGGCTATTACGCGCCGGCGGAATAGGCGATTGCCCGGCAGCCGGCGAGCTCGAGCGCGTTGAGCACCGAGTTGGTGGAGTTGGTGAGGGGCTCTTCACCGGAAACCACAAGGCCCGCGTACTTTACCGTGGGATAGACGAACCATTCGGCGCCAGGACGCACGGTCCGCTCGTACTGTTCGCGAACCGATTGCGGGGTGCGGCCGCGCTCGGCCACGTCGCGCGCCAGACGCCGCTCGAAGCAGACTTGCGGGTCGGTCTGGACGTACACCCTGGTATCGAGCATGGAACGAAGCTCGGGCCAATAGAGCACGAACAGCCCCTCGACGATCACGAACTCGCCAGGCTCGACGCGCTTCGTCTCCGAAGTGCGGGCGTAATCCGCGAAAGAGTAGACGGGCTCGGCGAAAGTGGAGCCGGCGGCGATCGCCTGGAGATGCTCGTGGAGCAGTTCCCAATCGAGCGCGCCGGGATGGTCGAAATTGACTTTCTTGCGTTGTTCGAGCGGAATCTCCTGCATTCCTTTGTAGTAGGAATCCAGGGACACGATGGCGGTCCCGGGCAGCCTCCGAACGAGCTGCCTGGCTAGCTCCGTCTTCCCGGAGCTGGACGGACCAGCAATGCCGATGATGTGCGGTCTCATACGTTGCCCGGGGGAGTCAGTTCAGTTTCGCACAGTTTGAGGACGGCTTCCACCAGGCCGTCGATGGTGAATACGGAGGCCTGCGCCGACACCTCGATGCCCAGGTCCCGCGCGGTGCGGGTTGTGATGGGACCGATGGAGGCGACCTTGACGCCTGCGAGCGCGCCCGCGCCCGCTGCCGCCACGAAATTCTGCACGGTCGAAGAGCTGGTGAAGGTGACGCAGTGTGGCCGCGAAGCGCCGCCGAAAAGTTCGCGCGCGCGCGCCGGTGCGTCCTCGGGCATCACGGAACGGTAGGCCTCGACCACGTCCACCCGCGCGCCGCGCCGCGCGAGCTCGGAGGGAACCAGGTCGCGCGCCACCGCCGCCCGCGGCAGCAGGACGCGTTTTCCGGAGAGATCGTGCGGGGCGAAGGCTTCGAGCAGACCCTCGGCGACGTACTCGCGGCCCATGAGATCCACGCGCAGATGCAGCGCTTCGACGGCGGCCCGGGTGGCCGGCCCGATGGCGCAGATGCGGGCCCGCAGCGCGCGCAGATCGCGGGCGCTCCGGTCCAGGCGGTCGATGAAGAAGCGGACGCCGTTGGCGCTGGTGAAGATCAGCCAGTCGTAGGAATCGAGTTGGGCGATGGCGCCGTCGAGCGGGCCGTAATCGGCGGCGGGCCGGATCTCGATGGTGGGCAACTCCAGGGCGGCGGCGCCCAGCGCGCGCAGCCGGGCGCCGAGGGCGTCGGCCTGTCCTTTAGCGCGGGTGACCACGATGCGCTTGCCGAACAGCGGCAGGCGCTCGTACCAATCGAGCTTCTCGCGCAGCCGCACCACTTCGCCCACGATGATGGTGGCCGGCGGCTTCAAGGCGCGCGCGGCGATGAGGCCCGGCAGGGTGGCCAGCGTGCCGGCGAGAGTCTCCTGGTCGGGGCGGGTGGCCCAGCGGACGGCCATGGCGGGTGTTTCGGGCGAACGGCCGTGCGCCATCAGCTCGCGCGCGATTTCCGGGAAGGTGGTGAGGCCCATGAAGATCACCAGTGTCTCGGCGTGGCCCACCCTTTCCCAATCGATGGCGCCGACCGCGTGGCCGGTCACGAAGGTCACGGTCGAAGTGTGTTCGCGATGGGTGAGGGGCACTCCGGTGTACGCGGCGATGCCCAGCGGCGAGGTGACTCCGGGGACGATTTCGAACGGGATGCCGGCCGCGGCGAGCGCTTCGGCCTCTTCGCCGCCGCGGCCAAAGAGGAACGGGTCGCCGCCTTTGAGCCGCACCACCGTCACCCCGCGGCGCGCGCGCTCGATGAGCATGGCGCAGATTTCTTCCTGGGTGAAGGCGTGGTCCGATTTTTTCTTGCCGACGTAGATGCGTTCGGCGTGGGGCGGGGCGAGGTCGAGTAGCGCGTCGGGCGCGAGGTGATCGAACAGGATAGCGCCGGCCTGTTCCAGAATGCGGCGGCCCTTGACCGAGATGAGCTCGGGATCGCCCGGGCCCGCGCCGACCAGATAGACCTTGGTCATGGCCGTTCGGGAAAGCTGTAGACCGCCTCCAGGATGCGGCGTGCGCCGCGGGCGAGCAACTCCGCGCCGAGCCGGGCACCGATCGCCGCAGCATCGGAGGCCGGTCCTTCGGCCTGGGCGCGGACCAGCTCCGATCCATCGGGCGAGGCCACCACGCCGGTGACGCTCAAGCGATCGCCATCGACCTCGGCGTGCGAGCCGATGGGGACCTGGCATCCGCCGCCCAGCGCGCCCAGCACGCCGCGTTCGGCGGCGACGGCGGCGTGTGTGGCGGGGTCGTCTAGCACCGCCGCGGCTTCGAAGCCCGCGCCGCTCGCGCCAGTTTCGATGGCCAGCGCGCCCTGGCCCACCGCGGGGCACATGACATCGGGCGCAAGAATTTCGGCGATGCGATCGCCCCATCCCAGCCGCTTCAATCCCGCCGCGGCCAGGAGGATGGCGTCGTAGCGGCCCTCGTCGAGCTTGCGCAGGCGTGTGTCGAGATTGCCGCGCACCGATTCCACCACGAGGTCCGGCCGAAGCTTGCGCAACTGCGCGGCGCGGCGCAGCGAGCTGGTCCCGACTTTGGCGCCCGCGGGAAGATCGGCCAGGCGCTTGCCCACCACGGCGTCGCGCGGATCTTCGCGCTGCGGCACGGCGGCCAGCACCAGTCCGGCGGGCAGCTCGGTGGGAAGATCCTTCAGGCTGTGCACCGCGAGATCGGCGCTTCCGTCCAGCAGCGCCTCTTCGATTTCCTTGGTGAACAGGCCCTTGGTCCCGACCTTGGCCAGTGGCACATCGGTGATCTTGTCGCCAGTGGTTTTGATGATCTCGATGCGGCACTCGTGGCCGCGCGCGGCGAGCTGCCCCGCCACCCAGCGTGCCTGCCATAACGCGAGCTGCGAACCGCGCGATGCGATGACCAGCATGGATCAATCCCCGAGGTGAAACGCCTTTCGGATGGCGGCCACCACGTGGACGCCATCGGGGTGGTTGGCGTGGTTGCGCAATTCGGAGATCGGCCCGTGGGCGATCTTGTTGATGATGCCGCGCGTCAGGGCTTCCATGGCCTGCTCCTGCTCCGCGGTGAACGGGCCGAACTTGCGCCGCACCTTGTCGACCTCGCCGGCGCGGATCTGCTCGAGCTGCTCCTGCAAGCCCACGATGGTGGGGGTGACCTCGGCCACCTTGAGCCGCGCCATCATGCGCTCGACCTCTTCGGCCACCAGCGTCTCGGCGTGGTCCGCTTCCTTCATGCGCTCCCGCAGGTTGGCGTTGACCACTTCCTGCAAGTCGTCGATGTCGTAGAGGAAGATGTTGTCGATTTCGTTGACCGAGGGCTCGATGTTGCGCGGCACGGCGATGTCGATCAGGAACATCGGCTTGTTGCGGCGGGCCGCGATGACGCGCTGCATGTCGTCGCGGCGAAGGATGTAGTGCGGCGCGCCCGACGAGGCGATCACGATATCCACCTCGGGCAGCATGCTGACGAAGCGCGTGTATTCGACCGGCGTGCCCTGAAAGAGCTTGGCCATCTCGATGGCGCGCTCGTGCGTGCGGTTGGTGACGAAGACGTGGGAAGCGCCGGAGCGGCGCAAGTGGCGCGCGGCCAGCTCCGACATCTTGCCCGCGCCGACGATCATGATGGTGCGGCCCGCCAGCGAACCGAAAATCTTGCGCGCCAGCTCGACGGCGGCGTAACTCACCGAGACGGCCATCTGGCCGATGCCGGTTTCCGAGCGCACGCGTTTGGCCACGCTGAAGGCGCGGGTGACCACGCCATCGAGCCACCCGCAAACGGCGCCGCAGTCTTTGGCCGCGGCATAGGCCGCTTTGAGCTGGCCGAGGATCTGCGGCTCGCCCACCACCATGGAGTCGAGCGAGGCGGCCACGCGGAAGAGGTGATGGATGGCTTCGCGGCCCTCGTGACGGTAGAGGTGGGGTTCGATGAAGCAGGCGCTGACGGATTTCTGGTCGGCCAGAAACGAATCGACGATGGCCTGCGGATCGAAGCGATCCTCGGTGGTGACCGTGATTTCCACGCGGTTGCAGGTGGAGAGGATCACGGCCTCGCCCACGCCTTCGCGCGATTTGAGATCGGCCAGCGCGGCGGGCAGCGCTTCCTCGCGGAACGCCAGGCACTCGCGCACTTCGACGGGCGCCGTTTTGTGACTCACGCCGGTGATCAGCAGCTTCATTGTTTGAAGAACAAGGTACCGAGGCGCGCGTGCGCCGCCCACGTCAGGGCGGAGAAGGCGACCACCGTGACGGTCATGATGGCGGCCTTCCTGCCGCGCCATCCCGCGGTGGTCCGCAGGAAAACCAGGACCATGTAGATGCCCCAGGTGAAGAAGGAGATGGCGATCTTGGGTTGACTGATCCAGGCGGTCTTCAATTCGATGAAGCCCCACGTGCAGCCGGCGATGACAGCCAGCGTGATGAGGACGAAACCCACGGCCATGGACTTCGAGATCAGGTCGTCGAGGGTGCCCAGGGGGGGCAGCCGGTAGTAGAATTTGCGCGGCTTCTTGGATTTCAGCTCGCGCTCCTGGAAGAGGTAGAGGACGGAGGCCACGGCGGTGAACGCCAGCGCCGCGTAGCCCAGCAGAACGAGCACGATGTGCACGGAGAGCCACGCATCCCGCACCACGGGGCTGGACCATGCGCTCACGGGATTGCCCAGCGTGGCCACCAGCGCCATGACGAAGACCAGGGGGAAAATAAACACGCTGAGGCTCGCCGCTTTGTAGCGCCAGTAGACGAACAGGAACACCACGACGATCAGCATGGAGCACATGGAGAGCGTCTCGTAGATGTTGGTGATGGGGCAGCGGTTGTTGACGATGCCTTCTTCGATGATGGAGACGAAGTGGAAAACCGAGCCGAGGCCGAAGGCGCCCAGCGCCACGCCAAAGAGATGTTCGCGCCGCCGGACGAGCGTAAGGATGGCGTGGAGAAGGCCGAGGGAGTACAGCGCGGCGGCCACGCGCAGCCAGATTACGCTCATTTCAGCCATGGGGGCGATCCGGAACCAGAGGCTTAAACTCCAGTATATCGCGTGGCGCAAAGCCTTATCTTTGGCACGTTTGAGGGGAGGGGGTGGGTAAACGGCGGGGCAGAGGGGGCGAAGAGCCGATGGAGTCGCTACTCGCGAGTCATCAGCCGTTTAGAAAACGAGACGCCGAGGTGCCGGGCGCCAATGGTCAAGGCGGAACGCATGAAGAATGCCTGGCGAATCTCCGCGAGGCGATTGCCCTCATTCTTGAATACAGGCGAGAGGAAACTCTGCGCGCTTTACCCCCCGACGCCAAGCAGGAACCCGTGATTGTCGGATGAAGCGCGAGGGGTTTCTTCGGCGCCTTCGAAGGCCTGGTAACGTGCTACGCCGAGAAGGCAAAGAGCATTCTCTTCAGGAAAACCCGCAGACGGGTCACACTGAAGCGGTTCCTCGTCACTCCGAGATAGCCAACCTGCTGGCGAGAAAGATCCGACGCGGACTGTCGATCCCGGGCCCACCGGGTTAAACGCCTCTTTGGGCTCTCTCCGTCCGGTAGACTCGCTCAAACGCGCGTGCCTATCAGGCGTCAGTTCCAGGATTGTACCGTGGTGCCATATTCGGTACCATGGAATCGTGTCCAGCGCCAAGAAGATCCTTGCCGGAATGCGGAAGAACCCCCGCAACTGGCGCATGGAGGACCTGGAAGTCGTGGCGCGGCGCTTCGGAGTTGACGTTGACAGCCAGGGAGGCAGCAGTCACGTGACATTCCGGCACCCGAGGGCGGGCAGAACAACGGTGCCAAAGCGCATTCCGATCAAGCCCTGGTACGTCCGTGACTTCGTGGAATTCATTAGCAAACTGGAGGGTCCCGGCCATGAGTGAGTTCGCCAATGCCGATGATTATCCGTTTACCATTCGACCGCTTTCGGTCGAAAATGGCGGCGGTTATTTGATCGAATACCCGGATCTTCCGGGGTGCCATTCGGACGGTGAAACGCCCGAAGAGGCTGTCGTGAATGGCCGCGATGCCGTGCGCTCCTTCCTGCTGAGTTGCAGGAAGCACGGCGATCCCATGCCGAAGCCCGGTGCGCCGGCATCTTCAAGCGGTCAGTTTCGGGTACGTATGCCAAAAAGCCTGCATGCCCGTCTGGTGGCCCAGGCCGCCCGGGAAGGGGTGAGCCTGAACATGCTAATGGTGGCGGCCGCCGCCCAGGCGTTAGGACGCCGCGAAGCCAAGGTGCCCAGAAAGAAGGCGCGTGGCGGTCGTGCCGCATAGAAAGGCCAGGCCGCGCCGGGTTCAGCGCCTTAACCACAATTGATTTCCGCGGGGCGCGCAGCCATTGAACCGTCTGGCCATTCCTTGGGGCGGGAGCGCCTCACTTTCTGGGAACCCACATATCACCAAATGACCTGCCGTTGGGCCGCAAGGTCATACTGCCCATTACGGTGCGAAACGAAGCCTCGCCAGGAGTCCTGAAATCCACGCCAAACGCGATTTCTGGCACGGATTTCTGCCCAGAACGGTTATTTTGAGCAGTGCAAATTTCCCGAGGATTAATCGCCTATCACCGTCACCGGAACTACCCTCTCCCATCCGGGCAGTCTGATCGTGAGCGCATATGTTCCAAGACCGATCTGCGGCGGGAGCCCTAGCGTGAACTCATACCCAAAGGCGTGCGAAAAGTAGCAATAATACGACACGTCACGGATAGGGACGGAGCCGAGCACAAATAGTGCCGCGGAAGGATCGGCGACGCCATGGAGAAGCACCTTTAAGCTTCCACTTGCAGTCACGGAATCGGCAAGCAAATCGATACCGTCGGTCACTTTGACAAGTTGCGGTTCCGGACATGGGTAATCCTCAATTCGGATGCAGTGCTGGCTCGGTACGACATCACCCCGGAAGCGCATGCTGACCACGGCTTCCCCCAGGCGAGCCTCCCGCGGGACCAGGACGTTGAGTTGAAAGCCCCCACGCCCTAGATGTTCACTTATGTAACTAGGCACTGCGGCAAGATCATCCACCGAGAACGAGACGGCTTCCAGCGATAGGGATTCGGGGAAACCTTCCAGCCAGCAGGCGAATGCACTTCCAGGGCCAGTTCGGGAGATGATTCCGAGCGGATTATCTGTTGAAGTAACGGCCTTGAGCACGGGCTGACTATCGTGCTCCCGCGCGGCGGCCTGCATCGGTGCGCGCCCGATCACCCACATGTGCTGCATATCGATGTCCGAAATCTGCAGCAAGTGTAGACCAGATTTTCGGCAGATCTCGAAGACGAGATGATACGGATAGACGCAGCCCACCCACGTCGGGTCCTTCTTAGCGTGGTCTTCTGGACGCAACTCACCTCCGCGAAGCTGGCAACACAGCACACCACCAGCCTTCAACACGCGAGTGGATTCCTCCAGGTAACGCGAAATCACTTCAACGCTCGGAATGTGCTGGAAGACGGCATAGGAATAGACGAAATCAAAATGTGCGGGCGGGAATCCGGCTAGATCGGAGCCTGAGTTTCGATGAAGATGGGCGTGGGGTACGTCTCGCAAGTTCTGACGGGCCAGAGCCAGCATCTCATCGGAAACATCCACGCCATGAATTTCGCTGAAGAAGCGGCTCATCGACAGCATCAACCGTCCTGGGCCGCACCCTATTTCAAGCGCCGTGGAGGGATTGTCCTTACCGCTGGTGCGCACACGGCCAAGAGCGGATTGCAAGAAGGGCGCCACCGATTGCGCAGTCGCCAGAAACTCCATCGCGTTTTGACGGCGTCGGCCAGTGACCGCGTAGTAATAGGCATCGCGTCGCGCTCGATCGTTCCAGTCGTTTCGCATCCGCTCTTCGATGGAGCCGCCCATGAGTTAGATTGTACGCCTGACCATGTTCGACCACTTTGCGGCCCACCGAGAGGCCCAGCGGTCAAAATTCCCTACTGAGCACCAGCCCATCTGCGAATTCGTTAGAGCTGTGAAACGTGCGACATCGGGTCCTTGTATTGAGAGTCAATAGCCGCGGGCTTCCAAACCCGAATTCTTCGGCCATTTCCGACAGCGCCCCCGCAACAGAGGCTTCGAATCGCGACGGCGAATTTCACCGTATTTGGCAGTGGGGTATCTGGGTGGCCAGGCCGATCGAACGAACGGCGTATCGCGAGAGAAATCCACTCGCCCCCAGATCAATCGGGACTGGCAAGCGTGGGCTCACTTTCCGAGAACCGCGTTTCACAGCCGCCTGCGGTCTTGCAAGCGAGACAGTGAGGACATGGCTGAGGACGCAGCGGATCTGTTAAGGCACTAAACTCCCCGCCGCGGCAAGAGCGGCGCTCGCCGATTCTTTAATCGACAGCCTGGATACGGAAGTCGATGAAAGCGCTGAGGAGGCCTGGAGGACCGAGGTGAATCTCCGGGTTCGCGATCTGGATTCGGGTGCCGTTCAGACCATCGCTTGGGAGGACGTTCGTCGTCAACTCCGCGCCCGCTTCAACGGCTGATGGAAAGGTCCGTCCGATTCCATCCGGCAGCTTTGCAGGACGCCGACCAAGCTGCCGCTTGGCACGCAGAGCGAAGCATTCGCACCGCGATTCTGGCAGGACCGCACTTGAAACCTTGTAGAGGCTGCCTGTAACTCGCCGGTGGACTTTTCCAGAAACGCCGTTTCACAACCCCGTGGGACGATTGGGGGTAGCATGAGAGCCTTGCCGGTGAAGCCGAGACGGGCGATGCTGGCGAGAGGAAGAGCCGGCCGGAATCATCGATCTGTTACGCCTGGCCCTTCTGGGCCGGTGTATCCTCAGGACATGACCGGCCGCCGCGGATTCTTTCAATCGATTGCCGGCCTGGGAATGGCGGCGTCGGCCGCGCCCCAGGCCACAGCGGAGAGCGACCGCCAGTTTTGGCTGCGCACGCTGGCGAAGCTGGCGGACCCCGTGCTGCGCAACCTGGCCGCCGGGACGCTCAAGCGCAACATGCCGGTGGAGTGCGTCACCGGCAATGTCGCCGACCGCCGCAAGTGCACCCACCTGGAGGCGCTGGGGCGCCTGCTCGCCGGCATCGCGCCGTGGCTGGAGGCCACGCTCCCGCCGGGCCCGGAGCGCGATTCGCAGCAGCAGCATGCCGCGCTGGCGCGCGCGGCGATTCGCTCCGCGACCGATCCCCAATCGCCCGACTATCTCAATTTCCACGAGGGCAGCCAGCCGCTGGTGGACTGCGGCTTCCTGGCGCAGGCCGTGCTGCGCGCCCCTGGCGAGTTGTGGAACAAGCTGGACGCGCCCGTGCAGCGGAACCTGGCCGCGGCGCTGGCCTCGTCGCGCGCGATCACGCCGGGCTTCAACAACTGGCTGCTGTTCGCCGCCACCGTGGAGGCCGCGCTGGCGTTGATGGGCGAACGCTGGGACGGGATGCGCATCGATTACGCCGTGCGCCAGCACCAGCAGTGGTATCTGGGCGACGGCGTTTACGGCGACGGGCCGCATTTCCACCAGGACTACTACAACAGCTTCGTCATCCAACCCATGCTGGTGGACGTGCTGCGGAGCATCGGCGCGCACGGCAAAACCTGGGATAGCCTTCTGCCGGACACACTTGCGCGGGCGAAACGCTACGCCGCAATTCAGGAGCGGCTGATTTCGCCCGAGGGCACGTTCCCGGTGGTGGGCCGATCGATCGCCTACCGCTGCGGCGCCTTTCACCTGCTGGCGCAAATGGCGCTGCTCGGCCAACTCCCGGCTCCGCTCACGGGCGCGCGCGTGCGCAACGCCTTGACCGCGGTGACGCGGCGGACGCTCGAAGCGCCGGGGACGTTCGACGCGGGCGGATGGCTCGCCATCGGATTCTGCGGGCACCAGCCGCACCTCGGAGAGACTTACATTTCGACGGGCAGCCTGTATCTGTGCGCGACGGTCCTGCTGCCCTTGGGCCTGCCTCCGTCCGATCCGTTTTGGGCCGCGCCGGCCGAAGACTGGACGTCGCGGCGCATCTGGCGCGGCGAGGACGCGCCGGCCGATCACGCGATTTGAATCGCCATGAACCCGGATCAGTACGTAGCATCCACCAGCCGGTACGACGCCATGACTTACCGGCGCTGCGGCCGAAGCGGACTGCTGTTGCCCGCCGTTTCCCTGGGCCTGTGGCACAACTTCGGCGGCGTCGACAGTTTCGAAAACGCCCGCGCCCTGCTGCGGCGCGCATTCGATCTCGGAATCACGCACTTCGACCTGGCCAACAATTACGGCCCGCCCTACGGGTCCGCGGAGGAGACGTTCGGCAGGGCGCTCGGGCGCGACCTGCGGGCGTATCGCGACGAGCTGGTGGTCTCGACCAAGGCGGGCTACGACATGTGGCCGGGGCCCTACGGCAACTGGGGGTCGCGCAAGTACCTGATCGCCAGCCTGGACCAGAGCTTGCGGCGGATGGGGCTGGAGTACGTGGACATCTTCTACTCGCACCGGCCCGATCCCGCGACGCCGGTGGAGGAGACCATGTCGGCGCTGGACTACGCCGTCCGCTCGGGCAAGGCGCTGTATGCGGGGATTTCGCGGTACAGCCCGGAGCAGACCGCGAACGCCCTGGCGGCCCTCAACCGCAGAGGCACGCCGTGCGTGATCCACCAGTTCAGTTACTCGCTGTTTCAGAGAGCGCCGGAAGCGGGGCTGCTCGAACTGCTGCGGGCGGAGGGCATCGGCGGCATCGCGTTTTCGCCGCTGGCGCAGGGAATGCTGAGCGGGCGGTACCTGGATGGCATCCCCGCCGATTCCCGCGCCGCCAAGCCGCACGGTTACCTGAAGCGGGAGCAGGTGGACGACGCCCGGCTGGCGCGGGCGCGCGCGCTTCAGGAAGTCGCGCGGCAGCGGGGCCAGAGTCTCGCGCAAATGGCCGTGGTTTGGGTGCTGCGGGATGCGGCCGTCACCAGCGCGCTGATGGGCGTCAGCCGGATCGAGCAGCTCGAGCAGAACGTGGCGGCACTTCAAAACCCGAGCTTCTCCGCCGAAGAGCGGGCACGCATCGAAGCCATCCTGGCGTGATTCGTGCAAAATGGTATTCATGGTCCGATCCTCCATTGCCGGTATTTCCGCCCTTCTGCTGGGAGCGCTGCTGGCCGCCGGAGAGCCGCCGCAGCAGCCCGCGGGGCGCAAGCGGATTCTCGTCTGGGGCGACACCATCACGGCCTACCAGCACGATTCGGTGTCGCACGCCATGGCCACCATCGAGCGGCTGGGCAAGGAGTCCGGAGCCTTCGATACCTACATCCGCACCGACTCGCAGTTGATCACCAAACAGCCGGTCCCGGCGCCCGCGCGCAATACGCGGAACCTCGACTATTTCGACGCCATCTTTTTCATCGGAACGGGCGACAACCTGAGCGGGCAGCAGAAGAGCGACCTGATGTCCTTCATCAAGGAGGACGGCAAAGGCTTCGTGGGCGCGCACACCGGCGACGACGCCTTCTTCGACTGGCCGGAATTCGGCGAGATGATCGGCGGCTACTTCGACAATCACCCGTGGAGCGTCTTCGATGCGCCGGTGATCGTGGAAGTGCCCGATTTCCCGGCGATGAAGATGTTTCCGGCGCGCTTCACCATCCGCGACGAAATCTACGAGCACAAGAACTTCTCGCGCGGCAAAGTGCGCGTGCTGGCGCGGCTGGACGCCTCCAAGCTGGATTTCAGCCGCCCGGAGATCCACCGCACGGACCGCGATTTTCCAGTGGCCTGGGCCAAGATGTACGGCAAGGGCCGGGTATTCTACTCGACCTTCGGACACGCCGACGAAGCCTGGGACAACCCGCTGGTGCAGAAGATGTATCTGGAAGCCGTGAAATGGGCGCTGCGCCTGGTGGGCGACGACGTGACGCCGGGAGCGGCCACGCCGCCGGCAAACTAGTGTCCTGTCCAGCGTAAGAATTGACCATAGATGTGGGGCGGGCAATTCTGCCCGCAGCCGGCTTTCAGCCGGCTGGACCCGCAGCGCCCACGAATGGCTGCCCCACATCGGGTTGCGCAGCGCTGGCAATTCTTAAGCGAGACACCACACTGGTATCGCTAAGGCTTCTCCCAGTTCCCGGTTCGACCCGAGCGGAACACGGCGTCGATCACTTCCATGTTCTTGACGGCGTCTTCCAGCGGGACCGGCGGCGCGCCGCCTTCGCGGATTGCGCGCGAAAACAGGTCGCCCTGAATGGTGTACTGGTCGCAGGGCGGGAACTCCTCCACGGTGATGCCCGAGCCGAACACGTCGCGGCCGTCATCGATGAGGATGCGCGACGTCCCTCCGGCCTTGGCATTGTAGGGCACCTCCAGTTCGATGCGGCCCGTGGTTCCGAAGAACTGCATGCTCTGGTGGAGCACCACCTGCGTGCTGCACGAAAAAATGCAGTGGCCGGATGGGAATTCGAGAATCGCCGAGGTCAGGATGTCGGTGCCGAAACGCGGATCGCGGACGATGACGCTCTCGACGCGCACCGGCTCCTCCCCGAAAATCATGCGCGACGTCTTGATGGGGTAGCAGCCGATATCCATCAGGCCGCCGCCGCCGTATTCCGCGATGTTGCGGATGTTGTCCGGCTCCAGCTTGAAATAGCCGAACGAGCCCATGGCGAAGCGAAGCTGGCCGATGCGGCCGGAGCGCACCAGCTCCACCGTCCGCAGCCACTGCGGGTGGGTCTGGATCATGAAGGCCTCGCCGATCACGACGCCCGTGCGGTCGCGCGCCGCGATGAGCGAGCGCGCCTCGGCCGCGTTCATGCCGACGGGCTTCTCGCACAGCACGTGCTTGCCGGCCTCGGCCGCGCGGATCGACCAGGGCACGTGCAGGTGGTTGGGAAGCGGATTGTAGACGGCTTCGATTTCGGGATCGGCCAGCATCTCCTCATACGAGCCGTAGGCGCGCGGAATGCCGAGTTGGCGCGCGGCCTCGGCGGCTTTGGCGCGATCGCGCGAAGCGATCCCCACGATCTCGGACAGCTCGCCTTGCTGCATGGCGGGTATGACTTTCGTGGTGGCGATCCGGGCGACGCCCAGAACACCCCAGCGGACTTTTTTCATGGCATACGCATTTTACCCTGTGGAGCTGCCTTGTGGAGCTATATTGGGGATCATGCTGCGTTTCGCCGCCGGAATCCTGATGGCCCACCTCCTGCTGGCCGCCGGCCGCGAGACGGTGGTGATCGACACGGATTCGGGACTGTTCGGCGATGACGGCGCCGCGGTGGTGATGCTGCTCCGCAGCCCGGCGCAGGTGGCGGTCTCCGGGATCACGATCGTGCCGGGCAACGTGTGGCCGGCGCAGGGGGCCGAGTACATGCTCCACATCCTCGACCTGATGAAGCGCCCGCAAGTGCAGGTGTACACCGGTGCGGAGACGCCCCTGCTGCACACCGCGGCGATCGCCCACGAGGCCGCCCGCCGCTGGGGCAAGCAGGAGTATACCGGCGCCTTCGAGCTGGACCCGGCCGTGGTGATACCGGCGCCCGGCGCCGCACTCAGCCTGCGCAAGCCGCATCGCGAAAGCGCCGTGCAGTTCCTGATTTCGGAGATCGAACGCCTGCCCGGCAAAGTGACCATCGTGGAGCTGGGGCCCATGACCAACCTGGCCCTCGCGCTGCGCCTCAAGCCGGCGATCGAGAGCAGGATCCAGCAGGTTGTCTTTATGGGCGGCAATCTCGGAGTGCCGGGCAACGCATCGGCGGCGACCGAGTTCAACTTCTGGTTCGACCCGGAGGCGGCGCGCATCGTGCTGCGCTCGCGCATCCCGCGAAAGGTGATGTTCGGCCTGGACATCTGCAACACGGCGCCGATCCGCAAGCGCGAGTTCGACGAGGTCGTGGCCGTGCGCACGCCGGTCACCGACCTGTTCCGCGAGGATCTGGGCAACCGCTATCCGGGCTTCCTGAAGCATCCCGAGGGGACCACTTACATGTGGGATTCGCTGGTCGCAGCGTATATGATCGACCCGGGTTTCGTCACCAGGTCGGACACGCGATACCTCGACGTGCTGACGGCTTGGGGGCGGTTTTACGGCTCGACGGTGCCGCTCGATCGACGCGCAGCGCCGGACGCCACGCCGGTGACGGTGATGCTGGAGCTGGACTTCAAGCGGGTGTTCGGGCTGTACAAGGACAAGCTGACGCAGACGGCGCCGTGATCCGGCGTTCATCCAACCTTCGGCAGAAACGATGTCTCCACGGTGTAACGGTGCAGGTTGTTCGGATCCACCAGCACCTCCAGCGCCTTCCCCGGGAGGTAATGCGTCGGATCGTACCAGATGTTGGCGCTGTGAAAAACATGCATCTGGTTACTCGCCGGATCCAGCCATTGGCATACAATTCGATACGGACTCGATCCATTGACCGTGAGCGAAGTGTTCAGCTCCACGCGCGCAATGTCCGCCTGGATGCGGCGCCCATTCAAATGCAGCCATTGGTTCTTTCGATTACTGGCGCGCTTCCAGACGATGAACCCGATTCCAGGCGCGGTAAATATCACGCCCATGCCCAACAGCACGATCGAAGCCGCCCACAGGGATCCGAACGAGTTGATGGACGCACTATACGGTTGCCGCGGATCGTAGAGAATGGTGACCGGTTCACTCACGCGATAGGAAGGCGGACTTGCCCCTACGCTCGATATGAAAGAGATATCCTGGCCGTCGCTGGTCCGGAAGCGGACGCGCGGATAGTAAGCCCAGTATGTGCCGCCGTTACTGGTTGTGTCTTCCCTCCAGACATTCTCCACGACCACGCCCGGCGCCGTCACGGCAGCCTGCAGGAACTGGCGCGTGTGCCGGACCGAATAGATCCCGCCGGCAAGCAACCCTGAACCGACCACGGCAAGCATGCCAAAAACCAGGCGCACCACTTTCATCGGGTACCTCCAGGCTCATTTCGCGGCGATGACCGGCGCCGCAATCATGCCCTTTGCGGTGTATTCGACCGGAACCACGCGGTAGCGGTAGACCATTCCGTGATTTCCCACCACGTAACCGCGGTCGCGCGCGGGCAGGCTCGATGAATTGATGCCTGCCGGCAGCCGCACTTCTATCGCGTTCCAGTGCTTTCCGCCGTCCGAAGTGTACGCGAGATCCCTGCCGTTCGCAAGCCAGCCCACCTCCCGGTCGGCAAACCGGATACGGGGCGTGGAGCCGCCGGGAAACGTGCCCGGAAGCTTGCGCCAGGTCTGGGCGCCGTCCAGCGTGCTCCAGATCTCGGCAAAACCGCGCATGAAGCCCGTCTTCGCGTCTGTAAACAACAACCCATAGTCCCCGCCGCCGGCATTCGGAACGTAGCGCGAGATGTTCCAGGTCAGCCCGCCATCCTCGGTGGCGGCGATCGCGGCGTTGTTGTTGGGCAGTGCGCCGGATGCCGCATAGCACGCCTGCGCGGTGGGGCAGGAGATGCTGTGGAACCGGCATCCCACGTCTCGCATCAAGCCGTCCACCTCCACCTTGTCGTGGCACGTAAAGACCAGCTTCCAGTTGCGTCCACCGTCCGCCGTCCGGTAGATCTCGTCTCCGTGCACGTCGAAGCCGACGTCCGGCGTGGCGAACGTGTAGGGTTCGTCGGCTTGAAACTTGCTGATCTCTTCCCAGGTCTCTCCATCCGTGGTGCGCACCAGGTGGCCGCCGCCCGCTTGCGTCGCCCAGCCGTGCCTGGCATCCAGAAAGAACAGGTTGAAGAAACAACGCGTGGCCGAGTGCGGATTGCCCAATTGCACATCCCAGTGCTGGCCTCCGTCGGCGGTGTGCAGAATGATGCCTCCGTCGCCGGCGTCCGAGCCGGCCATGCCGACCACCCAACCGACCTCGGCGCTGACGAAGAACACGTCGCCCAGCTCGGCATCCTGCGGGTAATTCACCGGCTCCCAGATGGCCTTGTATTTCGGAATCTGCTTCTGTGCCTGCTGCGCCCAGGCCGCCAGAACCGCAAGCCAGATCGCAATCGGAACGTAAACGTATGGTCGACGCATTTGGACCTCCGGCCCCTCTCCCCCGCAACCGCTTCTGCTAGAATGAATCCGCTGGAGGGGCCGAGGACCACATTCAGGCGAACGCGTCTTCGGAGTCCTGCAAGAACCATGAAAGATTTCTCAAAGACTTCTCAAATCGATGAGAAATCGGAGGTCTATCAATTCGGACCATATCGGCTCCACGCCGCGGAGCGCGTCCTGCGCCGGGAATCCCGGCTGGTGCCGCTGACTCCCAAGGCGGTGGAGACCCTGCTGGTGCTGGTGCGAAACCCTGGCCGTGTGGTCACCAAGGAAGAGCTGATGCAGGCCGTGTGGCCAGGTACGTTCGTGGAGGAAGGCACGCTGGCGCAGAACATTCTCACCCTGCGCAAGGCTCTCGACGGCCTGAACTGCATCCAGACGGTGCCGCGGCGAGGATACCGGTTTTCGGCAGCCATTGAGCGGCCCGGCCTCGCCGCTTCTCCGCTCCGGCCGGCGCGGCGCTGGCATCGGGCCGCTATCGGCGCCGCGCTCGCGGTTGTCCTTTTCTCCGCCGGCCTGTTGTTGCCGCGCCCGCGCGCCTCGGGCGGAACGGAGATCCGGTCACTGGCGGTGCTGCCCTTCCGGCCGCTCCATAACGATGCGGCCGATGCCGACGCCGGACTGGGCATGGCGGACGTGCTCATCAACCGTCTGGGAAGCCTACGCCGGATGACCGTCCGCCCGACGGCCGCGGTACTGCGTTACGCCGATGGGCTGCGCGATCCGCTGGCGGCGGGGAAAGAACTGCGCGTCGACGCGGTGCTGGATACAAACTTCCAGCGCGACGGCGATCGCGTGCGGGTGACTGCCGAACTGTGGCGCGTGCGCGATGGCGCCTCGCTCTGGAGCGGCAAGTTCGACCGCGCTTACGACGATCTCTTCTCCGTCGAGGATGCCATCGCCGAGGACGTGGCCGCCGGGGTGCTTCGCAGCCTCACCGCGGGCGACCGGCGCTTGCTCAACAGGCCCGCGGTGAATCCGAACGCCTGGCGCGCCTTTCTGCGCGGGATCTACTACTGGAATCGCCGTAACGTGGAGGGTTATCAGCAGGCGATCCAGGCGTTCGAAGAGGCCACTCGGATCGACCCCGGCTACGCGCTGGCCTATGCGGGCCTGGCGGATGCTTACGCCCTGCTGGGATCCAATCCGAACACGGTCATGCCGCGCGCCACGGCCATGTCCCGCGCCCGCGCCGCCGCCCAAAAGGCCGTCCAACTCGACGACACGCTGGCGGAAGCGCAGACCTCCCTGGCTTTCATCCGCATGCATTACGACTGGGATTTCGCCGCCGCGGAGAAGGGGTTCCAGCGCGCCATCGACTTGAATCCCAGCTACGCCACCGCTCACCAGTGGCACGCGCTCAACCTGCTCGCGACCGGACATGCGCCCGAAGCGATTGCGGAGGTCGAACGCGCGCGGGAGCTCGATCCCATGTCGCTGATCATCTCCGGCGACCTGGCTGAATTCTATCTGTATGCCGGCCGCTATGACGACGCTGTGGCCGAAGCCCGGCGCGTGCTGGAGATCGATCCGGGTTTCGACATCACCCGTCATTTTCTGGCAATGGCTTTGGCGGCGAAACACGAGTATGCGGAGGCCTTGCAGGCCGCCGGCGGGGTAAACGAGCGAAACCCCGTCCGTCCCGCCACGCTCGGATGTGTGGAGGCGTTTGCCGGGCACACCGGCGCGGCCCGCCAATGGCTGCGGCGCGCCATCGACCAGCGCGCCACGAGTTTCGAGATGCCCTACCAGATCGCCACGATCTATGCGTCGCTTGGCGAGGTGGACGCCACCGTGCGCTGGCTGGAGCAGGCCATCGAGGAGCGCACCGGGGCGCTGATTCTGCTGAACGTATATCCGGCCTTCGGTCCTGTGCGCCAGGATCCGCGCTTCCGGGCGATTGTAGCGCGGGTGGGGATACCGATGCCGCCTCACACAGCCGGCAACTAGATTAGTGGAAACTCGGGCTAACGCGGACCAGGCTGCTTCTGCCACAGCCGGACAGAGAGGTCTACGCCCACTGCGATCCATTGTCCATCCGGGCTGACTCCGATTGCGTTCCCCTGGCTGAGCTTCTGGATTGGCTTCGCGGACGCAAAATCCCAAACGGTCACCTCCGGACGGTTCGCGATCAGCAGCCGCCCGTCCGGACTGAACACCGCGGAATAAATATTGTCTTCCGGCGCCCCAAACCGGACACCCATCCGTCCCGTGTCGATCTCCCAGACTTGCACCTGGCCATTCGAGTAGACCGCCAGCCACTTTCCGTCCGGGCTGAACTGCGCGCCATCCCCGCTGCCCGCAAGCGACTTGGGCAGTCTTTTCCCCGTGAGTGCATCCCAGAACTGTATGGATTTTCCCGTGGTCACGAGCAGGCTGGCATCGGGATTCAACGTCCCGCCCGCTCGCGGCACTTTGAAAAAAGGACGCCACGTAGAGGTATCGAACACGGTGGTCTCTCCGGCATCAAGACCGAATGACCGGCTCACCACCAGGCGCTTTCCGTCCGGACTGATCGACGTAAGGCCGACGCTGTCGCCCGGTTCGCCGTCTGCGAATCGGTGTAGCTCCGTGCCGGTCTTTGGGTCCCATAACCGAAGGGTCCTCGCGCCGCTGGAGCTTGTGTGCTGCGAAGCGCACCAGGTAAAGTCAGGCGCGCATAAGATGGAAACCACGATGCTCGCGTCGTCGTAAAGCGCGCGGACTTCACGGCCCGTGCGCGTCTCCCAGATTCGGAGTTCGTACGGGCCTCCTTGATTGCTCCCGGCCATCACCCACTTGCTGTCCGGGCTGAAAGCGACGGAGCTCACATTGTTGGCGCGAAACCCGACCAATGTCCGGGCAAGCACGAACGTCGGGAGCGGGCCCGAAGGCGCGGCCGGACGAACCGCCGCATCCAGGTCCAGGGTGATGGTCAACGTTTCGCCGGAGTCGATCTCCACTTCGTCCGTGCGCTCGTTGTAGCCTTCCCGGAAAATGCGCAGCTTGCGCGGGCCCACCTTCAAAGCGCGGATCAGGATGCTGCCTGTGTCGTCCGCTGTCCCCGCCTTGCGTCCGTCCACTTCAACCGTTGCGCCCGGAGCCGTGTACAATTCCACGTTCCCCACCCGGTCCGTCAGCACCGCTCGAATCCGATTCGTTTCTCCGGCGGCCGCCACCAGCCGCTGCTCGAAATCGCGCTTGCCCGCGAGCGAAACCTTCACCCGGTGCGGACCGGGCGAGACATTCGGAATCGTCAGGCTCCCGGCGACAGGCACCACCCCGATCCGTTTTTCATCGAGGTAAACCTCGGCCCCATTCGAGCTCTCAACGAGGATCTGCGCCGTCGCCTGGGGCAGAATCTGCGCGCGCACGGCTGCGGCCGGCGCCCCAAGAACCAGCCACGCGACCGGCGCCCAGATGCGGAATACACAAGAAAGCATCCCCGAACTCCTAACTGAATCATAGGCCCAAGCCTCCTGTGTGTAAACACCATTCGGAGCAGTCTCCGGCCGCTTGGGCTATAATTCTTCTCTGTCGGATTTTTATGACGGATGCGGCCCCGCGCCACGATGGAGTCAGGGTTTTCATCTGTCACGCGTCCGAGGATAAGGCCGCCGTTCGCGAACTTTGTCGAAGACTCCGCGATGCCGGGTTTGCTCCGTGGCTCGACGAGGAAGAGTTGCTGCCCGGACAAGACTGGGATGAGCGAATCCACACCGCCGTTCGCGCCTGCGACGCCGTTCTGGTCTGCCTGTCGCGCGCCGCTGTGACCAAGGCCGGCTACCTTCAGAAGGAGATCGGCCAGGCATTGGATGCGGCGGAAGAGCAACCCGAAGGCGCCACGTTTCTCATTCCCGTCAAACTGGAACCCTGCGATATCCCCCGGCGGCTCGCCCGGTGGCAATCGGCAGACCTCTCGCAGGAAGGCGGATTCGAGCGCCTCGTGGAAACTCTCCGGAAGCGCCGCCTGGAAATCGAAGGGCGTTCCACGGCTGCGGACACCCGGCCGGCCAGGCCCTTCGCGCGGCCCACGCCCGGCCCGCGGCGGCGGCAGGCCTACTGGTTGGCTGCCGGCTTGCTCCTCGCCGCGGCCGTGGGTGTTTATTGGTACCGCCGGCCGGCGCCGCGCCCCAATCCGCCGGTGGCTCGATTGCCGCCCCCGGACATGGTGGCCGTGCCCGGGGGCACATTTGTGATGGGCCGCGATCGGGATGGCGAACCCGAGGAAGCGCCGGCGCACTCCACAACCGTGCAGCCGTTCTGGATCGACCAGTTACCCGTAACCAACGGGCAGTACCTCGCGTTTGTCCGGGCGGCCAATCACCGGGCGCCGCCCACCTGGAGCGGAACCGGCCTTTTTCCAGGGCGGGACAACGATCCGGTCACCAGGGTCTCGTGGGGCGACGCCGAGGCATTTTGCGAGTGGAAGGGCCAACGCCTCCCCACCGAAGCCGAGTGGGAATTCGCCGCGCGCGGCTCCGATGGACGGATCTACCCATGGGGCGAGGACTTCCGGCCCGCTCAGGTGAACTCCGCCGAGAGCCGATTGGCGCACGTTCTGCCGGTGGACGCCCATCCGCAAAACGTCAGCCCATTCAGGGTTCGCGAAATGTCCGGTAATGTCTGGGAGTGGTGTCGAGACGACTTTGCGCTCTATCGCGGGAGCGCCGCCCAAATTGCGATTCCGCCCGGAGCCAAGGCGATCCGCGGTGGATCGTACGAATCCGATCGCCGCCACGTCACCACCGCCGCGCGAAATTTGGAGAGACCCGCGACGCAATCCCCCACGATCGGATTCCGGTGCGCACAATAGGATTACGCCTTCCTGATCATCCCCAGCACGGCGTTGATGAGCACCGCGGCCATCCCCACCGGGATCGCCAGCTTCCAGCCGATGTTCATGAGCTGGTCGTAGCGGAAGCGCGGGAACGTGCCGCGGAACCAGATCAGCAGGTAGATCAGGAAAGACACCTTCAGCAGGAACCAGAACAGGCCGATCACCGCGTCGTTCACCGCCGGGATGAGGAACAGTGCGCCGAGGCCGACCAGCATCAGGGCCACCAGGATCAAGACCTTTTGCTGGATGGGATCCCTCTTCAGGCCCTTCACCAGCGTCATAGTGAGCACGCCCGAGCCTGCGAACAGGAGCACCGGGAAGGCATAGTCCAGCGGGTAGTGCAGCCAGGCGGCGCTGGGGAACGGCCGCAGCCATCCGCCCCAGAAGAGCGTCACCGCCACCGAGCAGACCACCAGAATGTTGGCGTACTCCGCCAGGAAGTAGAGCGCCCAGCGGAAGCCGCTGTACTCCGTGTGGAAGCCCGCAACCAGCTCGGATTCGGCCTCCGGAAGATCGAAGGGAGCGCGGTTGGTCTCGGCGATGGCCGCGACGACGTACACCGCGAACGGCACGATCATGAAAAAGTAGTTGCCGAAGACGAACCAGATGCCGCGGTCGAGCTGCGCCTTCACGATGCCCTGCATGCTCAACGTGCCCGCCAGCATTACCCCGGAAAGCAGCGCGAAAGACAGGGCGACTTCGTAGCTGACCAGTTGCGCTGCGCTGCGCAGCGCGCCCAGCAGCGGGTAGTGGCTGTTGGACGACCAGCCGCCCAGAATAATTCCCAGGATCCCCACCGCCGACGTGGCGGAGATTACCAGCAGCCCGACATTCACGTCCGCTACGAAGATGTTCTTGGCCAGGGGCAGCACGGAGAATGCGGTCAGGCCCGTGAAGGTCGAAATCACCGGCGCGAACCAGAAAATCGCCTTATCCGAATCGGTGGGAATGATGTCTTCCTTGAGCATCAGCTTCAGGGAGTCGGCAATAGGCTGCAGCAGCCCGTGCGGCCCCACGCGCATGGGGCCGAGCCGTACCTGGAAATCGGCCAGGATCTTGCGCTCCACCAGCGTGAGGTAGCCCCCCACCAGAGGGACCAGCCCGACGATCAACAGGGTGATCAGCACCGGCATGAACAGGGGGTTGGATAAGATCGTCTGCATATCGTCCTTACCGCAGCACCGAAGTCTGCGCCAGCCGCAGGAACGGCTCGGGGTAGATGCCGATCGCCAGCGTCAGAACGCCCGTCACTCCCAGCGCCAGCCGCAATCCGAAGCTGGAAGACAGCGGCGCGGTTTCCGTCTCTTCGCGAACGAACATGCTGCGCACGATTTTGAAGTAGTAATAGATGGCCACCGCCACGTACAGCGTGGCCACCACCGCTAGCGTGTAGTGCTGCGTCTGGATCAGCGAGAGGAAAATATAATACTTGCCCAGGAACCCGGCGGTGGGAGGAATGCCGGCCAGCGAGAGCAGGAAGATCAGCATGAGGAAGGCATAGCCCGGATGACGGTGCACCAGGCCGTTGAAATCGTCCAGGTCCTCGCCGATGATCTGCGCGCGCCGCATGGCCACCACCACCAGGAACGCGCCCAGGTTCATGAAGGTGTACACCATGACGTAGACCGCGATACCCTTGATGCCGGTTTCGTTGCCCGCGATCAGGCCCAGCAGCATGTAGCCCGCGTGCGAAATGGAGCTGTAGGCCAGCAGCCGTTTGATGTTCGTCTGGTTGATCGCCGCGAGGTTGCCGAGGGTCAGGGTCAGGATCGCGACCGCCGAGAGGATCGGCTCCCACATCACGCGCGCGCTGGCGAACGGCCCGAGGAAAATGCGCAGCAGGAAAGCGATGGACGCCGCTTTGGAGGCCACCGAAAGGTACGCCGTCACGGTGGTCGGCGCGCCTTCGTACGCGTCGGGGGCCCACATGTGGAACGGCGCGGCCGAGATCTTGAAGAGCAGCCCCACCGCCGTCGTGGTGAGCGCCAGGAACACCACCGGATCCCACGCCTGGCGCTGCTCGATGGCCGCCGTCACATCGGCCAGCCGCGTGGAGCCGGCCATGCCGTACATCAGCGAGAAGCCGTACACCAGGAAGCCCGAGGAAAACGCTCCCAGCAGCAGGTATTTCATCGCGGCTTCATTGGACCGCTTGTCGGCGCGCAGGAATCCCACCATCACGTAGAAGCACAGCGCCATCAGCTCGAGCCCGATGAACAGCGTGACCAGGTCGGTTCCGCTCGCCAGGAAATACATGCCGCACTGGGCGAACAGGATCAGGCTGTAGTATTCGCCGTGGTGCTCGCCGGCGACTTCGAGGTACTTGTAGGAGACCAGCGCCACGATCAGCGCCGCCACCACAAAGATCCAGTTGAAGAAGATGCCGAACCCGTCGACCGTCACGGAGCCCTGAAAACCGGCCAGCTCCGGCACACCCTGCGACGCCAGGTACGCCGACTGGCGGTACAGCCCGAAGCCCGTGAAGAGTTCGGCCAGCACCACAAAAATCAGCAGCCACTTGCGCTGCCGCGGATCGGGAAAGACCCAGAAATCGAACAGCAGGATGGCGCACCCGAACAGCGCCAGCATCACGGCCGGGACAATCGTGAAGTGATCGATGGTCGTGTAATACTGGCTCATCTTGCGCCTCCGGACAGGGCCGGTTTGGCCGCCGGTCCCTCTCGTGCGAGCTGCGTCGTCCCTCCGTAATACCCCGGCCGCACGCGCTGCACAATCTCCGCCACCGGCTGCCGCAAGATATCGAAATACGGCTTGGGATAAACGCCGATCCAGATGGCCCACGCGATCAGCGGCACGAACGTGGCAATCTCGCGCAGGCTCATGTCGGGTATGGTGAGGTTCTTCCCGTTGGTCACCTGCCCCAGCATGGTGCGCTGGTACAACCAGAGCAGGTACGCCGCGCCCAGGATCACGCCCGACACGGCGAAGGCCGCCCACGTGCGGCTGGCTTCAAAGGCCCCTTGCAGGATGGTGAACTCGCCGATGAATCCGTTGAGCAGCGGCAGGCCCGCCGAGCTGAGCATGGCGAACGCGAAGATTGTGGCGAACTTGGGCATCACGTGCGCCAGGCCGCCATACTCGGCGATCTCGCGCGTGTGCCTCCGCTCGTAAATCACGCCGATCACCATGAAGAGCATGCCCGTCGAAATGCCGTGGTTGACCTGTTGGATCACGCTGCCGGCGATGCCGTTGGGGTTCATGGAGAAGATGCCCAGCGTGCAGAAGCCCAGGTGGCTCACCGACGAGTACGCCACCAGCTTCTTCCAGTCCTGCTGCATCAGGCACACCAGCGCGCCGTAAATGATGCCGACCAGCGAGAGGATGGCCAGGGCCTGCACGATGGTCCGGTCCATCGACGCCTTGGGCAGCAGCGGCAGCGAGAAGCGCAGGAACCCGTAGGTCCCCATCTTCAGCAGGACGGCCGCCAGGATCACCGACCCGGCGGTGGGAGCTTCCACGTGCGCATCGGGCAGCCAGGTGTGGAACGGGAACATCGGCACCTTGATGGCGAAGCCCACGAAGAACGCCCAGAAGACCCACTGCTGCAAGCCGAGCGGCAGATCGGTTTTCATGAGCTCGGCGATTTCGAAGGTGTAAAAGTGGAACTGGTTGTAGTGCTGGAAATAGAGCGTCAGGATGCCCAGCAGCATCAGCACCGAACCGGCCAGGGTGTAGAGGAAGAACTTGATGGCCGCATACAGCTTCCGCGGCCCGCCCCACACCCCGATGATGAAGTACATGGGCACCAGCACCAGTTCCCAGAAGATGTAGAACAGGAAGAAATCGAGCGAGACGAACACCCCGATCATCCCCGTCTGCAACAGCAGGAACATGGCGTAGTATTCTTTGACGCGGTCCTGAATCCCGTTCCACGAGCAGAGGATCGCGATGAACCCCATCAGCGTGGTCAGCATCAGCAGCAGCAGGCTGATGCCGTCGATGCCGATGTGGTAATGCGCGCCGAGCGAGGGGATCCAGTCGGCGCGCTCCTCGAACTGGAACCCGGGGGCGCCCACCTGGAACCGCGAGACCAGCGGCAGGGAGATCAGAAACCCGGCGAATGCCGTCAGGTTGGCCCACCAACGGATCAGGTTCTTGCTCTCGCCCGGAATGAAGAGCAGGACCGCGAGGCCGGCCAGGGGGGTCAACAGAACGATGCTGAGTAAGTGCTGGTCCATATGGTCACCGCGCTATGAAATACCCCAGGAACGCCAACGCGCCTAACACCACGAAAAAGGCGTATGCCTGCACCCGGCCGGTTTGCAGAATGCACACGGGATACGAAAGCATTTTCACGAAGAAGGAGCTGAAGCGCACCGCGCCATCCACAATCCAGGTGTCCCACCACATGGAGACCTGCGAGCTGAAGCGCGTGAGCCAGCCCGCGCCGTTCACGCCGCCATCCACCACGTCGCGGTCGAACGCGCCCAGCACCGTGCCGCCTCCCTTGGCGAGGCCGTTGACGAAGAGGAAATCGTAAATCTCGTCCACGTACCACTTGTTGTAGAGCACCTTGTGCAGCGGCTCGAACGAGTGCTCGAGCGAGTCCGGTATCTCCGGTTTCGTGTTGTAGAAATATCGCGCCACGGCGATGCCGGCGATCGCGACGGCCACCGAAAGGCCCATCAGCAGCCACTCCAGGGACGCGCCGTGCTCGCCCTCTTTGGCCGCTTCGGTGGCGGCCGAGGCGAAGGACGGCGCCAGCCATTGCTCGAACACGCGGACCTTTTCGCCCAGGTTCAGCGCTTCGATCCACGGCTTGGGCATGGCGAGCCATCCCGCCAGCACGCTGCCGAGGGCCAGCACCGTGAGCGGCACGGTCATCGAGCGGGGCGACTCGTGGATGTGCGCCGCGGCCTCGGCCGATACGCGCGACTTGCCGTAGAACGTCAGGTTCATCAGCCGCCACATGTAGAAGGCGGTCAGGGCAGCGGTGGCCAGACCCACGCCCCACAGCAGCTTGGAGCCCAGCGGAGAGCTGAACGCCTGCCACAGAATCTCGTCCTTCGAGAAGAAGCCGGCAAACCCGGGAATGCCCGCGATGGCCACCGAGCCCACCCACATGGTCCAGTGCGTGATCGGGATCTTGTCCTTGAGCGCGCCCATGCGCCGCATGTCCTGCTCGCCGCTCATGGCGTGGATCACGGAGCCCGAGCCGAGGAAGAGCAGGGCCTTGAAGAAGGCATGGGTGAACAGGTGGAAGATCGCCACCCAATACGCCCCCACCCCCAGCGCCAGGAACATGTACCCGAGCTGGCTCACCGTGGAGTAGGCCAGCACGCGCTTGATATCGTTCTGCACCAGCGCGATGCTCGCGGCCAGGATCGCGGTGAACGCGCCGATCGCGGCGACGATCATGGAAGCGCTCGGCGTCAACTGGAACAGCGGTGCGCTTCGCGCCACCATGTACACGCCCGCGGTCACCATGGTGGCCGCGTGGATCAGGGCGGAGACGGGCGTGGGGCCTTCCATGGCATCCGGTAGCCAGACGTACAAGGGGAACTGCGCCGATTTGCCGGTGGCGCCGATGAACAGCAGTACCGCCATGGCGCTCAGCACGCCGAAGTGCGCGACTTCGGGAGCGAACTGGCCGCTGCGCAGCACCGCGTTGACATCGGTGAACTTCACCGTGCCGAGGACCGAGAGCATCAGCAGCATGCCGAGCACGAAGCCCGAATCGCCCACGCGGTTGACGATGAACGCTTTCTTGCCGGCATCGGCCGCCGACTTCTTGTGGAAGTAGAAACCGATCAGCAGGTAGCTGCACAGCCCCACGCCTTCCCAGCCCACGAACAGCAGTGCGTAGTTGTTGGCCAGCACCAGCATCAGCATGAAGAAGACGAACAGGTTGAGGTAGCCGAAGAAGCGGTAGTAGCCGTTGTCGTGCGCCATGTACCCTACCGAGTACACGTGAATCAGGAATCCAACGCCCGTCACCACCAGAATCATGACGGAGCTGAGCGGGTCGAGCAGAAATCCCCAGTCCGCCTGGAAGGTCGCCATCTGGCCGTTGGCCATGTGGAAGGGAAGGCCGGCGAGCCAGGTGAACTGCACGACCTGGTGGATGCGATCGGCCGTCCCGGAAAGCTGCCACACCGCGCCCACCGACAGCAGGAACGACGCCAGGATGAGCCCGGGACAAATCAGGCTGATGAGGAACTTCAGCGGCGAGTGGCCGTGCCCGTGGTCATGCCCGTGATCGTGGTCATGGCCATGCTCATGCCCGTGGCCATGATCGTGATGGTGATCGTGCGGGTGCCCGTGATGGTGATGATGTTCGTGCCCGTGCTCGTAAACCGGCTCCACGCCGGGCGCCACGGCTACGTCCGATGCGGGCTGCGGGTCCAGCTTCTTGCCGATAACCAGCATCAGCGCCGCCCCGGCCAGCGGGAACAGAGGGATTAGCCAGATCAGATCGAGGAAGTTCACTGGTCTCTCACCACTTCAGCAAATCGATTTCATCCGCCAGCACCGTTTCCTTGTTGCGGAACAGCGCGATCAGGATGCCCAGCCCGACGGCGGCCTCGGCCACCGCGTCGGTGATCACGAAGATGGCGAAGATCTGCCCGTCGACGTTGTGCAGCGTGTGCGAAAAGGCGACCAGGTTGATGTTCACCGCGTTGAGGATCAGCTCGATGGACATCAGGATGATCACGATATTCCGCCGCGTGAGCACGCCCACGGTGCCGATGAGCAGCAGCGCCGCGCTCAGGGCCAGGTAATGAACCGTCGTAATCGGATGCATCGTCAGATCCTCTTCTTCGCCATCACTACGGAGCCGACCACCGCCACCAGCAGCAGAACCGAAGCGATCTCGAATGGCAGCAGGTAGTCCTTGAACAGCGCGTCGGCCAGGATCGCCGTGTTCCCGACAGCCATGCCGGCTTCCACCGGTTGCGCCACGCTCTCGGCCACGTGAAATGCGTCCCTGCCGCGATAAATGAACCAGCTCAGCTGCGCGCCCACCACCGCCACCGCCACCAGCGCCACCAGCCACTGCCGGTTGAACTGCCGCTCCTTGGCCGCCAGGTCGAGATTCACCAGCATGATCACGAACAGGAACAGCACCATGATGCCGCCGATATACAGCACGATCTGCACGGCGAACAGGAACTCCGCCTGCTGCAACAGGTACAGTCCGGCCACGCCCAGCAGCGAAACGATCAGCGAAATCGCGCTGTGCACCGCATTCCGCCGCGTGATCGTGAGCAGCCCGCCGCCCACCACCAGGACGGCGAAGAAATAGAACAGCACGGTATCGATCAGCATTTGTATGGAGTGGGCTTGGGCCCCTCTTCGAGCATCTGCCGGTCCCAGATCTGGCCGTCGCGCGTGTAGGTGGCCAGCTCGAAATCCTGCGTCAGCTCCAGCGCGTCCACCGGGCAGGCGTCTTCGCACAGCCCGCAGAACATGCAACGCGAGGTGTCATAAATAAAGGTAGTGAGTTCCTTGCGGCGGGTGACCTCGCTGCGCTCGCTGGTCACCACGATGAGCGTCTCGGGACACGCCAGGGCGCACAGGTTGCAGGAGATGCACAGGGTCTCCCCGTTATCCGGGTTGATATTCAGGCGCGGCGCCCCGCGATACCGCTCCGCCACCTTGGGCCGCTCCGCCGGATACTGCTCGGTATAGATATACTTCGGCTGCTGATACCGGAACGTGACCCACAGGCCCTGAAACAGGTCCACCAGGAAAATCTTCTTCAACAAAGTACGCATAAAAAACCCAACCCGTTTAGCCGCCGATGAACGCCGATAAACGCGGATAAGAATATCTCTTGGTTTTATCTGCGTTCATCCGCGTTCATCTGCGGCCATACTTCTTATCGATCCACCTCGCCCAACACGATATCCAAAGTCCCGATTACCGCCACGATGTCCGCCACCAGGCCGCCGCGCACCATGCGGTCCAACGCCTGCAGGTTGACGAACGACGGCGGCCGCACCCGGCAGCGGTACGGCTGCGTCGATCCGTCGCTCACCACGTAATATCCCAGCTCGCCCTTGGGCGCCTCGATCGAAACGTAAGCTTCGCCCACCGCCGGCTTGATCACCTTCCCGACCTTGCCCATGACCGGCCCCTCGGGAATGTTGGCCACCGCCTGCCGCATGATGCGCACCGATTGCCGCATCTCTTCCATGCGCACCAGGTACCGGTCGTAGGTGTCGGCGTTCTGGCCCGTCGGAATATCGAACTCGTACTTCTCGTACCCCGAGTACGGCTGCGCCTTGCGGAGATCCCACTTCACCCCCGCCGCGCGCAGCATCGGGCCGGTCACCCCGTACTCCTTGCACTCTTCCGCCGTCAGCACCCCGATGTTCTTCAGCCGCCCCACCCAGATGCGGTTGCTGGTCAGCAGTTCCTCGTACTCGTCCACTTTGGGCAGGAACATGTCGCAGAAATCGCGCACCTCCTGCTCGAAGCCTTCGTAGGTCTCGTACAGCAGCCCGCCGATCCGGAAAGCGTGCGTCGTGAGCCGGGCCCCGCAGTATTTCTCGAAGATCTTCAGCGCCTCTTCGCGCTCGCGCAGGCAGTAGAACACCGGCGTGATGGCCCCGATATCCAGCGCGTGGGTCCCGAGCCAGAGCAGGTGGCTGGCGATGCGGTTCAGTTCGGTGAGAATCACGCGGACGGCCTGTGCCCGCGGCGGCGCCTCGACGTTCAGCAGTTTCTCCACCGCCAGGCAGTAGCCCAGGCCGTTGGAGATGGCCGCTACGTAATCCATGCGGTCCACGTACGGATTGAACTGGGCGTAGGTGCGGTTCTCGGCGATCTTCTCCACCCCGCGGTGCAGGTACCCGATGATGCATTCCGTTCCCATGATCTTCTCGCCATCCAGTTTGAGGATGACGCGCAACACCCCGTGCGTGGAGGGGTGCTGCGGGCCCATGTTGAGAACGAGTTCGGTGGAGTCTAGGAAAGTGGTATCCGGCATACTGAGGTTCACTGGCCGCTTTCGATGTTCATGTTCTCCTGCACCCAGCGCTGGTCCTGCTGAAGAATACTATAATCCTTTCGCAGCGGGTGGCCCTGCCAATCCTCCGGCAGGAGGATGCGCCGCATGTCGGGATGCCCGTCAAACTCGATCCCGAACATATCGAACACTTCGCGTTCCAGCCAGTTGGCGGTCAGGTGGACCCCCACGGCGGTCTCCGGCTTGTGGCCTTCGGCGATGTAAGTCTTGATGCGCACCCTCTCGTTGCGGGCAAAGCTATAAACAATGTAGACCAGGTCGAACCGCTCGGGCCTCTTGGGCCAGTCCACGGCGGTTACGTCCACCAGGTAGTCGAAGTCGGCTTCGAGCTTCAGATATTCCAGGACGGTGACGGCCGCGTCCGGCTTCGTCACGATGAAGTTCTGTCCGAGGTACGTAGAGGTCTCGACGATGCGGTCGCCGAAGCGCTCCTTCAGTTCGCGGGTGAGGTCGCTGTCCCAGGGAGTCGCCGCCATGGTTGCCGGCGGTTTGGGAGGCGCCGGATGGCCCGCCGCGGCGGCTGGTTTCGGAGGAGCGGCTGGTTTTGCCGGTGGTCCCGCGGCACCGCCTCCAGGGGGAGGCGGCGCTTCCGAGCCCCCAGGCTTCTGCTCGTCAGCCATTGAGTCTCCTGTTTAGTGAACCATAACATTTACCATTTGCGCCGGACGAGTGTCAAATCACGCATCCTGTTGGTTGGAAAGCGAATGAACGCCGGAATTTGTGGCCCGTATTGGCCAGTTCGCGAGTGAGGGCAAGGAGGGGACATAAAGCGGCTCAACTTGAGCCGTTTTGGTTTTTTAACCCTCCTGTTTTCAGGGAAGCTTACCAAAAAATGGCTCAAGTTGAGCCATTTGGGAAGGAGCGTTTGATGCTACTCGCCATCGGAACACCGCCTCGCGGGAAGCGCTGAATTGCCCTTCCCGACCGTTCAACCCCGGTTCTGGCCCAATCGGCCCCGCAGCCTCGGCAAATGGCCCGGAGTATGTTGTAATAGAACCACTTGCCCTGATGCAGGATGCTGTCAAACATCTCCGGAGGAGTTGGAAACGACTGCACCTCCGCGTCCGCGAGCTCCGCATGATCGCGCGCGGCCTGGCATCTGAAGACCACCCCATCCTGGCGCACGTGATTCCCATGCGCCGCTGCAATCTCTCGTGCGCCTACTGCAACGAGTACGACGACCATTCCAAGCCCGTCCCCATCGACACCATGTACCAGCGGCTCGACCGGCTGGCGGCGCTGGGAACCAACATCGTCACGATTTCGGGCGGCGAGCCCCTGCTGCACCCCGAGCTCGACCAGATCGTCGCGCGCGTTCGCGGGCACGGCATGATCGCCGGCATGATCACCAACGGCTACCTGCTCACCGCCGATCGCATCAAGCGCCTGAACCGCGCCGGGCTCGATCATCTGCAAATCTCCATCGACAACGTGATGCCGGACGACGTTTCGAAAAAGAGCCTCAAGGTGCTCGACAAGAAGCTGCAGCTCCTGGCCGAACACGCGCGGTTTCACGTGAACATCAACTCGGTGGTCGGCGGCGGCATCCACCATCCGCAAGACGCGCTGGCGATCGGCCGCCGCGCTCTCAAGCTGGGATTCACCTCCACGGTGGGGATCATTCACGATGGCGGCGGCCAGCTCCAGCCCCTGCGCGACGAAGAGCGCGAGGTCTACGCGGCCATGCGCGCCATGGAGAAGAGCAGCTACGCGCGGATCAACTACTTCCAGGACAACATCGCGCACGGCAAGGAAAACGATTGGCGCTGCCGCGCCGGCTCGCGCTACCTGTACGTGTGCGAAGACGGGCTGGTGCACTACTGCTCGCAGCAGCGCGGCTATCCGGCCAAGCCCCTGGCGGACTACACCGTCGAAGACATTCGCCGCGAATACCGCACCGCCAAGAGCTGCGCGCCCCGCTGCACGGTGGCGTGTGTGCACCAGGTTTCCTATATCGATTTCTGGCGCGGCCCGCAGGAAGCGGCGCCCGCGGCAATCGGGGACCGCCAGGCCGATCGCCTGGTGCGAATCCAGTAGCATGCCTTTCGATCCCGCAGCCTACGGTGACGAAGTTGCCGCCGTCCTGGCGCTCGATGGCAGCGGGGAACGGCTGATGCCGCTGGCGTCGGGAACGTGCTCGTCGGATCGTGCTTACCAATTGCTGAAGTCGAAGACGGCGGAGCGATGGTTTCCGCGGTCGCGCGCGCCCGAAGCCGCGCTCAGCGGCCTGTACCTGTATTTCTCGTGCCTGGATGACGCGCACACGATCGCGCAGGACATCGACACCGCGGAAGGCAGCTACTGGCACGCCATCATGCATCGCCAGGAGCCCGATCCGGGCAACTCCGGCTACTGGTTTCAGCGCGTCGGCGCGCACGCCATTTTTCCCGCGCTGCGCGAGTCGGCCGCCCAGAGCGGCGTGGACTTCGGAGCGCGCTGGGATCCCTTCGCCTTCATCCAATACTGCGAGCGCGCGCGCCGCAGTCCCGGTTCGGCCGAGGAACGGCGGGCGCTCGAGGTGCAGCGCGCGGAGTGGCAATTGCTCTTCGATTTCTGCGCGGCGCCGAAGACCCGATGAGCGCCTACACCCGCGATTCAGTCTGCATTTTCCGTGCGATCAGGAAGGCCAGCTCCAGCGACTGCTCGTAGTTGAGGCGCGGATCCACCTCGGACTCGTAGGCGCGAGCGAGGTCCGCCTCGACGGGCCCGCGGGCGCCGCCGATGCACTCGGTAACGTTCTCGCCGGTCAGCTCGATGTGCACGCCGCCGAGCTTGTGGCCCATGGAACGGTGGATTTCGAAGGACTGTTCGACTTCCGAGTAGATGTCCTCGAAGCTGCGCGTCTTCACTCCCGAGGCGGTGGTCAGCGTGTTGCCGTGCATGGGGTCGCAGATCCACAACAACTGGGCGCCTTCGGCCTGGGCGGCTTCCACCAGGGGCGGCAGTTCCTGGCCGATCCGGGCTGCGCCGAAGCGGTGGATCAGGGTCAGGCGGCCGGGCATGCGCCTGGGGTCCAGAATATCGATCCAGCGCGCCACCTGCTCCCGAGTGACGCCAGGCCCCACCTTCACGCCCACCGGGTTCTCGATGCCGCGGAGGTACTCGATGTGGGCGCCCTCGGGTTGGTTGGTGCGCTGGCCGGCCCACGGAAAATGCGTGGTGAGATTGAACCAGCCCGGCCGGCGGGGCACGCGGCGGGTCTGCGCCGATTCGTAGCCCAGGTGCAGGGCTTCGTGCGCGGTGAAGAAATCGATGCGGTCGGTTTCGCCCGCGCGCACGCCGAGCACGTTTTCCATGAAGCGCAGGGACTCGCCGATGGTCTCCGCCATGCGGTGGTAATCGTCGGCGAGCGGGGAATGCTGCACCCAATCGAGGTCGAAGTATTCGGGGTGGTGCAGGTCGGCGAAGCCGCCCTTGACCAGGGCGCGGATGAAGTTCAGGGTGAGGGCGGCGCGCTCGTAGCCGCGCAGCAGGAGTTGCGGATCGGGCGTGCGCGCTTCGAGGGTGAACTCCGGCCGGTTGATGATATCGCCGCGGTACGACGGCAGCCGGACGCCGTTGCGGGTCTCCTCCGCCGCGCTCCGCGGCTTGGCATACTGCCCCGCGAAGCGCCCGATGCGGATGACCGGCCGCTTGGCGCCCACCACCAGCACCAGGCTCATCTGCAACAGGACCTTGAGCATGTTGGCGATGCGCGAGGAGTTGCAGTCCACCAGGCGCTCGGCGCAGTCGCCGCCCTGGAGCACGAACCGCGTTCCGGCCGAAGCGGCGGCGAGCTGCTCGCGGAGCCCGATGATTTCCCAACTGGTCACCAGCGGCGGAAGCTGGCGCAGTTCGGAGAGGACGCGATCGAGCGCGGCCGGGTCGGGATACACGGGCTGCTGCAGCGCGGGCCGCTCGCGCCAGGAATCGGGCGTCCAGTTTGACAGGTCGGCCGCGCTTCGGGTGTGCATGAATCCTCAAGTTAGCATGGGCCGCCCCTCGGGAACTCGCGCGTGGCCCGCGGAGTCTAAGCGGGCATGCTGGAAGTGCGCAGCCTGACCAAGCTGTACAGCGGAATCCCCGTGGTGGACCGCGTCAGTTTCTCCATAGAGCCCGGCGAAATCCTCGGATACCTGGGGCCTAACGGCGCCGGCAAGAGCACCACTGTGAAAATGCTGACCGGCCTGCTCGAGCCCAACTCGGGCCACATCCGCTTCCACGGCCAGGACGTCCGCGCCGACATGAAAGCTTATCAGCGCCGCATCGGCTACGTTCCCGAGGAGCCGCACATCTATCCCCACCTCGGCGGGCGCGAATACCTGCAACTGGCGGGGCGCCTGCACGGCATGCCGCGCAGCGTGCTCGAGCCGAAAATGGACGCGCTCATCCGCCTCTTCGGATTGTGGGAGGACCGGTACACGCCGCTGGCGTCCTATTCGAAAGGGATGCGGCAGAAGATCCTGATCTCCGCCGCGCTGCTGCACGACCCCGAGCTGCTCATCCTCGACGAGCCGTTTTCCGGGCTCGACGTCAACACCGCCCTGGTGCTGCGCAGCCTGCTGCACGCCATGGCCGGCCGCCGCAAGATGGTGCTCTACAGCTCGCACGTGCTCGAAGTGGTCGAAAAGGTCTGCGACCGCGTGCTGATCCTGCGCAAGGGACAAGTGGTGGCGCACGACTCCGTCGCGCGGCTGCGCGAGCTGATGTCGGAGTCTTCGCTCGAAGGCGTGTTCGCGCAACTCACCCAGCCCGAGAATAACGACGCCGTGGCGCAGCGCATCCTCGACGTGGTGGCGGCGTGAGACAGCGCCTCCAGTCCTGGCTCGAAGAGACCCACGGCACGGGCTTCGAGCTGGTGCGCCATTTTCTCGTGGGATTCTTCGATAGCGATTTCGTATCCGCCTCCGATTCCGGGGAGTGGATGAAGGTGGCGTTCGGAATCCTGGCGATACTGCTCTCGTCCGGCATCCTGGGGTTCCGAACGTACATGGAGCGCTACGACGCTCTGTTCAGCCTCGCCAACCCGGCGGTGTTCCGGCAAGCCATGCGCGAGGACTGGCTGTTGTTCATCGGACTGGCGATGGGGGTCACCGCGCTGCTGACCGTGCTCCAGTGGCAGTCGCTGTTTCCCAGCCGCCGCGATTGCCTGGTATTGGGCTCGTGGCCGGTGAGCCCGCGCGAAATCTTCGCCGCGAAATTCGGCTCCCTGCTGCTGATCTTTACCATCTTCGTCGTGGCGGTGGCGGCCATTCCCGCCGCGCTGTTTGCGTCCGTCACGGCTTTTCCATGGCGCTACAACCCATCGGAGGCGGCCAATTTCGGGGCCAACTTTGCGGCCGCCGCGGGCGCCTGCGTTTTTGCGTTCTTCAGTCTGCTGGCGTTGCAGGGGATCCTTCTCAACTTGCTGCCGGGGCGCATTTTCGCGCGCGTGTCCCTGACGTTGCAGGCCGTGCTGTTCATGGTGATCCTGGGCGCGCTTCCGCTGGTGGGACGCTGGCCCACCCATGGGGCCTGGTTCCCTACAGCCTGGTTTGCCGACCTCTGGGAATCGATGTTGCGCGGCACGCCGGGTTCGCGCACCGCGGTCCTCGCCATGGCGGCGCCGGCGGTGATCACGGTTCTGTCGTATCTCATCGCCTATCACCGTTACCACCGTCTGCTGATGGAGGGCGCGCCGGGCCACACCGCCGCTTCGCGCTGGGATGGCGCCGGGTGGCGGCTGCTCGAGCGCTGGATCCGGGAGCCGCGCGAGCAGGCGGCTTTCGCCTTCATGTGGAAGACCCTGGTGCGCAGCGGCAGCCACCGGCTCATCCTGCTGGCTTACGGCGGAATCGGCCTCGGCTGCATTACCAAGGGCGCGCTCGACACGCCCCGACCTTCGCTTCACGACCAAGGCATCTATGGCTTTTTGGCGGTGGTCGCGCCGCTGGCCACCGCTGTGGTGGTCACTGCCGGCCTGCGCTATCTGTTCTCGCTGCCGGTCGCCCTCGGCGCCAACTGGCTTTTCCAGATGAACGAGCGGGAGGGCCGCGCCGCCTGGCTGGCCGCCGTGGAACGCTTCGTGATCTGGTGCGGCATCGCTCCGGTCTTTCTGGCGGCGCTCCCCGCGCAGATCGCCGTGTTCGGCTGGCTGCGCGCCGTGGCCGCATCCGTTCTGGCCCTGCTCGCCGTCCTGATCGGTTTCGAGATCCTCTTTCGCGGATGGCACAAGCTGCCGTTCACCTGTTCCCATGTGCCCGGGAAAGAGCCCGTGCTGCTCACCGTGGGCCGATGGGTCCCCTCCATCATTTATCTGGCCACCGTGGGACAGTTGATCCTGTACTGTTCCGGCGAGCCTACGGCCTTCGCCGCGCTAGTGACCTTCGAAGCCGTCATCTGGTGGCGCATGCGCCGCAAGCGCCGCAACACCTGGGCGGACGCCTCCCTCTGGTACGAAGACCAGCTCGAAGACGCCCCCTTGAAGCTGGGGCTCCCGGACGTGGACCCGGAAGCGGGCCCGCTGGTTTCCACGGCCGCGACGCAAACCGAGCCGCTCCTGTTCGCTCAACGCAGCCTGGTCGCCTCGCGGGGCCTTCTTCCGGCCGCGTGGGAGGAAGAGATCGACGCCGACCGCGGCCGCCCCGCGGCCCTCGCCGGAACGTTCCTCGAAGACCTTCGCTACGGCCTTCGCGTCATCCGCCGCAACCCCGGGCTCTCGGCGGTGGTGGTGCTGACCCTGACCCTGGGAATCGGGATGAACGCCAGTGTATTCACCGTGGTCAACGGCCTGGCGCTGCGCCCGCACGTCTACAAGGATCCCGACACCTTCTTGCGCGTGATTCTGCAAAACCGCTGGGAGACCGCCTCCCACGGCGTTTCCTCTTCCGAGTACCAGGCGTTGCGCGACCGTACCCGCTCCTTGCGCCAACTGGCCGCCTGGTCTTACTTCCCCGCGCTCATCGGCGACGACGATTCCACCGGCTCGTTCGGCCTCCTGGTCTCCTGCAACTTCTTCACCGTCGATGGACTGGACCGCCCCATCCTCGGGCGCCTCCTGGTTCCCGACGATTGCCTCGCGCCGGGCGTGGCGCCGGTGGCCCTCATCAGCGAATCCACCTGGCGCAACCGCTACGGAGCCGATCCCCGTCTGATCGGCCGGTCGATCCAGGTGAACAACCGCACCATCGTAGTGGCCGGCGTGGTTCCCGACCGCACCTCGAGCTGGACCATCCCCGTCAAGATCTGGCTGCCGTACACCGCGGTGGCGTACTTCGAGCCGGGGAACAACCGCTTCACCAGCGACGATTCGCTCTGGCTCGCCCTGGCCGGCCGCCTCGCGCCGGGGTTTTCCCGCTCCCAGGCGGAAGCCGAGCTGAACATTCTGGAACACCAGCAGGACCAGGAGCACTATGGCCGCAAGACGGTCGTCACCACCACCGACGGTTCCTGGATCGAGGAAATGGAACTCACCGCCAGCGGCCGCGATCTCATGCTCGTCGCCTTCTTTCTCGGCGCGTTCTTCCTGGTGCTCCTGATCGCCTGCGCCAACGTGGCGACGCTCCTGCTTTCGCGCGCCGCCGTGCGCAAGCGCGAGATCGCCGTGCGCCTCTCGCTCGGCGCACCGCGTATTCGCCTGGTCCGCATGCTGGTGACCGAGAGCCTGCTGCTGGCCGCCATCGCCGGCGCGATCAGCCTGTTTCTCACCTGGAAGCTGCCCGTGCCGCTGTTTCACCTGGTGGCCACCGGCGCTCCCGACTTTCCCATGCCCCCCGACTGGCGCATCTTCGTGTACCTCTCGGTGGTGGTTTTGGCCACGGGGATTCTCTCCGGCCTCGCTCCGGCGCTGGAGTCCGTGAAGGTCGATCTGCTGGGGTCCCTGAAAGGCTACGGTGGAAACCTCGCGGGAGCGGGCGGCGCCCGCCTGCGCGGCTGGCTGATCAGCGCGCAGGTCGGCATGAGCATGGTGCTGCTGGTGGAAGCCGCCCTGTTCGCGCAATCCGAAAACCAAACCCTGCGCGCCAACCCCGGCTACCTGCCGGAACGCGTGGTGGTCTCGCCCTTGAATTTTCCCGACAGCAACACTTTGGAACAGACCACGCTTCGCGTGCGCGCCATCACGGGCCGCGTCAAGGCGCTGCCCGGCGTGCGCTCGGTGGCCTTTTCCGACGGCCCGCCGATGCTTTCCCGCGACACCGTGGAACTGCGCCCGCCCACGCGTCCCGATGCCAGCCAGCCGGTGGATATCTACGCCGTATCGCCTGCCTTTCTCGAAACGTTGGGCATCCCGCTGGTGAGCGGCCGCGAGTTTCAGGACGCCGACGCCTCGGCGGTAGTGGTCTCGCAAAGCCTGGCGAAGCTCTTCTGGCCTCGCCAGAATCCTCTCGGGCGGATCCTCCGCATGCCAGGCGGCACGGCGCCCGTCGTGGGCGTGGCCAAAGACGTGGCGCCGATGCGTTTCGGCGGCTCCGACAACCCGGCCGTCTACCGCCTCCGCCACATCGACGCGCACCGCAACTACATGTCGGTGCGTTTCGATTCCGGCGCCTCGCGCGGCGCGCCTGCGGTGCGGGCCGCGCTCCGCCAATCCGACCCCGACCTGTTTATCGTCGCGCGCCTGCTGGAAGCCTGGATCGACCAGGTGACCACCATCCTGTGGAACGTCGTCGATCTGATCGTGCTCCTGGGAGTGCTCGCGACGGTGCTGGCCGCCGCCGGCATTTACGGCGCTGTCAACCTGGCCGTCAGCCAGCGCATGCGCGACCTGGGAATCCGCGCCGCGCTGGGCGCGCAGCGCTTCGACATCATCCGCGAAGTCTTCGTCTCGGCCGGAAAGCCGGTCGCCGCCGGCTTGCTGCAAGGCCTGTGGATGTCGGTGGCCGCCGCTGCCGCCCTGCGCCGCACGATGGCGGACTCTCCGATCCGCCTGGACACCACCAACCCGCTGCTCTACCTTGGCGCGGCGCTGGTGTTGGCCGTGGCCGCCGCCGCCGCGATGATCGGCCCCGCGCGCCGCGGTTCCCGCTGCGATCCCCTGGACGCCCTGCGCTGCGAATAGGAAGGGCGCGAGTCGCAGAGCCAGCGGTGGCCAGAAACGTCGGTAAGCATTTCCCGACAAGGCAGGAGTAATATCGCGAAAGCCCATTTCCTGAAATAAGGACACGAATCTGGCCTACGCTTGCTCCTGCTGCAATTCCCGAGAAAAGTCGTAGAACACGCGCAGTTGATTGCCGTCCAGATCGGCGACTCTGAACTCGCGCAGGTGCCACGGTTTGTCCTCCGGCCCAGCAAGGATCTTCGCCCCAGCCTCCCGCCAACGATGGTACAGTTCGTCGACTTCCTGCTTGCTACTCAGATTCAACCAGACCACGACGGTCCCGCCATTACCGTAGTGTTGGCAGAACGGTGCATTGGTCAGGAACATACGGCACTCCCCCTGCGAGATGCCCCCGATCCCGCCCTGGTCGTTACCCCAGTTGAAATGGAACCCGAGCACATTCACGTAATACTCGGCGGCCTTCTCGACATTGCTAACCGGAATCTCAGGAACCGCTTGGGGAAAGTGCGTGAGCATGTTCTCCAGCTTACGCCAATTTGGCACAAGACGACCTTTCATCTCACTGCGAGGAGGCGAGGTTTTCGAAGTTGATCCGATTGCACGTGAGTAACGCCGCAGTGTTTAACGGCATAGACACTGGTTCCGGTTGGAGCACGCTGCGGGCCTGAACACCGGAGCCCGCGCGTCTGCCGGATCGCCATCTTGACATCGTCCGGGCTACCGGAAGCTGGCCGCCGCTACTCGTGCGCCGCCGCCGCCCCGCCGTCGCCGTTCGATTCGATGCGGCGGATCAACCCGCGTATCGCCAGGATCGCGATACCGATCAGCACTACCGACACGGCCAGGCCCAGGCGGCGGAAATCTTTCTCGCGCAGGGCGTCCTCGCCGGCTTTCCCGGTCTCCTTGGCGACGGCCATCCCCGCTTCCACCGGCTTGCGCACGTCCTCCGTCTGCATGGAGTGCAGGTTGAGGCGCGATTTCACCAGGTCTTCGCGGCCGTCGATCAGGCGCACCTGCGCCTCCGATACTTCCATGCCGTACTTCTCGGCCTTCGTCAGCACCGCCTCGCTTTGTTGCAGGGCTCCATCCAGGCCATCGATCCAGCCGGCCATCTGGGTGGCGGCCTCCGCCGGTTTGGAGCCCGCCTCGTGGCAGCCGCTGCATACCGCGTTGGGGCCGGTCAGCATGGCGGTGGATGGCTGGTGGATGGCGTGGTTCGAGTGGCACACGATGCAGCCTCCGCCGCCCCCCTCGCCGGAGAAGACGGCCTTGTGCACGCTCTTGGTGTAAAGCTGCTCGAACAGCACGTGGCAGGTCCCGCAGACCGCCGAGACGGATTCCACCTCCGGCGGCTTGGCGCCGTGGTTGCCGTGGCAGGAGGCGCAGCTTGGCGCGGAGAGGTCGCCGCGCTTGGAAAGCGCCTGCCAGTGAACGCTCGTGCGGTATTCCTCGAACTGGTTGGTGGGGATTTTGTAGGCCGCCATTTTCTGCTTGTCGGAATGGCAGCGCGAGCAGGTCTCGGCCACGTGCAGCGGATGCACCGGCGACATGCTGTCCTTCACCGCGCGGATGTCGTGGACGCTGTGGCAATCGATACACGTGGCCACGTTGGCGTCACCGGCGGCCAGGCGTTTGCCGTGAACGCTGGTCTGGTACAGCTCGAACTGGTCGACGCGTTCGCGCGGCGCGTACCGCCGCATGTAATCCGGATTGCTGTGGCAGCTCGCGCAGAACTTCGGAATGGCGCTGCGCGCGGGCTTGCCTTTGAAGCCCTTGGCCTTGCTCATGGAGGCGTCGGGATCGTCGTTGGTGCGGTCGCCGCCGTGGCAATCGGCGCAACTCAGGCCGTGGGCGATGTGGACGTCGTTCTTGATGAGCGCGGACGGCCCGGTGGCCGCATCATCCATGGCCGTGTGGCAGGTCATGCAGGAATCCGGCCCGGCGGCGAACGCCCCGGCAGCGAAGAAAAGAAGGATGACAGGCGCTCTCATTTGACGTATCCCAGATAGGTGAAGGTGATCAGGTAGCAGATCAGAAAAATGCCGACGCCGGCGGTGAGCCTGGTGCGTGGCTCCCCGTTGGCGCGCGTTCCCCAGAACGGCAGCAGCACCCAGACCGCGGCCAGCGCGCCGAATCCCAGCAGGCCCAGGAGTTCGCCTTCGAAGATCCACACGTGGCTGGGAATCAGCTTCAGCGTGTAGAACTGCGCCAGGAAATACCACTCCGGACGGATGCCCGCCGGGGCCGAGGCGAACGGGTCCGCCTTCTCGCCCAGTTCCCAGGGGAACATTGCCGCCAGGGTCCCCAGCACCGCCAGGACGCCGTACCACACCATCAGTTCCCGAAGGAAGAAATTCGGGAAGAACTTCATGTGCGCCAGTTTGGACGGGGGGATTCCGCTCGGAGTGTGCATCCCGTTTTTCTGGACCAGTAGGAGGTGCACGCCGATCAAAGCGAAGGTCAGCAAGGGCAGGATCATCACGTGAAAGTCGAAGAAACGGGTGAGCGTCGCGGCGCCGACGTCTTCACCGCCGCGCAGGAACCGCGCGAGAGTGGGGCCCGCGACGGGCATGGTGCCCGCTACATCGGTGCCGACCTTGGTGGCGAAGTAAGAGATCATGTTCCACGGCAGCAGGTAGCCGCTGAAGCCGAAGCCCAGCATCAGGCCCAACAGCACGATGCCGCTCAGCCAGGTCAGCTCGCGCGGCCGCTGGTAGGAGCGCGTGAAGGCCACGCTGAACATGTGGATGAAGGCCGAAAGGATGAGCAGGTTGGCCGACCAGCTGTGGATGGAGCGGATGAGCCAGCCGAATTCCACGCGGGTCATGATGAAGCGCACGCTGTCGAAGGCTTCGGCGACCGTGGGCCGGTAGTAGAGCAGCAGCAGGACGCCGGTGAAGAGTTGGACGCCGATCAGAAAGAGAGTGATGCCGCCGAAGTAGTACCACGCGGTGCCGGCGTGCTGCGGGACCACCTTGTGATCCAGCAGATCCGTAGCCATGCGCCAGCCGGTTCGCTCGTCGAGCCAGTCGAGTGTCTTGGATTTGATTTCGGTGATCGACAAGTGGGCCTCCCCTCAGACGCGGTGCGAGATGACGACTTCGTCGCCGCGAATTTTCACGGCCAGCTCTTCCAGAGGTTTGGGCGGCGGGCCGGAGGTCACACGGCCGTCGAGGTCGTAGGTGCCGTTGTGGCAGGCGCACCAGATTTCCCGGCGGGCCTCCTGGTACTGCACGGTGCAATTGAGGTGCGTGCAGACCGCCGAAAAGGCCTTCCAGTCGGTGTCGTTGACGCGGACCAGCAGGGCGGGCTTGTTGCCGAACTTGATAATCTTGCCGGAGTTGGGCTTCAGATCCTGCACCTTGCCGGCGACGACTTCGTTCACCGAGGCCTCGGCGACCTGCGGCGGATTGAGGAAGCGCGCGACCGGATAGAAGAATGATGCCAGCGAGGCGGCCACCCCGCCTCCCAACAGCCAGGAGACTACGGTTCGCCGATCTTCGTTGGCATTCGAGGAATGAGTGCTTTGCATAGCAGTCCTTTGCGGGTTGGCAAGTTCGTTTCCATAGTTCGGTACGGCGCTCCCAAACGCGCCGGCAACGCGGCCACAGCAGTGCTGGAGAAGATGGGCGGAGGCAACTCCGGCGCCTGAAACCGGCAGGCTGCTGTCTGAAAACCAGCCGTCGTCCGATTATAGGACAGTCCAGCGGGTGTGCGTATTCAGACAGATCCATCTGAAATTCCTGGCGAAACCACAAGACATTTTAAGAGTTTAGGTGTATAAAATCCTTATATGCTCCAAAACGTCCGGCCACGAGAGGATTCGTCCGCCGTGGTCGTGCCTCGCCAGAACGCGGACAAGCGGCGGCCGGACGGGCACACGGTCCAGTTGTACGGCTGGGATTCGCGCAGCCACAGTTGGCATGGCCCGAACGAGTTGGGTCACGGCAGTACCGGTACGCAGAAACTCTACGAAGCCCTCCGCGGCGCCCCCGGACAATCCTGGTACGGGCCGGTGAACTGTTCGGCGTCCGGTGAGCCAGGCCGGTTCTTTGCGTTGGCCCATGCGCTTCGCGACTGCGGCGTCGCCATGGTGTATTGCGACGAATCGAAGAGTGGGCCGGCGGAGATTGTCACCGTAATTCCCGCGGAGCAGCGCGCCCGGCTGCGGCCGGAATTCGCCTTCGAGTTCGTGGCGTTCGCAGGCTTCCTCGGGTCGATCGGTACAGGCGCGGACATGGCGGTAAATGACTGCATCGAGGCCGCCCTGGCGGAGACCGCGCAAGACGACTCGCTGGTTTTTTCGATCAGCACCGGCTTGTGGGTAAGCGACCTGGACCACGTGCTGTCGCGTTGCGTGGAGAAGATCGCCATCGCTATGCTGCGCTGGCTGGAGCATTCCAAGATCTGACATTCTCCGTTACGCGCCGCGTTACCCTCAAAGACATCGGCCCGGACTACGTGGTCGTCAGGGCAGATCCCCGTCGGATAGACAGCTTACGGGCCTGAAACTCCGTTGCGTGGCGCGGGGCGCTGGTCTAGCATGAAGTTGGTTGCGATGCCGCAGACCATCGGACACTACCGCATTGTGCGCAAGATCGGCGAGGGCGGCATGGGGGTCGTCTACGAGGCTTGGGACGAACGGCTGGAGCGCGCCGTCGCCATCAAGACCATCCGCGGGGTGGGCGCGCGAGACGAAGCCCGAAAGCGCCTCTGGCACGAAGCCCGGTCGCTGGCCCGCGTCAGCCACCCCAACGTCTGCCAGGTGTTCGATGCCGACGAAGACGGCGAGACGCTGTTCCTGGTGCTGGAGCTGCTCGAAGGCCAATCGTTGGCGGACCGTTTGGCGGCCGGGCCGCTGGCCGCTTCCGAAACCGCGCGGATTGCGCGCCAGATCCTCGCGGCCCTCGGGGCTTTGCACGGCCTCGGTATCGTCCACCGCGATCTGAAGCCTTCCAATGTCTTCCTGACTCCGCACGCTGTCAAGCTGCTCGATTTCGGCCTCGCGCGCTCGACCGGCGCCTCGCCCCCGGCTGGTGCGGGGGGCGAGGCAACGGTCACCAACCTCACGGCTCCCGGAACGATTCTCGGCACGCCGCACTACATGTCGCCGGAGCAAGCGGGCGGCGTGGCCGCCGGCCCGGCCGCCGACATCTTCGCCGCCGGTTGCATCCTTTACGAGATGCTCACGGGGAAGCGGGCCTTCGACGGCGACTCCTTCGTGGATGTTCTGTACCAGGTGATGCACCAGGAACCGCCGGCGCCCGAGGGGCCGCCGGAGATCCAAGCGTTCCACCAGGTGGTCCGGCGCGCCCTGGCCAAGCGGCCGCAAGATCGCTACGCCTCGGCGATGGAAATGGCCGAGGCGCTGGACGCAGCGACAGTGTCCGCCGGCCCAGTCGCCGCACCGCCGGCCCGGACGGCCACGCGTCTGATCGTGCTGCCGTTTCGCATGCTCCGGAAAGATGAGGAGACGGAATTCCTGGCCTACAGCCTGCCCGACGCCATCAGCAGCTCTCTCTCCGGCCTCGACAGCCTGACCGTGCGCTCCACCCTGGTGGCCCTGCGGTTCGAAGGGCAGCCGGCGGACCCCAAGAGGATCGCCGCCGAGGCGGATGTCGACGCCATTCTCACCGGTATCCTGATGCGCGTGGGCGCGCAGCTCCGGCTCTCCTGCCAGCTTCTGGCGGCGCCTGGTGGAACGGTGATCTGGTCGGACGTGCTGCACGTGTCCATGGACGATCTCTTCCAGGTTCAGGATAGCCTGGCTAACCAGGTGGTGCAGTCTCTGATGCTGCCCCTCACCGAGCGGGAACGGCGGATCCTCCGCCACGATGTGCCCCGCAGCGCCAAGGCATACGAGTATTATCTTCGCGCCAACCAGATATCGAGGCACCGGAGCATCGATAACATGAGGCTCGCGCGCGATCTTTATGTCCAGTGCCTGGAGGACGACCCGGACTATGCTCCCGCGTGGGCGCGGCTGGGAAGGGTCCATCGCTTCATAGAAAAATTCGGCGAGGAGTCCGAAGAGAATTTCAAGCTGGCCGATGAAGATTTCCGCCGGGCCTTCAGCCTGAATCCGGACCTGGCACTGGCGCACAACCTGTATACCTCGATCGAGTGCGACCAGGGCCGCGCGCCCGAAGCCATGGTCCGCCTGCTGGAGCGTGCGCGTCTCCGCCGTCACGACGCGGACCTGTTCGCCGGCCTGGTCCAGGCCTGCCGCTATTCCGGCGAACTGGAGGCTTCCATCGCCGCCCACGAGTGCGCGCGGCGGCTCGATCCGCACGTCGTGACCAGCGCCGAGCACACGTACTTTCTGTTGGGAGAGTATCGGAAGACGCTCGCGTTCTACGACACCAAGGCGGGCTACTACCTGGACGCCGCCGCGCTGGCCGCGTTGGACCGTAACGAGGAAGCGCTGACCCTGCTGCGCCAGCGCGAGGCGGCTGCCAGTGTTACCTCCGTGGTCGGGGGCATCATGCAGTCCCTGCGGGCTTATCTGGAGGGCGACTTCGCGGAATGCCTGAAGGCCATCCCGGAGCTGGAGACCCCGACCCGCACGGATCCGGAATCCCTTTTCTACTTCGCCCGCCACCTGGCGCGTATCAACCAGCGGGAGCGGGCCATCGCGACTCTCCATAAGGTGATCGATGGCGGCTTTCTGTGCGCGTCGTCCCTGGCTCGCGATCCGTGGCTCCAGTCGCTCCGCGGGGCGCCCGGCTTCCGGGATCTGGCGCAAAGGGCGGAACGCCGCCGGCTGGAAATCCATGCGGCTTTCCTGGACGCGGGCGGCGAGCAGGTGCTCGGCGGCCCCGAGCTGGAAGGCGTTCTTGCATCCGCGCCGAATGCGGCACGGTAGTCTCCCCTGGCCCGCGTCCGGTCATTTCCACACTTCCGCGCGCCAGTTGGCGGATACGTTCAATTGGGTCTCGCCGTCCGATTCGTTTCCGGTCGTGGGGTCAAGCCGATCGCGACGCTGTGCGAGGCGCGGGGAACGAGGGGCGCGGAAGAGTTCCACCGGGATAAACTCTCCTTATGGTGTTCACCAAGCGTCTTCGCGAGGGAGTTCGCCTTGGAAAAATCACTTGCAGTGTCCGCATCTGGAAGCGTCTCCACGTCAAAGTGGGCGCCCGGTACGGTATGGAGGAAGGTGAGATCGAGGTGGATTCGATCAAGCCGATCGGCTTTCCGGATATCACACCCGAGTTGGCGCGCGAGTCGGGTTTCCTGGGTGTCATCGATCTGCTCAAGGTCGCGAAGCACGGCAAAGGCGAGAACATCTATCTGATTCGGTTCCATTACGTGCGTCCCCGCATCAAGCGCCCGGGTAGGCCGAAGCCCGCCTGAGGAAGGTCTACTGCCGATCCTGACTGCCGCGCGCGCCGCCACTTCGCGCCTTGACTCGGCCCGCGCACTTCGTTAAGCGTTAATCCTATGTTACGCGCTCCTATTCCTTCCCTCGGCATTCCGGTGTTGCTCGCCTTCGCCTGCGCCGCCGCGGCGGCTCCGCCGGACCGCATCACGCGGCCTGTGGATGGCCGCCAGATGCGCGCCGTCAGGGGCAGCCTCCACCACCTGGCACAGGCCCGGTTCGACCAGGGCGCGGTGGACCCGGCCATGCCCATGGAGTATATGATGGTCCTGTTCCAGCCGTCCTCCGGGCAGCAGGCCGAGCTAGACAGCTTGCTCGCCAGCCAGCAGAATCCTTCTTCGCCGCTGTTCCATCAGTGGCTCACCCCGGAAGAGTTCGGCAACCGCTTCGGTCTGAGCCCCGGGGATCGCTCCAAGGTCGTCCAGTGGCTCCACTCCGAAGGCTTCGAGGTGAAGGAACTCGGGCGCGGGCGCAACTGGGTGGCGTTCAGCGGCGCCGCGGCGCAGGTGGCGAAGTCCCTCCACACGGCCATCCACCGATTCCGCGTGGCGGGCGAAACCCACTACGCCAACGTGAGCGAAGCCTCGGTGCCCGACGCCCTGGCGGACGTGGTGGGCGGTTTCATCGGCCTCGACGACTTCCACCTGAAGTCTTACGCCATGCCGGCCGGCCTCGCGTCCGGCGCGATTCCCGCCTACGATTCCGGCTCGTCGCACTACCTGGTCCCCGAAGACTTCGCCACCATTTACAACCTGGCGCCCTTGTATCAGGCCGGCATCGACGGCACCGGCCAGCGCATCGCCGTGGTGGGCGCATCCTCCGTGCTGCTCAGCGATCTGCGCGCCTTCCGCACGCGCTACAACCTGCCCGCCAACGACCCGCAGTTCATCCCCTACAGCGGTGTCGATCCGGGCTTCAACGGAGCGCAACTGGAGGGCAACCTCGACCTGGAATGGGCCGGCGCAGTGGCGCCGAAGGCGGCCATCTATTACGTCTACGGGCAGGACCCCTTCGCCGCCACCATCGCGGCGATCAACCTGAACATCGCGCCGGTCATCACCATCAGCTACGGCGATTGCGAGATCGACGATTCCGCGCCTTACTACCGTTCCATCGCGCAGCAGGGGAATGCCCAGGGAATCACCATCCTGAGCGCCTCGGGCGATTCGGGCGCGGCGGGATGCGACCAGCAGGCCTCGGCGCCCTTCGCCACGCTCGGCAAGACGGTCACCTTCCCCGCCGTCATGCCCGAGGTCACCGGGGTCGGCGGCACCGAGTTCGTAGAGGGCAGCGGCACTTATTGGGCTACCACCAACGACGCCAATTTCGGTTCAGCCCTCTCCTACATTCCGGAAGCGGCCTGGAACGAATCGTCGGTCTCCTTGGGACTGGTCTCCGGCGGGGGCGGCGCGAGCCTCTACTATCCCCAGCCCGCGTGGCAGACGGGTTCCGGCGTCCCCACTGACGGCGTGCGCCACGTCCCCGATGTGGCTCTGAGCGCCGCTCTGCACGATGCCTACTACGTCACCTATCAGGGCGGCAATGGTGCGGTCGGCGGGACCTCGGCTTCGGCGCCTTCCATGGCCGGCATCATCGCGCTGCTCAATCACTACCAGGTGAGCAAAGGATTCCAGAAGCAGCCGGGCCTGGGGAACATCAATCCGCAGTTGTACCGGCTGGCGCAGAGCGCCCCTTCCGTCTTCCACGACATTACTTCGGGCAACAACATCGTGAACTGCTCGCAGGGCAGCCCCGACTGCCTCAGCGGATCCTACGGCTATCCCACCGGGCCGGCATACGACATGGCCACCGGCCTGGGATCGGTGGACGCCAACGCCCTGGTGACCCAGTGGAACACCAAAACCGAGGGCGTAAGCATCAACCTGTTTGTCGACTCCCTACGGGTGACGGTGAACGACACCATCGGGGCCACCGCGATTCTCTCCACATCCGGCGGCACGCCGACGGGCACGGTGGATTTCGCCGTGGGCACCATCCCGCTCGGCTCGGCGCCGCTCATCACGCGCGACGGCCAGCAGGTTGCCGACCTGTTCTTCCCCGCATATCGTTTCGGCCCGGGGACGATCGTCCTGTCCGCGGTTTACTCGGGCGATGCCGCGTTCAGCAGCGGCGGCGCCACCAAGAGCGTGCAGATCGTTCCGCCCACCGGTGCGGCGGCCATCGTGGCCACGGGACCCGACACGGTTTGGCCCAACCCGCCGCCGGACGCCCAGGGTCCGGCCTGGCAGACCACCCTGACGTTGCGCGAAGCGGCGGGCGTTCCCGCCATGATCACCGGCTTCACCATCGACGGCCAGGCACAGCCGCTCGCGCCATATTTCCCGTCGCCCGATATCCCGCCCAGCGCCACCGTGAGCACCACCTTCGTCTTGCGCAATCTCGCCACTCCGTCCACGCGCATCTACGGCTTCACCGGCGTGGACTCCGCGGGCCAGGCCTGGTCCCGCAGCATCCCGGTGAATTACGCCGGGACTTATCCGTACCTGGGAGATTTCGATTTCACGGTCACGCCGCTGATCGTGTCGCAGAACACCGCCGCCGATGTTTCCTGCCAATGGGCGGTTCAACTCAACATCGACGATTTGGGCGGCTACCTGACCACGGTGGACGCGCTGGTGGTGGGGAGCGTGGATCTGTCGAGCCAGATTCCCGCCATTTTCGGCACGGAACGGCTGGACGCCTGGTCCTCCCTGCAAGGCACATTGTGTTTCTCCGGAATCACGCCACCCGCGACCGATCTCATCGCGGTTTTCAATTCGACCGGCACCTTCCAGCAGGTGTCCGTCTCGTTCACCGGCCCGCCCGCCGGTCCGGCGAAGGTTTCCGCCGCCCCGGCCGCCATCACTCTCGCCGCGCCGGACGCGGGCAAACCCGCGCAAGCCGCCCTGGCGGTGAACATTTCCGACAAGACGCAGCCGTGGACGGCGACCATCTTCCCCACCAACCGCACCACCGCCTGGCTCACCGCCTCGCAGTTTGCCGGGACGGGGCCGGGCCAGATCCAGTTGACCGCGTCCGGCGCGGGATTCGAACCCGGCGTTTACCACGCCACCATCGTCATTCAATCCGCCAATGCCGTTCCGCAATCCATCAACGTGCCGGTGATGTTCGTGCTGGGCGGCAGCGCGTCCGGCACCCTCATCAGCGGCGCCGCCAACTCCGCGTCGTACCAGGCCGCCGCCAGCCCGGGCATGCTTCTCGCGGTGTTCGGCTCGCAGTTGGCCAATGTCACCGAGCAAGTCTCCACCAACCCGGCGCCGTTCTCGATTGCCGGCGTGCGGGCCACGGTCAACGGGCTGCCCGCGCCCCTGATCTATGTTTCGCCCGGCCAACTGAACATCCAGATTCCCTACGAAGCGGGCGCCGGTCCGGCGGTGCTGGGAATCGACAACAACGGGCAGATTGCGGGGTGGCAGTTTCAAATTGCGCCCTCCGCGCCCGGCATCTTCACGGACGACAAGGGAATCCTGTCACCCAACGCCAGTGCGCCCCAGGGCGGGATCGGGACGCTGTACGTGACGGGCGCCGGAGAGGTTTCGCCGGAGCGCTGGACCGCCTTCTACGCGACCGGCCCCGCCGCTATCCTGCCGAAGCCCCAGTTGCCGGTGACCGTGACGGTGGGCGGAGTGCCGGCGCTGGTGCAGTACGTGGGCCTGGCGCCGGGGAAACTCGGCATCACCCAGATCAACTTCGTGGCGCCACCTTCGCTTCCGGTGGGAACGCAGCCAGTAGTGGTGACTATCGGCGGCGTCTCGAGCCCGGCCGCGAAGGTGCAGGTGACGGCGCCGCCGGGCACGGCGGAGCAGTAGTCCACAACCCTCAGCGGAAAGCCGACACATCGATCGTCATTCCGCCGCCGTTGCTGACCTGGCTGTCTCGAAGCACCGCGCGGGCCTGCGCTTCGATCGTTTTGGCTTCCTTCTTCCGCCCCACGAATCGCAGGTACTCGGAGTAGTTCAGCAGCAGGGTGCCATACGTCGGATGCCCGGCGCCCAGGCGGGCCGCGGCGATCGTCAGCTCGCGTTGAAAGAGGCGCTCCGCTTCGTCCCGGCGGCCCGCCTTGGCATAAGCCGTCGCGAGATTGTTGAGCGGGAAAAGCAGCAGCGGGTGCTGAGGGCCGAGGGTGCCTTCGAAGATCCCGAGCGACTGTTCGATCAGCCGGACGGACTCTTCCAGCCGGCCCTGGTGACGGCGCAACACGCCCAGGTTGTCGAGGACCACCGCTTCGAGCACGCTTCCGGGCTCGGGATGCTTTCGGCAAGCGTCGAGCAACTGGTCGAGCAGGCGCTCCGCCTCCTGGTAGCGTTGGCTGCCAAGCATCAGGACCGCGAGGCTGTTGCGCGCGTGTCGAGGCCTCGGGTCGTCCGGGGAAACGGTCCGATCGTAGACCGCAATCGACTTGCGCAGCAGCGCCTCGCTCTCGGCCGGCTGCCCGCGATCCCCGTAGTTCGCCGCCAGGTTGGCCAAAAGAGTCGCATAGTCGCCGGTTTCCTTGCGGCCGCTGGTTTCCAGGATCGCCATCGCCCGCCGGTAGATCTTCTCGCCTTCCAGCGGCCGGCCCGCTTCGTCGTATGTGGAAGCCAGCAGGTTCAAACTGCGGGGAAGGCGCGCATCCTTGGGCCCTTCCGTTACTTTGAGCGCCTCCTGGAAGACGGTGACCGCTTCGGCGTATTCTCCCTTAGCTTCCAGGGCGTTGCCCCGGTCGATCAGGCGCCGCCATGGATCTTCCTGTCCGCATGCCGCGACCACCGCGCACACGAACACCACTCCGAGTCTCATGAGCCCCTCCAGAAAGCAAAAGAGGCCGCCGCCAGGGACTGGTTCCCTGGCGGCGGCCTCCAAGTGTTTCGGTCAGCCGCCCGCGCCGGCAATTTCAAAAGCCGTCAGCGGTCGCGATTAAACTTGATCTTCCTTGTGGTAACCTCCGCCAGGACGGGCAGCCCATCCTGGATGCTCAACCGTTCGATTTCACCGTGCCTCAAATCGCGGCAGAAGCGGATAAATTCCCGCCACGCCGCGGGCAGCGGGTGTTCCACCTCGCCGATGATCTGGGTCAGCGGTGTTGGCCGGCGGATTCCTTCGCTCATGCCCCCCCGTTCGATTGGTTAGACGCCAAAAGGATCGCGAATGTTCATGCGATCTCTCAAAAATTAAGACGAAGTTCACGTCATTCAGTTAGCAGTCGCACCGCCGGGCGGGGGCCGGGGGCGTGGGCGCGGTGGGCGCGGCGGG
>DASQZT010000060.1:0-9799 GCA_035638575.1 Bryobacteraceae bacterium
ATACTCTCCCTGGGCTCTTCGGCGGTGGGCCGGACAATCGGTTTCATCCAACCATACGGTAGCCTAAACCGCATCATTTGTCCAGCGAAATCTTTCAGGCGGGCGATTTCAGAGGTCTCTCAGGCTGGTAAACAAATACATGAAGAGTATATCGAACAGGCACAAGCCGATTATATGAGGGATGGCGAAATCGAGATTGATGATGGCGCCGTTGTCAGTCGAGGCTCGGACCAGGGTGCCTATGTCCAAGCATGGGTATGGGTATCCGACGACAGTTTGCCCGAAGGCGTAGGCTCCGAAAATGACGCTGATGCACCCGAGGAAGCGCCCAGTATCGAACGTCGGTGAGCCATCCTCCGGCCGATTAGGCGTTAGATCGGCGCGCGTTTCGAGGTTGGTGGCACCGAAAGCCAGGGAACGAGCAGCGTGTGGCCTGCCGTAAACGCCCCCTCGCAATAGATGGACGAGGATTCGTGACAATCTACTTCGGCGATCCACCGTCAAAGCCGTGGAGGAGGCGTGCAGGCTGGGGATCAAGCCCGGCGGCCCGCAATTGTCCATCAGCAACCCGATGAGATGGCTGAACGGCTGGAACGTATGCCGGTCGGGTTGCTGGCGGATCGAACTGGCCCCGAATGCCCCAACCGATGGAAAGCGAGAGCCCCGCAAGAAGAAGGAACTGCCATATAAACCGAGTCTTCACAAAGCGCAGTGTAAGACGCTTGGACGCGCAGCGCAATTTGCCTCCATCCGGAACTGGCTGACCGCGGCGCCATTTTTCATGACCGGAATCGCTGAGACGCGGTGGTTTTTTCCGACTGGCGCGTGATGCGCCCAGAGCTTCCCAGATCGGGACTCGCGGGCGCTTGGACGAATCTTAGTGGTGAGGGTTAGCAGCCCGTAGGGAAGACATCGCTGCGCATTCCGGAAAGTTGAAATCGTTAAAACGTGTGGTCCTGAATTTGTTGACCATCCCGGGCGAGTCACGCGGCATCCGTACAGGATGTGGAACGCTGGCCGATGTAGCTGGACTCAACGGCGTTCAAACGGAGTTCACGATTCCCTCGACATTTGCCGCAGGAAGACGGTTCGTTGCACCGCTCCTAGTCCTGTTCACCAAGAGTTTGGATGTACGTTTTGCCGTACGGATAGAACAGTTCCTTGCGGCCTTGCTGCCATGCTGCTTTGAGTTCCGGTGTCGTGATGTCCCAGTCAGGCCGGCACTTTCGGGTGACTGCACGGAGGTCCTGGCGGAGATCCTCAAGCGTCGGACGGCCGAAGAACCAATAGCCGTTGTAGATTTTATGAACGATGAGGCCCGGTTCCAGAACGATGACATGGGGAATCATCGGATTGTGATCGGGATCCGTGTATTCGGCGATGTCGAGGTCCTTCTGAACGACTCTTCCGGCATCAGATAGGAACGTCCAGTGGGCGCCGACGCCGGAGCGGTACTCGTTGGTTAGAGTGATGTTGTCGGTGCTGATCGTGACCAGACGACAGTATCCTACTTCCATCTCGCGGTGGAAGTGAACCAGGAGTTCAGCTTGCCGGCGGTCTTTCGGACAATATCCTCCGCGGCTGAGCACCAGAACCATCGGGTGCTGAGCCTGCAGTTCCGAAAGCTTGCGGCGCTTGGTAGTGTGATCTGTTAGTTCGTAATCGGGGAAGAGCGCACCAGGAACAATGTCGGATCGCATGGTTAGAAAGCTCCTTTCGCAGGGTTATCTGGGTCCGAATCGCGGACTTTCATGCATTGATTTGTCAGTCAATATCCGTCGACGTCGATCACGGCGGAAAGACGGTGAACAGGGGAACCGGTTACGGTGAGGTTGGTGACGTGGATGTCGTGGAAGTTTGGAATGTACTCGGTCTGGCCGGGCTCGGCCTTGCGCGGGCCGACGTCGGTGGGGAGGCCGGCGTTGCCGTTATAGAGCATGTTGATATCGAAGGGGCGCCGGACGTACTTCATCACGATGTCGGAATAGCGGATATCGTGGACTTCGCCGCCACCGCCGCGATAGGACTTAATGCGCAGGCCATTGTCGGTACCGTCAAAGGTGCAGCGGCGGACGATGACATGACTGAAGCCATCGCGCGTCCCGCTGCCGATGGAGATGCCGTGGCCGTGGAGGCAGGTGAGGTCCTCAATGAGGATGTCGTGGCCGCCGTTTTTGAGCGCCACGTTGTCGTCGCCGATGTCGAGCTCGCACTTGCGGATGACGATGCGCTGGCCGCCGGGGTCGATAGCGTCGGTATTGGGAGAGTCGCTCGGCGCGACGATGCGGAGATTTTCCAGGGTGATGTCCTCGCCGCTGGGAGCGAGGTGAAAGGACGGAGAATTGGTGAGCGTGATGCCGTCGACGTGCAGGCGTTTGACGCCAGCCAGAACGACGAGCATGGGACGGGGAACCGTGCCGCGCCCGGGTGCGTAGCGGAGAGCTGCTTTGCTGGCCCACAGCCAGAACATGGCGCCCGATCCATCGATGGTGCCCGAGCCCGTTATGGCGACATCGGTAGTGCCCGAAGCGCAGGAAATCAGAGGCGCCGGGCGACCCATGGCGCCGCGGCCTCGGCCCGGCGGAGTGGGCGGCGCTTTGTTCGGATCGGGGATACCGTACTCTTCAAAGGTGTCGGGAGCCTTGATGATCGCGCCGGGGTCGAGATGGAGATCCATGTGGCTGGTGAGAGTGAAAGGGAGGGTCTTGTAAATGCCGGAGGGCACGATGAGATGGCCGCCCCCCGCCTTTTCGATGGCCGCCACGGCCGTCTGGAACGCGGCAGTGTTCAGAGTTTTGCCGTCCCCGATGGCGCCATAATCGGCGAAGTTGAATCTAGCCGGGGGAATGACGGGCAGCGCGGCCGTGATTTCGGCCCGCGGTGCAGTCTTCGCCTGCGGTGCGGCACTAAGCGGTGCCGAGGGAAGAGAAGCGAGCCAGGCGGCCATCGTCAGGACCTGAAGGCCAAGGAGGAATTGGGAGAATTTGCGAGTCATCGATGTCACGACGGCCGATAGTATCAGGAATAGGGCGCGCGAAAAAGGGGTGGCCGACGCGTTTCGACCGGAAACCGTGGTGCTCAATTCCAATGCCGCTCATGCCGCATAACGCTGCGCGACCAGGGAGGATCTACCGCCCAGAGACCGTATTCGGGACCGCCGGCCGGCCAAAGTACGAGTCGGCGACAATGCGGCCATCTGGTCGCCAGCAAGTCCGAGTCCGGGATCTGGGCATTATCAATGACCTGGTCCGCGATAGACTAACGCTATGGCAAATGCGCTTTCCTTCTATCCAGCTCATACGGCTCTGCTCGGAATGGACTGCCAGGCCGGCGTAGTTTCCATCTATGCGAAACCGCAGGAATCGTTCCTGGAGCGATGCTCGAGTGTGCTACAGGGGGCACGCAAGGCCGGCATGGCCGTGATCCACGTGAAGGTCGGGTTCCGGCCGGGCTTGCCGGAAGTGACCATGCGGAACAGGCTCTTTGCGTCGATCAAATCGTCACCGCAGCGCCAGAAATTGTTCGAGGCGCCTCGGGCGCTATCCATCCCAGGCTGGGTCCCGAGACGGACGACATCGTGGTGTCTAAACATCGCATCAGCGCATTTCCGGGAAGCGACCTTCAGATGATTCTGCGCGCGAAGGAGATCGACACGCTCGTGCTGTTCGGGATTGCGACCAGCGGCGTAGTGCTGTCCACGTTGCTGGAGGCGGCCGACACCGATTACCGGGCGGTGGTGATTGCGGACTGCTGCGCGGATACCGATGCAGAACTGCACCGGGTCCTCATAGAGCGGCTGTTTCCACTTCGTGGAGAGGTGACGACGGCGGCGGAGTTTGTAAAGGCCGTGGAGGGGTAGCGGTAAGAACCGCCATCCTTTTCCGGCTATGCCTGATTGATGAACGTGCACAAAGACGTTCCACATTGCCGTATCACGCCCGTTGCTGACATTGGCCACGGCGGATACATCCTCCCTGACGCCGTAGTGTTTACTTTCCTGACCAGGGGGCGTGTGGTCGACCACTCGGACACAGCTCGGATGTCGCTCCGGTCGACCGCCGTCCCGGATCGCTATGGAAGACTACGCTGTCGTACCCGCAACCGTCACAACCGACTCGTGGCACTGGCACACACGAACTCGGGCAGGACCTGTTTGCCCGAACGCCGTATCTGATGGACGTCGAGCCCGGTCGTCGTTCCTTGGATGGCGGCCTCCTGACCATTGAGCCGATCTCGCACACCCCCGCACACTCCCGCGCACGCCGCACACCCGATCTCCTCCAGCGCGATGAGCGGTAGGTGTATACTGCCACGGAAGGGCAAATGAGAATCCCGGATAGAAGCAACGGCAGCCTCAATCGAGCGTCGTTCACTCGCAAGCCCAGTACGGAGCTTGCGTGTTTTGCCGGCGCTCTCGCGGCCGCCGTTTTCTTGTGGCACGGGACGAACACCGCAATGGCCCAAGCGGTCGTGCCCCTTCCGATTGAGGTTGTGGGTGAGAACGACACAACCGCGAGTGTCACCGTCGAAGTACCGGCTCGGCGCGCACGCGAAATCCGGTCGCTCTGGATGCAGGTCCATGGGCTGGCCTATCCCGATATGGTGAGCGTGCAGGTGAACTCGGGCGGCTGGCTGTCTCTGAATAACGGTACCGTTGCCGTCGCCGAGCCGGGCAAGAGCTATGGCGGAATCGGCGGTGCATTCTCGACGCTCAAAATCACTCTTTCCCTCCCATCGAACGCCGTGGTTGACGGCGCCAACACCATTCGGTTCCGTTTCAATCATTCCGATGGGGTCGTGAGCGGCTTTCGAGTCCTGTCCTTCAATTTTCTTGCCGGCGATTCGAGCACCGTGCTGGCGCCCGGTTCATTTGTCCAGGAAGATCCTGATACCTGGGCGCCGCCGCTGCAGGATTCCGATTCGATACGCGCCGGAAAGGAGCTTTGGGAAAACGCACCGCTTACCGCAGGCGGCTTTAAGACCTCACCCCTGATACACGCCCGCTGTGCGGACTGCCACGCCCATGATGGCCGGGATCTCAAATACTTCTGCTTCTCCAACGCGTCCATAATCGCCAGGTCCCGCTTTCATGGCCTCTCCGAACTGCAGGGCCAACAGATCGCAAGCTACATCCGCACGCTGCCGGTACCCAGCCCAGGTCGTCCGTGGAATCCCCCTTATCAGCCCGGGCCCGGATTGGATGGTCAGCCGGTTGCCAACTGGGCAGCCGGGGCAGGGTTGGCATGGGTGCTCGACGACGATAGCCGCACGCTTCCCTTCATCCTTGGCGCCAACCTGGAGCCCGCCATGCGGCCGCCCCAGGCCGCTTTCGGAAAGGCAATCGACTGGAGTTCGATCGTACCGCGAATCACGCGCGAGCCCTTCCGCCCCGATGGAAACCTGAATGTACGCGAGATCCCCATCTCCTTCCAACTGCCGGACTGGAGCCACTGGCTGCCCCAGGTGCATCCCGTGGACGCGTGGGGTCCGGCTTTTGAGAGAAGCGACGTCTCCGCATGGTACGCGTCCGCCGGCCCCGATTCGGCCGGCGCGAAAGCGCCTTCCGGCGCATCGAAACCCTCTCTGCGGAATCTTCTGGCGTCGCCGGACCTTGCCGCATCGATTTCGTCCGGCCGGATTGTCACCTATTTCGACAAGTGGCGCGACGCGCGGCGCGCATTCCTGAAACCGTTCGTAGAGGGCAAGAACGTGAACTGGACGCGCGATTTGGGCGTCAAAGCTTATTCCACTCAGCTCTGGCAACTCGTCAAGACGTGGGAGATGACGCAGGAGTTTGGCCTGGAAGCGCGCGGGCGCGAACTCTTTGGGCCGGATGGGGAGCCTCGCACCTGGTTCAACACGATTCCCGCGGCGACCGCTCCGGCCGCGGTCAACATCCCCGACGGCCCGTCTGGAATGGGCGGCAGTGGCCTGACCAACGAGTACTTCGACGCGTCCTGGTATGAATTGCAGGTAATCCTGAACAGCGGCAACCACCGCCACCGCGACCGCACGCCGGTCGACTGGGTCTACGTGATAGGCAGGTTCCTGGACCTGTATCGGGAAACCCGGATGCCGGAACCGTCGCGCCTGCTGGTGGGGGTGATCAAGGCGATGCAGTCCACCGATCCACGAATTGGACCGGGAGACCGCGCGCAAGGGTGGCGCCCCAGACAAAACGTCGATCCCACCATCATGGTCAGTGAGGTGTGGGCGCCGATTTTCCAACCGCTGCCCAGCAACGTGAGGCGGGTCATTACCGAATCGCTGCTTGCGGCCTGGCTGGACAAGAACCAGCAGTATTCTCTGGGGCAATTCTTTACGCCCGGCTTGTCCGAGGAAGGCTACGCTGTGCCGGCGAGTCTCGGAGGGATCGCCGGCGGCAAAGCATGGGAAGCCGCTCCGTTGTTCCGGGCGGCCGGCGTAAGTCCGGAACTGGTCAGCCGGCTTCAGAAATGGGGAACGGCTTACATCGACATGGCCGCCCGCTTTCAGTACTCCGACGGCTCTCGCCGGGGGAAGGCAGCCCAAAAGAGCGAAAAGTAAGACTTCGGAACCAGAAACCGGCATCACCGCCTGGACCGCCACATCGCGATTCAGTTCTGATTTCCACTCCGTTGGGCATTTCCCTTGTCCCCGCGTCTAAACTTTTCTTATGGCTCTCGCCCGCAGGAAGCGACTTCAGAAGACACAACTATGCCGCAGAGGCTTCGCTTGGCAGGTGTAATGTAGCGGGTGGCCTTCTCCGTAAATGAGATCTCGGAAAGGAAAGGCGGACACTCCCTAGTTTAGACGACTCAAGCACCGGGCCACCATGTCGAACCCATCCTGCTACGATCCCGGCCGTACGGCGATTGTCACGGTTTTCGCGGTCGCGTCACCGATTGAGACGATCAACGGTACGGCATCACCAAAAGGCATTCAGAACAATGCGGCTTAAGACCAATTCCCGTTCGCTGCGTCCAACCAATCCAGGGGGGAACTACCTTGAGCACCTTATGGCAGGATCTCGTCTATGGCCTCCGCATTCTCGCCAGGAAGCCGCTGTTCACCTTGGTGATCGCTCTCTCACTAGCTGTGGGAATCGGCCTGAATACCGCCATTTTCACACTCATGAACGCCATCCTTTTGCGATCGCTGCCATTTCCGAATCCGGGCCGGTTGGTCACTTTGTTCAGCATCCCTCCCGGGCATCCGGACCAGCCGAACGGCGTCTCGGTTCCCGACCTGTTTGCCTGGAAGGAGCAGGCGCACTCGTTCGAAGCCATCGGCGCTCTCTTCAACAACGCCGTGGATTTCGGCGCGGAGGAGAACGGAGTGCCCGCGGAACGCGTGCAAGGCGAGAGTGTGACTCCCGGGCTCCTGCAAGCTCTCGGCGCGCAGCCTCTGATGGGGCGTCTGTTCACCGAATCCGAGGATGAAGTGGATCATCCGGCTCCGGTCATCCTCATCAGCCAGCGTCTTTGGATGCGGCGCTTCGGCGGCGCGCAAGACATCCTGAACCGGAAAGTGCTGGTGAACGGGGAGAACACCACCGTCATCGGCGTGATGGCGCTGGACTTTCGCATCACCGACGAAAACGGCGACTATGTGGCGCCGCTCGCGTTGAATCATTTTCAACTTCGCGGGTCCGCCCGTTTTCTTACGACCGTCGCCAGGCTCAAGCCCGGTGTCACCATGAAACAAGCCCAGAGCGAGATGGATGCCATCGCAGCGCAGCTTGCCAGGCAGTTTCCCTCCCGCGAGACGGACCAGGGTAAGCCGTGGACTGTTCGAATGCAGACCTTGCGCGATGGAATATTCGGATTCATCGGACGGCCGCTGCTCCTGTTGCAGGGCGCGGTGGGATTCGTGCTGTTGATCGCCTGCGCGAACGCGGCAGCGCTGTTGATGGCTCGTGCGTCGTCGCGGCAGACGGAGGTTGCGATCCGCGCGGCGCTCGGCGCGGGCCGCGGCCGCATTTTCCGCCAGTTCCTCACGGAGAGCCTGCTGCTCTCGATCTTGGGCGGCGTCCTGGGAGTCTGGTTCGCGTGGGGCATCGTGAGGGTGCTGGTGGCTATGGCTCCCACGTGGCTACCCATGCTGCACGCCATCCGCATCGATGGTCAGGTGCTCCTCTTCAGCGCCGCCATTTCCCTTTTGACCGGTTTGATTTTCGGTCTGATTCCGGCGGCCCAGGGATCGAAGTCGGCGTTCGTCGAATCGCTCAAGGCGGCCACCCGCGGAGGAACCGTGGGCGGGGCGCGGCACCGGTTGCGCGCGGTTCTGGTGGCGGGGCAGCTTGCGCTGGCCCTGATGCTGTCGATCGGATCGGGACTGCTGATTCGCAGCTTCCTTCAATTGCAAAACGCCGATCTCGGCTGCGACCCGCACGGTCTGCTCACGTTCCGCTACCGCTTCCCGGAAAAGCGGTTTGGCAAGCCGGTCGGCGCCTATCACGGCCGGCCGATCTGGGAGTTAAGCGACGTGCCGCGCGAAGCGATCACCCGCGTGTTCGAGCGCCTCGAAACCGTGCCGGGCTCAGGCTCCGTGGGCGGTAGCGTGTATCCGCCGCTTACCGGCAACAATCCGATGGCGTTCACGATCCAGGGCCGCGATGTGGCCAACCCCGACGAGTTTGCGGCCGACTTCTTTCCCGTGACGCCGAATTTTTTCAACACCATGAAAATCCGCCTGTTGCACGGCCGCGATTTCACGGATCGCGATACGGTCCATGCGCCGTGGGTGGCGATCGTCAACGAGACCCTGGCGCGGCGGTTCTTTCCGAACGAGGACCCCATCGGCAAGCGGATTCGTGTCGATTTGTCGGAGGAGGATCAGTTTCGCGAAATCGTTGCGGTGGCGCGCGACATTCCCGCCAGCCATCCGCAAACGAAGCAGGACCCCGCGATCTTCATCCCGTTCGTGCAGGCGGCGCCGCACAGCACCGGGCCGTACACGGGTCTGCATCTGCAAATGACGTTCCTGATGCGCACGGCCGGCGATCCGATGAGCGCGCTGCCCGCGGTGCGAAAGGCGGTGGAGGAGGTGGACCGGAACCAGCCGTTGATCGACCCGCGAACCGAAGACTCATATCTGGGCGACCAGGCACAGTATCCGCGCTATTACTCGATGCTCCTCGGACTGTTTGCCGCGGTCGCAACGGGGCTCGCCGCGGTGGGGATCTACGGTGTGATGGCATACGCGGTGGAGCAGCGCACGCGAGAGATCGGGATCCGGATGGCGCTAGGGGCCGGCGGTTGGGATGTGTTAAAGCTGATCTTCCGCCAGGCGCTGGTGGTCATCGCGATCGGGGTGGCGGTGGGGATTGCGGGTGCGGCGGCTTTGACGCGATTCATTTCGTCGGAGATTTGGGAGGTGAAGACCACGGATCCGGAAACGTTTGCGGGTTTGACTGTGCTGCTGATCGCGATCGCGATTTTTGCTTGTGTGGCGCCGACGCGCCGCGCAGTGCAGGTGGATCCAACGAACGCTTTGCGGATGAGTAAAGGCGACCTGAAGAGTATCGTCTGCGTGCCGGCCGGATCGTCGGCCACTCTTCCAAAGGCGGCGCTTCGCTCTTCAGGGGGATTCCGCCATCTGCCTCCAACCGGGCATAATCAGGAAATGCCAGACGTCAAACTCACGGCCATCGACACCAGCGCGCTCCCCTGGGAAAAGCGCCCCAACGAGAAGATAGGCCGCTCGCTGTATCGCAAGAACCTGATCGTGGATCCGGAAACGGGCATGGAGGTCCGCTTGGTCCGCTACCCGGCGGGCATCGTCAACCCGTTGCATACACATCCATGCGCGCACGGTA